>SAQE01000179.1 GCA_004020545.1 Mesorhizobium sp. | reverse complement strand
CGATGCCGGTGGTCACCCCGCAGCCGATGTAGCAGATCTTGTCGAAGGGGGCGTCGGGATTGACCTTGGCGACCGCGATCTCCGGCAGCACGGTGAAGTTGGAGAAGGTCGAGCAGCCCATATAGTGAAACAGCTTCTTGCCATCGACCGAGAAGCGCGAGGTGCCGTCGGGCATCAACCCTTGCCCTTGCGTGGCGCGGATGGCGGTGCACAGATTGGTCTTCCTCGACAGGCATGACGGGCACTGCCGGCATTCGGGCGTGTAGAGCGGGATGACATGGTCGCCCTTCC
>SAQE01000178.1 GCA_004020545.1 Mesorhizobium sp. | reverse complement strand
GGTCGTGTCCCATCAGGTGGTGTAGCTGCGGGTTATGAAGCCGCTCGCGAGCGCGCCGTTAGTAGCGCCGTAGCGAGTGAGCGGCCTGTCGGTGGTCATCGGCGCTTTCCGGTAGGGTTTGGTTGTTGACGCCAACCCATTTCGGAAGGACCACCGATGACCGACGACATGATGAACCTGCGCACGCTCGTGGAGAAGACCCCGGATGCCGATCTGCTGCGCGAGATGATCGGCTTTGCCGCCGAGCGGCTGATGGAGTTGGAGGTGGGCGCGGCCACCGGTGCCGGCTATGGCGAGAAGACCCCGCTGCGGCTCGCTCAACGCAACGGCTATCGCGA
>SAQE01000177.1 GCA_004020545.1 Mesorhizobium sp. | reverse complement strand
GGGCCAGTCCGCGCAAGCTGGCCTCGTAGCGGTCGAGCAGCGCTCGCCCGTTCACCCGCCCGTTCACTGGGCTTCGCGCTCCATCGGCTTGATGCCGAGCCGGCGGAACAGCGCGCTGTCCTTGTCCTCTCCGGGGTTCTCGGCGGTCAGCAAGGTGTCGCCGACGAAGATCGAGTTGGCGCCGGCGAAGAAGCACAGCGCCTGCATCTCGTCGCTCATCGCCGTCCGTCCGGCCGAGAGTCTGACATGCGATTTCGGCATCATGATGCGGGCAAGCGCGATGGTGCGCACGAATTCGATCGGTTCGATGGGTTCGGCCTCGCCGAGCGGGGTGCCCTCGATCGGG
>SAQE01000176.1 GCA_004020545.1 Mesorhizobium sp. | reverse complement strand
TACAATGAGGAGCGTCCGCACGAGGCGCTTGGCATGGACACCCCGGCACAGCATTACCGTCCCTCGACCCGGCCGATGCCGAAGACTGCCCCTGAACCCGACTATCCGGCCGAGGCGGCGGTGCGCGGCGTACGCCAGAACGGCGCCGTCAAATGGCGAGGCACCGAGATCTATGTCTCAGCCACGTTGGCCGGCGAACCGATCGCCATCGAGGAGACTGAGAATGGCCAGTGGGCGATGCGCTTCTACGCCCATCCGCTCGGCTTCATCGACGAAAAGCACATGAAACTGGTTCGCCGCAGCGCCGCGCCAACCGGACCGCTTGGCGCTGCGGCGACCGCATTATAGGGGGAGAAAACTGTTACCTATGTATCCGGTTCAATCTGTTACCCATCTATCCGCTGGACACCGGCAGG
>SAQE01000175.1 GCA_004020545.1 Mesorhizobium sp. | reverse complement strand
ATCGACGCGGTGCGCTCCTATGCGCCGGGCTTCATCTTCACCACCGCGCTGCCGCCGGCGATCGCGGCGGCCGCCACCACCTCGATAAGGCATCTGAAGCGCTCGCAGGCCGAGCGCGACGGCCAGCAGCGCCAGGCGGCCAGAACCAAGCAGGTGCTTGCCGCGGCCGGCCTGCCGGTGATGGAATCGGCCACCCATATCGTGCCGGTGCTGGTCGGCGATCCGGAGCTGTGCAAGATGGCCAGCGACCGCCTGCTCGGCGTCCACGGCCTCTACATCCAGCCGATCAACTACCCGACGGTGCCGCGCGGCACCGAGCGGCTGCGCATCACGCCGACGCCGTTCCATTCCGACGCGCTGATCGCCGAACTGCAGGACGCGCTGGTCGAGACCTGGGACGCGCTCGGCATCCCCTATGCCGCCTCAGGCCG
>SAQE01000174.1 GCA_004020545.1 Mesorhizobium sp. | reverse complement strand
GTCGAGGCCGAAGGCAGGCGCTGTCTCGCGCTTCGCGGCGATGTCTCCAAACGCGCCTTCTGCCGCAAGGCGGTTGAGCAGACGGTGAAGGCCTTCGGCAGGATCGACGCGCTCGTCAACAACGCCGCCTTCCAGGTGCATTCGGCCGATTTTGCCGATCTCACCGAGCAGCACTTCGACACCACGCTGAAGACCAATCTCTACGGCTATTTCCACATGGCGCAGGAAGCGGTGCCGCATATGAAACCGGGCTCGGCGATCATCAACACCGGCTCCGTCACCGGCATCGAGGGCTCGAAGGATCTGATAGACTATTCGATGACCAAGGGCGGCATTCACGCCTTCACGCGGGCGCTCTCCGGCAACCTCATCGGCAGAGGCATTCGCGTGAACGCAGTTGCGCCCGGCCCGGTATGGACGCCGCTCAACCC
>SAQE01000173.1 GCA_004020545.1 Mesorhizobium sp. | reverse complement strand
GAGCTCGGCGAGGCTCAGATGTCCGGCATGGGCGGCCCGGTAGGCGGGCCCGGCAGTGCGGAAGATGTCGGCGACCTCGATCGAGGCGCGCACGCTCAGCCGTCGGGTGAGATCTCTTCCGGCTTGAAGAGGCCAAGCTTGTCGAGCGGGCTCGTGACGGTGCGCACCGTGCGGGTTGCAACCTTGGTGTAGAAGGCGGTGCTATTTAGCTTGGCGTGCCCGAGCAGGACCTGGATGATCCGGATGTCGGTGCCGTCCTCCAGCAGGTGGGTGGCGAAGCTGTGACGCAGCGTGTGCGGCCCGACCCGCTTGGCGATGTCGGCCGCCTGCGCTGCCTCGACGACCACGCGATAGAGTTGGCGGGTGCTGATGGGCTTCATCGCATGCTGCCCAGGGAACAGCCAGCCGTCGCGATGCATCACGCCCTGCTGGCGTCCGACCTTCCACCACTG
>SAQE01000172.1 GCA_004020545.1 Mesorhizobium sp. | reverse complement strand
CTGGCTACGCTCGATCTGCGGGATCCGGTTGTTCTGGCCTTGCCGCGCGGCGGGGTTCCCGTCGCCGCTGAGGTGGCCAAGGTTCTCAAGGCGCCGCTGGATCTGGTTCTCGTCCGCAAGGTCGGGGCGCCGGGCAATGCGGAACTGGCCGTTGCCGCTATCGTGGATGGAGACCCGCCGGATGTCGTTCTCAACCGGGAGATCGTGGAAGCCTACGCTCTCGACGATGACGAGCTTCGTTTCCTGATTGCCAAGGAGCGTCCGGAGCTGGAGCGGCGGCGCACGGCATATCGCGGAAAGCGCGCCTCCCTGTCGGTTGCCGGAAAGACGGCGATCGTCGTCGACGACGGGGCAGCCACCGGAACCACGATGAAGGTTGCCATTCGCGCTCTGAAGCGACGCTCGCCTCGTCAAATCGTCGTCGCAATTCCAGTGGCGCCCGCGGACACCGCAGCCGAACTTGCGC
>SAQE01000171.1 GCA_004020545.1 Mesorhizobium sp. | reverse complement strand
GGGGGATGATTCGGATGGTCGATCGTGTGCTTGGTCAACTGAGCCTTGCGGATGGGCTGGTGTGGTCGGATACGACGGAACTCGACCAGATCGCGCGAGTGATCGACTGGGTGCCGATCAAGGCGCTTCTTGGTCAGCGCAGCGGACCAGGGCGGGGCAACATCAGCTATCCCGCCGAGGCATTGCTGCGGTGTCTGCTCTTGGGCGTTTGGAACAATCTCAGCGATCCCGCGCTGGAGGCACAACTGCGCGATCGGCTGTCGTTCCGCCGCTTTGCCGGCTTCAGCCTGTCGGACCGCACGCCGGACCATTCGACATTGTGGCGCTTCCGCGAAGAGCTGACGTGCGATGGGCTGATTGATCGGGTGTTCGATGAGATCACGCGGCAGCTTGAGCAGAAGGGCCTGATCGTCAAGCGCGGCACGCTGATTGATGCCTCCTTCATGCAGGCCGCCGCGCGCCCGCCGGCGAAGCCGAAGAAGGGT
>SAQE01000170.1 GCA_004020545.1 Mesorhizobium sp. | reverse complement strand
CTACACGGCGAACCCGATCACCTGCGCGGCTGCACTTGCGAATGTCGGCATCTGGAACGACGAGCCTGTGGCGGAGCGCGTGGCCGCCCTGTCGCGGATGCAGGCGGAGAAGATTGGGCGGTTCAAGGGGGACGCGCGTTTCGAGAATGTGCGCACGACCGGCACCATTGCCGCGCTCGATCTCAGCGTCGGCAATGCAGGCTATCTCGCTGAGGTCGGCCCAAGGCTGCGCGCCTTCTTCCTCGATCGCGGATTAATGGTGCGGCCGCTCGGCAACGTCATCTACCTGCTGCCGCCCTACTGCGTGACTTCAGATGAGCTCGACCGCCTCTACGCGGCAGTAGACGAGGCGGCCGAGCTTGCAGGCGACAGGAGATGAACCGCACCGCGCGCATCATTGGCCTTGGCCATCACGTGCCGGCGCGCCGGGTCGCCAATGCCGAGATCGAGACGAGCCTCGGGCTGGAGGCGGGCTGGATCGAGGGGCGCACCGGCATCCGCTCGCGTT
>SAQE01000016.1 GCA_004020545.1 Mesorhizobium sp. | reverse complement strand
TGCCGGGCCCGCCTACCGGGCCGCCCATGCCGGACATCTGAGCCTCGCCGAGCTCAAGCTCATGTCGGCGATCGAGCACTGCCGCACCGCGGCCCTTGGCGGTCACGTCGAGGCCTGCGAGGCCTGCGGCCAGTGGCGCATCGCCTACAATTCCTGCCGCAACCGGCACTGCCCGAAGTGCCAGGGCGCGGCCGCGCGGACATGGTTGGCCGAGCGCCAGGCCGATCTGCTGCCGGTCGGCTACTTCCACGTCGTGTTCACGCTGCCGGCCGAGGTCGCCGTCATCGCCTTCCAGAACAAGGCGGCGGTCTACGACCTGCTGTTCAAGGCGGCATCGGAGACAATGCTGACCATCGCGGCGGATCCGAAGCATCTCGGCGCGCGCATCGGCATCACCGCCGTGCTTCACACCTGGGGCTCGGCGATGACGCACCATCCGCACGTGCACATGATCGTGCCGGGCGGCGGCATCTCGCCGGACGGAAGCCGCTGGATATCGTCGCGTCCGGCCTTCCTGCTGCCGGTGCGCGTACTCGGCAAGCTGTTCCGCCGCCTCTTCCTCACCCGTCTGGTCGCGCTGCACGACGCTGGCCGGCTCAGCTTCTTCGGATCGATGGCGCACCTCACCGACCGGCGGGCCTTCCTGCGCCACCTCGCTCCCGTTCGAAAGAAGCGCTGCCGAGTAGGTGGGGGCGTTACTGCCCCCACCCCTCGCAGACCCGGACGTGCAGTTTTCCCGCATCCGGTTCCTCATGGTAGAGTTTCGCTCACGGTGGCAAACGAATGAAGAATCCTGGCTGGCGGCAGCGGATGGCGTTTCAGGATTTCGTTAAGGCGGGTCCATCGGAACACGCTTTGACGATCTCGCCGAGATAGCCATTTCCGCCATATCCTCACGACCTGGTGGGCGAACCATCGCAATCGCCGAGCATTTCCCCCGACGCCATAATAGGCGAAGTGGCCCCGCATCATGGACGAGAGATGGCGATGCTGATCGCGGATCGACCAGTTCCGGTGTTTCCGGCACCAGTCACTTACCGCAGCCAACGCACGAGCAAAACGGCCCTTGGCCGTGACTTGCATCACCATGTCCTTGCCTCTGCGCGACCGTCCCCACACGTGGGTCAGGCCGAGGAAGTCGAACTTGGTGCCGTCCGTCTCCGGATGCCGTGTGCTCTCCGTCCTTCGCGGGCGGAAGTCGACGAGACGCGTCTTGTCGGGGTGGAGCGTAAGCCCGAACCGTCCAAGACGTTTGTCCAGCACTGCCAGGACACGCTGGGCGTCGACGATGTTGTCGAACGCCATGATCGCATCGTCAGCGTAGCGGGCAATGGTACAGCCCCCACGGAGCCGCGGCCGCACCTCGGTCTCGAACCATTCGTCCAGCACGTGGTGCAGGAAGATGTTCGAGAGGCAGGGCGAGACCACGCCTCCTTGCGGGGATCCTTCGGCCGTTCGGCGCAGAAGACCGTCTTCGACGGCTCCTGCGTTCAGCCATTTATCGATCATCCGTCGGATGACGCCGTCCGTGACTCGCTGGTCGAGGAACGCACGGAGGTGAGAGTGCGGAATCGAGTCGAAGTACTTCTGTATGTCGAGATCGATCACCCAATAGAGCCGCTTTGCCCACAGCACGTTCTGCATATTGCGGAGCGCCTGATGGGCCGAGCGGCCCGGTCGGAATCCATATGAGCAGGGGTAGAAATCCTCCTCATAGACGGTCTCCAGCACCATCGTAATGGCGCGTTGCGCCACCTTGTCCTCGAAGGTCGGAATGCCGAGCATCCTTTGCGAGCCATCCGCCTTGGGTATATAGGCCCGCCGGACCGGCGGCGCACGATATCGGCCGGACCTGATGCGCTCCAGGAGGTCCAGAAGTCTGGTCTCCAGGTTCACCTCATAGTCCGCCGCCGTGACGCCGTCGATGCCAGGGGCACCATCCTTGCGGGTCAGCCGGTAGGCCTCCTTCATCCAGTCCAGATCGATGACATGGTGGAGCGAGTACAGCGCCACACCCCGTTTCGTCCTCGCCAGTTCGGCTATCCGTTGTCGGTTCGTAGACAGGTTTGTGGGGTTCAGAGCCCCCTCCCATGTTTCAGGTCAACGGTTCTCTACACATGACGCCTCCCTTCGCTCCGTCGGGTCCCGGTGAGCCCAGTTCCCCGTTTTCACCGCTACTATGAAGGCGCTACGACTTCCCGCCCCCGCATTTCTGCTCCCTTATGGTTTCGGTTGCAGGCTCCACGCGCTCCTCCGTCCTTCGTGTTCGCCGAAGCGCTCCCGACAGCGTGGAGGACGCCCGTCGGGCCTGGGACCATTGGTCAGTCGGCGTCCCTTTATCCGGCACACTGCGTCCGTGGACGCGAGCGGGATCTCACAGGTTCCCTGGCGATCCATCCCATGCCTTTGCCCTGCTCCAAGACCCCGGCCGAGCCGCCAGAACCTCGCCCTTGGCGGTTCCGACGATGCTGCCCCCGGGCCACCCACGCCGAAGGCCTCCGCATGCACATAATCTCGAGGCTGACACATGGCTTCAGCATCCGCTGTCTACGCTTCACGAGCGACGTTGCCGTCGCCCATGCAAGACTCGCTTCCGGCTGGCGGGCTGCGCCTTTGCCGGGAGGGGGTCGAACCCTCTGGATCGCTTCGAAAGGTTTCAGGATCTACATTCCATTCTCCTTTCCAGGACTTGTCCTGTCGCAAGGGTGATCTACGCCAAGGCGCCCTTCGCCGGCCCGGAGGCGGTGCTCGCCTATCTGTCGCGCTACACGCACCGGGTCGCGATCTCGAACAGCCGCCTCATCCGTTTCGACGAGAGCGGCGTCACCTTCCGCTACAAGGACTATCGTCACGAAGGCGCCGACCGGCAGCAGCTCATGACGCTCGCCACCGACGAGTTCATCCGCCGCTTCCTGCTCCACGTGTTGCCAAAGGGATTCCACCGCATCCGGCATTGCGGCCTGCTTGCCGGCTCGGCTCGCAAGGCCAGCCTCGCGCTTGCGCGTGAACTCCTGAATGTCGCCGTACCGTCCGATGACGACACCACGGACGAACCGGACAACTTCCGCCCGCCGTGCCCCTGCTGTGGCGGCCGCATGATCATCATCGAGACCTTCGAACGATGGAGGCAGCCGCGCGGACCACCGGGCGCAACCGCGACGAACCGGGAGACCGCTCCATGACCCGGCATGGTATCATCCAGCATTCAGCCGCAGGCACTCAGCCTCCGGCAACGCATCGACGCACGTCTATGGTGATCATCGACGCCGACAGCGCCGCGCCCAGCCGCGTGCCGGGCCGACAACATCGCTTGGAGGCGCAACGAAGCGGGCTGTCCGCATCGAACCCGCCGTCCCCCGACGACGGTCGCGCCATCGCCGACAGCAGCCGCAAATCGAAATCCCCATAGCTCACCGCCTGTGGCCCGCGGGTTCCTTCCTCGGGGACTTTCGTACGCCTGCCGGCGCCCGAAACTCATCACGGAAGCGGACTTTCTGCTTTCGGTACGTCGGAGCAGACGATCTTCAGTCGCTGGTTGGCACCCATGACCCGGGCCGAGACGTTTGAACAGTTCCACAAGAGAGCAGTGCCGTTCGCTTGCACGTTTTCAGTACCCGCTCAAGCATGACCATATTGTCAGGGCCTGTGCATTCCTGCATTGTTCGCGCCTGGACACCTCGAAAACCTTGCGGCTCGGTCCTGCTTGGTGACCAGGATTTGCGGTTCGGACCAGTCCAGCAGTGTTGACCGCCAGATACCCTCTGCTTCCGATACTTCATAAATTCACGCGATCGCGAGCCGCGGCGTCGAGCAGCCAGTCGACGAAAAGCGCGGCGTCAGGATGCAGGTCCCTTCCGAGGGACTCCAACAGGTGAAAGGCCTCATCAATCGGAACTTCGAGATCAAATGGCGCGAACAGTCTGCCAGATCTCCGTTCTCGGTTGGCAAGCGACAACCGCCCGAGTGCCACGCCGCCACCTTCTGCCGCGATCTCGAAGGCCGTTAAAGAGGTGTCGAGTTGCAAGCCCTGCCCGGGGTCGACCGTCTTTGCCTCAGCGGCATTCAGCCAGATCCCCCAACCTTCCTGGTATCCGAGCACATGCAGTAACCGGTGTTCCCGCAGATCGTCGGGCCGCTTCAGTGGTCGTTTATCGACGAGGCCAGGGGCGCAAAGGGGCGTGATGGTCTCCCATGTCAAACGATGGCTCCGGACGTTGCTCCAGCCGCCGGTGCCGTACTGGATATCGAGATCGAAGACGTCCGTGTCGAAGGCATCGTTCCAGACGCTTGAGATTATCCTGATATTCTTGTCAGGATTACAGTCCAGAAACTCCGGGAGGCGGGGTGCCAGCCAATTGACCGCAAAGGACACTGAGCATCGCACGGTCAGCTCCTTCGCTCGGCGCCCACCGAACACCTCTCGGGTACCGATAGCCAGACGTTCGAATGCGTCGCGCACCTTCGGTAGATAGGCCTCCCCGGTCTTTGTCAATTGCAGGCTGCGAGGGCGGCGGATGAACAGCTGATGCCGCAGGCTGAGCTCGAGCGATTTGACGTGCTTGGAAATTGCGGCCTGGGTCAGATTGAGCTCCATGGCAGCATCGGTGAAGCTGAGATGGCGCGCTGCGGCTTCGAAGGCGCGCAGCCAAATGAGAGGTGGCAGATCGAGCTGCATGGGCCACATCCAACTTATGTATAACAAAAACATGGTCATTGTCTGCGAAACGGTTGTTTGACGCAACACGCGTTGCCGAGACATTCAAGGCTCACCTGCCCCATGCGGGACGAAGTGAGCCCCCACTTCCGAAGATCAGAGCCGTCCCCGATGAGGAAGGCGGCAGTTACCGCCGATATTGCAGTCCGAGGGATTCAATGTTCTCCTTCTTCCCAACAGCCCGCATCCGTCCGTCGCCCTTCTTTGAAGCCGTGGTGGCGGAAGGCATGGTGGCTGCAAATGTCTACAACCGCATGATCATGCCGACGTCGTTCGGCGACCCGGAGGGAGAATACTGGCGGCTGATCAACGGCGTCTCGCAATGGGATGTCGGTGTAGAACGCCAGGTGCAGCTCAAGGGACCGGACGCTGGACGGCTGGCACAAATCCTGTCGCCGCGAGATCTCTCAGCCTGTAAAATTGGCCAAGGAAAATATGTCCCGCTTTGCAACCATCGCGGCACGGTCATCAATGACCCGATCTTGTTGAAGCTCTCCAACGACCTCTATTGGCTTTCGATTGCAGACAGCGACATCTGGCTTTGGGCCAGTGCCATTGCGGCGGAACGAGGGCTGAATGTCGAAATTACCGAACCCGACGTCTCGCCCATGGCTCTGCAAGGACCCAAGGCCGAGGATGTTGTAGCCCATGTTCTGGGCGATTGGGTGCGCGCGCTAAAGTACTTCTGGTTCAAGGAAACCGAGATCGAAGGCATTCCGATAGCGGTGCAGCGATCGGGATGGTCCAAACAAGGCGGATTTGAGATCTATCTGAGGGATGGGACCAAGGGCACGAAGCTCTGGAACATCTTCAAGGAAGCAGGCAAGCCTTGGGGTATCGGCCCTGGCGCCCCGGCAACTGCGGAACGCACGGAGAGCGGGCTTCTGTCGGTGGGAGGCGACACCGACGACGAAACCAATCCCTTCGAAGTTCGGCTCGGCAAGTATGTCGATCTCGGCGTTCCGGACGATGTTGTCGGGATCGGAGCGCTCCGAAAGATTGAAGCCGAGGGGCCGAAGCGGCACCAACTGGGCCTAATTCTCGATGCCTCGATGCCTGTGCCGTTTGGCGCCAAACGTGAGGACATCACCTTCGACGGCACCAAGGTTGGCGTGATGACGCATTGCACATGGTCGCCCCGAATGAAGGCCAACATCGGATATGCCTTGATATCCACCGCCGTGAAGGCCGGAACGACAGTCACCGTCAATCGCGAGAACGGTTCGATGGCCGCGCAGCTAGTGGAGCTTCCTTTCCTATGATTGACGAGGCGCCTTATCTCCGACCTCGGGCCGCCAATCACGTGCCTTTGACCCCGATCTCATTCCTCTACCGCACGGCTGATCTTTACCCTGATCGCGTGGCAATCATCGATGAGGAACGTCGCTTCACCTGGCTGGAAGTGCGCCGCCGCTGCGAGGCTCTGGCGGCGGGCTTGATCCGCTTGGGTGTTAAGCCAGGAGACGTCGTTTCGGTGCTTGCTCCCAACACGGCTGAGATGGTCGAGGCACACTTCGCCGTCGCGATGACCGGCGCGGTCCTCAACACCATCAATATCCGGCTCGATGCCGAAACCGTAGCCTATATTCTCGACCACGCGGAAACGCGCGTATTGATGGTCGACAGGCAATGCCGGCCATTGGCTGAGGCCGCGCTTGAACGCGTCACGGGCGCCATTCCCACCTTCATCGATCTGGGCGGGGCTGGGGATGGTCCGGCCGGATGCGTCCGCCACGCGGATTTGGTTCGGTCCGAGGCCGCCGGCTTCTCGCCGCTGCTCCCGGCTGACGAATGGCAGACCCTGTGCCTGAACTATACATCCGGCACCAGCGGGCGGCCTAAAGGCGTGCTCTACCATCATCGCGGCGCCTATCTTATGACATTGGGCACCATCGCGGGCTGGGGACTGTCGGGCCATCCGATCTATCTTTACACGGTGCCCATGTTTCACTGTAACGGCTGGGGGCATGCGTGGACCATGACCGCGCTTGCCGCGACGATCGTCTGTTGCAGGCAGATCTCGGCCAAGGCGATCTTCGGGGCCATCGAGACTTTCGGTGTCACCCATTTTGGCGGGGCGCCTGTCATGCTCGGCATGCTGGTAGAGGCTGCCGAAGCAGAACCTTGTACACTGCCGCATACCGTTCGCGTCATGACGGCGGGAGCGCCGCCGCCTGCGGCCATTCTTGAGAAAGTCGAAGCACTGGGCTTCGATGTGATGCAAGTATACGGCCTCACGGAAACCTACGGCCATGTCGTCCAATCCATTTGGGACCAGGCATGGGACGGCTTGGATTTCACGAGACGCGCGATGATCAAAGCGCGTCAGGGAGTGCGCTTTCCAACAACGGAATCGGCTGAGATTTGGGACGCTCAGTCCGGAGCGCGCCTGCCTCAGGACGCCACGGCGATGGGTGAGATCGTGCTGCGCGGCAACACGATCATGAAAGGCTATCACAAGGATGAAGCGGCCACGGAAGCTGCCTTTGCAGGCGGGGTGTTCCACACTGGCGACGTCGCCGTGCAGCATCCGGACGGTTTTCTCGAAATCAAAGACCGAATCAAGGACATCATCATCTCTGGCGGGGAGAACATTTCCTCGATCGAGGTAGAATCTGTTCTATTTCGGCATCCGGCCGTCAGCGCCGCCGCTGTCGTGGCCAAGCACGACGTCAAATGGGGCGAAACACCTTGCGCCTTCGTGGAACTCAAGCCTGGTGCAAATGCCACCGCAGATGAACTGAACCAGTTCTGCCGGCAACGTCTCCCCGGCTTCAAGGTCCCAAAGCATTATATCTTTGAGACTTTGCCCAAGACTTCGACGGGAAAGATCGAAAAGTACAAGTTACGTGAACGGGCCAAGGCTTTTCCATGATGAAACAACAGTACATCACGATCGAGACGGAAGGCGCCGTAACAATCGTAACGCTGGCACGCGAGGATCGGCGCAATGCCATTAGCGAAGACATGCTGATGGAGATCGAAAACGTGTTTCGGGCGCCACCCCGGGGTACGCGGTGTTTCGTGCTTTCGGCCAAGGGCGCCCACTTCTGCGCCGGATTAGATCTGCGGGAGCACTATGAGAAGGACCGCTCCCCAGTCGAATTCATGACGATGTGCCAAGGCTGGCACCGAACCTTCGACCTCATTCAATTCACCGGCATCCCCGTGGTCGCCGCACTCAAGGGGGCAGTCGTGGGCGGCGGCCTCGAACTGGCGGCGGCGGCGCATGTCCGCGTGGCAGAGGAGAATACCTTCTTTGCTCTTCCGGAAGGCCAGCGCGGCATCTTCACGGGAGGTGGCGCCACGGTACGCGTGGCCCGCATCATCACGCCGGCGCGCATGATCGACATGATGCTGTCGGCAAGGACCTACGACGCCCGACGCGGGCTAGATCTTGGCCTATGCCATGAAGTGGTGGGCGACGGTCAGGCGCTCGCCCGTGCCAAGAAGCTGGCTGCGCAGATTGCCTCTAATCCCCCAACCACCAATTTTGCCATCGTGACCGGCATATCCCGCATCAATGACATGTCCACCACGGACGGCCTGTTTGCAGAAGGCCTGCTTGCCGCAGCCGTGCAAACCAACCCGGATATCAGGGAGCGGCTCGAGGCCTTCTTTTCCAAGAAGACCGAACGTCTCGAACCAGGGACCAGGTGACAGATGACCTATCAACCACCTGTGTCCCAGATTCTCTTGGCGATGCAGAGCGCCGGGAAGTTCGGCGCTCCTCATTATGCCGACCTCTCTCTCGACGATGCGCAAGCCATCATTTCCGAGGCCGGGCGTTTTGCCGCCGAACGTATCGCCCCCTTGAACCAGGTCGGCGACCGGCTTCCTGCGTCCATCAACGACGGGAAGGTCACCACGCCTCCGGGCTGGCGTGCAACCTACCGGGACTGGTGCGTAGCTGGTTGGAACGGTTTAGCGGGGCCCGCCAACCATGGCGGGCAAGGACTTCCCATGTTGATGGCCGTGGGATGTACCGAACTGTGGAACTCGGCTTCCATGGCCTTTGCTCTCTGCCCGCTTCTGACGGCAGGTGCCATCGAAGCGATTGCGGCGCATGCCTGCCAGGACCTCAAAGATTTTTACCTGCCCAAGCTCGTGTCCGGGGAATGGACCGGTACCATGAACCTCACGGAACCGCAGGCTGGCTCCGATCTTTCGGATCTACGCTGCCGGGCGGAACGCTTGGGCGACGGCACTTACTCCATCACCGGCAGCAAGATTTTCATAACTTATGGCGAGCACGATTGCGCGTCGAACATCGTGCATCTGGTCTTGGCGCGACTTGCCGATGCGCCTGCGGGTACGCGGGGAATCTCCCTGTTTCTCGTCCCCAAATTTCTGCCTGACGGAACACGCAACGACCTGCGCTGCCATTCGCTCGAGCACAAGCTCGGCATACACGGTTCACCGACCTGCGCCATGACCTATGGTGATAACGGCGGCGCGAAAGGATGGTTGATCGGACAAGAGAACCGCGGCCTCAATTGTATGTTCACGATGATGAACAACGCCAGGCTTCTAGTGGGCGTCCAGGGAGTTGCGCTTGCAGAGCGGGCCACGCAGATGTCAGTCGCCTATGCAAAGGAAAGGCGCCAGGGAAGCGTTCCGGATCAGGGACCAGGCGCAAGCGCAATAATTCGTCATCCTGACGTCAGACGAATGCTCCTTGAAATGCGGGCCAAGACTGCTGCTGCACGTCTGCTCTGCATGGCAACCGCCTGTTGGATCGACGGGAGCCTGAGAGCAAAATCAGCCGATGACAGACGGCTCGCGCATGCAAGGGCCTCACTATTGACGCCGTTGGCCAAAGCCTACTCGACGGAGATAGCGGTCGAAGTAACCTCAAGTGCAATTCAGATCCACGGCGGAATGGGATACATTGAGGAGACGGGCGTTGCGCAGCTTTATCGCGACGCTCGTATTTTGCCGATCTACGAGGGCACCAATGGCATACAGGCCATTGATCTTGTCTCGCGAAAGCTACGTCTCGAAGACGGCGAAACGCTGTTTGATGCCTTGAAATCCAGTCAGCAGGGACTGACGATCGTTGCCGGCGAACCGCTCGCAAGCCGTATTGTGTCTGAAATATCGGAACTGGCGAAGACGCTATCCGACGCGCCCGATAGCGTGCAGTCGCTCGCGGTAGCAATGCCGCTCCTCCGCGCCTTGGCCGCTGTCATTGCCGGGGGATATCTGGCGGAAAGCGCGGCTCTCGTACAAGGCGGCGCCACCGAAATTGAGGCGCGCTATTTCATCACTGTTGAATTGCCGACCGCGATGGCTGCAGCAAAATCTGCACTATCGGGAGCTGAGATTTTGGCAACATATAATCTCCAGTAGCGTTTACCTATGGTGCCTGGAAGACAAGAGCGGTTCCCCAATCAGGATACTCGCGGGGAGCCTTCCGGAAGAAATCAAAGCATGCTTGCGAGGGTCGTGGTGATCTCGTGGATGCTCGCATAATCCGACCGTGGGTTGGCGCCGGCGGGATGGACGGGCGGGAGCCTCCGCTTCGGCTGGTGGTTCTGCTAAGCGTAGGAGGACATAACAACCTATGTACTTCGAAGCGAAATTTCACGACGGTTTTTCCATTGGGGCCGCTTTGCTGGTCGCTACCGAGAGTTCTTTGGCGAGGTCCCTTCACGAACCCGGAAGGGACGGCCCTCGGTCTGAGACCGAACGGCATGCTAATGCCAGCCGATCAAGACGGCTTCAAGGTTGCCGCCACAGCCCCTCATTTATCAGATCATTCGCGGTTAATGTGATCCCCTCACGCAACACCGCGACCATTGTGTCAATCTGAGTTCGGGTGATGATGAGTGGGGGCGACACACACATGTTGATAAGGGCGCGCACCAGAAGCCCTTTCTGTTGGCAGTGGAAATCTATCGTACCTGCGCACCACGGGGGGCGTCCTGCGGCGCCCTGGCCTAGGTACTGACTCGGTTGGGATGGATGGCCAGCGACTTGGGATAAAGCCGCTAGTGTAGAGGCCCTTCGGCGGGGTGGATGTCTCCGAGGCTGGACGCCTGAAGGCGCTGGAGGACGAGGACACGGCTTAAGCGGATTCTGTCCGATACCAAGCTCGACGATGAGACGCGGGGAACAGCGTCATGAACGTCTTCGGATGTCGTGCCGGAACGCGGCAATGGCGCGGTAGTCCGGGGGCCAGCCAGCGCATCAACCAAAGCGCTCCGACGTCCCGGGCATGTCCGCTTGCAGGCACCTGTCCACTGCAAGCGTCGCGGGCGACCTGCTACGCATCAGTCGCCCGATACAGACAGCCCCGCGAGAAGCGGAGCGTAGGCGGCGAGCCTGCGGGATACGAACTCAGTGAAGAGCCGCACGCGCTTCGTCTTGCGTGCCTCCCCCTGTGTGAGAAGCCAGAGCGTTCCGTACATGTGCAGGTTGGTACCCGGCACCCTCACCAGTAGGGGGTCGGCATCTCCCACAAAGCACGGCAGCGTCGTCATCCCGAGCCCCTGCCGCACCGCGACGATCTGCGCCTCGGCATCCGTGACCCTGAACGGAACCTCGGCGGTGCGAACCTCACCCTCGTGGGCCCAGTCCGGGATTCCATGAATGCTTATGACGATCCAGCGGATGGGATCAGGCGCGCCCGCACGCCTCGCGACCAGTCGATCGCGGGACATGTAGATACCGCCGAATACATCCGGTCCCTTCAGACCGTGAAGATTGAGCGGCAGGGTTTTGCGGTCGTAAACGACGCGGATCGCGATATCGGCCTCTCGGTTGGTCAGATTTGCCAGCTCGCCGGACGACACGATCTCCATCTCGATGTCCGGATGCAGAAGCGCGAAATCGGCGAGGTCCGGCATTAGCAGATGTGTCGCAAGGGTCGGAGCCAACGTCACCCGCAGAAGCCCGCGCACGCTCTGGTCGCGACCGAAGACGCGCGTCTCCAGCTGGTGCGACGACGCTTCCATCTGGTTCGCGAGCTCGAGGACCTCCTCGCCCGCAGCCGTCAGGCGGTAGCCCGAAGGCAGCTTTTCGAACATCTGCGCCCCGAGGCGTTCCTCGAGCTGGGCGATGCGTCGCAGCACGGTCGAGTGATTCACCCCGAGGCGCCCGGCGGCGGCTCGGACGGAGCCCCCACGCGCGACGGCAAGAAAGTAGCGAACGTCATCCCAGTCGATCATGGTGCAATCCCGCACCGCGGGGTGCGCCTTCCAAAGCCCGTATCTAACATATCGAACAGCAGTACGGACGATGTCCTAGCCTATGTCGACGGGCGCGGCCCAATTCCGAACGGCGGACACCGATCGTCGCGGCTGGCGTCAGCCGTCCAGCCGGATCGATTTCGCACCACCGATGTGCGCGCTTCCGCACTCAACAACTGATGCCGGCGGACCCATTTCGAGGTTCTCGGAGGCAGATGCTGTCCCGACACCACGAAAGGAGAAGTCATGGGAAAGCTTGAGGGTAAGGTTGCAGTCATCACAGGTGGATCGAGCGGCATGGCGCTGGCGAGCGCCAAGCGGTTCGTTGAAGAAGGCGCCTACGTTTTCATCACGGGTCGGAGGCAGGAGGCGCTCGACGAGGCCATCAGGCTGATTGGCCGGAACGTGACCGGCGTGCGCGGCGATGCGGCCAATCTCGGCGACCTCGACCGCCTGTTCGATACAGTCAAGCGGGAAAAGGGCAAGATCGACGTCCTGTATGCGAGCGCCGGCACGGGCGAAGCCGTCCCACTGGGCGAGATTACCGAGCAGCATTTCGATGCGACCTTCGGCCTGAATACGCGCGGCACGCTGTTTACGGTGCAAAAGGCATTGCCGCTGTTCAACGATGGCGGATCGATCTTCATGACCGGATCAGTTGCTTCGGTGAAAGGTTTTCCTGGTTACAGCGTGTATGCGGCGAGCAAGGCGGCGTTGCACGCATTCGCACGCGGGTGGCTCAACGAGCTGAAGGGCAGGAATATCCGGGTGAACGTGCTGCACCCGGGGCCGATCGCCACACCGATGCAGGACCAAGTTCTCGACGAGGAGGGGAAGCGGATGTTCGAATCCCTGATCCCGCGGGGAAAGATGGGGCGTCCTGAGGAAATTGCGACGGCCGCGCTGTTTCTCGCTTCAGACGATTCGAGCTTCGTGAATGGGCTGGAGTTGTCTGTCGACGGAGGCTTCTCGGCCATCTGAAAGGTTGGGAAACAATACCAACACGGATCGGAGAAGTATTATGAGCTATGCGATTGTAGGATTCGGTAAGGTAGGCCAGGCCCTCGCCCACGCCTTCGCCCGTAAAAACATCGACGTGACCGTCGCGAGCCGCCGGCCGCCCGAGGCGTTGGCGCCGCAGGCCCGGGCGATTGGACCCACGGTCGTCGCCAAGTCGCTGCGGGAAGCACTCGAGGCCGACACGATCATCTTGGCGGTTCCGTTCGGGGATCATCGCGACGTTGCGAAGGCTCTGCCGAGTTGGGAAGGCAAGACAGTCATCGACGCGACGAACGCGTTTCCAGTCCCCGAAGAGCTGGACCGCCTCCCGTCCTCCGCCTTCGTCGCGCAGGCGTTCACCGGCGCCAAGCTCGTGAAAGGGTTCAATCACCTGATTGCGGCCACCCTGGCTACCGATCCGGTCGTCGAGGGCGGCCATCGGGTCGTCTTTCTGTCGAGCGACGACGAGGACGCGACCGCTCACGTTGCGGCCTTGGCCAAACAACTCGGGTTCGCACCCATCAAGCTGGGAAAGCTCAACGAGGGCGGCGCGCTGGTGCACGCACGCGGCCGCACTTGGGGCCAGCTGATCTTCCAGGATCTGTTCAAGAAGGAGCAGTAATCGATGTACGATCACGTGATCTGGCCCGAGAAGTACGATCCCAAGACCTCGGCCATCTACGCGCTCAACGACATCGACGTGAAGGCGCCGCCCGAAGTGGTCTGGAAGCTGCTCGTCGAGGCCGAGAACTGGTCCAGCTACTTTCCCGCCGAAGACCAGGTCAAGATCCTGACCGGCAAGCGGGAACTGGCACTCGGAACGCGATATAGCCGGGTGACGGTCGGATTCCCGATGAGCCTGGTCGTGACGGAGTGCGAGCCGTTTCGCAGGCTCGCCTGGGCAACGACGGTCGATGGCGATGACACCGGCTCGAGCGCTTACCACGGCTGGGTGATCACTCCGACCGATGACGGCTGTCATGTGCTGACCGAGGAAACGCAGCAAGGTCCCTGGTTCCTTGAGGAGCTAGGCCGCAAACATCCCGGCGCGCTATACCGCTACCATCAGGACTGGGTCGAAAGCCTCGCCCGCGCAGCCGAGGCGGCCATTGCACGCACGTATGACTGTCCCCCGGCAAACTCAGAATTAGGACACCAAGCAAGAGAAACTCACGATGAACATCAATCTTAGTGGCCGTAGGGCGATCGTGACCGGGTCGACCGCCGGCATCGGCCGCGCCACCGCCGAAGGGCTGGCACGCGCCGGCGCCTCGGTCGTGATCAATGGTCGCGGGAATGCCCGTGTCGACGAGGCGGTGCGGCAGATGCAGCAGGCCATTCCCGGAAGCAATATTTCGGGCATCGCCGCGGACCTGGCTAGCCCCGAGGGTAGCGAGGCCTTGATCGCGCAGGTGCCGGATGCCGATATCCTCGTGAACAACGCGGGTACGGCTTACATCCGGGACTACAACGGCATCGAGGACATCGCGAAGATCCCCGACGAGGACTGGCTTGGCCTATTCCAGCTGAATGTGATGAGCGGGGTACGCCTGTCGCGCCATTACCTGCCGCGCATGGCGCGCAGGTGCTGGGGACGGGTTGTGTTCGTCAGCAGCGAGTCCGCGATCAACATTCCCAAGGAGATGATCGACTACGGCGTCTCCAAGACCGCGCAGCTTGCGGTTTCGCGCGGCCTGGCCGAAGCGGTGGCGGGCACGGGTGTTACCGTCAACGCGGTCCTGCCCGGTCCGACGCGGTCCGAGATCCTGGGCAACTTCATGGCGAAGCAGGCGGAGGCGAACGGAATCACCCAGGAGGAAGCCGAGCAAGGTTTCCTAAAGGCGATGCGTCCGACCACCCTCATTCAGCGCTTCGCGACGACCGATGAGGTCGCCAACATGATCGTCTACGTCTGCTCGGAGCAGGCATCGGCAACCTCCGGTGCGGCTCTGCGTGTGGACGGGGGCGTGGTCCGCTTCCTTGCCTGATTGAGGAGGTGCGGGCCGGATCGCTCGATTTCAATCAACTGCTATTGGCAGCCTAAAAGCTGCCATTCGGAGAAAATAATGCGGTCGTCGAGTGGCCGGATCAGCTTCTTGAATCAACTTTGGCGAACTGCTTCGTAACCCATTGGCGAACAACGACTTTGTTAGTCGCTGAGGGTCAATGTTTTCTACAGGAAATCAATTCGTTAGCGGATGGTTCGCCAACCCATTTCCTTCGTATTCTCTCGCATGGCCTGGCGAACCTGAGGACCAGGAAGAGAACTAGTTTTTCCGCAAGCGGTACCGACTCCTTTCTGGCCGCATAAGGCTTCTGGTTTTACGGCTGGCGATTTCCTAGCGCCTCTCAATCACTGCCCCATAAACCTATCAGCATCTTAAGGAATCGCTCTGCCGCCGGCGACAAGGTGCCGCCGCGACGGCGAACCACGCCGATCGTGCGTGATATCTCGGGATTGCGGATGGGGCGGGTGATCAGAAACGGATGGTCTTCTCCCGGGGTTGCCATTCGTGGCAGAACGGAAATCCCGAGGCCTGCCTCCACCAGCCCGAGGGAGGTGGACAGATGGGTTACCTCGTAGAACCAGCGAAGCTTGATGTTCGATTTTGCCAGTGCCGCGTCGAGCAGCGTTCTGTTGCCGCTTGATCGATGAACCGTGATCAGATGATAGGGCTCTAGTTCCGCCCAGCCGACCGATGGTTTGGCAGCCAGAGGGTGATCCTTCCGCGCTGCAAGCACAAATGGGTCTTCCGCGAGCCGATCAAAGGTCAGGTCCGGATCCGACGTGCCCATGATGTTTATGCCGAACTCCACCTCCCCGCGCGCCACGGCTTGAAGACCGTCGGTCGCCGGCAAGTCGAGGATGCGAAAACGGATGTTCGGGTACTCCTCATTGAACTGTCGGATGACGGTCGGCAGGAAGTAGAATGCTGCGGTGGGGAGGCACGCGATCGTCACCAATCCACCTCGGTTGGTTCCAACGTCACGCACAGCAAACAGAGAGCCGTCAAACTCCTCCAGCATGCGTCGCACGAGCGGCACGAGTTCTGTACCGAGAGCCGTCGCGGATACGTGCCGGGTTGTCCGTTCCAAAATGGGCGCTCCGATAGCCTGCTCCAATTTTTGAATGCGGCGGCTCAACGCGGGCTGTGACAGATGCAGAGCTTCGGCCGCGCGATGAAAGCTCTCCAACTCTACGACGCTTAGGAAGGCTCGAAGGTCAAGGATCTCGCAATTAATGCTCATTTTGCATCAATCCCCTGATTCTTAGCATTTCACAAAATAAATGTGTTTTCCGATAATTGGATCAAAGAGCGCCTATTAATACGGCGATGACATAATTCTGATGCAAGCACAAGCGATGAATGACCTGTTGGCTATCCCTTGCGTTCTAATGAGAGGCGGCACCTCAAAAGGTCCGTTCTTCCTGGCAAACGATCTTCCTGCGGACGCCATCGAGCGGGACAAGATCCTACTGTCCGTTATGGGCTCGGGTCATCCGTTGCAGATAGACGGCATCGGTGGCGGCAATCCGGTTACGAGCAAGGTGGCCATCGTCGGGCCTGCCAGCATTCCAGGCGCCGACGTGGATTATCTGTTTGCCCAGGTGCGGGTCGACCAGCAGATTGTCGACACCTCCCCGAACTGCGGCAACATGCTGGCCGCGGTCGGCCCGTTTGCCATTGAAGCTGGACTTGTCCCGGCTCGTGGAGACACGACGCTCGTTCGGATCCATAACGTCAACACCAGCAAGCTGATCGAGGCCGAAGTTCCCACTCCAAACGGCAGCGTCTCCTATCTCGGTGAAGCTGCGATCGACGGCGTGCCCGGCCGTGGAGCGCCGATCGCATTGACCTTCATGGACGCAGCGGGGGCCCGCACCGGACAGCTTTTTCCCACTGGCAATCCAGTAGACATGATCGATGGTGTGGTTGTCACCTGCATCGACTGCGCAATGCCGATGATGTTGATCGAGGCAGACTCGGTCGGCGCAACGGGCTTCGAATCAGCGGCTGAACTCAATGCTGATAAGGAGTTGCTGGGACGGCTGGAGAAGCTGCGCATCGCTGCCGGCGAACGGATGGGCCTTGGGGATGTATGCAATCAGGTAACGCCGAAGCCGGTGCTGATTTCCCGGCCAAAGTCGGGAGGCGACATCAGCGTGCGGTATTTCATGCCGCATCAATGTCACCCGTCGCTCGCAACCACGGGCGCCGTGGGGATCGCCACGGCCTGTATCAGCCAGGATACCGTTGCTTCGCTTCTGATCGGCCGGCGGATCCCTCCAGTCGTGCTTTCCATAGAGCACCCAAGCGGCCACCTGGACGTCAAGCTGTATGAAAGGGACGGCAAAGTCGTCGCCGGAATCCTTCGCACCGCCCGCCGGCTGTTCGAAGGACATGTATTTGCAAAACCTGTCCCGCAATTGGGTTGCGCGGCATAATAACCGTGGCCGCCGGGAGGGCGCCACCAATAGGAGGAGAATATCATGCGCAAGCTCATGCTCGCCCTCGCGGCAACCGTCGTGTTTGCCGGTTCCGCGTTCGCGGATCCGGTCCGCATCAGCGTCGGCTCGTACAATCTCAACAATCTTCCCTTTCCGGTCGCCCAGGGGCTTGGCCTATATGAAAAGGAAGGCCTGGAGGTGACCGTCGAGAACTTCGCATCGGGTGGGTCGAAGACGCTTCAGGCCCTTGTCGCCGGCTCGACGGATATCGCCGTCGGCTTCTACGACCATACGATCCAGATGCAGGCGCAAAAGAAGGCTGTCGTGGCGTTCGTGCAGCTCGCCCGCAATTCCGGGCTCGTGTTGGCTGGCGGCAAGAACAGCACTTTCGACCCGGCAAAACCGGAAACGATCAAAGGCGCAAAAATCGGGATCACCTCGCCAGGCTCGTCTTCCGATTTCTTCGTCCGCTATTACCTGCAGCGCAACGGCTTGTCCGCGAACGACGTCTCGCTGATCGGCGTTGGCTCCGGGTCTGCCGCCGTCGCGGCCCTCGAACAGGGCAAGGTCGACCTCCTCGTCAACTACGACCCGGCGGCAACCTTCATCGCCGCCAAGGGCGTCGGCAAGATCCTGATAGATGGGCGCAGCGACGAGGGTGCCAAGGCGATCTATGGAGGGATTTACCCAACCTCCGTCCTCTATGCCACACAGAGCTATATCGAGAAAAATCCGGAAACAGTCCAGAAGGTCACGAATGCGACGGTCAAGGCGCTGGAGTGGATGAATAGTCACTCCGCGGAAGAGATCGTCGACAAGTTGCCGAAGGAGTTCATCTCCGGCGATCGTGAAACCTATGTCAAGGCGGTAGAGAACGCGAAGGCGATCTTCTCGAAGGACGGCCGTATCAACGAGGAAGATATCAAGACTCCGCTCGCGGTCCTAAAGAGCTTCAACGAAAAAGTCGCAGCGGCTGAGATCGACCTTAAGAAAACCTACACGAACGAATTCGTCGACAAAGTCCCGAACGTCGCCGCCAACTGACAGGAGGAGGTCATGGCATTGGCCGTAGTGAAAACCGTATCCCCGACGAACAGTCCGCATCATGCGAAGCCGATGGTTTCCATCGACAAGGTCACCATGTCCTTTGGCGCCTATGTGGCCGTGCAGAATGTGAACTTGGCTGTCGCCGATGGCGAGTTTCTCGCGATCGTTGGGCCGACCGGCTGCGGCAAGAGCACGATTCTTAACGCGATTGCCGGGCTGCTGAAGCCCTCAAGCGGTACTGTCGCGATTGAGGGTCAGCCGGTACGCGGCATCCAAAACGATATCGGCTATCTGTTCCAGCAGGATGCACTGCTTCCTTGGAAGACTGCACTCGAGAATGTCGAACTTGGCCCCATGTTCAAGGGCACAGGCGCTGCCGAACGGCGCGAACAGTCGATGAAGTGGCTGGCGAAGGTTGGCCTGAAGGGCTTCGAGCATCGCTACCCGCATCAGCTTTCCGGCGGACAGCGCAAGCGCGTGCAGATGGCGCAGGCACTGATTACTGGCCCCAAGGTCATCCTGATGGACGAGCCTTTTTCGGCACTCGACATCCATACCCGCCACCTGATGCAGAATGAGCTGTTGCGGCTTTGGCAGGAGGAACGGCGTGCCGTGGTGATGATCACGCACGACCTTGAGGAGGCGATCGCTCTCGGGGATCGGGTCGTGGTGCTTGCCGCCGGACCGCGCTCGCACGTGATCGACAGCTTCCCCGTCGATCTCCGACGCCCCCGCGATGTCGCTGAAATCAAGCTCGATCCACGCTTCATGGATCTCTATCGCAACATCTGGTCATCGCTGCGCAGCGAAGTGGAGAAAAGCTATGAACGCCACGACTGAACGCCTCATCCAAGTCTCACTGCTGGTGGCAATTGTCGGCGGCTGGCAGCTCGGTGTCGCGGCGGGCATCATCGACGTCTTCTTTTTCCCGGCTCCGGTCGACATCCTCAAGCAGGTGGCGTCCTGGGTAGTGGACGCCAGCTTCTATAACCATGTGGCCATCACCTTGACGGAAACCGTGCTCGGCTATTTGGTCGGGACGGCACTCGGCGTGGCAGCAGGCGTCTGGCTCGGCCTCAGTCGTTCGGCCGCGCGCATTCTGGATCCTTTCATCAAAGGCTTGAACGCGATACCTCGCGTCGTGCTTGCGCCGATATTCGTACTCTGGCTCGGCCTCGGTCTCTGGTCCAAGGTGGCGCTCGCCGTCACGCGGGTGTTCTTCGTCACTTTCTTCAACGCCATGCAGGGCGTCCGTGAGGTGAACCCGGTTGTGTTGTCGAACACCCGCATCCTGGGAGCCAAGCGGTCGGACCTGCTTCGCCACGTCTACTTCCCGGCAGCGGCAAGCTGGATTCTGTCTTCGTTGCGCACTTCGGTCGGTTTTGCCGTCGTGGGGGCGATTATCGGCGAGTATCTCGGCTCATCCGCCGGGCTTGGCTATCTGATCGCTCAGGCGGAAGGCAATTTCGATGCGGTCGGTGTCTTCGCAGGTATCCTTATCCTCGCGATCTTCGTCCTGATTATCGACAGCATCCTGGACGTCGCCGAGAAGCACTTCATCAAGTGGCGACCGAGCGCTTCCGAACGGCCTGCGTGAGGATCTTTAGCGGCAACCGAGAAGCTTGTTCATAACCGCTCCCCCTCCCAGCCTGGGAGGGAGAGTCTAGGCATTCTGCGCACTCATTGGATCTGGCGAGAAGCCGATAATGGGAACGATGGTGGAAGGCGAGAAAGGCCGCCTGCCCACGCCGGGTAGTTGAGATGCACTTGACCGGCGCGGATCTGCGACGCGAAGGTGCTGGAACCAGCGAAACGTGCTTAGCCGCTGACGTCAGCTGACACCGAACAGCCCGCCGAGCCAGGCCATCTGTTCGCGCTCCTGGTAGCATTGCCCGCCTTCATGATTGTTGAATTCGTATTCGACGATGGTCTTGTGGCCCGCGTAGGCATTGAATGCACCATAAACTGTAGAGGGCGGGCACACTTCGTCCATCAGGGCCACCGAAAACAGCGCCGCCGCCTTGGACTGCCGGGCGAAGTTGACGCAGTCGAAATAGTTGAGCGTTTCAAAGACTTTCGCCTTCTTTTCGCGATGCTGCGCCAGAAAACGAACGATTTCCAAATAGGGATCGCGCACGGCAGTCTGCACAGCGCGCGGAAAGTCGCACAGAAATGGCACGTCAGGCATGACGGCCTTGACGCGCGGGTCGATGCCGCCAACGGCGAGCGAAATACCGCCGCCCTGACTGTCACCGCAAACCGCGATGCGTTCGGGATCGACGAAGTCCTGCCCTACGAGAGCATCTATCGCCCTCACAGCATCGGTGAACAGGCGCCGGTAATAGTAGTCATTCTTATCCAGTACGCCACGCGTCATAAAGCCGGGAATGGACGAGGTCGAGCCGACCGGATCTGCGGTCTCACCGACGCTCCAGTCGCTTCCCTGCCCACGTGTATCCATTCGGAAATAGGCAAATCCTGACGCCGCCCAATGCAGCTGCTCATGCGCCAAGCCACGGCCGCCGCCATAGCCGATGTACTGGACGACGAGGGGGAGCCGCCCCTTATGATGCGTCGGCAAGATCAGCCATCCTTTGATCGGATGACCGCCGTATCCCGGAAACATGACGTCGAAGGACTGGACCGCCTTCAGTGTCGTCTGCGCCCGCACGATACTGACCTCGCCGCCGGCCTGGCGGGCCCCGGCGATGGTCGACGTCCAGAATTGGGCAAAGTCGCCCGGCATGCCGACACTGCTGACATAAGCGCCCAGTTCGGGCTGGATCAGATCTGGGAACGGCATAGTTCCTCCCAATTTGAATTAGAAGCAAAGTCGGCGATTGATATGGATGGCTCCGCATTCGGATCCGCCCGCGGGCGTGAATCTGCGCGTTACCGGTCCGGCATGTCCCCCGCCATTCGCCATTCTTCTGCGCATAGCTATCAGGTGGCGGCAGACCTGCACCTCGAGCCGCCGCTGGAAAAAATGGGGCGGTCACCGCCCCATCCATATCCCGTTTAGCTGCCCGTCTTGATCTGGGTCCAGAGGCGGTTGAGTACGCGCTGCTCCTTGGACCCGTACGGAGAAATCGTGAAAAGCTTCTTCAGCGTTTCCTGCGTCGGATAAACCGACGGGTTCTTCAACACTGCTTCGTCGATGAACTTCTGCGAGGCGAGATTGCCGTTGGCTGTTTGGACATAGTTGGTTGCCTTGGCAATGACTTCCGGCCGCATCAGGTAGTTGATGAAGGCGTGCGCCTCATCGACATGCTTGGCGTCGGCAGGGATCGCCAGGTTGTCGAACCACATATAGGTGCCTTCCTTGGGGATCAGGTATTCGATCTTGACCCCGTTGTTGGCTTCATTGGCGCGGTTCTTGGCCTGCAGCACGTCACCCGACCAGCCGATGCTGATGCATTTATCGCCATTCGCCAGATCGTTGATGTAGGCAGAGGAGTTGAAAGTGCGGACGTAGGGCCGGATTTTCGTGTAGATGTCAATGCCGGCTTCGAGGTCCTCTTTCTTCTTGCTGTCGCCATCCTTGCCGAGATAGTTCATGGCAATGGCAACAGTCTCCTCGGGCGCATCGACGACATTGACGCCACAGCTCTTTAGTTTGGCCGCATTCTCCGGCTTGAAAAGCACGTCCCAGCTGTCGATCGGCACGTCGCCAAGTGCTGCCTTCACCTTGTCGACATTATAGCCGATGCCGGTGGTGCCCCACATATAGTTGACGGCATATTCGTTGCCCGGGTCATACTTGGCCAGGCGCGCCATCACCTCGGGCCACATGTTCTTGAGGTTCGGCAGCTTGGACTTGTCGAGCTTCTGGAACACGCCGGCCTGGATCTGACGGGCCAGGAATGGTCCGGTGGGAACCACCACGTCATAGCCGGACCCGCCGGCAAGCAGCTTGGTCTCAAGAATTTCATTCGAATCGAAGGTGTCGTAGACGACCTTGATGCCGGTCTCCTTCGTGAAATCATCAAGGATGGAACTGTCGATATAATCAGACCAGTTGTAGACGTTGACGACCTTGTCCTGCGCCAACGAGACGCCTGCGGAAAACAGGGCAGCCGTCATCGTGACAGCCAGTCCGAATAGCTGTTTCTTCATGAAGATTCTCCTGTTTGGCCCAGCCTGCCATCCTGCCGGCAGGCCAGATGTTGCACTCTCGAGGTCAAGGAGAGCATCGTTGACCTGCCGATCGTTCCCGATTGGACACCACTTGCCACCCTTCTCCCTGGCGCAGGAGAAGCAGGCTTGGGCGCTCCAGCCCAAGAGATCATTCCAGGTAAGTCCCTGGCAGGGTTCATTGCTGCCTTCCCAAGCTGCCGTCAAAAGCGCTGACGAAAATGTCGACCTCGTTTCGCGACCAGATCAGTGGCGGGCGTAGCTTGAGGGTGTTAGGCGTGCCTTTCCCGATGAGGATGTTTCGGGCAAGCATGTCTTCAACAAGCCGCTCGGTCGGTGTCACGGCCGGTTCCTTTGTGAGACGATCCGTCACCAGTTCCACGCCGGTCATCATTCCAAGGCCGCGTACGTCGCCGATGATGGCGTGCCGTTCAGCCAGACGCCTAAGCTCCTGCCGCAGATAATCACCGATGGCGGCGCTCCGCCTGATCAGGTCTTCTCGCTCAATGACGTCCAGCACGGCCATGCCGGCCGCGCATGCGACGGTGTTGCCGCCGAAAGTGCTGAACAACTGCGGGTAGGTGCCATTGAGGAACCGCTTCATGAGTGCCGAGCTGAGAATGACAACGCCGAGAGGGTGGCCATTTCCAATCGGTTTGCCCATCGATATGAAGTCGACATTGTCGTCCCTGAGCCCGTTTGCTCTGAACCCCCAAAAGGTTCCCAAGCGGCCACAACCGGCCTGCACCTCGTCCGCAATGACGAATCCGCCTGCCAAGCGGACCTTTTCCGCAACGAGATTGAAATAGTTTTCGGGAGCCCGCAGCACTCCGCTCGAACATAGGGCAGTGTCGACCATGAATGCCGCCGGCCTGTGGCCTCTTTCGCGCAAGGCGGCTATCGCCCTGTCGGCATCGGCAGCATACTTTGCCGCTGCTTGCGGGTCGTTGGCGAAAGGACCCCTGTACATATCCGGGGCCATCAAGGTTTCAATCCGTCTGGGATGCTCGTCAGCGGGAAGGTGACGCCAGCTTTCATTGGAGAGCGCCGACGTGAGCTCGGTGCATCCGTGGTAAGCCTGGTCAACGATCAAACCGCCATCGTGTCTGCTGAGCGACATGGCTATCTGCATCGCCAGGTCATTGGCTTCGCTGCCCGAGTTGACGAAGATGCAGGTGTCGAGGTGATCAGGCAGGTCGGCGGTCAGACGCGCCGCATACTCGACCGCCACGTCGCACATATACCGCGTATTGGTGTTCAGCGCGCTGGCCTGGCGGTAGATCGCCTTCGCCACGTGCGGATGGCAATGACCGATCTGAGGGACGTTGTTGTAAACATCCAGATAGGCGGTGCCATCGGCGGCATACATCCAGGCTCCGTGAGCGCGCGTGATGTGCAGTGGCTTGTCGTAGAAATGCCATATAGGTCCCAGGTGAGCTTCGCGCTCTTGCCTGAGCACGTCATAGTCAGTTGCGAGATGCTCGCCATCATTGCTCATGGCGCCATACACCGGGAACCGGCATGCCTGACGAAGCCGCCGGACCGCCTGAGTGCGACCTTGACGGCTGAGCAGCTCCATCATCCGAGGGTAGTGGCTGGCGTTTTCGATATGCGGGATGCCGGATTCATCCGTGGCTTCTCTCGCTTCCACGATGACGGTGGCCATGGCGAGACGCAGGAGCATCGCATCGAAAAGGAGATCGATCTCATTTTCTTCAAGCGGGTATGTTGAATCGAAACCTGATGTCACGTCGCAAAGGTAGGCGATCGGATCGTCATCGAATTTCGAGAATGTCTCGGAAGCGGTCACAATGTCCGCGACAATGGAATTGTAACCCATATCGCCAAAATCGATGATGCCCACCGGCGATGTACTGTCATTGGGATCGACAAGGATATTGCCGCCATGCGAATCCTGATGCACGACTTGCCGCCGCGTCTTCGACAATCGGGGAAGGGTAAAGCGCTCGGCGCGCTCGAAGATTTCCTCGCACAATTGCCGAAGCCTGACGTTGGAGACCTTTGCTATCTGCGGGCGCAAGGTCAGGGCACGTGAAATGTCCCAGAGGTGCACATTGCTGCCTGCGTAGGGATGAAAAAAATTCCGCAGCGCGTAGGCAAGCCGTCCTACCATCACGCCTATGTTGAACCTAGTGCCGGCGGAAAAGGCTTCCTCAACCTGCTCCATGACCTTCCCCGGAAGGAAAGTAAGCACACGCACCATGTGCCGGGAGCCGCGTTCGTCCTCGATCCATTCATATGGGGCGCCAGAGAGGGACGGAACAACGCGAGGCACCGGAAGGGCGGGATCGCGCTCGAAGATATGGTTCAGGGCTTTGACCTGCAGATCCACGACGCCTTCAGGTTCGCCCATATTCGATATCTTGACGACGACGTCGCGGCCATCGGTGCCCTCGATCCGCCAGGACAAATCGCGCTCGGAAGCCAGTTGCCTGTACGTCCCCTCGATCCCGTACCGGGTCGCCACGAGGCGCCTTGTCGCTTCCGGCGAAAAATTAGGAAGGTTGCGAAGCAGCAGAGCGTCTGTGATCATTCCATACCTTAAGGCCAAATATCGACACCCGACGTGGCGACCACGTCGCAGTTGCACGTTTGGCAGGGAAGTCCGCAGGTGGCATTTTTTGCGCTGCGCATCGCCAGCCGTACGAGAGGCTAGACCTCTATCGACATGGCAAGAATATCATTCAGAGAACGGATACATTGGTTTTTACAAATGCATCCGATGGGCCCTGATGATCGCGTCGCGGACATAGGCGACGTTGGCAGCCTGCTCGCCTGCTCGCGTGGCGACCTCGATGTCGGCTGAATAGGCCTCGTCGGCTATTGGAAGTCGGCGAAGACGCCCCTGCTGTTCGAACATGCTGGCAAAATGTATCGGCAGGACCCCGAGGTAGGCGCCTGACAGGACCATCAGAAGCTGCGCCTCAATATCGAAGGTTACCCGGTTTGCGGCTGCGTTGTCGAAGCGGTGACGCCGAATACCATACCAATAGCCTCTGTGTACCCATGGATGGCCGTAGCATTCCGCACTCGTAATCGTCTCGTCATCTCGGCGAAACAAGGGATGCGTCGAGCCGCAAAATACCGCGTGCTCTTCTTGGTAGATGATCTGGTATTGCACGCTTGCGACTTTGATGTCGGAGCCACCTATTCCGCCGTCTATGTCGTTTTCCGCCACCGCCTTTGTTATATCGTTGGGCCGCATGATCTTGAGATCTAACTCGATTTCCGGCGCAGTTTCGGAAAGCTCGGCAATAGCGTCGGCAATCCGGAAACTTGGGTCGGTCGCCAAGCAGTCGACAATACCGACGCCGACCTTTCCCGCCAAAGCGCTTCTAACACACGAAAGCCGGGCCGAGTTGGCGTCCAGCATGCCGGTGATTTCCGTACTGATTTCGTAAACCCGGCGCCCTTCCGCCGTCAGCGAAAACCCGCGACGCCCGCGTTCACATAACTTCACGCCAAGCCGCTGTTCAAGCGCGGTCAGATGGTTGGAGACCGTAGGCTGGCTGAGCGACAGTTCCATCTGCGCTGCAGACATGCCGCCGTTGCGGACCACGCTTTCAAAGACACGAAATAAGTGGAGATCGGACCCCGATATCTTCATGAAAAGCAGATTGCACCAAATGTACTGGATGGCAATTCCGGCACGCGGGTGATGCAGGTTACGTGCAAACGGTCATTTCCACCGGGAGCCGAATCGAGGCGGCCGACTTTGTGATTAACCCGCTGGGAACAAACGGCTGACTGTGCCTGCGAAGCAGCCGATGTCACGACAACCACCTTCCTCCCCGCTCCGCATCACGGCCGCCAGATGCTCGCTGACATGTGAGCGGGCTCTGCAAGCTTATGGCACGGTTGGACACGGCCAGATCGGACGCCGCCTTCGTGTCCGCGTCATCAACCCGGCCGGCACCGTCCCCCGCCAGCAAATTGAACACGTGTCCAACAGTGCCTAGGTGACCGCCCATTTCGTATCCCGACGGGTGTACTGCCGACCGTTCTCCGCTTCTGAGCGCCACGGGGTATTGACGCTGCAACCAAACCCGGATCTTATGATACGTGGATACAAAAATACTTTCCGGGTGCAAAGTGCCAGCTGCCTTCTCTGTAGAGCCACGCATGTCCGCCACTGCAGAGGAGGAGGCGTACAGGCATGTTCAGCAGGCGCTTCGCCTCGGTCGCTACAAACCGGGCGAGCGGCTCATTCCGGAAGAGATTGCGGCGGAGATCGGCATGAGCCGCATGCCGGTGCGCGAAGCCTTTCGGCGTCTGGCTTCCGACGGGCTGGTGGTTCTGCGCCCCAATCGGGGATGTGTCGTCGCCGGGCTCACGGTTGATGAGCTCTACGAGATTTTCGAGATACGTTCCGTTCTGGAGGGACTCGCGGTCAGGCTGGCGATGCCACGGATCGACGAGGAGGAGCTCGAAGAACTCGAGCGCCTGCTCGATCGTATGGAACGCGCCGGCCAGAGCGGCAGCAGCGACTGGGTGGTCCGCCATCAGGAATTCCATGGCCGCATCTGCGCGCTCAGCCGGAGGCCCAAGCTCATCCACCAGGTTGCGGCACTGCACGTGGTGATCGAACCCTACATGCGCATCTGGTTCGATGACGTCGACAAGCCGCTCTCCGCACGCGAGGAGCATGCAGCGGTGATCGCAGCATTGCGTTCGGGCGAGCCTCACCACGCGGAACAGGTGATGCAAGAACATATTCTCGGCACGGCACCGATGCTGGCCGAGTTCGTGACTCCGAGCCGGTGATCAACGCCGACCGGAGAGAAATGGGAACAGCTGGATCAGCGTCAAAAAAGGGGAACTGACATGAAAATTCATCGGCTGGCCGCGGTCGCGGCTGTACTTGGTATGCTCGGCTTTAGCCAGACCGCCCTCGCACAGGACGCTCCAAAGGCCATAACCATCGCCACCGAAGGCGCCTATGCGCCCTGGAACTTCACCACGCCCGACGGCAAGCTCGATGGCCTCGAGATCGAACTGGCCAATGATCTCTGCGCGCGCATGAAGATCAAATGCACGATCATCGCGCAGGACTGGGACGGGCTTATTCCATCGTTGAAGGTCGGCAAGTTCGACGTGATCATGGCGGGCATGTTCATCACACCGAAGCGGCTCGAAACCATAGACTTCACCCAGCCCTACGCGGTCGATCCGGGCGGATTCGCCGTCGCCAAGGACAGCGAGCTTGGCAAGCTCGGTCTTTCCGCGGAAAAGTTCAATCTGGACGACGAGGCTGCATCCATGGCCGCGATCGAGAAGCTGAAGCCGCTGCTGAAGGGCAAGGTGGTCGGCGTACAGGCGGCCACGATGATGCTCGATTTCGTAAAGACGTACTTCGGCGACACGGTGGAAATCCGTGAATACAAGACCACCGAGCAACATGACCTCGACCTCGCCGCCGGCCGGGTCGACGCTCTTTTTGCGCAGCAGACGGCGCTCGCCGCGACACTCTCAAAACCTGAATTTGCCGATTACACCCTCGCCGGACCGGGCTTTGTGGGCGGCCTTTTCGGCCTCGGAACCGGCGCGGGGCTGCGCAAGGAAGACACCAAGCTCAAGGAGATGCTGAATGCGGCAATCGACGGTGCAATCGCCGACGGCACCATCAAGCGTATCTCGGAGAAATGGGTGAAGACGGATGTGACGCCGGTCAAGTAGGCGCGGGCGGACCTGCCCGGCGGAGCGGCGCGAGCCGTTTGCGTCGGGCAGCGCGCTGAAAGGCTACGACTTACATGACCAATATGCATATTTTGGGTTTGGAAGAGGGCGGCTGGGGAGCCGCTCTGCTTCTCGCATCCGGTGTTACGCTTGCACTGTCCGTTCTCGGCTTTATCCTCGGCGCCGCCTTCGGCGCCGCGGCGGCGGCCGGTCGGCTCTCGTCCCGCGGCGTCCCCGCTTGGCTCGCCCATGTCTACGGCACAGTATTTCGCGGTGTGCCCGACTTGCTGACGATATACCTCCTCTACTACGGCGGCAGCATCGCCCTGACGCAGATTGGCAAGTTTTTTGGCAGTGCCGGCTTCGTCGGGCTGCCGACTTTTGCAACCGGTGTCCTGGCGATCGGCATCATATCGGGCGCCTATCAGGGAGAAGTCTATCGCGGCGCCTACCAGGCCGTGGATCGCGGCCAGTTCGACGCCTGCAAGGCGCTCGGCCTGTCCCGATCTCAATCGCTGCGCCTGATCATCGTGCCGCTACTGATGCGCCACGCCCTGCCGGGGCTCGGCAATGTCTGGCAGCTGGTACTCAAGGACTCGGCACTGATCTCCGTCATCGGCCTCGTCGAACTGATGCGCCAGGCGCAGATCGGAGCAGGTTCGACGCGAGAACCTTTCATCTTCTATATTGCGGCCGCCGCGCTCTACTTCGTCATCGCCGCCGTGACCGCTTCCGTCTTCCGTTATGGCGAGGCGCGGGCCTGGAGAGGCATGGTCCACGCGTGATCGACTTCGCCTTCTTTCTCGAGATCATTCCCGTCCTGCTTGCTGGCCTGCCGTTGACCCTGCAGCTTACTGCAGCCTCGATGGGCATCGGTTTCCTTATGGCGTTGCTGCTCGCGCTCGCCCAACAGGGAAATCGCCGGATCGTGGTATGGCCCATCCGTGCCTTCGTTGCAGTCTTTCGCGGAACACCCCTGCTGGTGCAGATCTTCCTCATCTATTATGGTCTCGGCCAGTTTCGGCCGTCGCTCCAGGCGATCGGAATCTGGTGGCTGTTCCGCGAGCCTTACTGGTGCGCCATCGTCGCGCTCAGTCTCAATGAAGCTGCCTATGGAAGCGAGATCCTGCGCGGCGCAATAAAGGCTGTGCCGCGCGGACTGACCGAGGCCGCTACAGCCTCCGGCATGTCGAAGCTGCTCACGCTGCGCCTGATTGTGCTGCCTCTGGCCCTGCGCCAGGCGATCCCGAATTACAGCAACGAGATCATCCTCATGGTCAAGGGCACGTCGCTCGCCTCGATCATCACGCTGATGGAGGTCACCGGCATCGCTCAAGGCCTGATCTCGCAAACCTATCGCGCCGTCGAGGTCTTCGTGGCTGCCGGCGCGATCTATCTCACCCTCAATTTCACAATCATCTCGGCACTGAACGCGCTGGAAATCCGGCTCACCCCCTATCGGGCGCGGGCCTGAGACATGTCTCGCCGCAATGACGAGGAGAACTAACGAAATGCGCGATTTCGAGAAGCCGACGCGATCCGTTGCCGTGTCGCGACATGCGATGGCAGCGACCTCGCACCCTTCCGCCACCCTCACCGCGCTGCAGGTCATGCAGGCGGGTGGTAACGCCATGGATGCCGCCATTGCAGCCTGCGCAGTCCAATGCGTCGTGGAACCGGGCTCGACCGGCATCGGCGGCGACTGTTTCGCGCTCTATGCGCCCAACGGCTCTGATCAGGTCATCGCCTACAATGGCTCCGGCCGCACACCGGCGGCCCTCACTGCCGACTGGTTCGACGAGCGGGGACTGATGGAGGTGCCACGCCAGTCGCCCGCGGCAGTAACGATCCCCGGGGCGATCGACGCGTGGACACGCCTGCACGCCGATCACGGCGAGCTCCCCTTTGCCGACGTGCTCGCACCCGCCATCCGGTTTGCCGAGGAGGGATACGCGATTACTCCCCGCGTTCATCGCGATTGGTTGCTTGAGCAAAAACTGCTCGCGGCCGACGCCACGGCGGCGCGAATTTTTCTTCCCGGCGGACGGGCGCCAAGGATCGGAGAGGTTCACCGGCAGCAAGAGCTGGCACATACGTTAAAACGCATTGCTGCAGAGGGGCGCGGCGCATTCTACGAGGGGCGGGTCGCCGATGACATAGTGTCTTATCTGAACTCGCTCGGCGGGCTCCACACTCTGGAAGACTTCGCGAATGCGCGCGGCGAGTACGTGACCCCGGTGACCACCGATTTCCGCGGCTACACGGTCCATGAATGTCCCCCGAACGGCCAAGGCATCATTGCTCTCCTGATCCTCAACATCCTGAACCGTTTCCACGCCGAGGGGGATCCGCAGTCGCCTGACCGGCTGCATGTCGAGATCGAGGCGACGCGCCTTGCCTATGCCGCCCGCGACGCCTGGATCGCCGATCCAGATAAGGCGGACGTCCCGGTCGACCACCTGCTGTCCGACGAACTGGCGGACAGGCTTGCGGGAATGATCGACCTGAGCAACGCGCTGACGGACCTGCCGCCCTTCGAAATGCCGCTTCATCGCGATACCGTCTATATCTCGGTCGTCGATCGAAATCGGAATTCGGTAAGCTTCATCAACTCCATCTTTGACAGTTTCGGCACCGGCCTCGTCTCGCCTCGCTCGGGAGTGATCCTGCACAATCGCGGTCAAAGTTTCTCGCTCAAGCCCGGCCATCCCAATCGAATCGGGCCCTCGAAACGGCCGCTTCACACGATCATCCCTGGAATGGTTACGCGCAACGGCAGAGTAGATATGCCGTTCGGCGTTATGGGCGGCTACTATCAGGCGCTCGGCCACGCCCATCTGATATCGAAGGTGCTCGACTATGGGATGGACCTGCAGGAGGCGATCGATCTGCCGCGCTTGATGCCGACATCCCACGGAACGAGAGTGGAGGCGGAGCACACGTTGGATGGCTCGACAAAGGCCGAACTCGAACGCCGAGGCTTCACCTTTTCTCCAACAGATGAGCCGATCGGCGGCGCTCAGGCGATCCGGATCGATTGGGAGAACGGCACTCTGACCGGCGCGTCGGAACCAAGGAAAGACGGCATTGCTCTGGGGATTTAGTGCCCCCGGCCGTTCGCGGTTCATGTATCGAGGTGCAAAAGCAACCCGCAAATTGCTCCGGCATGCTCGGCGGCCACGACATTCTCGATTCGACGCTGATGGTTTTTTTGATTTCGGGGACATACCTAGCTTGCGGAAAAACGATTCCACCGGTCAGCGATGGCCCCGCGACGAGCCGCATGACCAGCCATCATGGTCGCCCCATTTTGCTGAACTTGACCCCCGTATGGCGTTGCAGACCGCTTCGGTGACCTGCCGCGTGGTTGCCTTGCCGCCGACATCCGGCGTCATTATGCCGGCTTCACCTGCGCGCTCGATGGCTCGCATAAGCTGATCGGCCGCCCCATGCTCGCTCAGGTGACTGAGCATCTGCACCGCGGTCCAGAATGTGGCAATAGGATTGGCAATGCCTTTGCCGGCGATATCAAATGCCGATCCGTGAATGGGCTCGAACATAGACGGGAAACGCCTTTCGGGGTCGATGTTGGCCGTCGGCGCAATGCCAAGGCTGCCAGTCAGTGCGCCTGCGAGATCCGAAAGCACGTCGGCATGAAGGTTCGTCGCCACGATCGTGTCGAGGCTCTGCGGCTTCAGCACCATGCGCACGGTCATGGCGTCCACGAGCATCTTGTCCCAGGTGACGTCGGGAAATTCGTGCGAGACATTCTCGGCGATCTCGTCCCACATCACCATGCCATGGCGCTGCGCGTTCGATTTGGTGACCACGGTCAAGAGCTTGCGCGGCCGGGACTGCGCCAACCGGTAGGCGTAGCGAATGATGCGCTCCACGCCGACGCGGGTGAAGACAGACACGTCCATTCCGACTTCTTCCGGCAGACCGCGATGCACCCGTCCGCCGGCGCCTGAATACTCACCCTCCGAATTCTCGCGCACGATCACCCAGTCGAGGTCGCCGGCCCGCACGTCGCGCAGCGGAGAAGCAATGCCGGGCAGAATCTTGGTCGGCCGCACATTGGCGTATTGATCGAAACCCTGACAGATTTGCAGGCGCAGCCCCCAAAGGGTGACATGGTCGGGTACGTCGGCCGCGCCGACGGCGCCAAAATAGATGGCGTCAAATTTCCTGAGCCGTTCCAGTCCGTCGGCCGGCATCATGACGCCGTTGCGCTTATAATAATCCGATCCCCAATCGAAGAGGCTGAATTCCAGCTTCAAGTCGCCGCGCTGCGCGGCCAGCACCTCGAGCACGGTGATCCCGGCATCAATGACCTCTGGTCCAATTCCGTCTGCGGGAATTGCGGCGATCGAATATGTGCGCACTGTCAATCTCCTTGGCATGCGATGAGCAGGGAACGCCAAGCCAAGGGATGGAGGCTATCGCGACCGGGCGCGCTGCGCATTGAGCTTCAGGGCCTCGCGCTCGATCTTCTGGCCTGGCCATAGAGCCTGAGTAGCGCAGGTACCTGCGCGGGTAGGCATGCACTTAGAGGCATACATAACCGCCGTCGATCACCAACACCGCCCCGGTCATGTAGCGGGCGGCGTCGCTGGCCAGATAGACCGCTAGCGCACCGAGGTCTTCGGGATCTCCCAGCTTACCCATCGGGATGGTCTGCACATAAGCTTCAATGATTTCCGGGTTCTTCTGTGCCCAAAGCTTGTTCGGCTCGGTTTCGAAGATGCCCGGGCAGATCGCGTTGACAGTGATTCCGTGCCGTGCCCAGTCCACAGCAAGGCTCCGGGTTAGCATCAGCACCCCGGCCTTTGCCGTCTCGTAATGCCGGCCCTGGATGTTGCGGCCCGCGACCATGGCGTTTATCGAGGCAAGGTTGATCACGCGCCCGCCCTGGCCGCGCCGGATCATCGCGCCGCCGATGTGCTTGCAGCACAGGAAGGTCGAAGTCAGGTTCAGGTCAACCAGTGCCTTCCACTGGTCCAATGGCATATCCTCGAGAGGCACGTTCATTCGCCGCCCGCCGATATTGTTCACAAGGATGTCAAAGCTGCCCTGCGCGGCCACCGCCTTAAGGCAGGCAGCTTCGCAGGTGGAGGGATCGCTCATATCCGCAACGATGGTCGCGACCTTGCGGCCCAGCGCGCGGATGTCGGCGGCGGTCTTGTCCAGACTTTCCGCTGTGCGGCCCGCCATCGTAATGTCGGCGCCAGCTTCGGCAAGCCCGAGGGCCATTTCACGCCCCAGCCCCCGACTGCCGCCCGTGATAAACACCTGCTTGCCATCAAGGCGAAGCCGATCAAAAACACCCATGCTGCTGCACTCTCGCGCGCGGCCACCGAAGCAGGACCGTGACGCCTTGTTTACGCGACGCCGCGCGCCTTGTGGAATGCCAAGCTCGGATATCCCCATGCATCCGCGGCATGGACGGCGGCACTCAGGTTAAGTAAAGGCCTGATCGGCTGCGTCTTGTCGGCCACATCGGCCGGCGCCCCAATCACGTCGCCTGGGCGGTATTGTCTGCGAACATGATCTAGCGTGCCATCGTGATCCGGCCTGCATCGCAATCGGCGCTGCAGACGGCAGTCGAACCGTTCTATCTCTTTGTTTTCACGCAATTCCGGACGGAAAACCGTTACACACTTTCCTGGAATTGCTCTAGCAAGTGCGACATGCGGTTTCCTTGGCTATTGCTGCCGGGTCAGGCTGTAGCCCCGGGGAAGATCTCAAATCCGGTGTCTATGATCGACGGTGTCTCGGGACGTTCAGGGGCCAGAAGGATCGCCTCGATCGCCTTTTGCCCAATCAGGAAACGGTTCGAACGCATCGTCGACAGGGGCTGCGGCAATTCCAGCCCGATATCCAGACCGTTGAAGCCGAAGATCGCCAGTTTGTCCGGTACCCTAATGCTTGCTGCAAGGCAGTGAAATATGCCGCCCACCGCCATGTCGTCGTTGGAATAGACTGCGACGTCGACCGATGAGGTGGCGCAGAGCTGCGCCGTCTGTTTCCGTCCCGCGGCGACGGAGCTTTGGCCATCGGCGATGGCATGGGCGACGAACGACAGCCCTGCCTGGCCAAGCGCTTCGCACATGCCATCATAGCGCAGGCGTGCGCGACGATCGGCGGTCCAGTCATGTCCGACATAGCCAAACCGCCGGTAACCGCGTGCGATCAGGTGCTGGCCCACCGCATAGCCCGCACGCCGATGCGACATGCCCACGGCCATGTCGATGGGCGCACTGTCGATATCCATCATCTCGACCACGCGCACACCGCTTTGGTCCAGCATGCGACGGGTGGCCATGGTGTGATCGAAACCCGCGATTAGGATCGCCGCGGGTTTCCACGCAAGCAGCCCGCGCACCAGCGTTTCCTCGCGGTCCATGTCGTAGTCGCTGATGCTGATGACTGCCTGATAGTTCGACGTTTTCAGCCCGGCGCTGACGCCCTGCAGCACCTCGGGGAAGACAATGTTTGAAAGCGAGGGCACCACGACGCCGACCAGGTACGAATCCAGCGATGCCAGCGATCCAGCGATGCGGTTGGGGACGTAGCCAAGAGTGCGGACGCTTTCCATCACCTTGGCGCGGGTGGCTTCCGCAACCAGCCCCTGATTGCGCATGATCCGCGACACGGTGGATTCACTGACGCCGGCCAGACGCGCCACCTCGTGGACCGTCACCTTGCTTTTCTTTTCCTGAAGGCGTTGCCTGATCTTCGTCAACGGGATCCCCTTGTGCGGAGGCAGCGTTCTGACCGCGGTTGAACGCTTGTGATGCCACGATGCCAGCGGGGTTGTACATTCATTTTGTGCCCGAGGGGACGAAGGGGCGGCACGCAGCCGCCCCCTCCTTGTGAGGATCAGCGCCTGACGTAGTTGCGCCACGGGTGCGCTTCCTTGAAATTCAGAACCTCGCGGATCTTGCGGTTGGACAATGGCGCCTCGTCCCGGCCCATCGGGCGGGTGATGGGGGTGTTCGGGCAGTATTTCGCAAGGAATTCCGTCGTAGGCAGGTCGGCGGTGATGGTATCGTTCACTGCGTTGAATACTTGAAACCCGAGCCCATCCTTTTCAAGGCACAGATGCACGATCTCGCCCAGGTCGCGGGCATCGATATAGCTCCAGGCATTGCGCTTGCGGCACATCGGATCGTCGAGGTAGCCTGGGAAGTTCGCATATTCATGCGGCTCGATCACATTGCCTATGCGCAGCGCGTAAATGTCGGCGCCGTAGCGCATCGCAAAGGCGCGGGCGGTCTTTTCGTTGACCAGCTTCGACAGGCCGTAGCTGTCCATCGGGTCGTTGTCGTAATCTTCTTCCAGCGGGAACGAATGGTAATCCTTGTCGCCTTCGGCAAAGCAAACGCCGTAAGTCGTTTCGGAGCTGGCGATGATGACCTTGCGCACGCCCAGCTTCATCGCCGCTTCGATCACGTTGTAGGTGCCCACGGTGTTGGCGGAGAAGGTCGTGTTGTCGGGGTTGATCATCACGCGCGGCACCGCGGCGAAATGCACGACCGCGTCGGGGGCCTTGGGTGGAGCACCGTCATTGTAGCCGTCAAAGCCGAAATGCGTGGTCAGCGCGTTGAACACCTGACCGCTGTCGGTGATGTCGGTGATCAGGGTGTTGACGCCCGGATGATCGAACGGCTTCAGATCGACGTTGAGGACCGAATAGCCCTTGGCAAGAAGATGCGGCACCGCGTGGCGACCGGCCTTGCCGGTGCCACCGGTGAAAATGATGCGTTTCGTCATGCTCAGTCTCCGTCAATGGATAATTCATCAGGCTGCTGCGCAATCTGTCACCTGGCGGGATCAGCCCGTAGCCGCCAGCATGACCCGCTCTTGCGTAGCGTCTTCGCGGTCAAGAATGCCGGTGATACGCCCTTCCTTCAGGATTACCACCCGGTCGCTGATGGCAAGCACCTCAGGCAGGTCGGAAGAGACGACGATGATCGACATCCCATCCTCGGCCAGCCGGTTGAGCAGGGCGTGCACCTCGGCTTTGGCACCGATGTCGATGCCGCGCGTCGGTTCGTCGACGATCAGGATGCGCGGCTTGCGCGCCACCCACTTGGCGATCACGACCTTCTGCTGGTTCCCGCCCGACAGGGTCAGCAGCTTTTGTTCGGGCGACGGTGTCTTTATCCCCAGCGAGCGGATGTAGGCGCGGCAGGCATTTGTCTCGCGCCTGCGTTGCACCACGCCCATCGTGCAGTAATCCGACAGGTGTGTCAGGCTGAAATTCTCGCGCACCGACATGCCCAGGACGAGGCCCATTTCCTTGCGGTCTTCGGTCACGAAACCGATGCCGAGGTCGATGGCCTGCGAGGGCTCGCGAATGGAGACCTTCTGCCCCTCGACCCGGATTTCGCCGACGCTGGGGCGGCTGCCGAAGACCATTTCCATGATCTCGGTCCGGCCGGAGCCGACCAGCCCGAAGAAGCCCAGCACCTCACCCTTGTGCAGATCGAAACTGACATCCGCCACCCGCGCACCGCGCAAGGTGGGCCGCTTCAGCCCGAGGCCGCGTACGGATAGCAGCACGTCTCGGGTGGCATGCGAGTTGTGTTTTCCGAAAAGCTGCGACATGTCACGGTCGACCATCTTGCGCACGAGGATGTCGCGCGTCATGTCGCCGATCGGGCGGGTGTCGACGGTTTCGCCGTCGCGCAACACGGTCACGCGATCACCTATCTCGAAAATCTCGTCCAGCCGGTGCGAGATATAGACCACGCTGACGTTCTGCGATGCCAGCTTGCGCACCATCCGCATCAGCGTCGATGCCTCGTGGTGACTGAGGGACGCGGTCGGTTCATCCATGATGATCAGCTTTGAGCGATAGGAAATCGCGCGCGCGATCTCCACCATCTGCTTTTGCCCGATGCTGAGGTTGCCGACCTTTGCCGTCGGCTCGATGTTCATGTCCAGTTCGGCCAGCACCGCCTTGGCATCGGCGTTCATCCTGCGGCTGTCGATCAGCCCGCCCGCGCCAAGCGGTTCGCGTGCAAGGTAGATGTTTTCGGCCACGGTCAGGTTGTTCACCACCGCCAGCTCTTGATAGATGATGCTGATCCCGAGCGCGCTGGCGTGAACGGGATCCCTGATCACCACGTCTTGGCCATCGACACGGATCACCCCTCCCGGATCGGCGCGATATACGCCGGTCATGATCTTCATCAAGGTACTCTTTCCGGCCCCATTCTCGCCGGCAAGCACATGCACCTCGCCACGCGCCAGCTGGAGATCGACCCTGTTCAGCGCCTTAACGCCGGGAAACGTCTTGGCGATGCCGCGCATTTCAAGGAAGTGGGACATGGTCGTCTCGGCTTTCGTAAAAAAGGGGCGAAGCAGGGAGAAGCTTCGCCCCTCTCGGCAGCTCATTTATTTCGTATAGCTGCCGAGGTTATCAGCGTTCACCACGGTCACGCCGGTATCGATGTCCTTGCTTTCGGCCTCTTTGCCCTTGACCTGGGCAACGAGATGTTCGACGGCCAGTTTGCCCATGGTGACGGGGCGCTGCACCATGATGCCGTTGATGTAGCCGTCCTTCACACCCTTGATGGTGTCCGGCAGGTCATCAAAGGCGAAGACAGCCACCTTACCCTTGCGATCTGCGAATTCCTGCTCGGCAAGAACCTTGGCCACAGCCGGACCACCGACTTGACTCATGCCAAAGATGCCGGCCAGGTCCGGGTGACCGCGCAGCAGCGCTTCGGTCACGGAGACGGCCTTGGCGAGGTCGTCTTCAGTGCCTTCGACGGCAACGATCTCGATTCCTGGGTAGGCAGTCAGCGCTTCTTTCACGCCGTCGATACGCTCGTTCAGATTGGATGCGCCAAGCTGCCCGGTCACGATGGCGATCTTGCCCTTGCCACCCAGCGCCTTGGCCATCGAGTTGCCCATCGTCACGCCGGCCTGCTTGTTGATCGTGCCGATATACATGCTGCGGCCGCTTTTGGCGCTGTCGCTGTCAAAGGTTACGACCTTGATGCCAGCTTGCATTGCTTGCTTGATCACGCCTTCGACCGACTTCGGCTCGTTCACCGAAATGGCGATGCCGTTGACCTGGCGGGCGATCAGATCTTCGATGATCTTGACTTGGGTCGCGCCCTGCGTGTTTTGCGGAACGACCCACTGGTAGCTGACACCCAGAGCATCGGCAGCGGTCTTCGCGCCGGTGTTACAGTCGTCAAAGAACGGCACTGCCACTTTCGGCACCACGGCAATCGTGACGTCCTGGGCGAACGCCGCGGTACCCGCCAGAATCGCAATGGAAGCCATCGCTGCACGAGCTGCTTTCATAAAGATACGCATCGTCTTTCCTCCTGCCCGCTCGTTCCTGAGACGGGCCTTTGTTTGTTCTTGGTCGTAACTTTTCGTCCCGGTGTTGATCAGAAACTATCCCTTCAGCCATTTCCTCCCGTCAGTTTGTTGCGCAGCACGTCAAGGCTGACGGCGATCAGAATGACCCCGCCGGTGATTGCCTGTTGGGCATAGGTGTTGATGTTCAGCAGCACGACGCCGTTGGCGATGACGCCCACCAGCGCTGCCCCGATCACGGCCCCGGTAACGCTGCCGACGCCGCCCGCAAGGCTGGCCCCGCCGATTGCCGCTGCGGCGATCACGTCCAGTTCAGAGCCGAAGCCCGACGCCGGCTCTGCCGTCAGATAACGCGAGAACCCGATGATCCCGGCCAACGAGGCGATGGTCGACGACAGCATGTAAACCGCGAGCTTGACCCGGTTTGTCTTGACCCCGCTGAGCCGGGCCGCCTGCTCGTTGCCGCCGGTGGCATAGACGTGGCGGCCAAAGCGCGTTCGCTTCATGATCAGCGCGAACAGCACCATCAAAATCAGCATGATCACAACGGGAACGGGGACAGGCCCGACGTAACCCTGCCCCAGTAGGGAAAATGCATCGGGCGTTTCGGGCGTGACCGGGACGCCGCGCGTCACCATGTACATCATGCCACGCCCAATGCTGAGGGTTCCCAACGTGGCAATGAAGGGCGGCAGGCCGATGGCAGTGATCAAGAGCCCGTTACTTAGACCGAAGACAATGCCCACCGCGACGCCCGCGCCAATGCTGGCGCCGGTCGAATAGCCTGCACCGAAGCACAGCGCCGTGACAAGCGAGGCAAGGCCCATCGCCGATCCGACCGACAGGTCGATGCCGCCCGTGACGATCACCATGACCATGCCAATGCTCATGATCGCGGTCAGTGAAAAAGCGCGAAAGACGCCCATGAGGTTGTTGGTGGTCAGGAAGTATGGCGTCCAAAGGCTGATGAGCGCGCCCACGATCAGCATGGCGATCAGCACGTTCACTTCGCGCACATGCCGCAGTTGGTAAAGGTCGTGCCAGATGCGAGCGGGCGACTTTTCCAGCGTCGCCTTGTTATCAGATACGGACATGCACGTTCCTCCGCTCGTGTTCACCTGGGCGCGTTCGCGTATTGTGCCGGCAGGCACAGCCGCACCGTTTGGCCCAGGCAACGTCACCGGCTGCTGATCCTGACCGCGACAGATGATAGCGCTGTCATTTCTCGCCAGCGATGAGTGGCCGTCAACCTTCATTTTGCGAATAACGGTATGCAATTTTCATCATGATCCGGGTGCTCGCGGCGAAATCCCGCTTGAAAAATGGCAAAATATCAATTCCAGTGGCGAATGCCATCCGTTTGCCGGCGATGGCAGCGCTGCGATTTTGAAGCGGAGGGCGCAATGAGCGTGCTTACCAGGCCGGCTGAATCAGGGGAAAGACACCAAATGCCACTGGCAAAGAGCCCCTCGACCGGCACGCTTGCGATGATACACACCGTTCCGGGGCTGATCCCGGTGCTCGAACCGCTGGCGCGGCAAAACCTGCCCTGCTGGGCGACGTTCAACATGCTGGACGAAAGCCTGCTACGCATCACGATCCGCGAAGGCGGCCTGTCGGCAGCGACGATGCGCCGCTTGACCTGCATGGTCTGGTCGGCGGTGGACGCGGGCGCGGATGCGGTCGTCGTCACCTGTTCGTCGCTTGGTCCGGCGATCGAGGCTGCACGCCTGCTCTGCCCGGTGCTGCTGTTCCGCATCGATGAAGGCATGGCGATCGAGGCAATCGGAACCGGCCGGCGCATCGGGGTGCTGGCCACGCTGCGCACCACGCTTGACCCGACAACCAATCTGATCAGGTGCACCGCTGCCCGGCTTGGGCACGATTGCGCCATCACCAGCGTCCTGTCCGAAGGCGCCTTCGAACGGTTGTCGCAAGGCGACGCTGAAGGACATGATCGCATGGTGGCGCAAAGCCTGCGTGACCTCGCCCCGCAAGTGGACGTGATACTGCTGGCCCAAGCCTCTATGGCGCGGGTGCTGCCATCGGTGCGGGAGGCGATGGGCACCCTGCCCGTTCTGACCAGCCCCGAAATCGGCATGCGTCATCTGCGCAAGGCCCTGACTGCTTGACCAACCGAAAATGGAAGAAGTGATGGAATACAGAACACTTGGCCGCTCTGGCCTGAAGGTGTCCGTCCTGACGATGGGAACATTTACATTTGGCGGCACCGGCCCCTTTGCGATGGTGGGCCAGCAAGGGGTGCAAGAAGCACGTCAGCTTGTTGATCTGTGCATCGACACGGGCGTCAACCTGTTCGACACCTCGAACATGTATTCGAACGGCCTCTCAGAGGAAATTCTGGGCGAGGTGCTGGACGGGAGGCGCGACCAGGTGCTGATTTCGTCCAAGGCGCGGATGCGCACCGGCACCGGCCCCAACGACGAAGGCGCGTCACGCTTTCACCTGATCCGTGAATGCGAACGCAGCCTGAAACGCCTGCGCACCGACCGCATCGACATCTATTATATCCACGAATGGGACGGCACGACCCCGGTCGAGGAAAAGATGGCCGCGCTGGATACACTCGTCCAGCAGGGCAAGGTGCGTTACGTCGGCTGCTCGAACTATTCCGGCTGGCACATCATGAAATCGCTTGCCATCAGCGACCGCGACCGCCGCCCCCGCTTTGTCACCCAACAGATCCACTACACGCTCGAGGCGCGCGAGGCGGAGTACGAGTTGCTGCCGATTTCCGTCGATCAGGGGCTCGGCGTTCTGGTGTGGAGCCCACTTGCCGCTGGCCTGCTGTCGGGGAAGCACCGGCGTGGTATGGCCACGCCGGAAGGTTCCCGCCAGGCCGCAGGCTGGACGGAGCCGCCGATCCGCGACCCGGAAAGGTTGTGGAACATCGTGGATGTCCTGGTGGAAATCGGCGATGCGCATGGGGTGTCGGCTGCGCAGGTAGCGCTGGCCTGGCTGCTAAAGCGTCCCGGCGTGTCTTCGCTGGTGATCGGGGGCCGGAACGAGGTCCAATTCCGCGATAACTTCGCCGCCGTCAGCCTGCGCCTGTCGGATGAGGAACGCGCCCGCCTGACAGCGGCCAGCACCATTCCGCTGATCTACCCCTATTGGCACCAGCGCAACTTTGCCAAGGATCGTTTCTGCGAAGCCGACCTGGCCCTGCACCGAGACCTAGCCGAAGGGTGAAAAGCTTGCGCCCGGTTGCACACCGGGCACATACGCCTTGATGCGCGTCGCTCAAAAGTGCGCAGCGTTTTGGGCGACATGCGTCAAAACAAAGGCTTAATGCATGTCGCGCAAAAGTGTGCAGCGGTTTTGCGAAAACGACATGCACAAAAACAAAGACCTAAAGCGCGTCGCCTGAATCCGTTTCGTCGCGACGCGCTTTAGCATAAGCTGTCAGCCAGCCCAGGCCAGCCACAGTTTCGCCTGCAGGGCGATACTCTAAGCCCACGAAACCGTCATACTTCAGCGCATCCAGCTCGCGCAGGATGCGGGCATCGTCCAATTCTCCCGTGCCCGGTTCGTTGCGCAGCGGCACGGCAGCGATCTGCGCATGGCCAATGATCGGCATTAGTTCGCGCAGGCCGGTCAGTACATCGCCGTGGATGATCTGACGGTGGTAGATGTCGAATTGCAGCTTGAGGTTCGGCAGACCCATCTCGGCGATTAAATCGGCTGCCTGATTGAAATCGTTCAAGAAATACCCCGGCATGTCGCGCGGATTGATCGGTTCGATCAATACGTCGAGCCCCCTCGCTCCTGCCGCGTCGCACAGATAGGCGAGCGACGCGCGATAGGTTTTATGCGCGACAGGGTCCGCCCTGTCGGCAAGCCCGCTCATGACATGGACGCGGCCCACGCCAGTTGCCGACGCATAGGCCAGCGCCGTCCAGACCGAAGCGCGAAACTCGTCCTGCCGATCCGGCAGTGCCGCAAGCCCACGCTCGCCGGCGCCCCAGTTTCCCGGCGGCAGGTTGAACAGCGCCTGCGTCACGCCGTTCCGCCGCAAGGCATCAGCGATGCGATGCGCATCGAAGGCATAGGGGAACAGATATTCGACCGCGTCAAAGCCCGCCCCGGCGGCAGCAGCGAAGCGATCCATGAACCCGACCTCGTTGAACATCATGGTCAGGTTTGCGGCAAAACGCGGCACGATCAGTCCTCCATTCCGGGCAATTGCAGCCCGGCAATGCCCGCGATCATCCGCGCGACGGAGGCATCGTCGTCCCGGCCCATTCCGGCGGCAGCCGTCATCACGAACATCTGCAAGGCCATCGAGGCGATCGGAGTCGGGAACTTCATCTCCCGTCCGATGTCGGCCACGATTCCCAGGTCCTTGGTAAAGATGTCGACCGCGCTGCGCGGCGCGTAGTCGCCATCAAGGATGTGCGGAACGCGGTTTTCGAACATCCAGGAACTACCCGCCGATGCGGTGATCACCTCGTAAACCCTGGCGATGTCCAGATCCATGGCCTTGGCGAAGGTGATCGCTTCGCAGGCGGCGGCGATATGGACACCGGCAAGCAGCTGGTTCACGATCTTGAACGCTGCGCCGGTTCCAGGCTTTTCTCCCAACTCGTAAACCTTGGAGGCGATGCAATCCAGAACCGGTCGGGCATGCGCAATGCCGGCGGGCGCGCCCGATGCCATGATGGTCAGGTCGCCGGAGGCGGCGCGCGTCGCGCCGCCGCTGACCGGCGCGTCGACGTAGTTCAGGCCCAGCGCTTCGGCGCGGGCCGCGAAATCGCGGGCGGCACCGGGGGACATTGTCGCGCAGGACAGTATCGTGCCGCCGGAGGCCAGCGCGGCGGCCGCGCCCTCTGCACCGAAAAGCACCGTTTCGGTCTGGGCTGCGTTTACCACCAGGCAGATGGCGACGTCTGCGTCTTTGGCTGCCGCAGGCGGACTGTCGGCGGTCTTGCCGCCAAGGGCCGAAAACCGCGCCATCGCATCGGCGCTCACGTCAAACCCCGTGACATCAAAACCATCACGCAGCAGCGTGGCGGCCACCCCGAATCCCATCGACCCCAAGCCGATCACACAGATTTTCAGATCGGACTTGCTGTTCATGTCAGAACCTCGGTTTCAGGATGTTTGGCATAATTGCCGGTTGAGTTTGGGCCCGATCTTGTGTTGACAACGCACGAATGATAGCGTTGCCATTGCTTGGTTAGCCTAGGACCGGAACGAAAAGCAAGTCCCTCGTTTCGCATAGCAGTCAGGCGCTGCACGCCCGACGGTCGCCCGGAGCAGCGACCGGCACGGTGTTGCCCGTTCACAGAGGAAAAGGACCAGAATCTTGTTGATTGGCGCAGTTGCAGACGACATCACGGGCGCCACCGATCTTTGCCTGATGCTGTCACGCGAAGGTCTGCGGACGGTTCAGGTCATGGGTGTTCCTTCGCCGGGTGCCGCCCTGCCAGATGTCGACGCGGTTGTCATCGCATTGAAATCACGATCAATTCCCGCAGATGATGCCGTGGCGATGTCGGTTTCCGCCCTTAGCGTACTTCTGGAACACGGGGCTCAGCAGATCCTGTTCAAATACTGTTCGACCTTCGATTCAACAGATGACGGAAACATCGGCCCGGTGGCCGAGGCGCTGATGGAAGAGATGGGTGTCGAGTTGACCATCGCCTGCCCATCCTTTCCTGCGGCAGGGCGCACAACCTACCAGGGGCATCTTTTTGTCGGCAGCCAATTGCTGTCGGACAGCCCACTGAAGGATCATCCACTGAACCCGATGCACGACTCCAATCTCGTGCGCGTGCTGTCGCGACAGACAGCGCTGCCAGTGGGGCTGGTGGACATCGGGACGGTCAGGCAGGGTGCCGATGCCGTGCGTACGGCCTTCGCCCGGCAACGCGCAGCGGGAAAGCGCATCCTGATCCTCGATACGCTTGCCGATGCGGATCTGCGCACGATCGGTGCCGCCTGCGCCGATATGAAGCTGGTTACCGGCGGATCGGGGATTGCTCTCGGCCTCGCCGCGAATTTCGTGCAGGCGGGCAAGGTGGCTCCTCGCCCTGCAACGACCCGAATGCCCGCGCCTGCGGGCCGCGCCATCATATTGGCAGGTTCCTGTTCGGTGGCGACCCGTGACCAGATCGCGACCGCACAGGCTGCTGGCCTGCCGACGCTACCATTGAATGTCGCGGCCCTCGCCGATGGTCGCCAGACCGCCGCGCAGGTGGCGGATTGGGCGATCAGGCAGCCAAAAACCACAACGCCCGTGATCTACTCCAGCACCACCCCGGAGGCGCTGCAAGCCATCCAACGGTGCATGGGCCAGCATGAGTCCGGCGCACTGGTTGAAGAATCGCTGGCCCGTGTTGCTGCCTTGTTGCGGGATGCAGGCTTCCGCCGGTTTCTGATCGCAGGCGGGGAAACGTCCGGCGCAGTCGTTGCCTCGCTGGGGGTGACGATGCTGGAAATCGGCCCTGAGATCGACCCCGGCGTGCCGTGGACCCGCAGCATCGGTTCGCCGAGCTTGGCGCTTGCGCTGAAATCCGGCAACTTCGGCGCTCCCGATTTCTTTCTGAAGGCCTGGGGCCTGCTTGAGTTGGATCCTGCACATGTCTGATGAAACCCGCGCCCGGGATGAAATTTGTCGTGTCGGTGCCTCGCTCTTCGACCGCGGGCTGACGGCAGGATCGAGCGGCAACATCTCGGTCAGGCTGCCCGACGGCGGCTGGCTGATGACGCCGACAAACGTGTCCATGGGATCGCTCGACCCCGCACGCCTGTCGCGGTTCGATGCGCAGGGGCGACTGTTGTCGGGCGACGCGCCGACGAAAGAGGCGTTTTTGCATTTTTCGATGTATGGCGAACGCGCCGACGCGGGGGCCGTGGTGCATCTGCACTCCAGCCACGCCACTGCCGTCAGCATCCTTCGCGACATCGATCCGCAGGATGTACTGCCCGCCCTGACCGCCTATTATGTGATGCGAGTCGGACGCCTGCCTCTGGTGCCCTATTTCGCGCCCGGCGACCCCGACCTGGCCCTTGCGGTCAAGGCCCTTGCCAGCCGTCACCATGCGGTTCTGCTAGCCAATCACGGGCCCGTCGTGGCCGGCACGACGCTGGCCAATGCCCAGTATGCGACCGAAGAGCTGGAAGAGACGGCCAAGCTTTTCCTTATGCTGCAAAACCACGTCCTGCGCTCGCTGACCCCAGAGCAGGTGGCTGACCTGCGCGTGCGCTTCAACCTTCCCTGACCAGCCAAGATCGCAAAGACAATGACACAGACAAATGAGAAGATCGGTTTCATCGGCATCGGTCTGATGGGCCATGGTATGGCGAAGAACATTGTCGAAAAGGGCTTTCCATTAACCGTGGTCGCGCACCGCAACCGCGGACCGGTCGAAGATCTTGTATCGCGGGGCGCGGTCGAAGCGGCCTCGATGGAGGAGATGGCGCGCGATTGTACCATCATCTTCCTGTGCCTGACCGGATCGCCCGAAGTGGCTGCGGCAATTGCGGCACTGAAGTCCGGCCTTCAGGCGGGCAGCGTGATCGTCGATTGTTCCACCAGTGATCCGACGGTCACCCAGCGCCTTGCTGTGGAACTGGCCGCGGTCGGCGTGCATTTCGCCGATGCGCCCCTCAGCCGCACCCCGAAAGAAGCGTGGGCGGGAACGCTCGATTGTATGATTGGGGCCAAGGCGGACATCTTCGCCAGGGTTCAGCCGGTTATTGCCACATGGGCTGCCAAGATCGTGCATATCGGCGGGGTAGGCGATGGCCACCGGATGAAGCTTTTGAACAACTTCCTCTCGCTTGGCTATGCCGCGCTTTATTCCGAGGCGCTCGCGCTGTCGCGCAAGGTCGGCATTCCAGTGGCCGAGTTCGACAAGGTGATCCGCGGCGGGCGTATGGATTGCGGTTTTTACCAGACCTTCATGGGCTATGCGCTGGAAGGCGACCGCGAGGCGCATAAGTTCAGCCTTAGCAACGCCTACAAGGACATGCGTTATGTCGAATCGATGGCGAATGCCGCCACGGTAACCACGACAATGGCCAGCGCCGTGAAGAACTCTTTCGCAGTGGCAATGGCGAATGGCGGGAACGGGGCGGCTGATTACGTGCCTCACTTGTCCGATTTCATCGCGCGGGCAAACGGGATCGAATAGCCGCATGGCCGCCCCGCGGATGCCGCGGTGCGCTGGGGTTAGAGGATTCAATACTCCAGGGGAGTCGGAATGACTTGGGGCACCGGCGCGCTATTCAAAATCTACATCACGTTATAGAGAAAAGACATTGGCCCCCTGCCCGTGCAAGCCCTAACCTGGATCAGAATCAGCGGAACATCAGGTGCATCTTGGCTGCGGAAATTCGACCTTATTGGCGAAACTTTATTGGTGGCGAATGGGTGGATAGTTCTGACGGGCGCTCGATCCCAATCGTCGACCCGGGCAATGGCAAGGTCATTTCTCAGGTCGCGTGCGGAGGAGCCGTTGAGATTGATCTGGCCGTCGCCGCGGCAAGGCGTTGCTTCCAAGAACGCCGGCTGCAGTCGCTGACGCCAGCAGCCCGTGGCGAACTGATGTTTGCGATTGCCGAGGAGCTCGAAACGCTTGCGGATGAGATCGCGGAGCTGGAAGTCCGCGACAACGGCAAGACGCGCGCCGCCGGGTACAACGAGGTGAAGCTCACCCAACGCTACCTTCGGTATTACGGTGGGATGGCCGACAAGCTGGAAGGACGGCAGATCCCGCTCGGAGAGAACGTCGTCGACTATACGATTAGAATGCCTTACGGCGTGTCCGCTCAGATCGTGCCCTGGAATGGACCGCTTCCGGTGGGCGCGCGATCTATTGCCTGCGCCCTTGTGACAGGCAACACGGTTGTGCTGAAGTCGCCGGAGGACTCGCCTCTCAGTCTCTTCGTGTTGGCAGAAGCCTGCCAACGCGCCGGTGTCCCCAAAGGCGCCGTCAACATAGTTTGCGGTTATGGCTCCGAGGCGGGAGCAGCTCTCGTTGCACATAAGGATATAGACCACATCGTCTTCACAGGGTCAGTGGAAACAGGAAAGAGCGTGCTACGAGCGGCTGCGGAGCGGGTTATCCCGTGCGTCATGGAACTTGGTGGCAAATCGGCCGCCATCGCCTATGCAGACGCAGACCTCGACAATGCAGCGCGAAACATCGCCCGCGGTATACTGCATCATGCCGGCCAAATCTGTTCGGCCGCCTCTCGGCTCGTGGCTCATCGTTCAATCATCGGGCCGTTGGTTGAAAAGCTCAAGGCCGAGGCAGCCCGACGGACTGTCGGCCCGGGGGTTGAGGGCTACGACATGGGACCCGTGATCTCGGAGCGCCAACTGCAGCGCATTGAGACATTGTGCGACGTTGGCGTTGCGGAAGGTGCCACCCTTGCAATAGGCGGGAAGCGGCTGGCGCGCGAGGGATTTTTCTTGCCGCCAACGATTTTCACCGACGTTCGGCCAGATATGCGCGTCGCGCAGGAGGAATTCTTCGGACCGGTCCTGGTTGTTATCCCGTTTGACACTGCCGAGGAAGCTATCGCTATTGCCAATGGGACCGACTACGGGCTCGCGGCTGGAGTCTTTACCCGCGACCTCAAACTAGCGCTTTGGACGGCTGATCGTCTCGTCGCTGGCCAAGTCTATGTGAATGACTGGTGGGTAGGCGGTGTCGAGACACCCTTTGGCGGGACGCGGCGCTCCGGCTATGGCCGAGAAAAGGGACAGGAAGCCCTTCTAGGCTATGTGCAGACCAAGAACGTCGGGATCAGGCTGTAAACTATCGCCAGCACCGTCCCGATATCTCCAACCGGACACCCCTGGGTATGACGGGCAGGACCGGGAAACGACGTCATAACTTGGCTGGACACGGTCTTCGTTTTGACAATACTACGACCAAAAGCGAGTGACCGGGGAGCGAAATGGAAAGCCGTTGGCTTGAGGACTTTCTCAGCCTGGTGGACACTCGAAATTTCTCCCGATCGGCCGAGGCGCGCTACACCACCCAACCAGCGTTCAGCCGCCGTATCAAGAGCCTCGAGGATTGGGTCGGCGCGAAGCTGTTTGATCGGACCACCCAACCGATCAGTTTAACGCCCTCGGGCGAACGGTTCCGGCCTGTCGCCGAGGAGGTACTTAGAAGACTCCTCCAGGGACGGGAGGATGCACGCCGGGTCGGTGAGACTTCGGCCAATCTCATCCGCTTTTCTGCAACGCACAGCCTTTCACTGACCTTCTTTCCCAACTGGATCAGGTCGATCGAGGCCAAGACCCATACCTTCAACATCAGACTGGATTCGTGCCAGTTCAACGATTGCATGCAGTCGCTGATCAAGGGTGAATCCCATTTTGCCATCAGTCACGCTCACCCGCAGGTCGAGATGAATTTGCCGCCGATGCACTTCACCTCGAAGCTTGTCGGCACCGACCGGCTACTGCCGGTTACACTGCCCGATTCCGCCGGCTCCCCCCTTGATAAACTTCCTGGCACAGAGGAAGAGCCCGTTCACTATTTAGCCTATACTGAAACGTCTGCGATCGGGCAGGCTGTCGAACACATGATCCAAAATGTGGAAGAACCGGTCTATCTGGATAAGGTTTTCGTCAGCCAACTGGCGGCTGTACTCAAAACGCTAAGTCGCGAGGGCCGAGGCATGGCTTGGCTTCCGGAGAGCAGTATCTCAGAAGAACTGACATCCGGCAGCCTTGTATTGGCCGGCGGCGAAAAATGGTTCATCCCCGTTGAAATTCGCATCTTCCGCTCGCGCGAGCGGCTGCCCGCGATGGCGGAAGAGTTGTGGTCCATGCTGGACGGTGAGGCCCGGCCGGCAGAACTCCTCTCACCAGAGAACTACTGATACCCCTCACGCATCGAACAAGGCCAAGCTTGCATTGGAGGAGGCCGACACACCGGCCTATCCTTCCTGGAGGTGCAAGAGAGAGTGCGGTCTATGTTTCGAAAAAAGAAAATCGCCCTTCTGGGACTTATGCTGGAGAGCAACAGCTTCGCTCCGGTAACCGGGCGCGATGATTTCCTCAGTCGGCTCTACGTGGCCGGCATCGAAATGGCCGAGGAGCTCCGTAAGGACGAGTCGAAGATCCCTGCGGAAATGCACAGCTTCTGCGCCGCTATGGACAGTTCCGTCGAATGGGAAGCCGCTCCGATACTGATCGGCCTTGTCGAGGCAGGTGGACCGATTGACCATGATTTCTTCGCCCAGACATTGGAAGACATGAAAGGTAGGCTTGAAGCGGCAATGCCGCTCGACGGGGTGTACATATGCAACCACGGCGCCATGATCACGACACAAGACCGAGATCCCGACGGCGATATCTTCGAAATGGCCCGTTCCGTGGTCGGAAAAGACTGCCCCATCGTCGCGACTCTCGATCTTCATGGAAACGTCTCCGACCGGATGGTTGCGGCAGTCAATCTGGTGGTGGCCTACCAGACCAATCCGCACGTCGACATGGTCGCTCGCGGTCGCGAGGCGGCTTTTGCAATGAGCTCCATGCTATCTGGATTGCGGCCGGCGTCTGCAATCATCCGCCTGCCAATTTGCCCGCCGACCGTGACCCTTCTCACCGACAAGGGACCCTATGCCGATCTGATGAGATATGGTCAGGCCAAGTCCGGCGGCGAAATCATGAATGTCTCGATACTCGGCGGTTTTGCCTATGCCGACACAGCAAAAAACGGCTTGTGCATCATCGTGACCGCCCGCAGCGACCGCGCCGTCGCCGAGGCAGTAGCCCAGGATATTGCCGAGTATGCCTGGAGTGACTACCGGCGCTATGACCCGCACCTCACCCCGCTCGACGAGGCGGTGGCAAAGGCGGTTGCGGCTGGAGAAGATCCGAGCCTGCCAGCCGTCATCCTCGCCGATGTCGCCGACAATCCCGGCGGCGGGGCGAACGGCAACACAACATGGCTTCTCGAAGCATTGATCAAGGCTCGAGCCAATGGAGCCGTGCTTGGCATTTTCAACGATCCGACGCTGGCGCGGGAGGCCATGGAATTGGGAGAAGGCGCTTGTTTCCGGGCGGTCTTCAACCGGGTTGAGCCAGACAGGTTCTCCCGCCGATTTGAAGCCAATGCGACCGTGCTACGGATCCGCGACGGCGATTGTGTCGGCCGCCGAGGTTTCTACGCCAATCGCAGGCTCGATCTCGGCACGACAGTGCTTCTCGACGTCGAAGGCATCAAGGTTGTCATCATCTCCATACGTACACAGTGTGCCGACCCGGTCTTCTTCGAGATGATGGGGATCGACATCAGCAAGGCACGTTCGATCGTCGTAAAATCACGCGGTCATTTCCGTGCCGGCTTTGACGAATTCTTCGGACCAGACCAGGTGATCGAGGTGGACGCGCCCGGCCTGTCATCGCCAATTCTCACACGTTTCGATTTTAAGTTCTTGCCGCGGCCGATTTTCCCCGTCGATCGCGACGTGACGTGGCCACGCGCCTGAGCTCCGACACGAATTGCGCAAGGGGAACCATGGAATTGAATAATCTCAGCACACCGAGCCTGATCCTGGACAGGATGCTGCTCGAGGCAAATACGCGCCGGATGACCCGCAGGCTCAAGGATCATGGCGTCCGGTTTCGGCCTCACATGAAAACGGCTAAATCCATTGAGGTTGCGCGCATAGCGATCGCCGGAAATTTCGGCGGGGTGATGGTGTCGACTCTCAAGGAAGCTGAATATTTCGCAAGCCACGGAATTTCCGACATCACCTATGGCGTTACCGTTCTGCCTGACAAGCTGGCTCGGATCGCCGAACTCGTCAAACGCGGCATCAAGGTGAGCGTCATACTCGACCAGCTAGGCCTTGTCCGGGAAGTCAACCGGCAAGCCCTCGACTTGGGCATTGTGGTTGACGTTCTCATCGAACTCGATTCAGGCGAGCAGCGTGCCGGCGTTCCTAGCGGTTCTGAGGAATTGCTGGATATCGGCCGGACGCTTGCCGAACTGCCGGGAACCCGGCTCGAGGGCGTGCTGACCCATGCCGGTCATTCCTATCAATCACGCACCATCGAGGATATCCGAAAGGTGGCGGAGGAAGAGCGTGTCGTAGCAGTGTCCGCTGCTGAACGACTAAGGGCGATTGGCCTTGCCGTTCCGGTCGTTAGCGTCGGCTCGACACCGACAGCGACCCATGGTGTGAACTTTGCCGGCGTGACGGAGGTGCGTTGCGGCGTCTACATGTTCGGCGATGTCATGCAGTCCGAGATCTATTCCTGTGGGCGGGAGGACATTTCGCTTTCGGTTCTCGCGACGGTCATCGGCCATCGGCCCCAGTTCAACACCGCACTCATCGATGCGGGCGCGCTTGCCTTGTCCAAGGATCGCAGCACGGCGGCTTCGGGTCTGACGGAGGATGTCGGCTTCGGCATGGTCATGGACGTGCATTGCCAAGAACGGATTCCGGGGGTCACTGTTGGCCATGTCTACCAGGAACACGGCCTCCTAGTGAGCCAGGGGCCCTTCCCCTATGACGCCTTGCCAGTTGGTTCCAAGGTTCGGATTCTCCCCAACCATGCCTGCATGACCGCGGCGATGTACGATCGATATCATGCCGTTGCCGGGAATCATGACGGCAACATCGTCGAATGGCCACGCATCAACGGCTGGTGAGGAGCTGTCGAGGATTTCCTGCGCCCGTTCAGCACCGATCTGATTGCAGAACCGATCTGATTGCAGACCTCGCGCCTGGCAACAAAGAAAGCCCCTGCGCCAACATGGCGTCAAGGGGCTTTTAATGCATGTCGCGCGAAATGCGGCCGGTCAGCCGGTTTGGGAAGAAGGCGCGTCGCTCGAAGCCTTTTCGACTTAACGCGCTTCGGGATAACATTCGCTACAGGATACTTGCGAGAGACGCTCTCAAATCCTTGCGCCTGAAGAGGCGTCGAAAAGGTGAACGGACGTCTCAGGACAGTGCAATCTGATCCTCTGTCCCGGCTTGTGGGTACGACGTTCAGTGGAGAGCGCGCAAATTCGCTGTCCCGCGACGTCTGCGAAGATCTGTATGTTAGGGCCAGTCGGCTCGATGACTTCGATGGTCGCGTCAAAGCCTTCGTTTCCGCTAGCCAAAACCAGATGTTCAGGTCTTGCTCCATAGACAACCTTCTGGCCGAGGGCGGCTGAGGACTCGCGTGAGATGGCGAGCCGGGTTCCATCCTTAGCCGTTACAAAAGGTCCCTCGTTATCAGCGGCAACGATGCCCTCGATGAAATTCATTGACGGCGAGCCAATGAAATCCGCCACAAACAGATTGGCCGGAAAGTCATAAAGATCCATCGGCGTACCGATTTGTTCCACACGCCCTTTGTTCATGACGACGATGCGATCCGCCATCGTCATGGCCTCTATCTGGTCATGTGTCACATAGACCGACGTGGTCTTGAGCCTTTGGTGAAGGGCCTTGATCTCAGTCCGCATGACAACCCGAAGCTTGGCATCCAGATTCGAAAGCGGCTCGTCGAAGAGGAAGACCTGCGCATCCCGGACCAGAGCCCTGCCCATGGCAACGCGTTGTCGCTGTCCGCCCGACAACTGTCGCGGCGAGCGCTCCAGATAGGGCGTAAGATCGAGTATCTCGGCGGCTTCGTTGATCTTTTCCGAAATCTCCTGCTTCGACCTTTTTCTCAACTTCAAGCTGAAGCCGATATTGTCAAAGACGCTCATATGCGGATAGAGGGCGTAGTTTTGAAAGACCATGGCGATGTCGCGGTCGCGGGCCGGTACGTCATTGATCATCCGTGTGCCGATCGATATCTCGCCGTCCGATATCGATTCCAAGCCGGCGATCATGCGCAGCAACGTGGATTTGCCGCAGCCGGATGGCCCGACCAGGACGACAAACTCCTGGTCCTCAATGTCAATATCGATGCCATGGAGGATCTGCAGGGTGCCAAACCACTTCTCGACGCCGCTGATGGTAACCGATGCCATGTTGGGAGGTCCTTATATTTCCAAGGCTTATTTGACCGCTCCGAGCGCCATGCCGCGGATGAGATAGCGTTGCAGCCAGGAGAAGACGATGGCGACAGGGACCGTGGCAAGCACAGTCGCCGCCATGACGTGGTGCCACTCGACCTGGTAACGTCCAGCCACCTGGGAGAATATCTGTACCGGCAACGTGTAATCGTTCTGGCTGCGGATCAAAGTGAGCGCCAGCACGAATTCATTCCAGCTGTTGATGAAGGTGAATATCGCGGTCACGACCATGGCTGGAATGGCCAGCGGCAAGAAGATCTTCACCAAGCTGGTAAAGCCGGTCGCGCCATCTATCCAGGACGCTTCCTCGAGCTCACGCGGAATCGTGTTGAAGTAGCTCTGCAGCATCCAGATCGTGAAGGCCATATTGAAGGCGACATAGGTGACGACCAGCGAATTGAGGCTGTTGACCAGGTTGAGATGCACCATCAGCCGGAACAGGCCTAGGACAAGCACGATCGGCGACATCATCTGTGTCATCAAAAGGAAATTCCTGTAGAGCCCTTTACCGGAAAAGCGGTAGCGCGACAGCGCGTAAGCGGCAGGAATAGACAGCGCGATGGCAATGATCGTCGAGGTCAGGCTGACATAGAGACTGTTTAGAAGCGCCCCGCCGAAATTGGTCTTCACCCACATTTCGGCGAAGTTTTCCCAACGAAATTCGCTGAAGGTCCAGGTCGGCGGGTAGACGAAGAGTTCGTCGCGTGGTCGCAGGGCGGTCACGAACATGATGCCGAATGGCAACAGGATAACAACGCAAAGCGGTGACAGCAAAAGCCAGTAAAGAAGGCTCTTTTTCAGCTTAGGCGTCATGTTTCACCTCCTCGTCAGCGCTGTCGTGTTCCTGCCGCATCACCATCAGCACATAGGCGATGGTGAAGACGAACAGGACGGAGAACATGATAAGCGAGATCGCAGACGCTTTACCGAGCTGGCCGAAGCGAAAAGCCAGTTTGTAGAGGTAGGTCACCAGGATGTCGGTGCCGTTGGCTGGCCCGCCTTCCGTCATGACCCAGATGATTGGAAGCGAATTGAAGACATAGATGACGTTGAGCACTATCGCGATGTTGATGAAGGGCTTCATCAGCGGCAGCGTGATATAGCGGAACAGCTCCCAGGGCTTGGCGCCGTCCACAACCGCGGCCTCATAAGAATCCTGCGGCAGAGAGGACAGGCCGCCAAGAAAGATCGTCGTTGTGAATGGAATGGAGACCAGGATACCGACAAGGATCTCGACGGTGAAGGCAAGTGGAGCCGTGGCGAGCCATTCGATCGGCTCGCTGATGATGTGGAAATCCATCAGCGTCGCATTGATGAGTCCGGCGCGACCGTTGAGGCTCCAGCGCCAGAGCACGGCTGTCATGGTTAGTGAAATCGCCCAGGGCAACATGACAATGACGCGGGCTAGGCCTCGACCATAGAAATCGTCGTTGAGCATTATCGCGATCGGCAGTGATATGATCAGCGTTCCGCCAACCACCGCGACCGTCCAGATCACCGTGCGCACCAATGATGAATAGAAAAGCGGATCGCGAAACACTTCGGAGAAATTCACCAAGCCGACGAAGCCCATCATCTTTCCGAAGCGGCTGACCTCCTGCATTGACGTCCACGCGAGGTCAAGGATCGGATAGCCGATGATCGACATCGCCAGAAGGAAACTCGGCAGGATCATCAACAGGGGTGTCGTCGGTATACGCGTCCGCGATTTCATGATCCCGTTCCACGGCTATTGAGGCTCGCTCAGGGAAATGGGCGGGCTACCCCACGCCCGCCCATCTTTTGCGGCAGCGCCTACTTGCTGCGAATTTTGTTGATATCGGCCGCGGCAGCCTTGAGCGCTTCGTCAGGCTTGGCTTGGCCAAGATAGATTTGCTGCAAGGCGCGAACTGTCGTGTCGGCGATCTCTTCCCAATTCGCGATGGTCGGAGCAAACTTCGCATAGGGCAGACCCGCTGCAAAGCCGGCAATATCAGGATCGCTGCTGTAGTATTTCTCGGCCGCGACATTCTTCGTTACGGGCAGGAAGCCTTCGCCGTGATCGAACTTGGTCCGCCATTCGTCCTTGTAGGCGAACTCGATGAACTTCCAGGCTTCCTTCTTCACTTGCGAGGAAGAGAAGAGCATCAGCGTGTCGGTCACACCGTAGGTCGCCTTGGCCTTGCCTTCCGGGAAGGGCAGGACCTTGTACTTCAGGTTCGGCGCCTCGGCTTTGATCTGGGGAATGAGCATCGGGAAGGTGAAGACCATCCCGACCTTGCCTTGCTTGAAGAGGTTGAAAACGTCTTCACGGGTGTAGTTGGTCGGAGAAGGCTGGGTCAGTCCTTCGTCGATCATCTTCTTGTACAATGTCACAGCCTGGAGTGCCTCAGGCGTGTCGAGGCCCGACGTCCCATCACCCTTCAGGATGTCGCCGCCGTGAGTCCAAAGGCTGTAGTAGAAATAGGCGTCGGTCTCGATTTCCTTGCCCTGCAGACCGAAGGCAAAGGTGTCGGGAACAGCCTTGAGCTTCTCGGCAGTCGTATAGAACTCGTCCCAGTTGGCGGGAGCCTTGGCGCCGGCCTTGTCGAGCAGATCGGTGTTGACCAACATGGCGCGGGCAGAGGCGGCGACCGGCAGCCCCATGGTCTTGCCATCGATGACGGACGGCGCCATGAAAGTGTCGATGAAGGTCGACTTGAATTCTGGCGTCAAGTAGGAATCGACCGGTTCGGCGATGCCCTGGGAGGCGAAGTCAACCAGCCAGCGCGTACCGATGATCGAAATGTCGGGGGCTTGGCCGCCGGCGATATCGGTGGTTAGCCGCTGCAGGAGCGTGTCCCACGGAACCACCTGGATGTTGATATGGATGTCGGGATTCTCCTTCTCGAAGGCCGCCGCCACTTCCTCAAAGTACGGGCCAGTCTTGGAGCTGTACTCCGCCACAGTGAAGTTGACCTGCGTTTTGGCATAAGCCGGGCTGCCCGCCCAAGCCATGCCCACGGCGAGGGCCGACGCAGCCATCGCTTTGCGAATACTGAAAGTCATGAATTTGTTCTCCTCATGAGGTGTTTCTCTTCTTTTCGAACCGAAGCGGCAGCACTCAGGCGCCGCGCTGACCAAGACACTGTGCGCCAGCAAAACGACAGGTGAAAATACAATTATCGCATGGGGGCATGAAGAAGTAGCATAGGTCGCATGAAGGCATCCCGGATGCCTTTCGCAACGAGTGTAGTATAACAAAAGGCGAACTTGATCGCCTTTTGTTGCGCATAAATAGCATACTTGTGACGACGCGTTCTAGATTCGCCCGAAATTGAACTCCGGTTCGTAGCCGAGGACATGTCGCGCTTTATCTATCGACAACAATGTCTCGCGGCCCTTGATCTCGCGCTTGAATTGCACGTCTGGAAAGACCGTTTTCATGAGCTCAGCGCTTTCTTGCTCCATCACGGTGTCGGCGTTGGCGATGATGAAATGATCTGCACCGACGAGATCAACTTGCAGCGCCTTGCGCACCGCCTGGGCGCAATCGCGCGCGTCGATATAGCCCCAGCAGTTCCACTCCCTGACATGCGGGTCGTCCTGCCAGGACGAGAAGCGGTCGTAATCCGATGGCTCCATGACATTGGAAAGCCTGAGCCCAATGAAGGTCGTATCGGGGTTCCACCGTTGCATCTGTCGGGCCATTTCCTCGCCAAGGTCCTTCGACAGCGAGTAGGCGCTTTCCGGCCGCATGGGGTGGTCTTCGTCAATCGGCGCGTAGGACGGCGGGTTGGAGGGGCTGAAAGGCAGGCCCAACGTGGTCTCGCTCGATGCCCAAACGATCCGCCTGACGCCCACGCGGATGGCCGCGTCAAAGACATTATAGGTTGTCACGACATTGTTGCGGAAAATGACATCGTCGGGCATCAGGTCGGGTGCCGGAATCGCCGCCAGATGCACCACGGCATCTGGCGTGCGGAACTTGCGGAAAGGGTGATCCTTGCCGCCGCCCCACTGCAAAGCGTCGATCACCTGGCCAAGATCATTGAGATCGACTTTGTAGAACGGGCAGACGGGATCCCGTGAAGTCTGCACGTCAACATTCAAGACGCTGTAACCGTGTTCCACCAGACCACGACAGACTGCCCTGCCCGCCTTGCCGCTGCCGCCGGTAACGACGATGTTCTTCATTGACCGTTCCCTGTATCTGCCACGCCGGCCAAAGCTCCTGCGGATTTCACCCGGCCAGCCAATCGAGGACACCCTACGGTCCCAGGGTATCGGTAGGCGAATGCGAAATACTGATCCTGCCATGCCCGTTCTGCATTGGAAGACCGCATTGACGGCCGGTAGTGGTTGATCGGTGAGAAGAGCAACCGCCTGGACAGGCGACCGGGAGATTAGACATGGCTCGCCATGACGGGACGATTGCGGTCGTGACGGGTGCAGGTCACGGGATTGGGCGTTCTATCGCCAGACAGTTGGTCGCCGAGGGCGCTGCAGTGGCGGTTCTCGAAATCGATGAGCCTAAGGGGAGCGAGACGGTCAGGCAGATCGTTGAGGCCGGCGGCCGTGCGGTTTTTGTCGAGGCCGACATAACAAATGCCGATCAGGTGGAGAGTGCCTTCGCCGCGGCCGAGAACGCGCTTGGTCCGGTCAACCTGCTTGTCAACAACGCAGCCTTTACCGACGCAGGCGATCTCAAGGGCATAAGCCTCCACTCCTGGCATCGCGAAATCGATATCAATCTCAATGGCACCTATCACTGCATACGCGCCGTCCTCCCGCGCATGCGATCCCGGGGCGGCGGCGCCATCGTCAACATCGCGTCGGTAAACGGGATGCGCTATTTCGGCAATCCGAGCTACAGCGCCGCGAAGGCGGGCGTTATCAACCTAACCATGTCGGTGGCCTCCGAATTCGGCCGTGACGGCATTCGATGTAACGCCGTCTCTCCTGGTTCGGTGCGCACCGACAACATCACTTGGACCATTCGCCAGCAAAAGGACCCGGGCATCTTCGAGAAACTTGACCGCTGGTATCCGCTTGGCCGCGTCGCCGAGCCGATGGATATCGCCAAGGCTGTCTCCTTCTTGGGGTCCAATGACGCCGCGTTTATTTCGGGAGTAGTCCTGCCGGTCGACGGCGGCATGCTGGCAGGCATGAACGTCATGATCGACGAATTCATCCTCGAAACCTGAGACCGCCAGGGGGATCCATGCTAGTCATTTGCGAAACACTTGCTCGGGATCTTGTGGCCATCGAGGAGGCGTTAGAGGCCGTCGAGCAAACCTTCTGCGCCATGGCCCGCGGCTTGGCCCGGAACTACCCTGTCGTGCGGGAAGTGGTCGGCCACGCGGACGCCGTATTCGGTGTGAAGACCGGCGCGGACAATTCTGTACCGTTTCTCGGCCTCAAGGCTGGCGGCTACTGGCCACACAATCTGGCACGTGGATTGACCAATCATCAGTCCTCGACGCTGCTCTTCGATCCCGATACAGGACGGGCTTCGGCTCTGGTCAGCGCCAATTACTTGACAGGCATCCGTACCGGAGCGGCAAGCGCGATCGCCACGAAGCACCTGTCGCGCCCGGATTCCGAGTCGCTCGGGATCATCGGGACGGGTACGCAATCTGTCTATCAGCTCAAGGCGACCCTGGCTGTCCGCAGCATTAAGACCGTCCACGCCTGGGATCCCTCGCCAGACAATCTGACGGCCTTCGGCAAGACAGTTGCCGAGCTTGGCATTGCCTACCGCGCCCATAAAAACCGCGAGGACGCCGTCCGGCTCTCTGACATCCTTGTCACGGTCACGCCCTCCACCAAGGTGCTTGTCGAAAGAGAGTGGGTTGTGCCCGGAACCCATATTTCCGCCATGGGGGCGGATACGCGGGGCAAGCAGGAGCTCGATCCGGAGCTTGTCTCCGCCGCGGCGCTCTTCGTCGACGAGATGGCACAGTCACTCAGCATAGGCGAATTTCAGCATGCTTACGCGCAGGCCCTGATCGGGGAAAGTGACATTCGCGGTTCGATCGGCGCCGTCATTGCAGGCATGGCCGAGGGACGCCGATCGGCACAGGAGATTACAATTTTCGACGGCACCGGCGTGTCCCTTCAGGATCTGGTCGTGGCAAATCTTGCTGTGCGGCGTGCGACCGACAAAGGCCTCGGATCGCGAGTGGAATTCTGATCACTCCCTATGGCTGGGCTGCCGCGGTCGGCGGGATTACTCTGTTATCGGTTGCGTTGGAGCATGGCGGCCTGCGAAAAGACTTGACCCCGGCCAACACTGAACAATTGCGCGGCCGCACGTTGCGGCTCCCGAACCGCCGCGCTCCGAGCCATGATATCGCGGTCCATTTTGCGCTGAACGTCGCCGAAAGTGGAATTGTGCTTGCTCGACAGTCGTCTGATGATGCAGCGGCCACAGATGCTTGTTGGTTCACATAATCCAACATGGGTTAGTGCCATGAAATCCGGATTGGGTTCTTCAAAGCCCCGAGCTGGGTGGGGGGCACGTCGGCCAGACGCTTTTCCAAAGCGGTGCGGACTTCGACAAGAACCTTCTCTTCCACCGCCTCGATGTCCGCCAACAGCGACATCGCCGGGGCGATGATGGCGCCGTCGCTTCGTGCCTCCTCCAGGATTCTGCTGACCATCGCCGTGTCCGTCCGACCCGAGAATGGATTCTCCGGGGAAATCCATACGGCTCCGATGAAAGATGGGATTGGATCGCCCAGAGCCCATAGTTCGGCCGGGCCTTCGACTACCGCAGCGCTTTCTTCCGGATTCAGAATCCAATTGTCCTCCCGGGCGACGCCTACCAAAGTCTTGAGGTCGGCTGGGACATCGATCCCGCTCCCTGAAAGCCTTGCAACGATCACAGCCTCGACGCGCGCCGACGAGAGCTTCAGTGTGACGTCACGCGCCCAGCGAGGCCAGTTTCCTTGCAGTTCGAAGTCCGTGAAGGTGACAGGGTCTCTCTGAGCAAGCCACTGGTTGAAGTCGGCGGCTTTGAAGCCTGCCGGGAGAAGCGCCCGTCGGGATTGACGACCTCTGGCAGCCAATCCCGGTCCGGGGTAACATGAGACGGAGGGACATTACCCAACCCCAGCAAGGGAGGTCCGTCATGAAAGTCAAAGACGCAATGCATAGGGGTGTCGACTGGGTCAGCCCCGAAACCCCTGTCGCCGAACTGGCGAAAATGATGCGAACCCAGGACATTGGGTCGATTCCCATCGGCGAGAATGACCGGCTGATCGGAATGGTGACCGACCGCGACATCGTCTGCAAAGGACTGGCGGAGGATGGTTTTGACAGCCGCACCGCTACGGCGCGCGATGTCATGACGGCCGGCATTCACTGCTGCCGCGAAGACGACGATCTGGCCAAGGCGGTACGGCACATGGAGGAACTAAAAATCCGCCGGTTGCCGGTGATCAATAAGAATATGCGCATGGTCGGCATCCTTAGCGTCGGCGACGTCAGTCAGTCGGCGCCTAGGGAACTCGTGTCCGAATACGTCAAGCGCGTTTCAGCCCATCACCACTGAAGGGCGGCTCACCGTGCTTTTGAGCGAAGGTCTCAACTTGCCGCCGCGCTGAACACAGCGCGTCGGCAGAAATGTCCGGTCTTCGGGCCCGGTGCCGATTCTACAACGAGCGCCCTGCCTGCGGGGAAGCAGTTGCATTAAGGGGCGGCCAGGCGGCGCGCGGCGCCAGCGGCAAGGCCCGGGCTCGATTTTCGCACCAGCGTGCGATCTTTCCCTCCGCCACCAATCCACCGATAGCGCTGCCCTCTTTGCCGCAGGGTTGAGCTTGGGGCGGTTGTCTATGGAGGTCAGAGTAGTTGGTTGAGATTTCTGAACTGAGGATTCGATAGCACGCGCGCCCCGCGCCCGTTGAGTTCCACAACGTGCCGGTTGGCGTAGTCCTGCTTAGGTGTCCTTGGCAGCCTCCTCGATCAACTCGGCTATCAAGCTGCGGAACCGCAAGTCAGACCTATCCCCTATGTTTCCCACATCCTTAGCCACGGTTCCGGGCGAAGACACTGACACCGCCCCGCTTACCTCAACCTTGACCGTGAAGGTCCTTCTGGCCGCCTTCTCCGATTCTCGCCTGCTGTAGATTTGGAAGCGAATAGACGGCGTTGAGGCTTTCATCTCTCGGCGTGGCGAGGTGTCTATGTCGACAATCACTTCGCTCGCCACCTCAGCCTTGGCCGCTTCCAACGATGCAACCGCGACGTCGTTAAGCCAAACCTTGGCTTGCTCGCCGAAGTCTGCCGTAAGGGCATCTCGCTCCGCCTCCACATTGCTGTCATGCTTCTCTTGCCGACGGCGAGCTTCCTTTCCGCGCTCAAGGGCATCTTTGAACTTAGACATACTAGCTGTTCCTCCGACTTTGTCGGCGCATCAGGCCACCCTTCTGACCAATCCCTACGGTAAAACGCGCGCAATCGGCGTGCGTTGCGTTAGCGGAGCGTGCGGCTTAGGTGCCACGGCCCTTGTTACAAGCGGCCGCTGTTTCCTCTGCATCCTCCCTTCTTTTGGCGACAATTGTCATAGAGGCCTGCCCAAGGCTTGGCGCGCGAGCGGCGGCTTCTTGGCCATTGAGCGGGGCGCTCTTTCAGTTTTGTGGTCAATTGTTGAGGCGTATCGGAACCTTTCCTCCCTGGTGCACTTCTTGTGCATGTCCCAGAAGGTTGAACCGCCAATCCTGCCGGAGACAAGCCCGGATCGGGAAGTCAACTGTGAGGTCGCGTTAGAGCCTGCCTTCAAAGAGCTGGTCGCAGCGTCACAAAACCGCGGATGGACTGCCCAAGAAACAGCGGCAACTCTCCTTAGGATTGCGAAAGCCCATGCGGACCGGCTCGGGGTTATCCTAGATACAGGCGATTTTGGGGGGCGGGCCGGGCCGAACTCGTTGGATGCCGCCGCAGAGGTCTTTCGCGAGGCAATGCGGCGGACCGTCAAGCGGTATTCGCTCTGGTATCTGGTAGAGGGCGTGTTGCTGGTCGTGGCCGGAATTTTGGCGGTGATCTCTCCTGTGATCTCGTCGGTCGCTGTGGTGGTTCTGCTCGGGTGGCTGCTGATCATCAGTGGGGGCCTGCAAGGCATAAGCCTGGTCGGTGCGGGCCACGTGCCTCATTTCTGGCTGCAACTCATCTCCGTCATCCTTGCAGTGATGATCGGTCTCCTCTTTCTGCGCCATCCGGGAAACGGCCTGCTGACTATCACCTTGCTGCTGATCGTCTTCTTCATGATCGAGGGTATCTCGAAGCTGGTTTTCGCCCTCACCATCCGTCCCTTTCCCAATTGGGGCTGGGTGTTGGGAAGTGGAGGTGTCGGCATTCTTCTTTCCCTAATACTGTGGGTCAGGATCCCCGTGACGGCCGCGTGGCTGATCGGACTGCTGTTAGGGGTAGAACTGATCAGCGAGGGTGCGGCTGTTGCCTACCTCGCCTGGCAAGTGCGGAGAAGTTGAACGAACTACATAAAGGCTTTCGATCGAGGATATCCCGAACGAGAACGCACCTTGTTTCGAGAGCCTGGCACAACCAACTCAGGCCGGACGTCACCACAGCCGTTGCGTTGCAATACGAAGCACTTGCCATCGTCAAGTATCGAACGCACCGTGCTCGATGCATTGCTGCGAGGAGCCTGCCGACCTGCCAAATCGGCCCCTCAGAAGCCGTTGGCGAGTTGCATTTGGCGACGCGCACAGAATTTGCGCCGCCACCAAAAGGGCGGCAAGCTTGCCTTTCACCTCGATCTCGAAGCCCTCGTGTGGGGACGTCAGGTGAGCTTCTTGGCCGCTTCATCGCCCCGCCCCATAAGGCCAAGCACCTGTTGGTGGGGATACGCAAGCTGGTCTATGTCGCCCTACGCCAAGACTGGATCGAAATCGACCCCACAGCCGCGGTCGAATGGCGGCCTGCCTATGCCGGCTGGAAAGCGTGGCCGCGCGACGCGATGGCGCAATTCGAAACCCGTTGGCCGCTCGGCAGCGCGCCGCGCACGGGTTGACACTTGGCTTGGCAATCGTCGTGGCGACGTTGCCGGGCTGCGGTGGGATCAACGGATGACTCGTCGCGCCATCACCGACGCGGTCGAGCGTCAGTTCGACGGATTCCGAGAAGTGCGCCTCTCTCTCAAATATGAGTAGTGAGTTTAGCGCAGCACTAAACCGCGATAATCTTGAGAAAAATCCGAGACTAGGGCATAATTTGTAAACGGAAGTGGACAGCTATCTCAAGTCCGGCCCTGTCGCGCCGAGTGACAGTTCGGTCGGAGGAGCGGCGTCGATGGATCAGGGGTTCTTTCTTCTGTTTGCCGCGGCGTCCGTGGTCACGGCCCTGACCTTGGTCCTGGCGCGCAATCCTGTTCACAGCGCATTGGCGCTGATGGCGTGTTTCCTGCAAGTATCGGCGATCTTCGTCTTGCTCGAGGCGCCGCTGCTCGCGGTCATCCAGATTTTCGTCTATGTCGGCGCGATAATGGTCCTGTTCCTGTTCGTGATCATGATGATCGACGTGCGCGAAGCGGTGCTGCAGCGGTTCTTGCCCGGCAGCAATCTGCCGGCCCTGGTGCTGCTCGTCGTGCTCGGGGTCGAGATGCTTGTGCTGGTGCTCAGGAGCGATCGCTTTGCGATCGCGCAACCCGTCGCAATGCGCACCGGCGGTGAGGTCAGGCAGCTCAGCGCGGCACTTTTCGCCGACTATCTCCTGCCGTTTGAAGTCGCCTCCGTCATCCTGCTGGCGGCCCTGGTAGGCGCCATCGTTTTGGCGCGGAAGGAGCCGCAGTGATGGTGCCGCTGTGGTGGTATGTCGTGCTCGGAGTGGTCCTGTTCGTGATCGGTGCGGCGGGCGTGCTGCTCAGACGCAATATCCTGGTCGTGCTGATGTCGCTGGAACTGCTGCTCAACTCGGTCAATATCAATTTCATCGCTTTCGGGCATTACTACGACGACTTCCGCGGGCAGATTTTCGCAATCTTCGTCATCGCGATCACTGCGGCGGAGGTTGCCGTCGCCCTCGGAATCCTGGTCGCCCTCGCGAGGAACAAGTCCACCCTCAAGGTCGACGAAGTGACCATGATGAAAGGATAGCCGGTGATATCGATCCGGCCTCTGCTTGCCGTTGCCGTCCCAGTTCTGGCGGCCCTTGCAGTTCTCCTTCTGAACAAGCGCGCGAAGCTCCGCGATGTCATCTCGCCGTTGGCCGCGATCGCTATGTTCGCAATCGTCGCCTCAATGGCGCCCACGGTGCTGGCAGGCGGGACAGTCGATTTGCGCCTGTTCGAGATTCTGCCGGGGATCGACTTCGCTTTCCGTGTCGATGCGCTCGGCATGGTGTTTGCCACCGTATCTTCGCTGCTGTGGATCGTGGCTTCGATCTATTCCATAGGCTACATGCGGCACTTGAATGAGCATGCGCAGACCCGGTTCTTCGCCTGCTTCGCTGCCAGCCTCGCGGCAGCCGCCGGGGGCGCCTTCGCCGCCAACCTGTTCACGTTGGTGATCTTCTACGAGGTGCTGAGCCTCGTCACCTATCCGCTTGTCTACCACCACGAGGACGAGGAGGGATGGACAGGCAGCCGCAAATACCTCGTCTATTTGATGGGCGCATCGAAAAGCGTGCTTCTGGCCGCGCTGGCGTTGACCTACAATATTGCGGGGTCGCTCGACTTTGTGCCGGGGGGGCTGCTGGCGGGAGTGAACGCCTCGGCGCCGCTGCTGACCGTCGTCTATTTCTGCTACCTCTTCGGCTTCGCCAAGGCCGCGGTGATGCCGATGCATGCCTGGCTGCCTGCCGCAATGGTGGCGCCGACACCGGTAAGCGCCCTCTTGCATGCGGTGGCCGTCGTCAAGATGGGTGTTTTCTGCGTGCTGCGCGTCGTGTTCCATGTCTTCGGCGTAGGGCTGGTGGGTGGGCTGGGGCTCGGGATCGCCACTGCCTATGTAGTCTCGTTCACGATCCTGATGGCGTCCATCTACGCCCTGACGCGGGACGACCTGAAGGCACGGCTCGCCTATTCGACGGTCAGCCAGCTCTCCTACATCGTGCTGGGCGCGGTTCTGCTGTCGCCCATCGCGATGGTTGGCGGGATCATCCACATCGCGGCGCATGCATTCTCGAAGATCACGCTGTTTTTCTGCGCCGGGTCGATCTATTGCGCGTCCGGCAAGCGGAACATCAGTGACATGGCCGGCATCGGCCGCAGGTTGCCCTGGACGATGGGGGCGTTCTTCGTCGGCTCGCTCAGCATGATCGGGGTGCCGCCGGCTGCGGGCTTCATCAGCAAGTGGTATCTGGCGCGCGGCTCAGTGGAGGCCGGGGAGACCCCGTTCCTTATCGTGCTCTTGATAAGTTCGGTCCTGAACGCCGCCTATTTCCTCCCGGTCAGCTATGCCGCTTTCTTCGGGACTGAGGCGCAGGAGAGCCCGGCCACCGTTCGCGAAATTCCGATGCTGACGATACCGCTGGTCGCGACCGCCATCCTGTCGGTGGCGATGGGCATCTTCCCGGACTATTTCGTCGCCCTGGCGGAAAGAGTCGTCAGATGATCAAGCTCGTTGTCGATTTCTTTGGCGATGAGAGACATGCGAAAACGCGTCGCCGGCTGTTCTATCTGGTGCTCGTCCTGATCGTTATCGCCGACTTTCTGGTCTTCCGCGCGCGCGCCGAATACCTGTGGGAGCGGCTGCCAGGCTGGTCTGCTTTCTATGGCTTCGGCTCCTGCGTGCTTCTGATCTTCGTGTCCAAGTTTCTTGGCCATCAGTGCGGGCTGATGCGGCGCGAGGACTATTATGACTGACTTCGTCCATCCAGGACTACTGTTCATTCTCGGCGCTCTTCCAATTCCATTCCTCAAAGGGTCTGTCCGCAAGGCCTATGTGCTGCTGATCCCGACGCTGGCGATCCTAGCCGTGCTGACGATGCATCCTGGCAGTTACGGCGTGGCGCGGTTCATCGGGCAGGAAATCATTGTCGCCGAGGTCGACAAGCTAAGCATCCTCTTCGCCACCGTTTTCAGCATCATGGCGTTGATCGGCATGGTCTATGCGTTGCACCTGACGCACGCGGGACAGCATATCGCGGCGTTCGTCTACGTCGGCAGCGCGCTCGGAGTCGTGTTCGCCGGCGACTACCTGACCCTCTTCCTTTTCTGGGAGGGTATGACGTTTGCCTCTGCCTACCTGGTCTTTGCCCAGCGCAGCGGGCAGGCGTTCCGCGCAGGGTTCCGCTACCTCATGGTCCACATCACCGGCAGCGTTGCCCTGCTCGGCGGCATCGTTCTCCATGGGTTCGGCACGGGTTCGCTGCTCATCGCCCCGATCGAGGGCGGGCTGGGCTTTGCGACGTGCCTGATCCTTGCCGGGTTCCTGCTCAACGCCGCGGTGCCGCCACTCAACGCCTGGCTGACCGACGCCTACCCGGAAGCGACCGTCACCGGGGCCGTATTCATGAGCGCCTTCACCACGAAGACCGCCGTCTATGTGCTGGCGCGGGCGTTTCCGGGGACCGATCTTCTTGTCTGGCTCGGCACTGTGATGGCGCTTTACGGCGTTATCTACGCAGTGCTGGAGAACGATTGCCGACGGCTCCTTGCCTATCACATCGTCAGCCAGGTGGGCTACATGGTGGCGGGCATCGGCATCGGGACCGAGATGGCGGTGAACGGCGCCGTCAGCCATGCCTTCGCGCATATCCTCTACAAGGCGCTCCTCTTCATGGGCGCAGGGGCGGTGATCCACGTCACGGGACGGCGCAAGCTCACGGAGCTCGGAGGGCTCTATAGAACCATGCCGGTAACCCTTGCGCTCTATATGATTGGCGCCTTTGCGATCTCGGCATTCCCGTTCTTCTCGGGTTTCGTCACCAAGTCGATGGTGGTGGCCGCCGCCGCGCAGGATCATCGCGCGCTGGTGGTGCTGGCGCTGACGATGGCGTCGTCAGGCACGTTCCTGCACACCGGGCTCAAGCTCCCGTACTACATGTTCTTCGGTACGGACCAAGGGCTGGAAGCGCGAGAACCGCCGCGCAACATGCTGGTTGCGATGGGCATGGCGGCAGTGCTCTGCATTGCGATCGGGGTGTTTCCCCACACGCTCTACGCGCTTCTGCCACATCCGGTCGACTTCGAACCCTACACCGGCGTCCATGTCACCGAGAGCCTCGGCGTGCTGATGTTCACGGCCTTGGGCTTCGTCATCTTCCTCCGGGCGCTCGACCCCGAGAATACGATCAGCATCGATACCGACTGGTTCTACCGCATGGGCGCGCGGCAGTTCATGTGGCTCGCCGAAAAACCGCTGGCGCGCTACGAGAAAGCGGTGAGTGACGTGTCCGAGACCGCGGCGCTGCCCTTTCTGCATGGGATGGCACGGGCAGGACTGCGGATCGACCTCCACGGCGTGGACGCCTTCGTGAACGGCGTCGCCCGCTCGATCCTGCGCGGCGGCTTGGCGCTGCGGCGGCTCCAGAGCGGCGTCGTGACCCACTATGCGCTGGCGATGGTCGCCGGCGTGATCGCGGCTATCGCCATATTCGCTGTGGCGTGGCGGTAGGGGCGCGCGATGGCGATGCCTCTGCTTAGCCTCATCGTCTTCACTCCAGCCGTCGGGGCGACAGCATTGATGTTTGTCCGCAACGACGATGTTGTGCGGTGGACGGCACTGGGCGTCACTGCCCTCGACTTCGCACTTTGCATCGCCATGCTGGGCGGCTTTGACACCTCTACCCACGAGATGCAGTTCACCGAGACGCATCAGTGGGTGCCCGCGCTAGGGATCACTTACGCACTTGGTATCGACGGGATCAGTGCACCCTTCGTGTTCCTGACCGCGTTGCTGGGCTGGATCTGCGTGCTTGCCTCGTGGGTCGCGATTGACCGCAAGGTAAAGGAGTTCATGGTCAGCCTGCTGGCCATGCAAGCGCTGATGCTGGGCGTGTTCTGCGCGCTGGACCTGTTCCTGTTCTACGTCTTCTGGGAGGCGATGCTGATTCCGATGTACGTCATCATCGGCGTCTGGGGTGGCGACGGCCGCGTCTATGCAGCGTTCAAGTTCTTCCTCTACACGCTGGCAGGCAGCCTCATGTTCCTGATCGGTGTCATCGTGCTCTATTTCCACGGTGGCGAGACCTTCGACATCCGCACCTTGATGGCGCAGCATTTGCCGTTCCAGGTCCAGTCGTGGCTGTTCTTCGCCTTCCTGATCGCCTTCGCGGTCAAGGTGCCGATGGTCCCGGTCCATACCTGGCTCCCGGATGCCCATGTGCAGGCACCAACGGCCGGCAGCATCATCCTCGCCGCCGTGCTTCTGAAGATGGGCGCCTACGGGTTCCTGCGGTTCTCGCTGCCAATGCTGCCCGAGGCGACGGTGCATTATTCGACGCTGATGCTGGTTCTTTCGGCGGTTGCCATCGTCTATGGCGGGTTGCTCGCCCTGGCGCAGGACGACCTGAAGAAGCTGGTGGCCTATTCCAGCATCAGCCACATGGGCTTGGTGACGCTGGGGATTTTCACGCTGAACCTCCGTGGGCTGGAGGGCGGCATCCTGCAGATGTTCAATCATGGCGTGACGACGGGCGCGTTGTTCCTGTCTGTGGGCCTCATCTACGAGCGGACCCATACCCGCAGCATCGCGGATTATGGCGGCCTGATGAAGGCGGCGCCGGTCTATACGGCGTTTCTTGCACTGTTCGCCCTGTCGTCGATGGCGCTGCCGGGAACGAGTTCGTTCGTGGGCGAGTTGCTGGTGCTGTCAGGCGCGTTCGCAGCCAATCTCGCTGTCGGCGCCGCCGCCGTTCTGGGAGCCTTGCTGGGGGCAGCCTATCTGCTTGGCATGTATAGGAAGGTCGCGCTTGGTCCGGCCAGCATCGGCGTGCGGTTCAAGATCCGCGACGTGAACGCCCGCGAGATGGCGGCGATCCTGCCGCTAGCCGTCTTCGTTGTTTGGATCGGACTCTATCCGAAGCCCTTTCTCGAAATCATCGACGCCTCGGTGAAGCATCTTCTGGCGCAGGTGCACGGCAAGGGGGACGCCCAATGACCGCCGCCGTGCTTTTCCAGTCGATTCTAGCAAGCCTGCCCGAGATTGTCGTGATTACCGGGGCCTGCATCCTGCTGATCCTGGGGCAGCTTGTGCCCAAGGGGCAGGAACATTTCCTTGTCTGGGCTTCAGTCGCGGTCGTGCTGATGGCCGCCTCGGGGACACTCATGCTGGCTGGCGAGGTGCGATCGGCTTACTCGGGCATGTTCATCGCCGACCGCTTCGCGGTCTTCTTCAAGGTCGTGTTTTACCTAGCTACAGTTCTGACATTCCTTCTGTCGCAAAGATATGCCGAGATCGAGGGGATCGGGCGCAGTGAATACTATGTACTGCTGCTGCTGGCGCTTTCTGGAATGATGATCATGGCCTCAGCGACCGACCTCCTGTCGATCTATGTAGGCCTCGAACTGATGGTGCTCTGCACCTATGTGCTGACCGGCTTCCTGCGGCAGCAGCAGCGGTCGAACGAAGCGGCGCTGAAATACGTGATCCTTGGCGGGGTTTCGACCGGGATTTTCCTTTACGGCGTTTCGCTGGTCTACGGGCTCACCGGCACGACGCAGTTGGACAAGATGGCTACGGCGGTGACCGGAAACCCGCTCGACCCCGGATTGCTCCTGGCTGTGGTTTTTATCGTCGCAGGGCTTGTATTCAAGGTCGGCGCTGTGCCCTTCCATATGTGGGTGCCGGACGTCTATGAAGGCGCGCCGACGACGATCACCGCCTTCATGTCGGTGGGGCCTAAGGCAGCGGGGTTCGCTGTGATCCTCCGGGTGTTCCTCAACCCGCTGGTCGCTGCCTCGAATGTCTGGGTCATCGTCGCCGTCATTGCGGCAGTGACAATGGCACTCGGCAGTTTCGTGGCGCTGGTGCAGGACAATTTCAAGCGCCTCCTGGCCTATTCCAGCATCGCCCATGCCGGGTTCGCCATGTTCGGCGTGGCGGCCGGCGGTGCGGACGGGGTCGCCAGCGTGATGCTCTATTTGCTGATCTATGCGTTCATGAACCTCGGCATCTTCGGCATCGTCATCATGATGCGGAACGGCGATTTCTCGGGCGAGGTCATCGAGCACTACGCTGGTTTCGCCAAGTCACATAGCGGGCTGGCGCTTCTGATGCTGCTCTATCTGTTCTCGTTGGCCGGCATTCCGCCGACAGCCGGGTTCTTCGCCAAATTCTACGTGCTGGTCGCGCTCGTCGAGCGGGGTTTCGTCATGCTGGCGGTGATCGCGGTGCTGTTGAGCGCCGTTGCCGCCTACTTCTACATCCGCATCGTAATGGTGATCTACATGCGCGAGCCGGAAGGCGCGTTCGTCCCCGCGCTGACGCCCTCGGTCGGCGCCACACTCGCCCTCACCGCCGCCGGCACCATCGGCATCGGCCTGTTTCCGGCGTGGTTTCTGAGGCTTGCTCAACATGCCGCGATTGGCGGCTGATCGATTGCATTTGCAATGATCCGACCGACGGAATACTCTGACGGTACTAGAAAGGAATGCCCTAGTCGTTTCCAAAGGGGCGCCCGCATCACCGATCCCAAAGGCGTCGGTGGCGGCTTGAGTAAAGCCCTCGGCGGATGACCGGGGCTGTGCGACGTGACCGGAATGGAGTTCCTGCCGGTACTTTTCATGGTCGCCGGAATTGTTCTGGTGGCGATGGCTACGCTTTTTGTCTCCTCGCTCCTGCGCCCATCCAATCCTTATCCCGCAAAGAACATGCCCTATGAATGCGGCATGGACCCGGCGGGCGAAGCCGCCGGGGGCCGCTTCAGGGTGCAGTTCTTCATCATCGCGATCCTGTTTGTGGTCTTCGATGTCGAGACGATGTTCCTCTTTCCGTGGGCCGTTGTCCTGAAAGAGATCGGGCTGGTTGGTTATGTCGAGATGTTCGTCTTCATATTGCTGCTTCTCGTGGGCTTCGCCTACGCCTGGCTGAAGGGGGCGCTGGAATGGGAGGTGTAAACAACGCGATCCGCGACAGCGTGCTGTTCACCACCGCCGACAGCCTGATCAGCTGGGGCCGAAGGTCGGCGCTGTGGCCCGAAACCTTCGGCATTGCCTGCTGCGCCATCGAGATGATCTCTGCGGGCTGTGCACGGTACGATCTCGACCGCTTCGGCGTGGTGTTCCGGCCTTCGCCGCGCCAGTCCGATGTGATGATCATCGCCGGCACCATAACGCGGAAATTCGCGCCCGTGGTGCGCCGGCTCTATGACCAGATGCCGGAACCGCGCTGGGTCATCGCCATGGGCACCTGCGCCATCTCGGGCGGGGTCTACAACACCTATGCGGTGGTGCAGGGCGCGGAGACCTTCGTGCCGGTGGACGTGCATGTGCCCGGCTGCCCGCCGCGGCCCGAGGCGCTGATGCACGGCTTCCTACTGCTTCAGGAGAAGATCAAGAAATCCAGGGCGCTGGCTGCGGGGCCCCTGGACCGGGTCGCGGTGCCATGAGCGTGGAGACATCCCTCATCCGCACCCTGGTCGTGGAACGTTTCGGGGAGGCAATCGAGGAACTCGGCTTTTCGCACGGGGTTCACGCTTTCGCCGCTCCGCCTGACATGATCGTCGAGCTTTGCCGGTTCATGAAGGAACACCCGGTGCTTCGGTTCGATTTCCTGTCCGACATCTGCGGGGTCGATCACTACCCCGAGATGCCGCGCTACGAGGCGGTGTACCACCTCTGTTCGCTGCCGAACAAATGGCGCGTGCGGATCAAGTGCCGCCTCGGTGATCCGCCCCGGGTCCCGTCGGTTACGGGGGTCTGGCGCACCGCCAACTGGCATGAGCGCGAGGCCTGGGACATGTACGGGATCAGGTTCGAAGGCCACCCCGACCTGCGCCGGATTTATATGTGGGAAGGGTTCCAGGGCTTCCCGCAGCGCAAGGACTTTCCGCTGCGGGGCTACAAGGACAAGCTCAACCCGTTCGGCGCCGAAGGCTCGCCGCCGACGCAACCCGACCTTGCCACCGAGGACATTCCGCTGGGAGGCCGCTCCACACCGCGGACTTGAGATGACCGAAGTCACGGAATTGAGCTGTTCTGAATCGGATGCGCCCCACACCAGGGAAGTGCTTCTCAACCTCGGGCCGCAGCATCCCAGCACGCATGGAGTGCTGCGCCTCGTCCTCGAGTTGGACGGCGAATATGTCGAGCGTGTCGACCCGCACATCGGCTACCTCCACCGCGGCACCGAAAAGCTGGCCGAGAGCTTCACCTACACCCAGATCTTTCCGCTGACCGACCGGCTCGACTACCTCTGCCCGCCCTCGAACAACCTGGCATTCGCGCTTGCGGTGGAGAAGCTGCTCGGCATCCAGGCACCGGTCCGCGCACAATACATCCGCGTGCTGATGGCAGAACTGGCACGGATTTCCGGCCATCTCCTGATCACCGGCGCGCTGCCGATGGACCTGGGCGCGATGACCGCGCTCCTCTACGCCATGCGCGAGCGCGAAATGATCATGGACCTGCTGGAGATGATCAGCGGGGCGCGGATGCACACCTCCTTTTGCCGGGTCGGCGGCGTGCGCGAGGACCTGCCCGACGGGTTCTTCTCTAAGATCCGAGAGTTCTGCGACATCTTCCCGAACCGGATCCGCGACTATGAACGATTGCTCGACAGCAACCGCGTGTTCCTGAAGCGCACGCAAGGGATCGGTGTCATCTCGGCCGAAGACGGCATCGATCTCGGCCTGAGCGGCCCGAACCTGCGCGCCTCGGGCGTCGACTGGGATATCCGCCGCGACGAGCCTTACGAGATTTACGACCGGCTCGATTTCGATGTCATCACCAGCCAGGAGGGCGATTGTTACGCACGCTGGCGATGCCGGGTCGAGGAAATGCGCGAGAGCGTCCGGATCATCGAGCAATGCCTCGACCAGATGCCCGACGGGCCGTTCCAGATCGACATGCCGACGATCGCCTTCCCGGTGGACAAGGACCGGGTGCACTGTTCGATGGAGGCGCTGATCCAGCATTTCGACCTGTCGGCCTATGGCTTCAAGGTGCCGAAGGGAGAGGTCTATTCGGTGATCGAGGCGCCAAAGGGCGAGCTCGGCTTCTACATCATCAGCGACGGGTCGCCGAAACCGTTCCGCATGAAGGTGCGGTCACCCTCGTTCGTCAACCTTCAGGCGCTCTTCGGGGTCACCAATGCGCGCTATCTGGCGGACATGATCGCCGTGCTCGGCAGCCTCGACCCCGTGATGGCGGAGGTGGACAAGTAGCAGGGATTTGGACGCGATGACCATGCGCGAAAAGATCGAAGAGGCGGCGGCGCGATATCCCGACCAGCGCTCGGCGATCATGCCCGCACTTCTGATCGCCCAGAGGGAACATGGCCATCTGCCCGGCTCGGTCCTGGAAGAGGTCGCCGACATCCTCGGCGTCGAGCGGATCTGGGTCTACGAACTGGCGACCTTCTACACCCTCTTCCATACCGAGCCGGTGGGCATGTTCCATCTGCAGCTCTGCGACAATGTCTCCTGCATGCTGCGCCGATCCGAAGACCTGCTGAGGCACCTGGAGGAGGTGCTCGGCATCAAGAAAGGCGGCACGACCTCGGACGGGCTGTTCACGCTTTCGACCGTCGAATGCCTCGGCGCTTGCGAGATGGCTCCGGTTATGCAGGTCGGCGACGACTATCACGGCGACCTCGACATCGCGCGGATCGACGCGCTGCTGGGCAGGTTACGCGCGACGGTGCGGCTAGCGACTGGCGCTGAGCTCGCCGCCGCAGGACCGCCGGGAGAATAGCGCCATGTTCGAACCGGTCCTTCTCAGCAACGTGGACGTGCCGGATGGCCATCTGCTCGCGACTTATGAGGCCGGCGGCGGCTACCGGGCGCTGGCCAAGGCGCTGCGGGAGCACACGCCCGACGAGATCATCGACCTCGTCAAGAAATCCAACCTGCGCGGTCGCGGCGGAGCCGGATTCCCTACGGGCATGAAATGGAGCTTCGTGCCCAAGCGTGCCGGCAAGCCGAAATACCTGTGCTGCAACGCTGATGAAGGCGAGCCGGGCACCTTCAAGGACCGGATCATCATGGAGCGTGACCCGCACCAACTGATCGAGGGCATGGCGATCTGCGCCTACGCGATAGGAGCGGAAACCGCCTATGTCTACATCCGCGGGGAATACACGCTGGCGATCTCACGGCTGGAGCAGGCGATCGCCGAGGCTCATGCGAAGGGTTATCTGGGAACACGGATTATGGGCTCGGATTTCAGCTTCGTCGTGCACATCCATTGCGGCGCCGGCGCCTATATCTGCGGCGAGGAGACCGCGATGCTCGACTCGCTCCAAGGCAAGCGGGCGCAGCCGCGCCTGAAGCCGCCTTTTCCGGCGGTCGAGGGGCTCTACGCCAGCCCGACCGTGATCAACAATGTCGAGACGCTGGCCTGTGTCCCGCATATCGTGGTGCGAGGGGCCGACTGGTTCCGCGGCATCGGCCCGGACAAGAGCCCCGGCCCGAAGCTCTATTGCCTCAGCGGACAGGTGCGGAAGCCGGGCCTTTACGAGCTGCCGATGGGGATACCGCTGCGCGAACTGGTCGAGGACTGCGCCGGCGGGCCGCTGCCGGGGCGCAAGCTCAAGGCGGTGATCCCGGGCGGGGTTTCGGCGCCGCTGATCCCGGAGCGCGGGCTGGACGTCGGGATGGACTTCGACTCGCTGGCTGCTGCCGGCTCCATGCTCGGCTCGGCCGGGGTGATCGTGATCGACGACTCGACCTGCATCGTCAAAGTCGCCACCCGGATCATCGAGTTCTTCCACCACGAGTCCTGCGGCAAGTGCACCCCCTGCCGCGAAGGGCTGAACTGGGTCGTGAAAGTCCTGCGCCGGGTCGAGGCGGGCCGGGGCGCGCCTGGCGATATGGAACAGCTGGAGGCGCTCTGCAAAGGCATTTTCGGCAACACGTTCTGCGCCCTTGGCGACGGCGCGGCGATGGGCCTGCGGGCGGCACTGGCTCATTTCGAAGATGAATTCGTCACGCACATCGAGGAGCGGAGGTGCCCGTTTCACTGAGGAGGGCGCAACGAGAGGACCGCGAGGAAGCCATGGTTCGCGTCACAATCGATGAACGAACGCTGGAAGTGGAGGCGGGCTCCACGGTGCTCCAGGCCGCCGAGTGTTTGGGCATCGACATCCCGACCTTCTGCTATCTGAAGCGGCTGCCGGCGCTGGCCTCCTGCCGCATGTGCCTGGTGGAGATTGAGGGGCAGCGGCGACTGCAGCCTTCCTGCGCCACCGCGGTCACCGACGGCATGGTGGTGCGCACGAACACAAAGCTGATCGACGAAACGCGCTCTTCCATGCTCGACATGCTGCTCGCCAACCACCCTCTCGACTGCCCGATCTGCGACAAGGGCGGCGAGTGCGAGCTTCAAGACATGGTGATGGCGTATGGCCCTCGCACAAGCCGCTTTCACGATGCCAAGCGAGTGTTCCACTCCGAGGACATCCGTCTCAGCCCGGTCATCATCATGAACGTCAACCGCTGCATCCAGTGCCAGCGCTGCGTCCGGATGTGCGAAGAAGTCGTCGGCGCGGTTGCCTTGGGCACCGTTGAAAAAGGCATGGACACCGCTGTCACCGGCTTCGAGGGTAGTCTCGCGAGTTGCGACCAGTGCGGCAATTGCGTCGAAGTATGCCCGGTCGGCGCGCTGATGAGCTTCCCCTATCGCTACAAGGCGCGGCCCTGGGATCTGGTCGAGACCGACACGGTCTGCCCGCATTGCGGCACCGGCTGCCAACTGACCGTCGGTACACGCAAGGGCGAGTTCATGCGGGTCCGCTCGAAGGTGGAGCACGGAGTCAACCGCGAAACGCTCTGCGTGCGCGGGCGCTTCGGTCTCGACTTCGTCGGCAGTCGGGACCGGATCAAGCGACCGATGATCCGTCGTGACGGGGTCCAGGTCCCGGTTTCCTGGGACGAAGCGGGGGACTACCTCCGCCGGCGGCTGTCGGCCGTCGCCAGCAAGGCTGCGGGCGGGCTGGCCTCGCCGCGCCTGCCCAACGAGGTGCTTTATCAATTCCAGAAGCTGATGCGGACGGCATTCCGGACCAACAATATCGACTGCTCCTCGCGCTGGTCCACGCCCTTTGATGCGCTCGGCCCGTTGGTGGCCGGCTTCTACACGCGCGCGCCGCTGGAGGAGGTGATAGGCAACGACTGTGTGCTTGTCGTCGGCGGCAATGTGACGGACGAAAATCCCGTCACGGAATATTTGCTGCGCGACGGTGCGCGGCGGCGGAAGACCCGGTTGCTCATGCTCTCGGCACGACCTTCGCGTCTGGACGCCGATGCCCACGTGGTCGTTCGAGTGCCGCCGGGCGGTGAGGCTCAGGGCCTTGCCGCAGTGGTGAGCGGACTGGGGGCGGCTGGTCAGGCATTGCCGGGCGACGTTTTTGCGGACATCGGCGTGAAAACCGGCCGGCCAGCAGCGGCCGCCGACAGTGACGATCCGGACCGCCTGGCCGCAGCGCTGCTGGAAGGCCGGAGCGCCAGTGTGCTTGTCAGCGCCGACCTCTTGAGATCACCCCGGGCGCGCGCGACGTTGTACCAGCTCAACAACCTTTTGCAGGTCCTGCGCGCACTCGGTAAGGGCCTGGCGATGCAGTTCCTCTTCGACCGTGCCAACCAACTGGGCGCCTGGGACATGGGCGTTCTGCCGACGGCGCTGCCGGGGTTGCGCGCGCTCGCCGACGATGCGGCACGCGCAACGCTCGAACGGGCCTGGGGCGCCGAGATGCCGTCTGAACCGGGCTTGGATTTCGACGCCATGCTGGAGCTTTGTGACAGGAAGCGAATGGGTGCGCTCTATATAGCCGGAAGCGACCCAATGATGTCCTATCCCGACCGGGGATTCGTGCAGCGCGCGCTTCGTGCCGTCGATCTCCTGATCGTGCAGGACGCGTTCCTTACGGATACGGCGGGCCTGGCGGATGTCGTGCTGCCCGCGGCAAGCTATGGCGAGGAAGCCGGCACGTTCACCAACAATGAAGGCCGCGCCCAGAAGGTCTGCAAGTTCCGCGAGCCCGCCCTTGAGGCGCGGGACAATCTGGCGATTTTCGACTTCGTAGCGGCGCTTCGCGGCCAGGCGTTGCGGCCGTCGATCCATGGCGAAATCTTCGGCGAGATTGCCCGGCTGGTTCCGGCATACCAGGGGTTGACGCAGGGCGAGCTTGGCGCCGACGGAGTGTTCACTAAGGCGACCCTTGCGCCGCCGGCAGGCGAGTTCTTCGCCCCCCCGCCAGCCCCCAATGCCGCCGGCGGGCTCATGCTGGTCACCGGCAACTGCCTGTTCCACAACGGATATCTTTCCGAGCGCTCGGAGATCCTGAATACCGTCGCGGATGACCCATATATCGAGATGAGCGCGCCGGATGCAGCGCAGCTTGGCCTTGCGGATGGCGATCAGGTGGTCGTGCGATCGGCCCAGGGCGAACTGACGGCGAAGCTCAAGGTCAACAAGCGTTTTCCCAACGGCCTCGTGTTCGTTCCCGAGAACTACAGATCGCTACGTCTCAACAGCCTGCTGCGGCGGGGCGAATACCCATGCCCGGTGGAAGTTGAAATGGCGCACGCGGCTTTCGAGATCGCCACTCTCGCCGGCGTCGGGGCGTGGCCTGGCAATCCGGGCTGAGGCACCACCGGTTCCCCGGCAGCCTGCCCCCTGCGCCTTTGACCCGGCGGTCAGTGATAACCGGTCCCGGCAATGTAATCGTGCAGCACCTGCTCGTTGCTCATCAATTCTTCGAGACGATGCTTGACCACGTCGCCGATGCTCACCACGCCGACAATCGTGCGGCCATCCACGACCAGCACATGGCGCGTGCGCCGTTCGGTCATGATCGCCATCACCGAAGGCAGAAAATCCTGTGTCGAACAGGTCGCCACACTGCGGTTCATGATCTCGGCGACCCGCATCAAGGGCGCCCTGGTTCCGTGTTCGGCCACGGCATTGCAGCAGTCCCGCTCCGACAGCGTGCCCATGCAATCGCCGGGGAAACGGCTGACGACCACGAAACCGATGTTGTTCTCCCTAAACAGCCGTAGCACTTCCTCCATTGTCTGACCTGGAGTGACCGAGACGACCTCGGGAGCCTTGGCCTTCAAGATTTGGCAGACCAGCATATGAGCCTCCTGTCTGCGCGCTCCGGCTTGCCAGCTGGCGCGCCTTCACGTTCGTCGGATATTCCGCCACCAGTTGTACCCCTGCGGCTCGCTCGTCTCGACCAGCACGTCCTGTTCAGTGTTCAGGCGTGCAGCGACCACGCCGCCGCCGGTCGTCGCCTTGCCCGGCTTGCCGAGCAGATCGTCACGTCCGATAACCAGGTCAGCTGAGGAAAAACTCGAGAATTCGTATTGTTGGCCAAGCGCGATCGCGTCCGCCGGACAGGCGTCCTCGCACAGCCCGCAGAACAGGCACCGGGCCATGTCGATCTCGAATTTTGCCGGGTGTCGGTTGCCCTTCTCGTCCTCGTAGGGGATGACCTCGATGCAGTCGCAGGGACAGATCCGCGCGCAGAGTTCGCAGGCTACGCATTTGATCTCGCCCTCGTCGTCGCGCTTCAGGAAGTGATGCCCGCGGTAACGCGAATAGGGCAACCATTTTTCCTTGTCCGGATACTGCATGGTCACGGGTCTGGAGAACATGTAGCCGAAGGTCAGCGCCAAGGCGTTCGTCAGATCGGCGAAGAACGCCCAGCCGATCCATATTCCAGTTCTGTCCAGTGCGCGCGACATAGTCGCCTCGTTGCAGCCCCTAAAGGAAAGCAACACCGGTTATGATTATGTTCGCCATCGACAAAGGAAGCAAGACTTTCCACCCGATCGCCATCAGTTGGTCATAGCGATAGCGCGGGAAAGTGAAGCGGAACCAGATAAACACATAGACGAAGAACGCGACCTTGAGCACGAACCAGAGGAGCGGTGGCAACGGGACCAGCACGCCGTTCCAGCCGCCGAAGAACAGGATCACCGCAAGGACCGACGTCAGAAGCATGATGGCGTATTCACTGACCATGAAGAATGCGAAGCGGATACCGCTATATTCGGTATGGAACCCGGCCCCCAGGTCGCCTTCCGCTTCCGCCAGGTCGAAGGGAATGCGCTGCGCTTCGGCCAGGCCGGCGACGAAAAACACGAAGAACCCGACCGGTTGGTAGACGATGTTCCAGACATTGGCTTGCGCCCGCACGATGTCGAGCAGGCTCATGGATTGCGCCAGCATGACCACGCCGATGACCGCGAACCCCATCGGAATCTCGTAGCTGATCATCTGCGCGCAGGTCCTGAGGCTGCCCAGGACGGCGTATTTGCTGTTCGCCGCCCAGCCGCCGAAGATGACGCCATAGACCTCGATCCCGATCACCGCGAAGACGAAAAGCAGCGCCACGTTCAGGTTGGAGACGTAGAGGGTGATCTTGGTGCCGAGCACCGAGACGGATTCGCCGAAGGGTATCGCGACGAACACCACGAAGGGCGGAGCGAGCGCCAGGATTGGCGCCAGTTTGAACAGGAAGCGGTCGGCCTCGGCCGGGATGTGGTCCTCTTTGGTCAAGAGCTTGACCCCGTCCGCTACCGGCTGCAGCAGCCCATGCCAGCCCACACGCATCGGCCCCATCCTCTGCTGGATGTGCCCCGCGATCTTGCGTTCCAGCCAGGTCAGCGGCAAGGGCAGCAGCAGCAGGATCGCAATCAGCAACGCGACCTTGAAGACGATCAGCCCAAGAGCGACGACGAGTTCCATGATCCGAGGCCACTCGGTCACGGGACGAGACCCGCGACCCGATCAGCACCGCGCAGTCGTTTGGCTGCGCGGGAACGGCAATTGCCAACGGCGGCGCAACTTGTGCAATGGTATCACAGCCTTGCCATCACTGGCTACGACGCATGGTAGCAGCAGGGCGAAACGAACTGTCATCCAATATTGTCTCGTACATTTTCGATAGAGCGCCTATCCTCGCTTCGGATCAACCGTGAAGTGTCGCAACGCAGCCTCAAGACGGCGCCCGCGCCTCAACGTGTGTTGGAACTGAGAGGAGGCTTACGCTGTCCTGGCCGACAATGTGAACTGACGGTGGGCACGGTCATCCAATTGAGCTACGATGCGCGATCGAGCCCCGCGGAAAGTGGCCGTAATTTCGCCAAGTGCGTCCAGCGGCTCAACTGCGCTGTTCGGAAGCGCGCGTTCTTGCGAATGGCGCTCGTTTGCCATGACCACGCCGATCGTCCTGCCTTGGCCGTTGCAAAGCCTCCTAGAGGCGGTAGCGCGGGCGGTGCTGCAGCCTGGCGACCAGCCTCACATCGATTTCTCGCGACCGATCGGCGAGGCTGGACTGGTATCGCCGGACTCGGTGTCGTGGCGCGTGTTCAAGAACCCGCTTTCGCTGTTCATCGGCGGTGTCGCCGCCGTGATCATGGAGCTTGCAGAACCGCACGTGCGCACCGGCGTGTGGGAGCATACGTCTTTCCGCCTGAATCCAATTCGGCGACTGCACAGCACGGGGCTCGCTGCCATGGTGACCATCTACGGTTCCCGCACCACGGCCGAGGCTATGATCGCCCGTGTTCGGCGGATACACGACCGGGTCGCAGGCGTGACATCGTCAGGAGAGACGTACCATGCCAATGACCCCGACCTTCTGAACTGGGTTCAGGCCACGGCGGGATACGGCTTTGTCCAGGCTTATCACACCTATATGCGGCAGCTCTCCGCATCGGAGCGCGACCGCTGTTACGGCGAGGGCGTTCCCGCCGCGCGCCTTTTCGGCGCTACAGGCGCACCGGGATCGGAAGCCGAGCTTGAAGCGCTGCTCCATGCGACCGCAGGACGGCTGCAGCGCTCGGCCATTGTGTTCGAATTCCTCGCGATCATGCGGTCGGCGCCTATCCTGCCGCTGCCGCTGAGGCCGGCACAGCGCCTACTGGTGGCGGCCGCTGTTGATTTGGTGCCCGATTGGATGCAGGCCCAGTTGGGGCTCACCGGGCACGGCTTGCGCCGTTGGGAAGCCGAAGCAGTCCGGCAGGCAGGGGCTTTGGCGGATCGCCTCGTCATCGAAACCAGCCCAGCCGTTCAGGCCTGCCGGCGGATGCGCCTTCCGGCCGACTATTTGTATGTCCATCGCAGCGCAGTCGGTGCCCGTCCATGATTGTCTTGTTCACGGATTTCGGCTTGCACGGCCCCTACACGGGCCAGATGAAAGCTGTGTTGCACCAGATGGCGCCGGGCATCCCCGCGATCGACCTCTTCTCCGATGCGCCGGTCGGCAATCCCAAGGCGTCGGCCTACCTGCTGGCGGCCTACGCGGAGTGGTTTCCTGCGGGAACCGTCTTTCTCTGTGTCGTCGATCCAGGCGTCGGAGGGACGCGCCCGTCGGTCATCGTCGAGGCCGACGGTCGCTTGTATGTCGGCCCCGGCAACGGCCTGTTCGAGCTGGTCCAGCGTCGCGCGGCCGAGACGTTTCGCTGGGATATCGACTGGAAGCCAAAGCGCCTGTCTGCCAGCTTCCACGGGCGTGACCTGTTTGCCCCGGTCGCGGCCATGCTGGCACGCCGTGAGCCGCCGCCCGGAAGGCCGCGCCTGGATGAAGCAGATCGCCGTAGAGACTGGCCGGAGGACCTCGCCGAGATCGTCTATATCGACCATTTCGGCAATGCCTTGACCGGCCTGAGGGCAGCCAGGCTGCCGGCAGGCGCAAGGCTCGCCGCTGCAGATCGCGTGCTGGAAGGCGCGACGACCTTCAGAGATCGGCCGCGTGGCACGGCCTTTTGGTACGAGAACTCGAACGGGCTTGCCGAGATTGCTGTCAATCAAGGGCGCGCGGACGGCGAGCTCGGTCTCGCGATCGGCAGTCCTGTGGAGATCGTCCTTTGAACGAAACCGGTTGTCCGTCACCGCGTTGATCCATTGCGATGCCCAAGTCAACGAAACGAGGCCCGGGGCCGATCCGCCGAAGCTGCAAAAAGGCGATGACAAGGCGCGGGCGACGACCGGCAACAAGCGGCTTGCCGAGCAGATTCGCAAGGTGCTTGCCAAGCACTATGCGAGCAAATACCGGGCGAGGTGAAAGACGCGATCACGCACCCGGAATGAGCACGAAGGGAGGTTGCCATGACCGATGGTATTGCTCAGAAAACCTGCACGCCCTGCCGCGGCGGCGTTGCGCCGCTAACGCAGGAGGCAGCCGAGGGCTACCTGTCCCAGACCCCTGGCTGGGAACTAGGGGAGGCGCACCTGCTACGCCGCAAATTCAAATTTGCGGACTTCCGTCAATCGCTCGACTTCGTCGACAAAGTTGGCCGATTGGCGGAACAAGAACGGCATCATCCCGACATCTGCTTCGGTTGGGGTTATGCGGCAATCTCGCTGCAGACTCACAAGATCAAGGGATTGCACGAGAATGACTTCATCATGGCCGCGAAGATCGACCTCATCGCCGGTTCGTAGAGAGCCACTCGACACCCCAACGGCTGAAACGGGCCCAAAAGTTCGCATTCATGATCCGCACGTCATGGGTGCGATGCCGCAACGAAGAAGTACTATGTGGTCGACACGCCACCGGGCGCCGTTGTCGTTTCTTGACCGCCTGTGGTTCGCGCACCCGGCTCGTGATATCGTGGTTCCGGGAAACGGCGGACGCGCCGTGAGCGCCCCGCCGGTTCCCAATTGTGGGAGGAACCAATGGCTCATTACGTATTACTGTCGAATTTCACCGATCAAGGTATCAGGACTATAAAGGATACTCAGAAGCGGGCTGAGGCCTTCAAGGCGATGGCCAGCAAAAGCGGGGTCAAGGTTCACACGCTGTTGTGGACGCTTGGCAAACATGATGTCGTAGTTATTGCCGAGGCAGAAGACGACATTGCTGCGACCGCACTAGCCTTGTCGATCGCATCAATGGGCAACATCAGAACTGAGACGCTGAGGGCATTCGACACGGCAGATATGACCAAGATATTGGCAAAGATGGCCTGACCGCCACTTTGCTGACATGCGCGGGTGATCGAAGCCGGCGCTGGGCTTGAGTGCTCGGCGCCCAAGTCGTTTAGCTATGTCTCATCCCGCCAGACCAACCCGCCTCTCCCAGTGGATCTTCACCATGCGCCGGAACCGGACCGTGTGCGCCTGCTCTCCTGTTCCGTGGAATAGCTCGGCGCTCGTGCATTCCCGGCTCTTGCGTTGCTGGCAGCGCCACGGCCCGGGTATGACCAGATGTTGAAGATCAACCGCACGCTCATATTTGCCTCTCACAAACGGCCCTGCACGTCACCGGAGTTCATTGGGTTCGTCGCCGAAAAGCATTTCCAGCTTTTGGCGTAACGCCATCATTACCGTGCGCGCGACCGCGACATCGCCCGCGGAGAGCCGGCCGCAAGCTCCCCAACCAGAGGGCTCCGCAGCCGCAAGGCCGCGTTATCGGTCGCCCTGCCGCGAGCGGTCAGGACGACGAGTTGTGCGCAACGCTGATACGGGTTCGGATCGAACGCGACGATGTGCTCTCTGTGCAGATCGTTGAGTATCCGCTGCACGTTCTGACGGTTCCCCCTTACGGGATAGGGACCACGGTCGGTCCGCCTGCCCCGCCGCGATCCTTCTACTACGTTTGATGAGCCTCAGCAGCCCACCGTAAGTCAACACAATCAAGATGATGCGCGGAGGTTCGCCACCGGGATCTGGCTAACCGACGGGAGAAATATGTGCTAAGCCTTTGATAAACAACAACAATGGTGGACCCGGAGGGCAAACCAGACGCATTGATTTCATTGACTTTTTCGACGGTAAAAATCAGAAGTCTTCCCGTATCATTCCGTATGGTTCCGCGACAGCCTTAAAGTCGAAGGGAAGCGCTACCTGCCTCTGGCCGCGAACTGGAATGATGCCCCCTCGATTGTCTAAATACCCTATAACATACTGAAATCACTAGCAAATTTATTCTGACGGCACGCAAACTCCGACGCCGAGGCCGCCAAAAAGTTACGCTTTTGATTTTAAATGGAAAATCGCCGCAAAAATATTTTTGAGGGCTCAGGACGTATCGGTATCGGCCGGGACGAATTTCGGTTATTCGGCCGAGCAATAACGCTTCGGAGGTGTCGCCGAAAGTACCGTCGCCGCCGATGAATAACACGCCTCGCTGGGCAGCGCCATTCGGCGGCACGCCGCGGCGAAATACCGACAATAAGAGGCATCGTTGCGGCTTGGGTTGCCCTGGCGATTGCCGGCGCGAGCACGAACCGGCGCGAATCTCGCAGTATCTTCGCTCAAGCGAGACCGCTTTGATGCCTCGCGCTTAATGCCGCCGTCGCCAGGACCCGAGCCCGACGATAGGCATCTGGGATCGACAGTGCCCACACGAACAACCCAAACGCATGTCGCCCGATGAACGATTGATCCGGGGTGGTCGTCACGTAGCTGATCGCCGAAAAGAAAAGCACGAAGAATGCAAACGCTAGCCCGCGCCTCGGGTCGCGTACGGCAAAATGACCGGCCCCGGGGCAGAGGATCGCCATGGCGAGGACCAGATAAGGATTGATTGGCTTAGCCATCGGCGACCTCACGCGGCTTCGTGGACAGCAGTGATGGCGCCGCCCGCGGCCAGCGCCTCGCTGAGGGACTGCGCCTCCGCGACTGCCTTGCTGACGAGATCGGCGGAAATCGTGGTGACTGCAAAGCGGATCTGCCGCAGCAATAGATGTGCTCCGCGCTCGCCCTGGCCGACCTGGCGAATCACCCGGGTACCGCGCGGCGAAATGACGGCTTCCTTAACGGCGGGATCGGAAAAGAGGTTACGGAAGATCGCTATGGCGCGCTCAACCTGGCAGGCAGTGGCGCGACCATCGCCGCGCATCAACACTGATGCGTCCATCTGTGGTGGCGCCATCCATTCAGGCAAGTCATGGACAAGCGAATAATATTCAGCACCGGTCGGGCGGGCGAGCACGCCAATCGCTGGCCGGCTGCGTTCGCTGACTTCGCTGAGTGTCACCCGGAGCCAGAGCTGCGGCAGTCGACGTGTGACCATTGTGTCGGCAAGGAGTTCGATCCGCACCTGCCTGCCGTCCTCAAGGCGGCTGACAAGAATGGGAAAGTGATCGGGGGCGAAGCTGATCCGCGCATCGGGAAAAGACCTCGCCGCCTCGTCAAGAAGCCCCCTGCGTTTCGCGAGGGAGGCACGATGGTCGCTGATCGCGCGCTTGCCTATCCAGGTGCAGGCGGCGGCGATGAAAGCAGAAAGAGCGATTGTGGAGATCATCGAGATCGCCTTGATGCGAGACGTGGCAGCGCGGGAAGCGCCGCCACGTCTGTCGGGTTCAGTAACCTTGGGGCTTCGGCCAGGGCATGGTGAACTGGTCGCCCCGACGCACGAACCGATAGCGCCGGAAATGGAACCAGAGCGATGCCACGATGTAGAAGCACATCATCGCGCTGAGTTGCGTGCCGTAGCCAAGGAACACAGCGAAGTACGCGGCAGCGCACAGCGTCAGCAGGACGATCGTCGGCAGCGGGTGGAGCGGATGCACATAGCCGCGCTTGATCGTTTCGAGCGGCCATTTGCGCCGGAACATGACCATATTGAAGGTCATGAAGGTGTAGCCGAGCAGGCCCGACAGGATCGAGAATGTCACGACCTGGTCGAGTGGCGCGCCAAGCGCGAAGATGAGGGCAATGGGAACCAGGAAAACGATCGACCGGTACGGCGTACGATAGACCGGGTGCACCGCCCCGAACCAACTCGGCAGATAGCGGTCGCGGCCCATGGAGAACCAGGCGCGCGAGGCATCGTTGATACATCCGTTTGCCGAAGCGAGCGTCGAGAACATCGTGCCGACGAAGAGGAGCACCATCAATCCGGTGTTGCCCGTGACGCGCGCGGCGTCAAAGAGAGGCGTTCCGGCCTGACCGAGATATTCCCAAGGCAGGAGGCCGGAGCAGACGTACCAGGTCATGGTCGCCGCGATCAGCAGTGTCATGATCCCGGCCATGGTGCCGTAAGGCAGCGAACGCGCCGGCGAGCGCACTTCTTCGGCGGCCTGACAGGTTCCCTCGATGCCGAGATAGTACCACAAGCCGAAGTGCAACGCCGCGACGATGCCGATCCAGCCATAGGGCAGCGGGGCCGTGGTAATCGCTGAAAAGTCCATAGCCACGGCTGAGGCGCCCAGTTGCACCGATACGAACAGGGCAATGATTGCCAGGAAGGCAATGGCGGTGATGACCAGATTGAAGGTCAGTGTGGCCAAGACACCGCGGAAGTTGAGCCACGCCAGGAACATGATGGAAAGGATGATGAACGGCTTCTGGTTGAGACCGGTATGGCCCATCATGCCCGCGACCGTATCGAGCAGATAGCCGACGGTGATCGCGTTGGCCGCCTCGAGCATGGTGTAGGCCATGACCAGGAACAGGCCGACATTGAAGGCCATCAACGGCCCGACAATGTGCTTGGCTTGAGCGTACTGGCCGCCAGCCGCGGCAATGGTTGACGTCACTTCGGAATCGATCATCGCCACGCATGTGTAGAGCAGGCCTGCCACCCAGCAGGCGGCAAGTCCGGCGATCATGCCGCCTTTGCCGACAGAGAAGTTCCAGCCCATATATTCCCCGACCAGCACGATGCCGACGCCGAGGGCCCAGATATGGGCGGGGCCGAGCACGCGCAGGAGCTGAAGTCGCTCGGTTGCGGGTGCGGTTGCAGTCACGTTTGCCATTTCCGTCCCCTCAGATTTGGTGGCGCTCGGCCGTCACCTCGATCTCGCCTTCGCGTGATGAGGCCAGCAGCTCGTTGTCGTAGGTGGTGTCTATGCGAATGAGGTTCATGAGCATCAGCGCACCAAACATGGCTGAAAGGGCCCAGGCGACGTATTCGAGAATGTTCCAGATATCCATGGTCGCCTCCCTATCGCCGCTTGGGATCGAAGCGTTCTTCGATCACTTCGCGGTATTCCCTGTCGGAAAGCCGCACGACCAGGACAAAATAGCCAACAACCAGCACCGCCATGACGATCAGCGGCAGCCAGTTGAAGCTGTAATCGAAGCGCGCGGTGATGATGTCGTTCGCGGCAGCCGGGTCGGCAATTCCAATCGCCGCCCATTGTTTGGCCTCGGTCGCATTCTGACCAAGCGCTTCCCAGGTCGGATTGGCGATGGGGTTAGGTGTTTTGGCGGCGCCGGCAAAGCCCAGGTAGAGGGGCAAATAGAGGGCGCCCACGGTCAGTACGAGCAGGGTAATGACGTCGAATACCTGACCGGCGAGGCCTTGCTTGGGAGGTTGATATGCCATTTTCTAGCTCCTTAGCCCCGAGGCCTGCGCATCTCGTCGAGATGCTTGATGTCAAGTCCGTAGATGAAGTGCTTGTCCTCGACGTAGTGGCGCAGCATGGCGATTATCGCCGCGGTGTTGAAAACCAGCACCAATCCGCACGCGACCGACAGGATAACGCGCATGGCGGGGATCGAAATGAATGGCCACACGCTGAACAGCGCGAAAAGAAGTGTGCCCCACAGCACGACAACGAAGACCAGCAGGCCAGCGCGATCGCGGGCATGCATCCTATCGATGCGCTGGCTGAGGCTGAGTTCGTCAGTTCTACTGAGTGTTGCTTCCATTTGTTCTCCTCCAGACGGCCATTTTCGGCTTCGTTTCGCTTTTTCGTATGGGAAAATTAATTTCCCGACAGGAATATCAGGCAAAGTTAATTTCCTGTCAAGTGACGCGGTGCAGATAGTGGATGGCGTCGGCAAGGCAGAGATGCTCCTGAACAGAACTGAACTGGATATGGGTTTGCATTCGCGCGCACGTTCGCGACACCTCAAGTCAGGTCGCGGGAGGAATGCATCTTTCGATCGCGGAGCGCGACCACCAGAAGCCTTGCCGCTCGGGTTGCCTCGGTGGGAATTGAAGCCGTCGTCACGATTGATAATCGCTGCTAGCCGACATCTCGGGCGAACTTGCGCGCATGGCAATCAGTCTTCCTACGCCCGCCAATCGGGAGCGATGGAACGTAGGGCAATTCCAGGAAAAGTGCGTGACGCTTTCCGTCCGGAATAGCGTAAAACAAATAGCTGGTTCAGCGATTATACTGAACGCTGAACTGCTCTGATTAGTCTAGACTGAATCCGCTCGTCTTGCCGAAGCACTCCGCGCGCGATGCAATTCGGCTTCACCGGCGAGGAAAGGCGTTGCTGCTTTTCCGTCTGGAGTTGCTTGAGAACCAACTTCTGGACGACCAATTCTATCAAAACGGAGCTGCTCTCAGTCGTAGATCGGGAATTGGCTGACCAAATCGTGCACTTCCTCGCGCACAGCCGCCTCGATTGCTGCGTTGCCGGCTTCGCCATTGGCAGACAACCCATCGATCACGCTCATCGTCAGGCGTCCGACCTGACGGAATTCTTCCACGAGCAAGCCCCGTGTGGTGCAGGCCGGGGTGCCTAGGCGAATGCCCGACGTTACCATCGGTCCTTGCGGGTCGAACGGGATGCCGTTCTTGTTGCAGGTGATATGGGCGCGACCGAGCGCTGCCTCCACCGCCTTGCCGGTTAGACCCTTCCGACAAAGGTCGACCAGCATTAGATGCGTGTCGGTGCCGCCCGAGATAATATCGACGCCGCCTTCGGACAGCGTTTCGGCTAATACCTTGGCATTTGACACTACATTTGCGGCATAGATCTTGAATTCGGGCGCAAGCGCCTCGCCGAAGGCGACGGCCTTTGCCGCGATGACATGCATCAGTGGTCCGCCCTGGAGGCCAGGGAACACCGCCGAGTTGATCTTTTTCCCGATCTCCTCGTCGTTGGACAGCACCATGCCGCCACGCGGGCCGCGCAGGGTCTTATGGGTGGTTGTGGTCACCACGTGGGCGTATTCGAGGGGGTTGGGGTGGACGCCACCAGCAACTAGGCCGGCAAAATGCGCCATGTCCACGAACAGCTTTGCGCCGAACTCGTCGGCTATCGCGCGAAAGGCCTTGAAATCGATCATGCGCGGATAGGCGGAACCGCCGGCAAGGATCACCTTGGGCTGGTGCTTGCGTGCCAGATCGCGCACCTCATCGAGGTCGATGCGATGAGTATCGCGGCGAACCCCGTAGGAAACGACATTGAACCACTTGCCGGATTGGTTGACCGGCGCGCCGTGGGTGAGATGCCCGCCAGCGGCGAGGTTGAGACCCAGAAAGGTATCACCAGGCCGCATCAGCGCCATGAAAACCGATTGGTTAGCCTGACTGCCGGAGTTTGGCTGGACGTTGACGAAGGAGCAGCCAAACAGCGTCTTGGCGCGCTCGCGCGCCAGATCCTCGACCTCGTCCACGAATTGGCAGCCGCCATAGTACCGGCGGCCCGGATAGCCCTCTGCATATTTGTTGGTCAGCACCGAACCTTGTGCCTCGAGCACCGCCTTGGAAACGATGTTTTCGGAAGCGATCAGCTCGACCTCGTCACGCTGGCGTGTGAGTTCGCGCTTCATGGCGTCATTGACGGCACGATCCGTAATGGCCACGCCGGCGCGGAAGAATCGACCTGCGAAGCTGGTGCCGGGTTTGGTCGAAATATTCATAAGGCTCCTCCCTTGCGACGCGACGCTTGCGTCAAGATTGCGGTCACCCAGTCCAGCCAAGACCGGTTGAAATGCAGTTGATCGAAAGCAAAAGCGCGTTGACCGCCCGCTTTGGTTTTGCGGTGGAGCCGTCCTGTGCGCGGACCTCGCGCAAGAGCTGCACCTGCAATCGGTGTATGCTGTCCATCTGCGGCCTAATGCGATCGAAGTGCCGCTTGAAGGTGGGGAAGCGCTGCGAGACTTTCAGGCCACCATTGACCTCGGCGATCATCTTTCGGGTCAGCAGATATTCAGTGGCGATCTTGCCGTAGATCCGTTCACCCACCTCGCGATCTTGGACCAGACCGGCATAGAGGCGGCCGATTTCCATGTCGGTCTGGTAAATTCCCTTGTCGACCTCGTCGACGATGAGACGGAAGAAGCGCGAGCGCTCGAACATCTGTCTGAGCAGCTCCAATCCGGCGTTACCTCGAACATTGAGGAAGGAATTGAGCGCGCTGCCGATGCCGTACCAATTGGTCAGCAGATGCCGGTTCTGGCTCCAGGCGAAAACCCAAGGAATGGCGCGCAGGTCGGAAATGTCGCGGGCCCCGAAGCGGCGTGCCGGACGCGATCCGATCTTGAGCAGCGAAAGCTCCTCCACAGGACTCGCCTGATGGAAATAGTCGATAAAACCCGGCTCATTGATAAGGCTCGAATAGGATGCCTGCGACATGCCGGTCAACGCCTCCAGAGCCTCATTGAACTCGGGAATGTCCCTCAGCTCGGGCTCGTTGGCCGACTTGACGCTGTGGGCGAAAACGCTCGCGGCGAAGATTTCGAGCTGGTAACGCCCCGTGCCACGGTTGGCGAATTTCGACGACACCACCTCGCCCTGCTCCGTCACGCGCATCGCTCCGTCGACCGTGCAGGCGGGCTGGGCGGCGATCGCGCGGCCCGTCGGCGCACCGCCCCGGCTGACTGAACCGCCGCGGCCATGGAAGAAGCTGATCTTGATCTTCCGCTTCTGGCCGAGGGCATGGATACGCCTTTGCGTCTTATTCAACTCCCAGTTCGAAGCGAGGAACCCGCCATCCTTGTTCGAGTCGGAATATCCCAGCATGACTTCCTGCCGGTTGGAGAAGTCGCGCAGCGAGCGGCGTACGATCGAGACCGCCAGCAGCCGATCTAAAATGTCGGGGGCGGCACGCAAGTCGGCAATGGTCTCGAAAAGTGGCACGACGCGCAGTCCGATTGTGCCGCTGCCGTCGAGCGCGGTGGCCATGCCGCTGTATTGGCCGAGCAAATAGACGGCAAGCAAGTCGTCGCAAGAGCGTGTCATACTCAGGATGAAGGCGCCCACTGCACCGCCGTTCAGTCCAGACGCGGTCTCGCGGATGACGTCGAACAGGTCAAGGAGCTCGCACGCCTCTGCCGAGAGCGCCCCCCGGTCGATCCCAAGCTGTTCGCCTGTGCTGAGTGCTGTCCGAATGCGCGTGCTCCATTGTGGCGTATCGGGCGTTGGCGCCTGATCCGCGTCTGTAAGTCTGAAAAGTTCGGCCAGTACTCGATTGACGACCGTCGAGTTCTGGCGAATGTCCAATGCGACCGTGCGGAAGCCAAAAGTCTCGACCTGCTGGCGCAGGGGGCGGACGAAGCGTCGCGCGACGTGGTTGCCACCCAGTTTGGCAAGCACCGTTTCGACGTGGTGCAGGTCGGCGTTGAACAACTCCGAGCGGGCATACGGCTTGGCCGCGGTCTCACCGAGCATGGCCCGCAGGCGATCCAGCATCGCGGCCGCGAACTGCCGCAGCGGCTCTCCCGGATTGCGCGCCACAATCTCGCGAGCCGCACCGCTCCGATGCAGCGCCTGACCCAGCGCCTTGGTGAAGTCCTCAGGGATGTCGACGACATTGGCGCTGACGCTAAGCACCGTGACCAGTCGGCGAACCTGCTGGATGTACCAGCCGATAATCGCCTGGCGCGATTCCTTGAGCGCGCAAGCGGTAGTGATTGCAGTCACATTCGGATTGCCGTCACGGTCCCCGCCGATCCACGACGCATAGTGCATGAAGGATGGCACCTTGAGGTCGTAATCCGGGTAGTGACGGACGAGCGCTTCCTCCACGGCATCATAGATCTTCGGAGTCGCCTCGAAGATCACCTCGCGGAAGAAATGCAGGCCCCAAGCAATCTCACTTTCAACCGAGGGGCGTTCAAGCCGTAACTCACCCGACATCCACAGCAACTCGATCTCACTTCTGAGATCGTCAACCAATTGCTGGTGCTCGCGCGGCGCCCAGCGCTGCTGCTCGAGCTCGGTGAGCTTGCGGTAGATGCGCCGGTGGATTTCGAGAATTGTGACTCGCTTTGCCTCGGTCGGGTGGGCGGTCATGGTTGGACCGACACTCAGCTTATCGAGAGTGGCTTGGATCTCCTCGGCCGGGTAGCCGGCGGTTTTCATTTCGCCTATGACATTGGCGAAGGAGCCAATCACCTCATCCGCGCCGCCCATCTGCTCAAGCTCGCGGCGTGAACGCATCGCCAGCAGTTCGTTGGCGATCGCGGCGAGCTGAAACCATATCCCTGTCGCCTGCAGGGCCGGAATGCGCTGAGCGTCGGTGAGGGTGTCGAGGCTTGCACGCCCGGTCAGAACTTCCCCCAGCCCGGGTTCCCGTGTGCTGACAACGGTCGTCAGGAGCCTGAAAAGCAGGCTCCGGACGTCCTCGTGACAGCTGAGTGGTCTGCTGTCGTTCAAAGCGGCACCCATTCTTCCGATGTTGTCCCGAGCTTGCCCAGCGAAGCGGACACCCGGGGATTCTCCATCTGGAAGCAGATAGACTTTCCGTCTTCTTGAAAACGCCCGGACGGGTAGATTTGCCATTCGTTCGGGTGGGTTGGAGCACCAACCGAATGATGATCGGCAAGGCTGACCTGGGACCACCCAACCAGGCATGAATCACGATCTTGCCAACATTGGTCCAGCGCGATTTGGAGCTGGACGCCATTTAACTGTTATGCAAACATGTTGCCTTATAGGAAAAGGAAGCAAGGCATTTAAGACTGAGGTCCAGATCCACAAACCGCCAACTCGGCGCGTTTCACAAGGGGACCTCGGGGAGGGGCTTGGACATGGATATGCACAAGGTGTTTCCAGATCTCTTTGAAGGGCATGCGCCAATCACCCTCCAGAACGCGTTTCACGAAGCGCTCGAGGCGCTCGAGGAATGGGGCGAGAAAGACGAAGAGCCACTCGTTCCAATCCACGGCGTTGCCATACCGATCAGCAGCGTTTTCGTCAGAATGAGCGACTGCACCGATCTGATGCCGCTGAGAACACAAGGTGTTCTGGAAGCGATCATCGGCAGGGATCTGGTTCGCGCCTCAGGACGGATGCTTTACGCCGACGCGGCAAGGCTTGCGATGCCCCTATTCGCTGCGCGGGTAGACCCTGGCGCCCTTCCCGCTTATCCCTGACATGGACGGACAAACGCGACCGTAGCACCCGGACTTTCCTTGGAGGGACCCAGCTGTCAGGGATTGTTTCAAAGCCGCCCGGACATAGGACCGAGTAGTCCCCAGGCCGTGACGACTGTCCCGCACAAAGGATTGCCAGGGACAGCGATGCAGCCCATCGCAAACCCTCACGGCGAGTTCAAACGCGCCCTCGGTTTTTCTCGCCGGCGTAGAGCGCCACAGCCATCGCTCGATTGCGGACGTCAAGTTTGTCGTAGAGGTTCCTGAGGTGGTATTTGACCGTGTTCTCGGAAATTCCGGTGCGGGTCGCGATCTGCAGATTGGTCCAGCCGTCGGCCAGCACCGAAAGCAGCTCGCGCTCGCGTGTCGTCAGTCGCGACATCGGCGTGTCGTTGATTTTCGAGACGTCCAGGTAAGGAACACAAATCCGGCCATTGGCGACCGCGACCAGGGTGTCGAAAAGGATCGCCGGGTCATCGAACTGATAGCAGAACCCCTGAACGCCAAGGCGCACGCACTGCTTGAGGATAGCGATGTCGTGATCGTTGGAAAAGATCACGAGGCGCGCATGCAGGTTGCGCCGCTGCATCTCCGTCATGACAGCGCCGGCGTCCATATCCGACAATTTCCACCCGAGCACGGCGAGGTCGAACTGAGGAGTTGAGGCTGACGCCGCCCGGAGAAAAGCCTCACCGGCCTGGACGCTACCAACGAGATCGAAGCGGTCATCTCGCGAGATCATATCCCCAAGGGCGGCGACCACGAGCGGATTGCGCTCTCCGATGAAGATCCTGAATCTGCTCTTTTCGGGCATTGACTCCACCTAAGTCCCGATACATTGGCGCTGATCTCAGACTCGGCGGCATTCATGCGCGTTCCCAGCCTTCGGCTCTTGCGCCCTCTCCCTTGCAGTCCCCTACGCTGCCGATCGCTTTCCTGCTTCGACCACCTTTCGGCATTGATCCCCGATCGTCGCGATCTCCATTCATAGCATGAATTTAATTTTCCTTATAGTACAATCGATCAGGCCGAAACACTGTTGGATTGGGGCCTCGCGAGGCATGAACCTTGCGCGCGCTACGGCCGGCGCCGGCTTCATATCGCTGGACGGCGTGGAATGCGATGACTGCTACTGCATCAACAATATCTGCAGGTCCGCGACATTGGTGCCGGTAGCGCCAGTCATCAACAAATCTCCGGACGTTGCCAACGCGGCATAGGAATCATTGTTGCCCAGCAGGACGGCGGGCTCCTGGCCGAAATTGCGCATTCGGAACGTGGACCCGGCGTCGACGATAGCCCCGGCCGCGTCGGTGGGACCATCCCGGCCATCGGTACCGCCGCTCAGAAACACCCAGTCGCGGCGGATCGGTTTCTCTTCATTGGCCAGCGCGAACCGCAGCGCCAGTTCCTGATTGCGTCCTCCCTTGCCCGTGCCTGAGACCTCGACGGTTGTCTCGCCGCCGGCGACCACCGCCACCGGTCCTGAATGGCAGGCATGCTGGAGCGCGATAGCGTGGAGCGTGCCAGCAGCGTCACAGACATTGCCGGACAACCAGTCGCTGGCCTTGACGACATGAATGCCGTGTTGCCGGGCTTTTGCCATCACGCTTTCAACGCTCATGCGATTGGAACCGACGACCACATTCTCGATGCGGCCGAACATCGCTTCTGAAAAGCGCTCGTCAGGCGAAAGAAGAGCGTCCTTGAAAGACGAGTCGACCCGATACTTCGAAAGCACGTTGCGCGCATGGGAAGCGGAAGCGTAGAGCGGAGCTGTAGGGCCGCTGGCCACAAGGCGAACGTCATCGTCGGGCACATCCGAGACAATGAGCGACAGTATGTCGGCCCTCGATGCCAATTGCGCCAAGCGTCCACCCTTCAGGCGCGAAAAATGCTGCCTGACAGTGTTGATTTCCCGAATGTCGGCACCCGAACGGATGAGGGTGTCGTTGAGCGCAATCTTGTCAGCCAGCGACAGCCCGGCCGAGGGAGCGCATAACAACGCCGAGCCGCCACCGCTGACGAGAACGAGAAGAAGGTCGCCAGACTCCGCCGATCGGGCAAGGTTCTCGACGGCACGGCCCGCGTCGAGACTACCCTGATCCGGCAGGGGGTGCCCGGCCGTGATGACCGCCACGCCATCGATCGCCACGGCATTTTCGGCATTGGTGACAGCCACGGCCTTGTGCAGCTTGCCGCCAATCAGCGGCAATGCCGCGCAGGTCATCGCGCAAGCCGCCTTGCCGAAGGCGATAACGATGACGCGCCTGGCCTTTTCAAGCCGCTCAGAGTGCCGTTCCAGCGCAGCGACAACCGCAGGGCCCGGCTCGGCCGCGGCGACGCCCGTCCGAAACAGGTCGATCGCCTGCTTGCGGAGGTCCATAAATGCCGGCGCAGGGCCGGGCAGCACCATCACACCACCCGATCCGGAGCGGGTTTGCCGTCGAAGAAAGCGATGAGATTGTCCAGGGCCTTCATGCCCATCGCCTCTCGTGTCTCCGCGGTCGCGCTGCCGAGATGGGGAAGGAGAACCACGTTCTCCCGCTCAACCAAGCCTCGGGGCACTGCCGGTTCTTCCGCATAGACGTCGAGTCCGGCGCCGGCGATTATTCCCTTGTCGAGCGCGCGGACAAGGGCGGTCTCGTCGACTACATCTCCGCGCGCCGTATTGATGAGGAAAGCGGTCGGCTTCATGATTGAGAGCCTTGCCTCGCCAATCAGATGCTTGTTTTCGGCTCCACCTGGACAATGCAGCGAGACGAAGTCGGACTCCGCCAGCACTGCCTCGATGGATGGAAGTTGCTGGGCAGACATTAACCGGGTCTCGTCGTCGTCAACCTTGGAACGATTGTAGAAGACGACGTCCATGCCGAAGCCGAAATGCGCCCGGCTCGCCATGGCCTTGCCGATGCGTCCCATGCCGATGATTCCAAGCTTCTTGCCCGAAACCCTGGTGCCGATGAGATGGGTTGGACGCCATCCCCTCCAGGCGCCGGCGCGCAGTTGCCGCTCACCCTCGCCGGCACGCCGTGCCACCAACAGGAGCAAGCTCATTGCGAGGTCGGCCGTGCAATCTGTCAGCACGCCCGGCGTGTTGGTGACGGCAATACCGCGGTCTCGAGCAGCCGCCGTGTCTATATGGCTGAAACCGACTCCGAAGTTGGCGAGCAACCTGGTGCGACAGCCTTCAGACGGAAACACTGACGCAGGCAGTCGATCGCTGACGGTGGGAAGGATTGCGTCATAGGCCCGGAACGCCGCCGCGAAATCCGCTGGTGTCATTGGCACATCATCGGCATTCAGCACCGCGTCGAACCGTTCCGTCAGGAGCGTCTCCACCTTGGCCGGCCAACGTCGGGTTACGATCACACGCGGCTTCATTCATAACCTCTCAACTTGCGCAATCGCACGGCGAACCGCCGGACGCGTCCAGCAGTTCGCGATGCTGCCAGCGATTTCGACGCACCACCTCGGCCGGGCCAGGCGCGGGCTTAAGCCGCCTTCAGCCTCTGTTTCAGGACATCGGCGACCGTTGCACCGAACGCTGCCGGCGTCGGCACGATGACGACGCCAGCGTCCTTCAGGATCTCGACCTTCTCCTGCGCCGACTCGCCGAAGGCCGAGATGATGGCGCCGGCATGGCCCATGCGGCGGCCCTTCGGCGCCGAAAGCCCGGCGATGTAAGCAATCAGCGGCTTGCGCATGTTGTCGCGCGCCCAGATCGCGGCTTCGGCTTCCTGCGGTCCGCCGATCTCGCCGATCATCACCACGGCGTCGGTGTCCTCGTCCCGCTCGAAGAGCTGCAGAATGTCCTTGAAGGACGAGCCGTTGATCGGGTCGCCGCCGATGCCGACGCTGGTCGACACACCGATGCCAAGCGCCTTCATCTGCGAGGCTGCCTCGTAGCCCAGCGTGCCGGAGCGGCCGACGATGCCGACGCGGCCGGGGAGATAGATGCTGCCGGGCATGATGCCCATCAGCGCCTGTCCGGGCGTGATGACGCCGGCGCAGTTCGGCCCGACGAGGCGCATGCGGTCCTCGAAGCGGTAGCGGCGCATGTAGCGCTTGACCTGCATCATGTCCTGCGAGGGGATGCCGTCGGTGATGCAGACGCAGAGCTTTATGCCGGCATCCGCCGCCTCCATGATCGAATCGGCGGCGAAGGGCGGCGGCACGAAGACGATGCTCG
>SAQE01000169.1 GCA_004020545.1 Mesorhizobium sp. | reverse complement strand
GGATGACGCGGTCGCACACTCATGTGGGAGAAGCCGAGCTTGTGCAGCAGCTTCCCGACATAGCGCGCGTCATAATCAATGCCGAAGCGGTCCTTGATGGCTTTCTTCAGGTCGATCCGCCGCCAGCGAACGACGCCATCGACGGCACGATCCGGGCCCTTCTCCACAAGCGCGGCCAGTTCGGCCTGCTGCTCATGCGACAGCCGGGACGCTGGTCCCGGCGCCCATTGGTCCACAAGACCATCGGGGCCGGCCGTGTTGAACCGATGCACCCAGTCGCGTAGCGTCTGGCGATCCATCCCGCCGATCCGGGCCGCATCGGCCCGGCTCATGCCGTCCAGAACCGCCGCGATCGACAACAGCCGGCTGCTCTGGCGCACATCCTTTGAGTTCCGCGCAAGACGGCGAAGCTCCCCCGCCGAAAAGTTCGTCCGCAACTTCACCGCTGATCCCATCGCCGAATCTCCTTTGGCAATAGGGAATCACGGCGCGCAAATCGGCCAAAATCACAAAAGAGTCAGCAGCCAAGACCGTTGGTAT
>SAQE01000168.1 GCA_004020545.1 Mesorhizobium sp. | reverse complement strand
ACAGCCAGCCGTCGCGATGCATCACGCCCTGCTGGCGTCCGACCTTCCACCACTGGCGCAGCAACAAGAGCAGGTCTTGTGACAGCATGGCGTTCCGGTATCGCCCGCCCTTGCCGCGCTCCACCCGGAGCAGCATGCGCTCGCTGTCGACGTCGGCGACCTTCAGCGCCGAGACCTCGGCGACGCGCAAGCCCGCGCCATAGGCAACCGACAGTGCGGCCTGGTGCTTGAGGCAGGTGGTGGCGTTGAGCAGCCGGGCAACCTCGTCGCGGCTCAAGACCACCGGCAGCTTGCGCGGGTGCGCCAGACGAACGAGCTTGCGCGCCAGATCGGGACGATCGACCGTATGCGTGAAGAAGAAGCGCAGCGCCGACACGATGCTGTTCATCGTCGGCACTGGAACACCGTCGTCCTGCTGCTCGATCTGGAACCGGCGCAGGTCGTCGGTTGTCGCTGTATCCGGCGACCGGCCGAGGAACGTCGCCAGGCGTCCGACGTCGCGGAGATAGTTGCGCTGCGTCTCTCGGGAGAAACGCCGCATGTTCATGTCG
>SAQE01000167.1 GCA_004020545.1 Mesorhizobium sp. | reverse complement strand
AGAGCTTGATGGTGGGATCGGACGCCCCGCGGTGCTTGCGCAGCCACACTTTGAAATGAGCCACTAGGCGCGGCTCGGCACGCTGCGATGCGCCAGCGGCGGACCGGCAAACGCCGATTTCGACTAGGTGCTGGCGAAAGAGCCTGGCGCCGAAGATGGTGTGGTGGTTGCGGCGCCCGCCCATGGCGCGCGGACATCGACAAGTGCGCAAATGCTCGCTGAACACCGCCAGATCAATGTCGCTGGGCATTGCCCCTTGCCGGCCCCCGACATGGCCGAGGTGAGCTGCCGCGCGCAAGTATCGCGCAGCCGTGCCAGCCCTATAGCCTTGCCGTTCGAGCGCGGCCGCGAAACTGTCGAGGTATGGTCCGCTTGGCCCGCTCCGCAGATGCCCCAGCAGCTTCGATGCCGAGAAGTAAGTCTCCAACATGTTCGTCTCCGTTTGTGACCGGCCATCGGTGGCCGAGCTGACGGAGGCGCACGACCGCGCTGTTATGGAGACAAGAGCGCAACAATTCACCGGAAAATGCCGATACCGGCACGCCAGCTCCCCATTACTGGATCTGCCCATAAGGCAGGAATTGTAGGCGATGCGC
>SAQE01000166.1 GCA_004020545.1 Mesorhizobium sp. | reverse complement strand
ATGGCAAAAGGTAAATTCGAGCGCACCAAGCCGCATGTGAACATTGGCACGATCGGCCACGTCGATCATGGCAAGACGTCGCTGACGGCGGCGATCACGAAGTATTTTGGCGAATACAAGCGCTATGACCAGATCGACGCGGCGCCTGAAGAGAAGGCGCGCGGCATCACGATCTCGACGGCGCATGTCGAGTACGAGACGGCCAACCGTCACTATGCCCACGTCGACTGCCCCGGCCACGCCGACTATGTGAAGAACATGATCACCGGCGCGGCGCAGATGGACGGCGCGATCCTGGTGGTTTCGGCCGCCGACGGCCCGATGCCGCAGACGCGCGAGCACATCCTGCTTGCCCGCCAGGTCGGCGTGCCCTCGATCGTTGTGTTCCTGAACAAGGTCGACCAGGTCGACGACGCCGAGCTCTTGGAACTGGTCGAGCTCGAGGTTCGCGAGCTGCTGACCAAGAACGAGTTCCCCGGCGACGACATTCCGATCGTCAAGGGCTCGGCGCTGGCTGCGCTTGAGGATTCGAACAAGACCATCGGCGAGGACGCCATCCGCGAGCTGATGGCTCAGGTCGACGCCTACATCCCGACGCCGGT
>SAQE01000165.1 GCA_004020545.1 Mesorhizobium sp. | reverse complement strand
CTTCGATGACCGCTGACCTGTAGGGGTTACGCGGATCGGGTTCCAATCATTCTAGCGCGCTTTGGTGTCGCGATGACGAAGACGGAGTGTCCCGACCCAGGTCCTGACCATTTTGCCGTGCTGCCTTTTTGCTCCTTACGCTGTTAAGGGCTTCGATTGCGGTTAAGCCGCAGTTGGTGCCCTGTATTGTTGTCCCGATTGCAGCATTGCCCAGATGATGCGGGCGGTCTTGGCGGCCTGGGCGACGACGGCGACCTTGACCGGCCGCCTGGCCAGCAGGCCGCGAACCCAGGGCGAGCCTTTGTCGGGTTTGGCCCTGACCTGACGCAGCCAGGAACTGGCGCCAAGAATGAGCAGCCTTCGCAGGTCCCTGTCGCCGGCACGGCTGATATGGCCCGTCAAGCTGTGCTTGCCGTCGGTGTCATGGCTCTTGCGGGTCAGGCCCAGCCAGGCGGCGAAGTCCCTGGCCGAGGCGAACTGACGGCCATCGCCGATGGCTGCGATGGTTGCATGCGCGATGATCGGGCCGACGCTCGGGATCGTCGTCAGCCGCAAGGCCGCCCGCTGCTGCCTGACCTGATCCAGGATCTGCTTGTCCAGCTTGCCGAT
>SAQE01000164.1 GCA_004020545.1 Mesorhizobium sp. | reverse complement strand
GACCTCGGCAAGGAGAACGTCGAGGCCGTCAAGAAGGGCTGCGCCAATCTTGGCCGCCACATCGAGAACATCCGGCAGTTCGGCGTGCCGGCGGTGGTCGCCATCAACCATTTCTATTCCGACACGGAAGCAGAGATCCAGGCGATGAAGGACTACGTCGTCTCGATGGGCGAAGAGGCGGTGCTGTGCAAGCACTGGGCCCAGGGATCGGCCGGCATCGAGGATCTCGCCAACAGGGTGGTGAAGCTGGCCGAATCCGGAGCCTCGCAGTTTGCGCCGCTCTATCCGGAGGCCATGCCGCTGTTCGAGAAGGTCAACACCATCGTCAAGCGCATCTACCGCGGCGACGAGGCGATCGCCGACAAATCGATCCGCGACCAACTGCATGCCTGGGAGCAGGCCGGCTACGGCAACCTGCCGGTCTGCATGGCCAAGACCCAGTATTCCTTCTCGACCGACCCGAACCTGCGCGGCGCGCCGACCGGCCACACCGTGCCGGTTCGCGAGGTCAGGCTTTCGGCCGGCGCCGGCTTCGTCGTCATCATCTGCGGCGAGATCATGACCATGCCGGGTCTCCCCAAGGCGCCGTCCTCGGAAAAGATCTTCCTCAACGAGCAGGGTCAGATCGA
>SAQE01000163.1 GCA_004020545.1 Mesorhizobium sp. | reverse complement strand
ATGAACCTCCACTTCACCGGCGACTTCCACGCCATCACCACCGCCCATAACCTGCTTTCGGCGCTGATCGACAACCACATCTACTGGGGCAACGAGCTCGGCATCGACATCCGCCGCGTGGTCTGGCGCCGCGTCATGGACATGAACGACCGGGCGCTGCGCGAGATCATCTGCTCGCTGGGCGGCGTCGCCAACGGGTTTCCACGCGAGGCCGGCTTCGACATCACCGTCGCCTCGGAAGTCATGGCGATCCTGTGCCTGGCCACCGATCTCAAGGACCTCGAGAAGCGCCTCGGCGACATCATCGTCGCCTACCGCCGCGACAAGTCGCCGGTCTATGCCCGCGACCTCAAGGCCGACGGCGCCATGGCGGTGCTCCTCAAGGACGCGCTGCAGCCCAATCTGGTGCAGACGCTGGAGAACAACCCGGCCTTCGTGCATGGCGGCCCGTTCGCCAACATCGCGCATGGCTGCAACTCGGTGGTCGCCACCACGACGGCGCTCAAGCTTGCCGACTACGTCGTCACCGAAGCGGGCTTCGGTGCCGATCTCGGTGCCGAGAAATTCTTCGACATCAAGTGCCGCAAGGCGGGCTTGAAGCCGGCGGCCGCCGTCATCGTCGCCACCGTGCGCGCCATGAAGATGAATGGCGGCGTCAAGAAGGA
>SAQE01000162.1 GCA_004020545.1 Mesorhizobium sp. | reverse complement strand
ACCATAGGAGCAACCGATATCGATGATCTTCAACCTATGCTTGTTTCGGACGCGTCGATAGTCGGCGAAGATCCTTTCGAAGACTGGCCCGGCCCGATCTGGAATCATATAGTCCAGGCCTAAATGCGCGCGAAAATAGGCATGCGGCCACTTGCGATTGTAGGCTGCCGTGAAATCGGGCTTCGTCCCCTCAATGCTGCCGCGCACTGCAGTTTTTACTGGCGCCATTGTCCACCTCATTGCCCCGTGCCCTTGGGTCGCAGCCGACGATCAAGATAGTTCTGTCTGAAGCTGACAGAGTGGCGGGCGTATTTTGGGAGGTGTGGATTTACCGACATCCCACAGAATGCGATCTGCCATGGACCTGACATGCTGCTTTCCTTCCTTCGTTCCATCGATCACGACATGATCCACAACATGAATATCGGTTGGCAGCCTCTGCCGCCTCGTGACGAGGAGGTTCAAAAGTCGTGCCAACTGCGCAGAAAGAGCCACAGAAATAAGTTTCTGCTTAATCATCAAAGGTTTAAATGAGAGCTCGCAGGAAGCCAATGCGAACACTACCGTGTCTCATACCCGACAACCCACAGTAGGTTTCGATAGCCTGAGTGCTGTCTGGAAAGTGGTTGGAATTGAAAGTTGGCGTAGTCTCCGGAGTTCAAACCTCGAGTCATCCGGCCTTGGGGTGCCGGACAGGAGACTACGCCATGATAAGGACTACCATGAAAGAGCCGTTCTTCCTGGGAATGAGGCGAAGAGCTATCTTTTCGACAATTGGTTTGATCCGATCGAAGCTGC
>SAQE01000161.1 GCA_004020545.1 Mesorhizobium sp. | reverse complement strand
GTCATATAGGCCAGCACGTCGGGCTCGGCGTCATCCATGATTGTCGCCAGCTTAGGGACCTTGGGCCGGATCTGATCAGCGACGGCGCGCCATTGGGTGCTCGCGGCCTCGGGCGTTTCCTGGGCGAAGGCGGTGGCGATGAAGGCCGAGACGACCCTGCGGCCGCTCTTGCCGGCGTGCGCCAGCACGTTCCTCATGAAGTGGACGCGGCATCTCTGCCAAGTGGCGCACAGCACCTTGGTGACGGCCGCCTTGAGACCTTCATGTGCGTCTGAGACGACGAGCTTGACGCCGCGCAGGCCGCGACGTGTCAGCTTGCGCAGGAACTCGGTCCAGATCGGCTCGGCCTCCGAGGCGCCGATCTCCATGCCAAGCACCTCGCGCCGGCCGTCTGCGTTGACGCCGACGGCGATGATGACGGCGACCGATACGATGCGCCCACCGCGGCGCACCTTTAGGTAAGTGGCATCGATCCACAAGTATGGCCAATCGCCCTCGATCGGCCGCTCGAGGAAGGCTTTCACCTTGCCGTCGATCTCCTCGCACAGCCGCGAGACCTGGCTCTTGGAGATGCCGCTCATGCCCATCGCCTTGACCAGGTCGTCGACCGAGCGCGTCGAGATGCCCTGCACATAGGCTTCCTGGATGACGGCGGTGAGCGCCTTCTCGGCCATACGACGCGGTTCGAGGAAGCCCGGGAAGTAAGAACCCTTCCTGAGCTTGGGAATGCGAAGTTCGACGGTTCCCGCTCGCGTTTCCCAATCCCGCTCGCGATAGCCGTTGCGTTGAGCGAGCCGCAGCGGGGTCTTCTCGCCATAGCCGG
>SAQE01000160.1 GCA_004020545.1 Mesorhizobium sp. | reverse complement strand
GACGGCTTTTGGATTCACCGGGTGCTTGAGAAGGAAGGCATCGAAAGTCATGTCGTGGACCCGGCGTCGATCGCGATATCGCGCCGACGCAAACGGGCGAAAACCGACCGCATCGACGGTGAGGCGTTGTTGCGGACCTTGATGGCTTACAAGCGCGGCGAGCCGCGTGTCTGCGCTATGGTTCGAGCTCCGTCGCCCGATGAAGAGGATCGTCGCCGAATTTGCCGCGAGCGCAAGGCACTCATCGCCGAACGCGTGACCCACGTCAATCGGATCAAGGGGCTGCTGTTCTCGCAAGGCGTCACGAACTATGAGCCGCTGCGCAGAGACCGGCGGCGGCAGCTTGAAGAGCTTCGCACTGGCGACGGTCGGACTCTGCCGGCGTATATGAAGGCCCAGATCTGCCGGGAGCTTGAACGGCTCGAACTCCTGCTCGAACAGATCAAGACGGTCGAGGAAGAACGCGACGCGCTCATTGCGGCGCAAGCTGCGGAAGCGAAGCCGTCAGCAGTCAAGCTGCTGCTCGCGATCAAGGGCGTCGGGGCCGAGTTTGCCGCCATCCTGTGGTCGGAGGGGTTGTTCCGGCATTTTGATAATCGCCGCCAGGTCGCCGCCTATGCCGGGCTGGCTCCGACGCCCTGGCAGAGCGGCTCGGTCGACCGCGAGCAAGGCGTCTCGAAAGCCGGCAATCCAAGGCTGCGGACAACGCTGATCCAGATGTCCTGGCTGTGGCTGCGGCATCAACCGAGCTCCGCACTGGCCCGATGGTTTAGCGAACGAGTCCAGCGCAATGGCGGTCGCATGAAGAAATCGACCATCGTCGCATTGGCGCGCAAGTTGCTAGT
>SAQE01000015.1 GCA_004020545.1 Mesorhizobium sp. | reverse complement strand
GAGCTTTCCGACCTCTGGAGCGCCGCCGGCGGCGCTCCAGAGGTCGGAAAGCTCGCTGCCGCGAAAACCGGCGCGCACGCTGTGGGCGGCGTCATGCCTGGTGACGCCGTTGGCACCGATCGCCGGCAGAAGGCGGGTCGCGGCAAGCGCCAAGCCCGCCCGCCGCGGCTCCGTCGCCAGGATGAGCGGAGCCTTGCGCCGCAAAAGCGAAAACAGGCGCAGCAGTCCGTCGGCGTCGAAATGATGCAGGAACAGGTTGACCGTGATCGCGTCGAAAGACCCGCCATCGGCCTTCTCCGCCCAGTCGAAAACATCGGCGGTGACGGCTTCTACCGTCCATCCCAGACCGGCGAAATCCGCCTTGAGCTTTGGCGTGACGAGACCGACGCGATCGAGCATCGTCAGCTCCACCTCGCGCCAGTCCCTTGCCATGCGCCGCGCCACCTTCAGCATGAAAGTGCCGTCGCCGGCGCCAATCTCCAGAATGCGACCGGGCGGCCTCGGCAAGAACTTCCGCATGAGCGAGGCCATGATCAGCGCCTGGAACATCAGCGCGTTGATGCGGGCGAGATCGCGGCGCGAGCGGCGTGCCCGCACGTCGTCGGCGGCAAGCCCGTCCAGGATTTCCGGGACGAGGTTGCGCTGGGCGAGCGCGGTCATGAGACGGTCCTGAACAGCATGGTCTCGGCCGTCAGCCCGGGCCCGAACGACATGCCGCAGCCGAGCAAGCCGCCGGGCCTCTTCAGCATCTCCTCCATCACGAACATGACGGTCGGCGACGACATGTTGCCGTATCGGCGCAGCACCTCGCGCGACGGCCCGAGCGCGGCGGGATCGAGATCGAGCGCCCTTTCGACGGCGTCGAGAATGCTGCGCCCGCCGGGATGCACGGCCCAGAGGTCGATCGCCTTCGGCGGCCGGCCGCCAAGGATGGCGTCCTGGTTGCTACGCAACGCCTCCTGGACCGCTGCCGGCACCTTGCCGGAAAGGACCATGTCGAAGCCGTGGTCGCGGATATCCCAGGTCATCAGTTCGCGCTGCTCGTCCGCGACGGCGCAGCGGAAGCTGTCGAGCTCGATGCCGGACGGCTCGGCGGTGACGAGGCTCGCCGCGCAGCCGTCGCCCCAGAGACAGAAGCTCAGCAGCTTTTCCAGCTCGGCGGTTTCCCTGATGTGCAAGGTGCATATTTCGATATTGACCAGCAGCACCCTCGCCTGCGGGTCGGAACGGACGATGTGGCGGGCAAGCTTGAGGCCGTTGACGGCCGCGTAGCAGCCCATGAACCCGATCATCGTGCGCTCGACGCCGTCCGGCAGGCCGCAGCGCTGCACCAGGTCGAGGTCGATGCCGGGGGCGGAGAAACCGGTGCAGGTGGTGACGATCAGGTGGGTGATGCGCGATGCTTCGCCGCCGAGGCGCAGTCCGCCGACGGCCTTTTGCGCCAGAATGGGCGCAGCTTCGCCGAACATCGCCATTCTGACGGCCGTTCCGGGAAACGCGCCGCGCCTGAAGGTTCCGCCGAGATCAGCCGACGGCCCCTCGGGGTCGAGGGCGGGCGCAAAGCAGGAGAAGCGGTGCTCGATGCCGGCGAGGCCGGCCATGCGTTCGAATATCCTCCTGCGGTCGGCGGCGAGCATCGTGGCGGCGTAGCGCAGGTAGAACTGATGGACTTCATGTTCCGGAACCGCTGTCGCGATCCGGTTGATATAGGCGTTGGCGGACATGTACTGCCTCCCTGGGCCTCGGGCGCGGTGCGCGCTGTTGCCGGAGGGGTTCCTTGCTCATGAGCGCCATCGTCAGGCGCGCCAGGCGCTGAGCGTTGCCTGTTCGACAAACGTTTCGGAAAACCTGTTTCTTCCCCGGCGTGTGATCCCGAACCTAAAGGCCTGGAAGGGATGACAGGCAAAATCAAAGTGTTACAGCCTTTTCCGCACCCTAACAGGCAAAGGACTTCGGGCCGATCACTTGCTGCCCTGCACCACTCCGGGCACGATCAAGACTCCCTGATCGCGCTCCGAATATCTGAAGCCGATAAAGAACAAGGCGATGATGATGAGGCAGACCGCCAGCACGGTGGCGAGGATCCTTCCCGGGTTTTCGGCAGGCGGTTTGTCTTCCATGGCAGTTCGCCTCGCACAGTAAACCCTGCGAGAGCGGCAAGGGTTCCAAGCTCCAGGCGCGTTCGTCAAATTGGGGAATGCCGGGCACCCTGCCGCGATCACGTGACATCGATGACCGCCATCAGCCCGCCGCCGCCCTTCTGCTCGACATTCCAGAGGGAGTTGGTGAAGGCCTCATGCTCGCCCGGGCGCGGTTCCTTGTCGGCGAGCACGTAAAGCAGCAGGCCGAGCGGACCCATATAGAGCGTCACCAGGATGAAGCCCCATTTCATCACCACCGGTTCGGGATTGTTGCGATACTGGTCGAAGCCGACATAGAGCGTCGAGGCGGCCGCCAATACGAACCAGGCAACGAGGAAATAGTCGATCGGTTGGATAAGCATGATCCGGCCTCTGTTCGATGAAACGGCTGGTTGCATCCCCCCTGCGGGTGAACGCGGCCGCGGCCACTATGATCCACTCGCTGGAATTTCCGGGTCCGGCCCTCAATCGCGCTTGACCTTCCAGCTACTGGAACCCCTAGTGTCCGCGGCGAGGCCTTCGGCGGGACCTTTCAATCGAGATCGAGGAGCGGAAATGCATCGACGCGGCTTTTTGGCGGCAGGCCTGGCAACGGTTCTGTCAGGCTCTCGCGCACTGGCGCAGATGAAAATGGACGGCATGTCGAACATGGACTCGATGCCCGGCATGGACATGGGCGGCCATGCTGGCCATGACATGGGCGCGATGGGCCAGGGCCCGGTGGCGCTGCCCGAGGGCCAGCCCTTGCGCGAATTGCCGATGCTCGCCAACGAGGCCGGCCAGCCCGGCCTGTTGAAGGCGAAGCTGACGGCGGCGCCGGCCACGGCGCGCTTTGCCGCTGACCGCGACACGCCGATCCTTGCCTATAACGGCATGAGCCCCGGCCCGCTGATCGAGGCCCATGAGGGCGACCGCGTCGAGATCACGTTCGCCAACCGGATCGAGGGCGAGCAAAGCACCATCCACTGGCACGGCATGCCGGTGCCGGCAGACCAGGACGGCAATCCGATGGACCCGGTGGCGGCGGGCGCGGACCGCGTCTACGCGTTCGACCTGCCGGAAGGCAGCGCCGGCTCCTACTGGTACCACCCGCATCCGCATGGCCGGACGGCCGAGCAGGTCTATCGCGGCCTTGCCGGCGCCTTCGTCGTCAAGGCCAAGGACGATCCCGTTCCGGCGGCGTATGGCGACACGGTGGTTATGTTCACCGACCTTCGCCTCGCCGCCGACGGCTCGATGCCCGACAACACCATGGTCGACCTGATGAATGGCCGCGTCGGCGACCATGTGCTGGTCAACGGCCAGAAGAACCCGCGACTCGCCGTGGCGATGGGCGCGAAGAGGCGCCTGCGGCTCTACAACGCCACCAATGCGCGCTTCCTGAGGCTTGCCTTCGATGGCGCGGCGATGACGATCATCGGGACAGACGGCGGCCTGCTGGAGAAGCCGGTTGCGGCCAACGAGATCATGCTCAGCCCGGCCGAGCGCGTCGAGCTGGTCGTCGCCTTCGACCGGCCGGGCGCCGCAACGCTCACCACGCTTGACTATGACCGCGGCTGGATGGGCGCCGGCCGGCCGGCGGACGCCGGGCTGACGCTGCTCACCGCCGATGTGTCGGAAACGCCGGGAGAAGCGATGCCGCCGCTGCCCGAGCGGCTCAGGCCGATCGCATCGCTTAGGGCTCCCACGGTCAGCCGGCGCCTCGTCTTCACCGAGACCATGGCGATGAACCCCACCGGCATGACGATGGGCTTCCTGATCAACGGCAAGCCCTTCGACATGGAGCGCGTCGACATCGTCGCCAATGCCGGAGAGACCGAGCTCTGGGAAATCGTCAACCAGGCCGACATGGACCACCCGTTCCATCTCCACGGCACGCAGTTCCAGGTGATCGAGCACGAGCGCGGCGGCAAGGTCTCGAAGCCGCCCTATCTGGCGTGGAAGGACACGGTCAACGTGGCGCGCGGCGAGACGGTGCGGCTGCTTTTGCGCCAGGAGCAGCCGGGGCCGCGCATGTATCACTGCCATATCCTCGAGCATGAGCAGCTCGGCATGATGGGCATTGTCGACGTGCAGGCATGAGGTCCCGCGTCATCCTTGGGGCGGCGATGCTTGCGCTCGCCGGCCCGCTGGCCTTTGCCCCGTCGCTGGCAGCCGGTCCGGGCGATCCCATCGTCAAGGCGCGCCAGACCTCGATGAAGGAGATGGCGGCGGCCGCGAAGACAATCGCCGAAATGTTCGACGGCAGGCGCGCCTATGAGCCGGCAGCTTTCAGGGCGGCGGCGGGCACACTCAGCGCCCGCGCCGGCCCTGCCCTGATCGCCGAATTCCCCACCGGCTCGCTGGGCGCGCCGTCAAGCGCCAAACTGGAGATCGACCAGGCCAGGCCGGAGTTCGAGGCGCTCGCCCGCCATATCGGCCGGCTCGCCGACGCGCTTGACGCCAAGGCGAAGACGGCGCCGGCCGGGATCACCGCCGACATGCGGATGACCGGTCCGCCGATGGATGGCGGCAGCCTGCTCGGCAAGCGGCCGGGCGCGGCGCAAGCCGACCCTTCCGGCATGCCCGCCGAGCATCTCCTGCACCTCATCCTGCAGGACTGTTCGAGCTGCCATTTGAAGTTCCGGCAAAGGCAGGAGTGAGGCGCACCGCGCCGTGAGTTGCCTCGCACCTAGCCCGCGTCATCGTGGATACAATTAATCACAATGTGCTAATATGGCCGCGGTCATGTTGTAAGACCATGCCCTACTTAGGGAGGACGCGATGAACAAGATGAATCGCAGGTCTGCAATTGCCCTCGGCGTGACGGCCGCGACGATTGCCCCCCTGTTCGCAACAGCAACAGTCGCAAAGACCAAGAAGTACGGTCCGAAGGAAGGCAAGGAGATCGCGCCCGGCGTCAGGTTGGTGGAAGTCGGCACCGGCAATTCCGACATTCCAGCCTACAAGAGCATCGCCATTGTCGACGTCGTGTTTCAGCCCGGAGCACACGCGCCTCAAAGCGTGATGGACAACGACATGGTGTGCACTATCACTTCCGGCGCATTCACCATCAAGAAGGTGGACAAGGAGTTCAAGCTCAAGGTGGGTGACGTGTATACCTGCTCCAAGGGCAAGACCGACGAGGCGACGAATACAAGCAAGGAGGTCGGCGTGCATCGCATCGCCGTGCTGATCCCCGCGTAGGAGATGGAGCGGTTCAGCCCTTGCGTAGATCGCTGAACCGCATCAATCATTTTTCGCGCAATTCCGGAGGGACAACCTTGGTGACCTGCCAAGACTGGCCCGGAGGGCGACGTCACGGCTCGTAAGGCCCGTGGAGTCGGCTGCGCCTCGGCGCGCTCAGCCGGCCATGTGGCGGCGTACCGTCTTCCACTCCTGCCAGATCAGCCACATGACGATCGCATCGAAGACGGTCAGCACGAGCAAGCCCAGCGAGTGCGTGTAGGAGTAGCGATAGACCTGGTAGACCATGAAGGCGCCGAGCGCGGCGAGCGAGGCCGGGTAGGACCACAGCTTGCCGCGCAATAGGCCGACAACCAAAAGCAGCTTAATCAGGCCGTGGCTGAGCAGGTAGAAGGCGTAAAACTCCTTGCTCGCGACAGAGAAATGGCTCGCTGTCTGCGACAGATAGCCAGCTATCAAATCGTTCGGATCTTCGATCAACTCTTCCTGGGTGAGGGCATTGACCCAGGAAGCGATGGTGTCGGTGCTGACGACATAGAGCAGGATGCCGCCGATGCATTCGATCAGCGCATGCGCGCCCTTCAGCCACACGCCGATTTCGAAAAGCTGATGGATGCGACGCTCGGCGACCGGCTTCAAGACCCAGCCCTCACAACAACCCAAGGAAATCAGATCGCATGGATGCAGCCTTAACCCACTGGATCAACTCTGCCGCAGGCGTCAGCCCGCTCCTTGATAGGATAATGATTGCCGTCTCGCAAATCGGCGTGCCACTGATGGTGCTGGCGGTTGCCCTGCAATGGTGGTTGAGGACCGACCGCCCCCATGTGCGCCATGCCTGCCTGTCCGCCGGCCTCGCCTTCCTGCTGGGTCTTGCCGTCAACCAGGTGATCCTGCTGTTCGTCCACCGGATCAGGCCCTACGACGCCGGCGTCACGCATCTATTGATCGCGCCCAGCGCCGACTGGTCGTTCCCGTCCGACCACGCCACGGCAGGCATGGCCATCGTCGCCGCCTTCGCCATGCAGGCGCTGCCGCGCCGTACGCTTGCCTTCTTCATTATGGCGCTGCTGATTTGCTGGTCGCGGCTGCACATCGGCATCCATTATGCCGGCGACATCGTTGGCGGCGCTGCTACCGGGGCGGCCGCCGCCCTGGCGGTGCGGCTCGGTTATCGCGAAAATTCGCGGATGGATGTCTTCGCCACGAGTATCCTTTAGAGGCCGAGCGTAGCGGCCGCCAGCGCCAGGTATCGGCCAGCCTTGGCGATGGTGACGATGGCGAGAAAGCTCCATAGGGGCTCGCGCAGTACGCCGGCCATCACCGTCAGCGGATCGCCGATAACCGGAGCCCAGCTCAGCAGCAGGCTCCATCTTCCATAACGGTGGTAGCGCGCCGCCGCGCGGTCAAGCGCGGCAGGCTTTGCGGGGAACCATTTGCGGTCGCGGAAGCTATCGATACCGCGGCCCAGTAGCCAGTTGACCGCCGAGCCAAGCACATTCCCGATCGTCGCGACCAGAACCAGCGCGGCCGGCGAATGGGTCCCGGCCAAGAGCAGGCCGACCAGCACCGCTTCCGACTGCAGCGGCAGGATGGTCGCGGCGACGAAGGCGGCTAGGAAGAGTCCGCCGAAGGCGGCAAGGTCACCAAGCATTGCGGCCCGTCAATTCGCCCTTTGGTCGTTTCGGATGCCGATCATCGACGACTTGGGTCTTAGAGGCCATCGCCTCACCGCGATTTTGAGCGGTGCGCATCACAAAAGTGACCTTCTGGCCACGCTATATGCTAGGCTCATGCAGCCAAGACAGGGTTCATCGTTATGGATGCCAGCGAACTGCAGGCCATAGGCGATACGCTGATGCGCCTCGTCACCCCCGACATGACACCAAAGGAACTGGTTAAGGCCGTCCGCAAGGTGCATCCCGGCGCCAAGAAGAAGGACATCGCCCGCGCCGCCTTCCACGCCATCATCGCCAATGCCGACCAGGACCTCGGCAAATCGAGGAACCTGCAGGCCTTCGGGCTCGCCGAGCGCACCCAGCAGGCGGAATAGCGACTACCGGCGATAGCTACAAATTGCACGATCGAATTGTGAGAAAATTAATTAGCCGTTTCTAATATTATGGGTCACTCAGCAACGAAATTCCGGCGAGTCCCATGACCAAGAACATCGGCAACGCCAAGCCCAGTGCTCCAGCGAGAGAGATAAAACCCTCGCCGCTCGGCAAGATCGCTCCAGCGCTGTTCCCGCTGGTGGTCGTGGCGCTCGGCTATCTCGTCGGCACGCAGTTCTTCGGCTTCTGAGCCGAGGTCTGTGTTTACGCAATTCCGGACGGAAGGTACGGCGAAGTCGCCGAGCCCAGCCGTTTCACACTTTTCCTGGAATTGCTCTGGCTCGCCTCCGACTTCCTCCGCTCGCACGGCAAACCGATTGCAAAATGCAATCGGATGTATATCCTCGACCTCGAGCGGATCAGGAAAGGAGGCGCCGATGGCCAGGATCGTCTATTCCATGCTGATGTCGCTGGATGGCTATATTGCCGGGCCGGACGGCGACATCGACCTGCCGGTGCCCGAGGAAGAACTGCATCGGCATTTCAACGGGGAAATGCGGCGGACGGCGATCGCGCTCTGCGGGCGGCGCCTGTATGAGGCGATGCGCTTCTGGGACAGTCCGGAGCGGAAGGACGGCGCCGAGGTCGAGCGGGATTTCGCCCAAGCCTGGCGGAAGACGCCGAAGATCGTGTTTTCGACGACGCTCAGCGAGCTCGGTGCCAATGCCCGGCTGGCGAACGGCGACGCCGCGGCGGTGGCAAGATCCCTCAAGGCGGAAACGGATGGCGAGATAAGCGTCGGTGGCGCCGAACTGGCCGGACATCTGTCACGCGCGGGCCTGATCGACGAGTACCGGCTCTATATGCACCCGGTCGTGCTGGGCGGCGGCAAGCCGTACTTCCAGCGTGGACTGTCGCTCGCGCTGACGCCGCTTGGCACGCGGAGCCTTCCCCAGGGCGTGACGCTGCTGCGCTACGCGCCCGCCTGAGCGGAGACCGATTGAGAACGGCAGAGGCCGCCATTTCGGCCGTTTGCGCCACCCCGGCTGCTTTGGTCTTAGGGCCTAGGTCGTTCTTGCCCTTGCATGAGCGCAAGCGCATCTTCGATGCAGCCGGCAGGCTCGCAAACTCCGGTCAGGCCCGGCTGCCGAACCCAATACACCCCCCCAGGCTGCCGGGCCGCCCTAGCCTGTCCGTTTCGCCGCCGCCCCCCAGAGTGTCACGGCCGGTTCGCCTTTCACCGAACGTTCAGCCCTGTCTCCCATCCTGCGCCGCCGGGCGGGTAAGGATTTGCGACCAGGCAGAGCCCGTGCATCGTATGCTTGTCGACACGGCGATCGCTCGCCTCGCCATCGGCCTCGACGTGACCAGTTCCATCGGCGTGCCCGAGACCTTTGCGCTGCATATCCGCTCGGACTCGTTCGAGACGCGCTGCCGCGTCGTCTCGCGAACCGAGCGCCATATCGAAGTTGAATTCTGTTGAGGGATTCCTTCAAGGTTTCAGCGCAGAGTTTTTATCCATTTTGCGTGGTCTTTGCGGGAAATCTATATTTTCGACGTCAAGTCCACCTGAGCCCCGCGACTGCTATCCTACTATGGCCAATGAACGGAAGCTTGCGGCAACCCGGCAATCCGTCGCAGGTTAAATCGTATTGCCATTCGAGGATGCAATTCTTGGGCAACGGGCTGGAGCTGCACATGGTGACAGGCGAACCAGACAGTGTCCGCGTGAAATTCATCAACGGCCAATGGCTGGTGCGCGTCGTCGATGGCGGCAGGCTGACGCAGCAACTGTTCGACATCCACGCGGAAGCCGAAGCCTTCGCAGAGGAGGAACGCCACCGGCTCGGGCTGCCCGGCGAGCCGCCGGCCGCGGAGCCGGTCGAGACAAGGCGACGCGGGGGACGCGGGCGCTGAGCGGCATGTAAGCAACCGGCGCGATCGGCTCCCCCTCCGTAACCGGGCGGTTTGCGCTTAGCGCGAAAATGCGAGAACAATCGGCGGACGGGGAAGTGCTGCCGATGTGCAATCTTTACAACATCACCACCAGCCAGGAGGCCATCCGCCAGTGGACGCGCGCGCTGCGCGACATCTCGGGCAACCTCGAGCCTTCGGTCGACATCTACCCCAACCAGCCGGCGCCGGTGGTGCGCAACACGGCCGATGGCAGCCGCGAGCTCGCCAGGCTGCGCTGGGGAATGCCGACGCCGCCGGAGCGAATGCGCGGCAATGCCGACCCCGGCACCACCAACATCCGCAACCCGCAATATGCCCACTGGCTGCCCTATCTCGGCATCGAGAACCGCTGCGTGGTGCCAGTGACGAGCTTTGCAGAGCCCTCGCCAAAGCCCGGCGACAAGGACCCCGAAACCGGCGTGCAGAAGAACTTCTGGTTTGCGCTCAGCCAAGAGCGGCATTTGTTCTTCTTCGCCGGGCTGTGGACGCCCTGGCACGGTGTGCGCAAGGTGAAGGAAGGACCGGGGGACCACGAACTCTACGGATTCCTGACCACAAGGCCGAATGCGCTGATCGCGCCCATCCACGAGAAGGCGATGCCGGTGATCCTGACCACGCAGGAGGAAACCGAGCTGTGGCTCACGGCACCATGGTCGGAGGCAAAGAAGCTGCAGCGGCCGGCGCCGGACGACGCGCTGGTGATCGTGGAAAAACCGGCGACGCAGATCAAGTTTCCCGCCGAGCCGCCGGCGCAGAGTTCATTGTTTTAGGGCTATCTTACCCCCTCGCCTTCTGCAGCACCCAGATATAGCCCTTGGGCGGGTGGTCCTGGTCGATGAACTGTGTCTTGACCTCCGTGTCCTTGCGGCCGCAGCGCTTGCAGCGGAAGCGGATGGCTTCGAGCGGCCTGTTCCAGCCGACCACCTTGGCCACGTCGTTCGCCTTGAAGCGGCCGACGTGGTAGCAGTGGCGGCATTCGACGATGAGCAGCATGTTGGCCTTGGCCGCCCGGCCAACGCTGTCCATGGATCCGGCCATTTTCTCATGTCCGGTCTGAGTAATCCTCGGGCAGCGGCAAGAGGCCGAGCCAGGCGGCGCGGAAATCGGGCTCCCGGCCCGCAGCCGCGCCCATCACCTCATGCAGCCGCTCCACCAAGCCGTTGAGCCGCCAGTACATTTCGCCATTGGTCTTGAGGTTGAGCTGCGCCGCCAGCACCGTCTGGCGCAGCTCCAGCGCGTCACGAATGATCGCCTCCGCGTCCGACCGGAACAATTTGTCATAGCGGCTCTTCCGTCTGCCCAACGCGGCTCTCCGTGATCTCGAGTAACCGCCCCATCTCCTGACAAAATAGGAACCCATTCCTGCCGGAGTCAATTCGCCCTTGACATTTTTGTTCACTTTTTGTTCACATGCTAATGGAAGCCAGAGGAGCAACCGCCATGGATCATATCGTGAGGCTCGACAGCCGCCAGGAAGCGGCGCTTCAAGCTGTCGCCGAGCGTTTCATTGCCGAGCATAAGGGCGACGCGGTGAAGGCGCTGAAGGAGATGATCGTCCTCAACGGCCATCTGCAGGAACGGCTCGACGCGCTCAGATCGCCGCGCAGGGCTGCGCGTTGAGCACCAGGAAGAGAAGCTTGGCGGCGGCGCGGCTGACCGCGCCGCCGCCGAAAGACGCTTGGCCTCAGGCGGCACGCCGACCTTCCTTCGCACGCAGGTTCTGGTTCATGCGGAACAGGTTCTGCGGGTCGTAGCGCTGCTTGATCTCCAGCAGCCGGCTATAGTTGCCGCCATAGGCTGCTTCGACCCGGTCGACCTCGTCCTCCGGCATGAAGTTCACATAAGCCGTGCCGGCGGCATAGGGCCTTGCCGCGTCATAGATACCGCGAGCCCAGTCGATGCAGGCCTTGTCCATTGCCGGCTCGCGCCAGCGGGCATGGACGTTCATGACGAAATGCGAGTTGCGCTGCGGAAACGCGGTGGCGTCCGCCTCGACCCTGCCCGCGGCCCCACCGACATGGCCGAAGAATATCTCGCATTCCGGACCCGGAAGCCTGGCGATGGCCTCTGTGGTTACCTCGATCACGCCGTCGGAAAGCTCGGTGAAGTCGTGGCTCTTCCAGTAGTTGCGGGCGCCAGGCGCAAGCAGCGGGTCGAAGGCCTGCTGCCAGCCGGTGAACGGATTGAGACCGACGACGTCGGCGATCGGCGTGCCAATGGCGCGAAGCTTCTGTGTCGCCTTTTCGCTGGCCTGGACGTCGCCGCAATAGCACATGGCCAGCACCAGCACTTCCTTGCCGTGCCATTCGGCCGGCAAGAACGGCAGCGGCGGCGCCTGCCGCATGACCACCCAGCAGGTCAGTTCGTCGGGTGCGGTCTCGAGCGCCTCGCGATATTGGCTCAGCACCTTCGCGGCATCGGCGAAGGGATGGACGACGAGCCCCGACAGCACTTGCGGTCCGAACTGATGAAGTTGGAACTCGAACGCCGTGACGACGCCGAAATTGCCGCCGCCGCCACGCAGCGCCCAGAACAGGTCGGGGTTCTCGCTCTGGCTGGCGCGCAGCAGCTTGCCGTCGGCGGTGACCACGTCGGCCGAAACGAGATTGTCGATCGTCAGGCCGAATTTGCGGGTGATCCATCCGAAGCCACCGCCCAGCGTCAAGCCCGCGATACCGGTGGTCGAATTGATGCCGGTGGGCAACGCCAGTCCGAAGGCCTGCGTTTCCCGGTCGACATCGGCAAGCGTGGCGCCGGGTCCGACCCATGCTCGTTTCGCCGCGACATCGACCCGCACCGATTTCATCAGCGACAGGTCGATCATCAGGCCGCCGTCGCAGACGGCGCTGCCGGCAATGTTGTGGCCACCGCCGCGCACGCAGACGAGAAGTCTGTTTTCCCTGGCGAAATTCACGGCAGTGACGACATCGGAGGCACCGACACAACATACGATCAGTCCGGGCCGGCGGTCGATCATGCCATTCCAGATGCCGCGGACCTCGTCGTAGGCGGCATCACCTTCCCGCAGCACCGTGCCGCGTATTTGTGCCGAAAGCGCTTCGAGGGAGGCGGCGTCGACGGTCGCCTTGCCGCGTTCAAGGGTGGTGAAGCTTATTGCATTCATGCTTTCCTCCCGATTTTTTGCTGGTGAGCCCTCTCCTAATTTTAGTGTGCTCTTATGTTAGCCATCGCGCAAGTTATGGCGGGCAACGAGCCCGCCATTTGCATGACTGGACGTGGCGATTGCCTGGAAGACTGCCTTGCCTGCGCCGGCCGAAGCAGCGCGCTCAGGCCGGCACGCGCTTCAGCGCCTGCGCCATGCAATGGATGCCGCCGCCAGTCTTGGAGATCTCGCTCATGTCGACAGCCGCGACCTCGAAGCCCTGCGCCTTCAGCTTTTCGATCAGCGTCTTGCTCGACGTCGGCGCGATCACCCTGTCCTTGCCGAGCGACATGAAGTTGCAGCCGAGCGCCATCGTGTCCTGGAAGGGCACGTCGATGATCTCGTGGCCCTTGCCCTTCAGCCAGTCGACGATGCCGGGTTCGGTGCAGGCGAGGCAGACGGCGGTGAGCTTTTCGGCGATCGGCACCACCATCAGGTCGATGTGGACATAGTATTCGTCGATGAAGGCGATGCGGGTCTCCCAGCCTTCCTTGTCGAACCAGGCCTGCACCTGGCGCGCGCCTTCTTCCTGGGTGCGGGCGCCGCCGCAGCCGATCAGCACCACGCCCTCCTCGATGACGTTGAAGTCGCCGCCCTCGAACGTGCCGGCCGTGACCATGTCGTAGATCGGGATGCCGAGCTTTTCGTAGGTGCGGATGGCGGCGTAGTTCTCGCCGCGCCGCCACCAGTTGGCCATGGCGGTGATGAAGGCGCCGTAGGGCGTCATGACGCTGGAGTCGCGCGAATAGACCTGCATCGGCAGTTCCGGCGTCGGCTCGTGCCAGTGGATGTTGACGCCGAAATGCTCGTAGGCGGCGACAAGATCCTTGTGCTGCGCCTGTGCGATCTGGACGTTGCAGGGCGCCTCGCGCAAATGCTTTCTCGACAGCGAACTGGTCGAGAGATGCCGTAGGAATTTGGGCGAGCCGAGCAGGACGTCGGTCAGCACATCGGTTTCGTTGGCGAAGCCCCAGGCGGTCAGCGGCTTGGTGCCGCCATTGGGGTTGCGGCGCTGCAGCGAGAACGGCTCGGCGACAATGCGGTCATGGACGGTCATGGGGTTCTCCTCGTGATGTTGTTTTCAAGTTGATGCCAGGGCCTGTCGCGCAGGGCACTACCCCCACCCCTAACCCCTCCCCACTGTTTGGACCGGGGTTAGGGGTGGGGGTACGGCGCCTGCGGTTCAAGATTTCCATGTGCGGCAGATCACGCATGGCTCGGGATCCACCAGTCGCGCCCGCGCGGCGTGGTGACATATTCCGGCCAGCGGAAATTGATCGGTGGGTCGTAATCGCAGAGCGGCGCGATCCAGTTCGAGCCGCCGACGCCGCCGCCGGTGCGGGCGACGAACTCGTCCATCGCGGCATCGCGCGCGGCCTTGTCTTCCAGAAGCCGCAGCGCGGTGAGCGCGACCGTCTTCGAGGCGCAGGTCACCATCGGGTCGATGGTGGCGGCAATGCCGCCCAGCGCGTTCATTACCCAGGAAGGATAGGCATGGCCGTTTGCCGGGCGCAGCGCCGGGCGGGCGACATAGAAGCGCGCCGTCGGTGCGTGCCAGCTCATGTCGGTATAGTCGTCGGAGGTCGAGTTCACCTGCGAGGGCGGCAGGTCGCGGCGCAGGATTGCCTCTGCCTCCTGTGGCGAGATCAGCCGCTCCAGCTCGTCGATGAACGGGTTCTCGGTCGCCTCGCCGCCGGCATTGACCTGGATCTCGCGGGCGACGGCTCTCGCTTCCTCGCTCCACTGCGGCGCTCCGACGGTTGAGAGCGCTCCGTAGGTGATTTCGGCCATGGCGTGATTGGCGAGACCCGGGCGCGACTTCGACACCCAGCGGCGTTCGTAGCGGCAGCCGCTCATCCTGGCGGCGGCTTCCGCGTTGCGGTCGAGCACGGCGGTCACCTGCTCGGCCATGGCAATGGTCGGCACGCGGATCATGTACTGGATCTCGGCAAGCCCCGCCGGCAGATTGTCGGCGGTTGCTTGCCCCGCGGTCAGGATCGCCTCACTGATCGACCAGCCGCCCTGGTGCGTCAGCATGGAATCGCGCAGCGCCTTGGAGGCCATGTACATCATCATCAGCGCGTCGTTGGCGCCTGGCGCCCGCACCGCCGAATGCGCCTGCGGGATAGGCGCGCCATCGCCTGCGCGAATCCAATTTTCGGGTTCGTCGCACACAAAGCGGTGGATCATCGCGTAGGCCGCGCCGCAATGCGTATCCCAGCGCGCCGTGTTGCAGAGCGGCAGCATGTAGAAGGGATGGAAGGAGATCATACCGGCAAGGCCGTCATAATAGCCTTTTGCCGCATGGATCGGCTTCGAGCCCCTCACCTTCTCCGCCGGCTCGCCGGTGAAGCGCAGCGTGCCTCGAATGCCATGCTCCAGCATCGCCGCCTTGGCGGCGAGCAGGCCGCCGAGGCTGCCGATGCCGAGGCCCGAATGCGGATCGGTGTGGCCGCCGGCCTCGAGGCCCAAACCGGCACGCGGCTGCTTCACCGTCGCGGCGTCCTGGCAGTTGCCGGGAACGGCGTCATATTCGGCATACATGCCGATGGTGGGGCCTTCGCCGTTCGTCCAGTGGGCGCAGAAGGCGGTCGGCATGCCGCCCGAGCCTTCCTCGACGGAAAAGCCCTCGCGCTTCAGCCGATCGACATACCAGGCGGCTGACTGATACTCGCGCCAGGCGGTCTCGCCGAAGTCGAAGATGGTGCGGGTCCAGGCCGACAAGAGCGGCTGGATGCCGTCGATGCAGGCAAGCGCGGTTTCCTGCGCGGAGGTCGTCACCGGTTTCTCCATGGGTCCAAGAAAAGCAGTGAAGCGGCTCATCAAAAAGTGATATGTTTTCCCGGCTCGTGCAAATTCGGTTCACCTGAGGCCTCTTGCGCATACCATCCACGCAGGCGCTGCGCGCCCTCGACAGCTTCGCCCGTCACGGCAGCGTATGGCGCGCCGCCGACGAGCTTCACCTCACCCGCAGCGCCGTTTCGCATCAGCTTCGGCTGCTCGAACGCGACCTCGGCTTCGACCTTCTGCAGCGCATCGGCAAGGGCGTGGCGCTGACGCCGCGTGGCCAGCGCTACGCGGCCGATGTCCGGAAGGCGCTGACCGTGCTTGGCGACGCGGGATCGCAGAAGAGCGGCGCCGGCGTCGGCGGCTCCTTCGGCATCTCCTGTCCGCCGGGCTTCGCTTCGATGTTCCTGTGCACCCATATCGGCGAGTTCCAGCAGATGTATCCGGACGTTGCGCTCTCGGTGCTGACGCCGCGGCGGCTCGACGATGTCAGCAATCCGGAAGCCGACGCCTTCATCGCCTTCGGGGTCGGCAACTGGCCGAACCGGGCGGTGGAGCTGCTTTGCGAAGTCTCCTTCACGCCGCTCTGCAGCCCGACGCTGCTCAACAAGGTCGGCGGCTTTTCCAAACCGGCCGACGTGCTGCGCGCCAATCTGCTGCATCTCAGCGACACCGAGGACTGGGCGCGCTGGCTGGCGCTGTCCAAGGTGGAAAATCCCGACACCGAGGGCGGCATCTTCTTTTCCGACATGAACCTCGTCTTCTCGGCGGCGATCGCCGGCCAGGGGATCGCCATGGGCGACGAACTGACCGGCCGCCGGGCACTGAGCGAGGGCCGGCTGGTCAAGCCGTTCGAAGCGTCGGTCCCCTCGCCGCGCTCCTATTACCTGGTCTTCGAGCACGCCAAGGCGGGGCACCCGGTGCTCAACGCCTTCAGCGACTGGCTGAGGGCGAAGCTGTCGGAGAACAGGCTGACGAAGTATTGAGGCAGGTTGCGGCGGATGGGTGTGCGATGGAGCGCCAACCTGCCGGTCGTCATCCTCCGGCTTGACCCGAGGATCCATGCCGTGACGATCGCGAAAGGCACGGCATATCAGAATTCTGCACCGTTGCAGCTCTCAGCGGTCACGGCATGGATTCTAGGGTCTGCGCTGCGTCGCTACGCTCCTTGCTTCGCCCTAGAATGACAACGGCATGGGTGCTTCCGCCAATCGTGAACGTTTGTGAGCGCACTGCGTCACGCGTTTCATGCGCTCCGCCCCAACCATCCGTGAATCAAATTTGCCGATCAGGCGAAAACTATTCGGTTGCGGCGGAGGGCCTCCCTGCCTACGATTTCGTCCGAGACCAAGGAAGAGGCAGGATGCAGCAACCCGGTCGGGCCGCAGAAATCAAGGCGAACGGGATCGGCAAGAGCTTCGGCTCGTTCCGGGCGCTGGATAATCTGACGCTCGATATCGGCCGCGGCGAGTTCCTGACCCTCCTCGGGCCGTCGGGTTCCGGCAAGACCACTTTCCTGATGATTTTGGCCGGCTTCGTGCAGCCGAGCGAAGGCCGTCTTTTCAGCGACGGCGCCGACATCACCGACCGGCCGGCCGAGCAGCGAGCCGCCGGCATGGTGTTCCAGGGCTACGCATTGTTCCCGCATATGAGCGTGGAACAGAACATCGCCTTCCCGCTCAAGGTGCGCAAGAAATCCGCCGCCGAGATCAAGCAGCGCGTCGGCGAGATGGTCGAGCGCGTCGGCCTCAAGGGCCACGAGAAGAAGCTGCCGGCGCAGCTTTCCGGCGGCCAGCAGCAGCGCGTGGCGCTGGCGCGCGCGCTGGTGTTCGAGCCGGGCGTGCTGCTTCTCGACGAGCCGTTCTCGGCGCTTGACAAGAGCCTGCGCGGCCAGATGCAGGCCGAGATGAAGCGCCTGCATCAGGAGACCGGCACCACATTCGTCTTCGTCACCCACGACCAGAGCGAGGCGCTGGCACTGTCGTCCCGCGTCGCCATCTTCAACCACGGCAAGCTCTTGCAGGTCGGTCGGCCGGATGAGGTCTACGACCGCCCGGCCAACCGCTTCGTCGCCGAGTTCCTTGGCGAGATCAACATGCTGCCGGTGAAGGGCGTGAAGCCCGTAGACAACGGCGCGACAGGCCTGTGCGAGGACCGCGCGGTCAACATGCGCTGCAAGGCCGAAGCGATAAAGGGCGATGCCATCCTCGCCATCAGGCCGGAGCACATGTCGATCGCGCCGGAGGCGGCGTCCGGCGAAAACGGCATTGCGGCGACTGCTGTCGCCTCGACCTATCTCGGGGCCGCGACCAAGCTCGATCTCACCACGCGCCAGGGCGCGAAGGTCACTGTCTCGGTGCCGAACGAGGTGGCGGCGGCGGCTTTGAGCAAGGGCAATTCCGTCTGGCTGACCTGGCCGGCCGAGAAAGGCTTCCTCCTACCGGGCGGAGGACAATGAGCACCGAGGCGGCTGAGATCGCCGCACCGGCTTCGGACCAGATCAATAAAACAAGGGGAACTGACATGAACGACGATATGAACCACACGCGGAAACAGGCGATCGAGTCTCTTTCCGAAAGGACCAAGCGCGGCGAGATCTCGCGCCGGCAATTCGCGCAGCTCGCGGGCCTGGTGCTTGCCGGCACGCCGATGCTGCTGCGCTCAACAGGCGCCTTCGCCGAGACGAAGGGACTGGTGCTGGTGAACTGGGGCGGCGACGCCATCACCGCTTACGACGCAGCCTACGGCCAGGCCTTCACCAAGGACACCGGCATCCCGGTCAAGATGGACGGCTCTGGCCCGACCGAAGGCGCGATCGCCGCGCAGTTCAAGAGCGGCGCGCCGACCTGGGACCTGGTCGACGTTGACCCGTTCTCGGCCATCACGCTCGGCGGCCAGGGCATGCTCGAGCCGATCGACTACAAGGTCGTTGACAAGAGCAAGATGCGGCCGGGCTTCGGCTGGGAATATGCGGCGTCGACCTATTTCTTCTCTTACGTGATCGCCTACGACTCGCAGAAATTCGGCTCCAACGCGCCGACCGGCATGGCCGATTTCTTCGACGTGAAGAAATTTCCGGGCAAGCGCTCGCTCTACAAATGGGGCGTTTCTAGCTGGGAGGCAGCGCTTCTCGCCGACGGCGTGGCGCCCGCCTCGCTCTATCCGCTGGACCTCAAGCGCGCGCATGACAAGATCGCCGCCTTCAAGGAAAACGTCGTCTCCTATTGGGGCGGCGGCGCCGAAAGCCAAAGCGTGCTGCTCAATGGCGAAGCCTCGATGGCGATCGTGTGGTCGACGCGCGCCTCGCTGGTCGAGCAGGACTCGGGCGGCCAGATCAAGTTCATCTGGGACCAGGGTCTGATCTCGCCCGGCGCGCTGGCGGTGCTGAAGAACAATCCCGGCGGCAAGGAAGCGGCGATGAAGTTCATCGCCAGCACCCAGGATCCGCAGAAGGAGCTGGTGATGTTCGACAAGCTTGGCCAGGGCCCCGCCAATCCGGCGGCCGACGCGCTGATCCCGGCCGACAAGAAGCGCATCAACCCGGTCGATCCGGAGAATATGAAGAAGCAGATCCCGCTCGACATGGAGTGGTACGCCAAGAATTACGGCGCAGCGCTCGACGAATACACCAAGATCATCTCCGCCTGAGCGGGCGCGGATTTTCGGACTGATGAGAGGCATCCTCTCCGACAGGATGGGCGCGGCGCTTTTGATGGCGCCGCTGCTCCTGTTCCTTGTGATTGCCTATGCCTGGCCCTTCCTCGGCGTGGTGAAATGGAGCTTCACCCTGCCGACGCCGGGGCTCGGCCAATATGGCGCGCTGGTCAGCGACCCGCTGGTGCAGTCGGTGTTCATCCGCACGCTGCGCATCGCGGCGATCGTCACGATTGTTTCTGTCATCGCCGCCTATGCGATCACCGTCGTGTGGGTGCGCGGCAGCCCGGTGCAGCGCGTGCTCGCCGAGTTCTGCATCCTGGTGCCGTTCTGGATTTCGGTGCTGACGCGCGCCTTCGGCTGGGTGGCGCTGCTCTCCAACCGCGGCCTGATCAACACCTGGCTGCAATCGATCGGCTTCATCTCCGAGCCGCTGACGCTGGTGCGCAACGAATTCGGCGTCGTCGTCGGCATGTCGCATTTCCTCATCCCCTTCGCGGTATTCCCGCTGGCGTCGGCCATGCGCAGCCTGGACGAGCGCGTGCTGCTCGCGGCGCGCGGCCTTGGCTCCAGCCGCATGCGCACCTTCTGGACAGTGTTCGTGCCGATGACGCGCTCCGGCATCATCGGCTCGGCCATGATCGTCTTCGTCTTCTCGCTGGGCTTCTTCGTCACACCGGCGATCCTCGGCGGCGGCCGCAGCGTGATGATCGCGGAACTCATCTACCTGCGCATCTTCCAGAGCCCGGACTGGGGACTGGGCGCGGCGATCAGCGTCGTGCTGGTGGTGTTCGTCGGCACGCTGATGGCGCTCTTGTTCCGCCACGTCAAACCGAAGCAGTTGGTGTAGCGCGATGCCGACCTATCGCCCCGGCCCCGTCTCGCTCATCCTCGCAGTGCTCGTGGCGCTGTTCCTGCTGCTGCCGCTGCTGGCGGTGATCCCAGTGTCGCTGACGCCGAGCCGTATGCTGACTATGCCGACCGGGGAATTGTCGCTGCGTCACTACCGCTCGCTGATCGAGGACCCGCGCTGGCTGGAGTCCATCCTGCTCTCGATCCGCATCGGCGTGGTCAGCAGCGCGCTCTCCACCGTGCTCGCACTCACCTTTAGCCTGGGCGTGTGGATGTTCCAGCCGCGCTTCACGGCGGCCCTTGTCGGCTTCGTGCTGCTGCCGATGGTGGTGCCGCCGGTGGTCTCGGCGGTGACGCTCTATTTCCTGCTCACCTCGGTCTCCGGCATCACCTCCTTCTTCGGCTACGACACCTGGCTGGGCGTGGCCATGGCGCATTCGGTGATGACGGTGCCTTTCGCGACCGTGCTGATCCTCGTCTCGCTCAGCCAGCTCGACCGCCGCATCGACCTTGCCGCGCGCGGCCTTGGCGCCAGCGTCTGGGAGCGCGCGACGCGCGTCATCATGCCCAACATCAAGTTCGGCATCGTCACCGCGGCGCTGCTGTCCTTCGTGCTCTCCTGGGAAGAGATCGGCGTGACGCTGTTCATCACCTCGGTCAATGCCATCACGCTGCCGCGCCTGATGTGGATGGGCCTGCGCGACAACATCGACCCGGCGATCGCCGCGCTTTCGGTGATCCTGATCATCATCACCGTGCTGGTGCTTGCCGTGCGCAGCGTCGTCACGCGCCGGCAAGCCACACCGTAAGCTTGTGGCTTTGCCCCAAACGAAAGAGGCTCGCCGGGAGCGGCGAGCCTCTTAACGATGCCAAAGTGGAAGTTTGGCCCGTCGTGATCCGGGGGTGTGGATCACGGGAAGTCTAGCCAAAGGCGGTCCGGCGGGCGATTTACAAATCCGTAAACTTCGGGCCGCGCACACCCGGGGCAAATGTTTGAATATGTTTTTCATTCAGACACTTACCGCTGCATTGCGGCTCACGCGCGCTTGTCTTTCAACGAAAAGTGATGGACGCCGGGCCGAGCCGGAACCGCCATGGCCGGAGCGGCCTGGCGCGCTGCGACCCGAGCGGACCAGCCCACACAACCAAAGCGCGGCGCGATCTTGCAGATTCACTTCCACGCGCTCGATGCATGTCGTTCTCCCAAAACCGCTGCGTACTTTTGGGCGACACGCATCAGCCGCCGGGAAGCATCCTCGCCAGCACTCCGTCCCTGCGGACGAAATGATGATAGAGCGCGGCCAAGGCGTGCAGGCCAGCGGCGATCAGTATGCCGTTGGCGCACAGTTCGTGCAGTTCGCGGATGTTCCTGGCGGTCGCCTTGTCCGGTGTGAATGGCGACGGTATCGCAAACAGGCCGAAGAAGCTCAACGCGTCGCCCCGGAACCAGGTCAGCAAAATACCGAGGACGGGAAGCGCGATCAGCAGACCGTAGAGGATGACATGTCCGGCCTTCGCCGCGGTCTGTTCGAGCCTGGACATCTCTGCCGGGAGACCCGGCGTTCCTCTCAGGCCGCGCAGGACCACCCGCCAAAGCACAAATGCGGCAAGCAGAAGGCCGAAGGAAATGTGCAATCGCCAAATGGCGTCGACCGCGGGATCGCCGCGGGGATAGAATTCTTCGCCATAGGTCAGCGCATAGAGCAGAATGACGAGGGCAAAGAGTGCCCAATGGAGGAACTTCTGCGTAGAATTATAGGTGGTGATGAAGGTCATTGCACAACTCCGATCGAGGAGTCCCCGGTGTCGCGGGTCTTCTTGGCAGACTTGCGGCCGCAAAATTAAGAATCGGTAAGGCTTCGACCAATTGAGGAGGCGCGCCAAGCGCAACGTCCGGCGCCACACACGCGGCCCGTCGCCGACCATCTGCAGTCCGCGCAGTTCGAGCGGTTCAGCTTTCTGTCAAACCGCTCGAACTATTCGCAATTCCAGGAAACCGCTGCGCACTTTTCCTGGAATGATGCCGCGCAAGGCGAAGGCCACTCGACCCTCGCCTGCGCCGCGGCCGATCAGGCGGCCTGCGGCCGCCGCATCCTCTCGACAAGAGCCTGCCGGGCCGGGCCGGCGAGCGGCCGGTCCATGGTCAGCAGGCCGTCGAGCAGGGCGAGGAGCTCACGCGCCGCGGACGACTTGCAGGAGTAGTAGACCATCTGTCGGTCGCGGCGGGTGTCGACCAGGCCAAACCTGCGCAGTTTGGCCAGATGCTGGGAGAGTGCGGACTGGCTGAGTTGGACCTTGTCGGCGAGGATGCCGACCGACAGTTCGCCCTCTGCCAGGTAGTTCATGATGAGCAGACGCTTCTCGTTGCCCATCACCGCGAGAAAGGCTGCCGCGCTTTCTGCGTTGGCGGTAAGTTTCTTCGTGACCATCGATTTCCCCATGTTCATGCTCTTCCGACGCCATGGGGGCAATGGCTTCAGAATTCCAGAGCATTTGGTGGACCTGCTCCGACACGGAATCGGAACCTGCCCTGCTTCTTTGTCGACCAAATCCCTTCGTAACCCGGTTGCCACCACGTCGGGATATTGGCCTCGGACAGCATGCGCCGCATTGTTGTGTGACGCAAGTTGGCGCAGACTCGGAATAATTCCACGCCGCTAATGAGTATCAGCGCTTCGTTGTTTCGGCAAGGATATAGCGAGGCCGGCGCCGCATCCGGCAGGCCTCGGACCAGGCGCGAGATGAAGAACCTGGCGGCGACAGCGCCACGCAGGAAGGCGCATCGCCACCACGTTTTTCGAGACTCACCCTCATTTCCGAACCCGTGTTAATATCAGCCGGGGCAGGAAGGGGGACATGGAGGAGAAAGCCATGTCCAATATTTCACGAAACACGTTCACGCCAGACGAGACCGCCATGTTTGGGCGCGTCTTCGAGAGCGGCCGCGTCGCCGGAGAAACCGAGGAGCAGAAGCAGGCGCGCGCCTCGCGCATCATCGCCAACTACATGGCCGGCATCACCGACGAGGCCGAACTCGTGGAACTGTCCCGCAAGCCGCTCGGGCGATAGAGGCGGATCATGCCGGCTGTCGGCGCGCTGCTCACATCCTCTTGAAATATAGGGATGAAACCTGCCGGGCAGTTGCGCGTTTCTGATCCGCCATAACGCATCAGGGGTTTCGCGATGATCCAGGGATGGTTTTCCAGGCCGGTCGAAGTCACCGTCGGCATAGCGGGCTCGATTCGGCATATTTCCAACGCGCAGCAGGCCGTGGAATTGCTGACGGGCCAGTGGCGCGACGCCGGCAGCGCGCAGCATGGCGCGGCGCTGCGCGCCTGCCGCCGGGCAATGAGCGGCGACGTTCCAGCCGACAATGCCAGGGAAGCCTTCGTCAGCGCCGCGCGCGAAGCGCATGTGCTGGTCGAATAGGCGCTCATTTTCCGCCGCCAGGGGTGTCGACGGAATGACCGAGCCGTCCCGGGCGGTGCGGCGCATCGCCGATCCAAAATTCTTCGGAACATTATCGGCGGTGGATGGTTAACGCGCGGGTCCGCCAATCGTCCCGGACCCGCGTCCCACCGGGCGCCAGCCGGCGCCGGTTGCTGATCAAAAGTCGACCATACGAACGGAGGATGTGATGAACGACGTCTGGTTTTCCGAGCCGGTCGTGATCGATTTCGAGCCAAGCGGACAACACAGGGTCTCAAGCTGCTTCGAGGCCGTCGAATGCCTGGACCAGCGCTGGCCAAGGCGGGCGCGCGACCGCACCTGGCGGTCGGCAAGCCGCGTCTGCCGCGACGCGCTCGACGGCCTGAGAAGCCCAGTCGAAGCCCGCAAAACCTTGCGCAAGGCGGCGAAGTCCGCCGGGCTGCTGGCCTGAGCGCCGGGCAATTCCGGAAGAACCGCGCCCGGGCGTCCCCATCCGCCCCAGGCCGCGCGCAGTCGAGAAAAACTTCGGAACATTGCAGCCATCGACCTGTTTCCTCCCTGTAGTCTCCTGACTACAGGGTTCCAGACCCAAGCCGAGCCCGTTCTGGCTTCCCATCGCCGGGGCGGGCTTGATTTTGTGCCGGGCAATCTGGACGGAAAACCGCGGCGCGGCCGACGTATACTCGAGAGCGTTCAGAGTGCATCCCGCGGGGTACATGAAAACGTCGGCCGCTGGGCTGCGGGGGCGCCTGTGTGTTCAGGCCCTTTCATTTCGGCGAGTCGGACGTCCGCGTTCAACGCGAAGACCGGTTCGTGGTGAACGGAAGGTTACTATCCACAGGCTGGTCCGGCGCGCCCAAATCCGGCACGGCGATCGCCGCTAGACCGCCATAGGCGCCGTCGACATGCAGTCACAGGTCTTCGCGGCGGGCTATGTCCGCAATCTCGGGCAGCGGATCGATGGCGCCGGTGTTGACCGTGCCGGCGGTGGCGACGATGGCGATGGAGGTGCGCCCGGCGACGCGGTCGGCGAAGATGGCCAACACCATCGACACCTCGAATGTGTTGCACGCCACCTACCAGCCCGTCGACCTCGCCCTCGGTGCGCGCCGCCGACCACGCCCGCCGCCTCGGCCGCAAGCGCATCCGCGAGAACGAAAAGGGGTGAAAAGTTGGAACTCGGCTCCAAGACGAGTTGGAACTCGTTATCCGGCAAACCGCTAAGTGCTTGAATTTATGGCGATCCCGGCAGGATTCGAACCTGCGACCATCGGCTTAGAAGGCCGGTGCTCTATCCAGCTGAGCTACGGGACCGCTGGCCGGCTGGGGGCCGGCTGATGCCACTACGCCAAGCGCCGCTCGACTCGCAGGTCAGTGCGTCCAGGGCGTCCTGCGGTCATAGCGGAAATTGTCCGAATAGGAAATCTGCCGGCGCTTCGGCTCCTTCGGCTCCTCGACGCGGAAGGCGATACCCTGCTTCTCGGCATAGGCGACCGCCTCTTCCCTGGTATCGAAGGTGAGCCGCACCTGGCTCAGCATGTCGCCCGAGGTCGTGTAACCCATCAGCGGGTCGATCTTCTTGCGTTCGGCCGGATCGAACTCCAGCACCCAGTGGCCGGTCTTGGCCTTGCCGGACTGCATCGCGGTTTTGGCTGGGCTGAAAATACGCGCGGACATGACCACCTCGTTGCCGCCCGAAAACCGGGCATCCTATTCGCGGCGCCCGTCCGAAAACCCGGTTTGGAGCCTGAGGTCGCGCGCCAACCCGTCAATACTGTGCAACGGCGCCGCCTGCAAGCGGCCACGGCTTGCCAAAGGGTCACGGCTTGCCAAACGGTCCCGGCAAGTGGTCCTGGCCGAGCGGGGAACCCTCGCGCCGGCCCAGACATTAACGGAAGGTCAGGCGACCAGCCCGGCTGCTCCGGCCAATGGATCACGGCTTGCAGGGCGGCCGAGCGCCACGAAGCGTCGCCATTCCTCGTCACCAAGCCCGGACAATCAGCCATGACCATGACAACCGAACATCCCGTCCTGCAGCTTGCCGTGCTTGTCGGCAGCCTGCGCGCCCAATCCTTCAGCCGCAAGATCGCCAAGGCGCTGGCGGCCCGCGCGCCGGATTCGCTGCGTTGCCGCTTCATCGAAATCGGTGAGTTGCCCCTTTACAATGAGGATCTCGACGGCGACACACCGCCTGCCGCCTGGTCGACTTTCCGCGCCGCCATCAGGGAATGCGATGCGGTGCTCTTCGTCACGCCGGAATACAACCGGTCGATCCCAGGCTGCCTGAAGAACGCGCTCGATGTCGGCTCGCGCCCATCGGGCAAAAGCGTCTTCAAGGGGCTGCCCGCCGGTGTCGTCAGCGTCACGCCGAACAAGCTCGGCGCTTTCGGCGCCAACCATGCGATACGGCAGACCTTCGTCTTCCTCGACATGCCGGTGATGCAGCAGCCGGAGGCCTATGTCAGCAATGTCGCCGAGCTCCTCGACACCAACGGCGCGGTCAAGAACGGCGACACCGCCGCCTTTCTGGAGACTTTCATGGGCGCGCTGGAGACGTGGATCCGAACCGTGCGGCCCAGCGGCTCGTCGTTCGACGCCTTCATGAAGCAGCGCGAGAAAATCGCCGAGGACTATGTCAACGGCAACGCCACATCGCTGAAGGCGATCGTGACGCATAGCGAGCCCGCCACCTTCTTTTCGCCGCGCGGCGACCATCTCGAAGGCGCCAACGCCGTCGCCGGACGCTACGAGCGCGACGCCGCCAGCTTCCACCAGGGCGGCAGCACCGATCTCGAGGTGCTGCAAGCCTCCGCGAGCGGCGAGCTGGCGTTCTGGACTGGGCTGCAGCATGCCAAGGCGCGCATGGGCAAGAACGGCCAGCCTGCCGAGATGACCCTGCGGGTCACGGAGGTGTTCCGGCTGGAGGACGGCGCCTTCAAGCTGGTGCACCGCCACGCTGATCCCGCCAACGGGTAAGGCGGCTCAGCGTTGATAAATTGCTGATCCGCCTTAAGTCTTTGCCTTCCCGCAATTCCAGACGGAAAACCGCTGCGCACTTTTCCTGGAATTGCTCCAGCCATCCCGCGACACAATGCCGGGGCTCTCTGCAACAGCGACTATTCCCATTGCCTCGTCGGCGGCATATGTCGGATACACGGTCGTGCCACTTGGGGCCATGACGACGACAAAGACAAGAATGGGCATGGAAGCGGAAATCTCGTCGGACCGGACCGGCGAGCCGGCGGTCTTCGACGGCGCGATCGTGATCGGCGCAGGCGCGGCCGGATTGGCGGTGGCGTACGCGCTGATCGAGGCAGGCATCGCCACCGATATCCTCGAGCGTGAGGGACGGCTGGCCGAGCCCTGGCACCGCCGCCACGACAACCTGCATCTCAACACGCATCGCGACCTCTCGACGCTGCCTGGCGTTTCCTTTCCGAAAGGCACCCCCGCCTTTCCGCATCGCAGCGCGGTGATCCGTCTCTTCAACGACTTCGCCCAGACGCACCGGCTGCCGATCGCCTTCGGCGTCGTCGTCGAGGAAATCGAATTCCGCGGCGACCACTGGCTGGTCAAGACCAGCTCAGGCTCCCGGGCGGCGCGGCATGTGGTGGTTGCCACCGGGCGCGACCGGCAACCCTTCATCCCGGCCTGGAACGGCATGAAGGATTTCTCGGGCAAGGTCATCCATTCGGCCGATTTCGGCCGGGCAATGGACTATGCAGGGAAGAAGGTGCTGGTGGTCGGCGCCGGCAATTCCGGCTTCGACGCGCTCAACCATCTTTCCGGCGTCGAGACGGGGCAAATGTGGCTTGCGGCGCGCAACGGGCCTTCGCTTTTACCGAAGCGCATCGGCAAGGTCGCCGTGCATCGCTTCTCGCCGGTCATGGCGCGCCTGCCGGCCCGGCTGGCGGACGCGGTGATGGCGGCGACGCAGCGGCTGGTCTTCGGCGACCTCAGGAAATATGGCCTGCCCCCTGCCCCGTCGGGCGGCGCCAGCCGCCTCGGCTCGGACTATACGGCGATCGCCGCCGACGACGGCGCGGTCGAAGCGATCAAGGCCGGCCGCATCATCCTCGTGCCGCAGGTCAAGGAATTCAGGCACGACAGCGTGGTTCTCGAGAGCGGCCTGACAATCGCGCCCGACATCGTCATTGCCGCCACCGGCTACCGCACCGGGCTGGAGGCGATGGTAGGCAGGCTCGGCGTGCTCGACGCCAAGGGCGTGCCGCTGTTCAACGGTGCCGCCGGCGACCCGAAGCTGCCGGGCCTATGGTTCACCGGCATGCGGCCGAGCATCCGCGGCTGCTTTGCCAACGCCCGCATCCAGGGCGCCGCTATTGCTCGCAGGATTGCCGGGCGGAAGCGCTGAGGCGCTATTTCCCCATGCGAAGCTTCCGTTTTTGGGTTGCCTTCCGGCCCACGGAACCCTATACGCCGCGAGCGTCGGAGTGTAGCGCAGCCTGGTAGCGCACCTGATTTGGGATCAGGGGGTCGCGTGTTCGAATCACGCCACTCCGACCAGTTTTCCTAAGCCGGATCCCCGGTTGACGAGCGCATAAGCGCTCCGCCGGCCGAGTGCCTATAGCGCGCTTTCGATATCGGTCTTCGAAAAATCCTCGCCGACATAGAGCAGGCGACAGTCGCGATCCTTCGCCAACTCATAGGCGAAGCAGTTACCGAAGTTGAGCGCCGCCGCGTGAATGCCTTTGCCCCACTGCGCGTAGGCCTCAGCAATGCGGCGTGCGGTGCCCTCCGTTAGGGGCGCGATCTCGAAGCCGAGTCCATCGACCAGGGCCGACACTTCCTCGGCCACCCCTCGCCTTGCCGCAACGATCAGCAGTTCGGCCACGGTTCCCGCCGATATCAGAAGGTCATCCTCTGTTTCGAGCGCCGCCATGCAGGCGCTCGCCTCAGGCTCATCGAGGACAATGGCCATCAAGGCGGACGTATCAACCGCGATCATTCCGGCAAGCCGTCGTCGCCATAGAGGAAATCCTGGCTACGCGCGGCGGAAGGGCCGGCGCTGGCCTTGGCCGCGCCCGCAGTCCGGGCGGCCTCCAGCAAGGCCCGGCGCCCCTTCCGGTCCGGCATAGCTCGTACAGGAACCAGCCGCACGGCCGCATGGCCGTGACGGGTCAGGATGATCTCGTCGCCTGCCTCTGCGCGGCGCACCAGATCGGTTAGCTGTCCCTTGGCGTCTGTCACGGATATCTGCATGGCTGCTCCCGATGGACCATCATCTCGTCCATCTTAAAAATAGACCATCTGATGGTCCATTTCAATCCGAGCACCTGCCGTAAACCCGCCGGGCGAGTCCCCAACAACCTCAAGCCCGGCGAGCCTACAACCCGATCTGGAACGCGATCGGGACCGGGATCAACCGGCATATCCTGCGGTGCAAGATGGGTGCCAGCGGGATCGTCCCGGAATGGGACGGCGTTGGATGACCTTCCTTCTTTTGGAAAAAAAGGGTGCGTCACCCCGGCACGCAGCCTTTCAGCTCCGGAAACTTCTCGTCGAAGCGCGCGGCCCAGCGGACCAGCCGGCCGCGGCCCTTTTCCCATTGGCCGCCGAAGCGCAGCGCGAGATAGCCGAGGGTGGCGCGCAGCGCCATCTGGCCGGCGGTGATCTTCTTCGGCAGTTTTGGCGGGTTGGCGTTAAGCTGGTCGAGCGCGGTCGTGATCTTCGCCCATTGGCGGTCGAGCCAGGGCTGATAGACCATGGCGTCGGGGCGCGTGCGCCGCTCATAGACCATCGACAGCGCGCAGTCGCAGATGCCGTCGGCCAGCGCCTCCAGCACTTCGGCCTCGAGCCGCTTGTCGGGATTGCGCGGGAACAGCGCATTCTTCGACAGCCGGTTGAGATGCTGGGTGATGGCGCGGCTGTCGTGCACCGTGCGGCCATCCTCCAGCACCAGCACCGGGATCTTGCCCAGCGGATTGGCCGAGATCAGCTCCGCCGGCTTGTCCTCCGTCTTGACCGGCACGAGATCGATGGCGATGCCGGCATAGGCGGCCGCCATGCGGACCTTCGAGCTATAGGGTGACGTGGGGGCGTAGAGCAGCTTCGGCATGATCAGGTTCCTGGTTGTTTGCGCGCACTGTTGACCGAATGGGCTTCCGAGGGCAACGCCAGCGTCGCCAAAACCTGCCGCCCGCCAGACAAGAGCTTTGGCCAAGCGAGCGGTCGCCGCCGCCGCTACCTCAGGGGTCGCTCCATGATGACGGTTCGTTCGTCGCCATGGAAACTGTTCCGAACCGCCTGGAACCCGAGCCTGGAATAAAATGGCTCCGCGGTAACCGAGGAAGGCACCGTCAGCACCGTCACGCCGTTTGCCCGCGCCGCATCCTCGATCCGCGACATCAGTCGCCTGCCAACGTGCCGGCCCTGAAATGCGGGATCGACGAACACGGATCGGACCATCGCTCCATCCAGACTCGCGGTTCCTACGACCCTGTTGCCGACAACGGCGACGAAGACCTGGCGCTTTCTGAAGAACTGCAGCATTGCCGACGGGCTGAAGCTTTGTTGCACGCGGGCAATGATGTCCGGCGCGTAGTCCCTGGCGTTGGTTTCACGCAGAGCGGCCACGATCACGCGGCTCACCGGTTCCGCGTCGTCCTCGCTCGCCGGACGAATAATAAGTGCCAAAGCCATGAAGCATTCGTCTCGCATCTTAGCCGCTGCGAATCTGGCATGACGCAGTTCCCCTCACCCGACGGCCGGATCGATCGTGCCAATGTGCACTGGTCACCGCAACAAAAAGCTCCCGGAAGTTTTGCCGACGGCAAAATTTCCGAGAGCTTTAGGAGGAGCGTGCGCTCCGACTCCGCTCGCTATCACGCCGAGCCGGCGAGAGGGACGCCTCGACGGCACCCGCCCTCACCCATCGCGGCCCGCAAGCGAAGCTACGCGATTACTTCTTGGCAGGCGCCTTCTTTGCCGGCGCCGCCTTCTTCACCGCTGCCGTCGACTTGGCGGCAGCCGCTTTCATCGGAGCCTTGGCGGCGGGCTTTGCCGCTGCCTTTGCAGCAGGCTTCTTGGCCGGAGCCTTGGCTGCTGCCTTGGCGGCGGGCTTCGCCGCGGCCTTGGCGGCAGGCTTTGCCGCTGCCTTGGCGGCAGGCTTAGCCGCAGCCTTCGCGGCCGGCTTAGCCGCGGCCTTCGCGGCGGGTTTCGCCGCAGCCTTGGCCGGAGCCTTGGCGGCCGCCTTCGGTGCTGCCTTCTTCACTGCTGCGGGTTTCGCGGCAGCTTTCGGTGCCGCTTTCTTTGCCGGCGCTTTCGCCGCCGGCGCCTTGGTTGTCGTCTTTGCCATGCGATGCCCCTTGCGTTTTGCCGATGGTCGTGAGTGACCCGGCGTGCTCATGCATATCTGACTCGCGACTGTCTAGCCAGCGAAGCAACACAATGATTTTTAGTTATTGAATTTTGGTTACACAAGACGCGCTGACAAGGGTAACGGCGCAAAAAACGACAACGAATCTTTGTCTGTCGAAGTGAAATTGCATCTCCGAGAATTCTCGATGCTCTCTATCGCCCGATCATCCGGACGTGTCGACGTTGCCCAGAGAGCAGAATGTGAGCACACTGCTCATAAGGGAGAAGAAGCAGAGCGGCGAGAGTTTCATCTTGTCCAGCGGAAAGATCTACAGGTCGGGAAGAAGCAGAGCCGAACCAAGGTCGCGGCAAAGCTTGCCGGTTAGAAAGTGAGCTTGATGCTCGCATTCTGACGACTGCCGCATCAGGCATCAAGCGGTTCGGGCTTGCTGTGCAAGCGACGCGACGGCTCGGCCCGGTGCAGATGGACGGCATAGGTATCCCAGGGCGGCGAAACCTCGATCTGCGCCAGCATGCGGCCTATCTCGCCGCGATGATAGCCGCCGTGCAGTACGACATGGGTCAGCATCTCCTGCCTGGTCATGCAGCCCTTGTCGCCGTCGGTGAAGGTGAAGGCGACAGGCTCCGCAAACCGTTGCTCCGAAACGGTTTCGAGATAGTCGAGATACCAGCGGTCGCTTTCCGCCATGGCGGCGCGCAGCTCAGCCGGCTCCGGCGTTTCTTCGGTGTTGTCGCTCGTATAGCCGTGGTCAGCGCCCGCGAGATGCGCCGCAAAGATCCGAGACACGACATGGATGTGGTTCATCAGCCTCAGCGCGGCGCGGCGTTTCATCTCGTTGTCGCGCGGATCGAGACTGGCGAGCTTCTCCCAGGAGCTCGTCATTGGCCCAGGCCTGGTAGACAAGCAGGCTCTTCAGCAACGTCCTGGCACTCATCCGTCCGCGCCCCATTTGCGTTGGAGTCAAATGTGAGTAAGCTGTTTATATTCTCGGGAGAGCCGGCCAGGATGTCTACTCGCATTGCGAAATCCGCTCCGCGCATGCGCAAGGAACCGCGCCAGGCGCGCTCGGTCGCCACCGTCGAGGCGATAATTGAAGCAGGTGCTCGCGTTCTGAGCGAGATCGGCTGGGCGGGCTTCAGCACCAACAAGGTGGCCGAGGCCGCAGGCGTGAGCATCGGCTCGCTCTATCAGTATTTTCCCGACAAGCTCGCGCTGGTCGACGCCATCCGGCGCCGCCACTTCGACCATGTGCTGTCGGTCATCCGCGAAGCCGCGGCCGAGGAGAAGCCGCTGAGGCAGTTCGCGCGCGAGCTGGTGCGCGGCATGATCGCGGCGCACAGCATCCATCCGACGCTGCACCAAGTACTGCTCGACGAAGCGCCGGGCGACCGCGGCTCGCGCGCCGCGCATGCCTCGTTCCAGGCCCGCTACCTCGAGCACTATGCGGCGGCCGTCGCGCAATACCGCCGGCGCCGCAAGGACACCGAGACCATGGCGCGCGTACTCTCTTCCGCCGTCGAGGGCGTGATCCACAATGCGGCGCGCCGCAACATGCTCGATGCGCCGGAACTGCAGAAGCAGCTCGGCGAGCTGATCTGCGCCTATCTGTCCGGCCAGGGCGCGCGGGCATGACGATGGCGAGCGCCGGCGGTCGGCATCGTCAGGGCTGATAGCCGAGGCAGATCGCGCCGAGCGCGACGACGGCGCAGGCGCCGACACGTCGGGGCGTGAGCTGCTCGCCGAGGAAGAACCGGCCGATGAAGGCGGCGAAGACGACGCTGGTTTCGCGGATGGCGGTGATCGGCCCGGCCGGTCCCAGCGCGAAGGCAGCGACGACCGCGCCATAGGCAAGAAGCGCGAACACGCCGCCGCCCAACGCCTTCCACGTTTCCATCGCCTTAAGGTCGACGACAAGCCCGCCGCGCAGAGCGATAAAAGTCGTCGACAGCAAGATGCTGTAGATCAGCAGCACCCAGGCGGTGTAGGCGCCGCTGTCGCTGGTCGCCCGCACACCGATCGCGTCGACGGTCGCGTATGCGGCAATGATTGTGCCGGTGGCCAGCGCATAGAGGATCGATGTCGCCGATGCCCTGCCCCGCCCGAGCGACAGACCCATGATGCCGCAAGCGACAAGCAGTACGCCGATGATCTCCGGCGCGGCAAGTCGCTGACCGGCGAGCAGAAAACCGCCGAGCGCGACCAGCAACGGCACGCTGCCGCGCACGATCGGGTAGACTTGTCCCAGCTCACCATAGCGGTAGGCCGCCACCAGGAACACGCTATAGCCGACCTGAAGAGCGGCTGAGAGCACGATATATAACCAGGCGGCCGGCGATGGCAGCGGGTGCAAAAGCACGAAGGGCATGGCAGCCGCCGCGCTTGAAAAGCTCATCACTGTAATCGTCCACAGCCTGTCGGCCCCGGTCCGCAGGAAGTCCAACTGGCATGCAGGATAGCCGCGAACAGCGCGAGCCCGACGACCGTCGCGCTCACGGCGGCACCCGCGCGCTTGCGATGATGGCGGAAGCCGCCTTGCGGGCGCTGTCGATGGCGGCGGTCGCTTCTCCCATCTGAGCCATCAGCGTCGCGCCCTCGATCAGCATCAGCAGCGCCGCCGCGGCGCCCTCGGCCGGCTCGGTCGGCATCTCCTTCTCGAGTATGGAACGCATGCGTTTGCGCAAGCCGTTCTTCTGGCGGCTGGCGGCCTTGAACACCGGATGATCGGTATCGCCGAACTCGGCGAGCGCGTGCGCGAACAGGCAGCCGTGGAAATCCGGATCGCGAAACCAGCGCTCGTGCCAGTCCAGGATCGTCGCGATCTTCGCCGCCGCCGTGCCCGCTGTCGCGGCCAGCCGGTCGAGCTGACGTTCGAAACGCGCCGCGCGATGCTCCAGCACCGCGACGATCAGATCGTCCTTTGCCGGAAAATGGCGGTACATCGTCATCTTGGCGATGTCGGCCTCGGCGATGATGCGGTCGATGCCGGTGGCATGGAAGCCGTCGCGCTTGAACAGCGCATAGGCTGCGTCGACGACATGCTGGCGTTTGCCGGAAGGCGATGAAGGCGTCATGTCGCCACCAAGTGATGAGACAGGTCTGTCTCTTTCCTAGCGGTGGCTCTGAGTTTTGTCAATTGGCCGAGTCGCCGGGTATCAGCGGACGGCGGCGACCGCGACGCCGGCGCCGACCATCACGCCGCCCGCCGCACGGTTCACCCGGCGCACGACCTTCGGCGTGCGCAGCAGTTTGCGGGCGCGACCGGCGAGCATGACATGTCCGCCGATCACCACGATCTCGACAGCCACGATCACCACCATCAGCACGCAGACACGACCAGCGTCGAGCGAGGCGCCGACCACATTGGGCAGCAGCGCCAGGTAGAACAGCGGCATTTTCGGATTGCCTAGATTGAGCGCGACCCCGGTGGCGAAAATAGCAAGCAATCCGCGCCGCTCGGAGACGGGCTGCAGTTCCGGCACGACCGGCGCAGCGCTCCATAGCCTGATGCCCATCCAGATCAGGTAGGCCGCGCCCCCGTAGCGAAGCGCCGTCATGAGGATCGCCATCTTGGCGGCGACAATCGACAGGCCGAAGGCCGCAAGGCTCAAGAAGATCAGGATGCCGACCACCGTGCCGGTGCCGTAGGCGATGCCCGATGCCGGGCCGTTGGAGATCGTGCGGGCGACGATCGTCATATTGTCCGGACCGGGGCTGGCGGCGAAGACGAAGAAGGCAGCCGCGAAGGCGAGTATGGTGGCAAGATCCATAAAAACTCCCGAAAGTGATTTGTGCTCTCGGGCGGTCAGATTAGCCGATTTGCTTTCCGGCGATAGACGGCAGGCCCGCAATATTCGCGAACGGCTGATGTCGACGGTAGGCCGAACGAAGCGGCTGCGACCTGCGAACCGCAGGCACGAGACTGATTGGAAGAACCTTTACCGCAGCACGCGGCAGCGGCCGTTATAGACCATCCAGCGGTCGAAGCCCGAGACGCAGAACTCGACATTGTCGCCGATCGAGGCAAAGCCCTGGCCTTCCTCGATCAGGTACCAGATGGTGCGGTCGCGGCCGTCAGACAGGCTGACGGTTGCGCCGCAATAGCGCCGGCCGATCGGCCATTCGTTGCTCGCCGGCAAATAGCGGTGCTGGTGAATGCGATGGAAGTCGGCGATCGCGACATTGGGCAGATGCGGTACGTGCTTGACCTGATAGGCGAAGCGATCGGTGATCTTGTTCAGCACCCAGGCCTCACCGCAGACGCCACCGTCATCCTCGGTGTAGACGGCAAGGTCGGCTGCATGCGCGGCCTGGGTGAAGCCAAGCGACGTGCCAAGCGGCGTCAGAAGCGAAATCAGCGCGGCAAGAGCGGAATGAGCGAAGCGAGTCATGACAGCCTCTCAAGGTCGGTTGCGCGCACTGTGCGGATTCGCTTGGCGGCGGTCAAGCGGGTGCGAAAACAATGGTTTCCAGAAAACATCGTTCCAGATGTCACTGGCTAGGTCGTTGCGGCAAGCAGCAGCCCGCCAATGACCGCGACGTTGATCAGAAACGCATTGCGCAGCACCTGCCGTTCCGGCTCCTCGGATGCCCAGAAGCGCAGCAGCATGAAATTCGCGGCCAGCGTGAACACGACAAGCGCGCCGGCGGCGAAGGGCACGGCGAGGCCCAGCACAAGCATCAGGCCGGCGACGATCTCGAGCGCCGAGCCGGCGGCGAGCATGAAGGAAGGCGCTGGAAATTGCTGCGCGGCCAGATAGCCGCGCATCGCCTTGAATTTCACGAAGTGCTCGATTCCGGCGAGGATGAACACGCCGCCGATAAGAAGCGCGCCAAGCGCCTGAGCGTTCTGAACAAACATGACGACCTCCTTTCGACGGAATATGGGCGTGTAGTGCCTAGTCCTCGGGGATGAAAGCGGGGTTGTAGACGACCTCCCAGAGATGATCGTCGGGGTCCTGGAAATAGCCGGCATAGCCGCCCCAGAAGGTCTTTTGAGCCGGCTTGACCACGCGCGCGCCGGCCTTGATGGCCTCTGCCATCACGGCGTCGACCTCGGCTTCGCTGGCCACATTGTGGCCGATGGTTAACTCGGTGGGGCTGCGGCCGCTCTGTGGCACCGTGGCGTCGTGGGCGATGCTCGAGCGCTCGAAGATGGCGAACTTCAAGCCACCTGCGAGCTCGAAGAAGGCGACGGCGCCGTGCTCGAACTCGCGGCCGATGATGCCCTCGGTCGGCAAGCCCAGGCCGTCGCGGTAGAATTTGAGCGACGCTTCCAGATCGTCGACGCCAAGCGTGACGACGGTGATGCGAGCTTTCATTTCTCTCACTCCTTTCTATATTCGGGACCACATTCGGAAACGGACGCGGTCTGATAGAAGCGCATGAAGCGCTGTAAAGCTGCATTCGTTTTGCCACGAACGACGCGGCCGGCATTGAAGATTTCGGCCAAAATGACCGTCGCACCGATCCGGGCGGAGCAGATCGGAGAAGAAATGGAACCGGTTCTGGCGCAGACTACCGGCTTCTTTCGGGAGCGGCCCGTAGCCCGAGGCCTGGCTGGCGCCTTTTCCGCGCTCTGGGTGCATCGCATGGATCATCAGGCTGTCCCGCCGATCGTGATCACACCCGACGCAACCATCGACCTGCAATGGATCGACGGCCGGTTCCGCATCGCCGGTCCGGACAAGGAGCCTCAGATCGAAAGGCCATCCTCCGGCGCGGTGATCGTCGGCTTCCGCTTCCGGCCGGGAGCCGCCGCCGGCTGGCTCGGCGTGCCGGCCAGCGAGATCGTCGGCGAACGCCTCGACCTTGGCGTGCTCTGGGGCACGCGCGCCCGGGCGCTGTCCGACCGCATCAAGGCCGTGCCAGACCTCGACGTCATGGTGCGGCAACTGGAAGAGACGGTCGGCATGCACACACAAGGGCGCGATGCGCTCGATCCGCTGATGGGCAGAGCCTTTGACGCTATCGACGAAGGACTGCCGCCGGAGACGCCCTTGGTTCCTTTCCTGCAGCGCCATCTGCATATGAGCGAGCGGACGCTGAGGCGTCGCTTCGAGAGCGCCTTCGGCTATGGCCCGAAAACGCTCGACCGCATTTTGCGCTTCCACCGCTTCCGACGCCTGCGCGGGAAAGCCGGCGATGCCTCGACCGCCGTGCTCGCCATCGAGGCCGGCTATGCCGACCAGGCGCATCTGATCCGCGAAAGCCGGCGACTGACGGGGATCACGCCATCGGCACTGACATAGCTCAATCTTCGCGCGAGCTTATTCGCCGGCCAGCCACTCGATCGTCCAGCGCGACGGCTGCTCGACGGCCAGCACCTTGTGCAGGGCCGGCAGCAGCACCCGCAATTCGCCCTCCAGCGTGAAGGGCGGATTGACGACCACCAGGCCGCTGCCATCCAGGCTGGGCTCGCTGGAGATCGGCCGGATCTCGAAGCCGATGTCGAGCAGTTTTGGGATGCCTGTCTCCTTCAGCGCCGCGCGGAAGGCGGCGACCGCCTTGCGGTCCTTGATCGGATACCAGAGCGCGTAGATGCCGCCCGGCCAGCGCCGGTGTGCACGGCGCAGGTTCTCGACGAGGCGCTGGAACTCACCCTCTTCCTCGAAGGGCGGATCGACGAGGACCAGGCCGCGCTTCTCCTTCGGCGGCAGATGCGCGCCGAGCGCCAGCCAGCCGTCGAGCTCGATCACCCTTGCCTGGAAGTCGCCGGCAAAGACGGATTTCAATCGCGCCGCATCCTGAGGGTGGAGCTCGATCGCGGTCAACCGGTCCTGGTTGCGCAGGAGGTGGCGCACGATCAGCGGCGAGCCGGGATAGCGACCAAGGCCGCCGCCGGGATTTTCCGCGCGCACCGCTTCCAGATAGGGCCGAAGGAGCGCTGCCGCCCGAGGCTCGAGCGTGGCCTCGAACAGCCGGCCGACGCCGCCCTGCCATTCGCCGGTCTTGCCGGACTCGACGGAGGCGAGGTCGTAGCGGCCGATGCCGGCGTGGGTGTCGATGACGCGGAAAGCCTTGTCCTTCTGCTTCAGATACTCGACCAGACGGCTGAGCACGGCATGCTTGACGACGTCGGCGAAATTGCCGGCGTGATAGGCGTGGCGGTAGTTCATGCCGTCCTCATCTCGGCGAACCGCCGCGGCCCCAGCGCGGTGGTGGCGGCTGCGAGTTCGGGTTCTGCGGCGGCTTGTTGCGACGCCCAAAGACCAGCGACAGCACCAGCCCGGCCAGGCCGATGCCCATCAGCCCATAGCCGGCCGGCCGCGCCCTCTCGTCGATCGAACCGGTGCCGGCGCGCAGGATCAGATCGACGGCGCGCATGTCGATGCCGTCGGCATCGCCCGGACCAACGGTGAAGACATAGGCGCCCGGTGCGACCGTCTCGATCACGCCGGCCTCGTCGCGAAAGATCTTGTCGGGCAGTTGCGGGCTCACCTGGCGCGGATTGTCGGTGTGGTTGAAGGACAATGTCGAGGCAAGCGCCGTGCGGCCGCCGCTTGCCGCGGTCAGCGTCAGCACGGTGCGCTGCTGCGAGGCGACGCGCTCAGCCCGCGCGGTGAGGTCGACCAGCACCCGCACGGGCGCATCGCTTGCCGCCAGCCGCACCGTCGCCGACCGGAAGCGGCCGCCCTCGTAGACCCTGTAAGTACCGATCGCATGGCCGGAGAAATTGCTCATCGCCCAGGGATAGAAGACGCCGATTGCGGCGCCGGCGATGAGGACGAGAACCGATAGGAAGCGCATTGAAAGCCCTGGTTACGATTTTTTCCGGGCGCGATCGCCACTTTTGGCGGCCTCGCCCCGGGCAGCGTCGCGAATCCGCTCCATCTCGTCCAGAAACATCTCCAGGCCAAGCTCGAAAGTCTTGTCGAAACCGCTCGTGCCGAAATAGGCGCCGGCCGCCACGACACTTGGGTAATCGCGCGCCAATTCTTCGTCGCTGACCGTGGTGACCGCCGATGGCCCCTTGGCGTAGCCGGCGGTCTCGTCGAGGATGGCGCCCGTCAGATAGTAGCCGGCGGCGCGGAACAGGCGGGCGCTGAGCTCGGGTCCGAAGCCGCCGTCCTCGAACAGGCCGATGATGGCGTTGAGCTTGGCAAGACAGGGCGGCGAGTTCATGCGGTAGACGACGATGAACGGCGCGAAGGCCGGATGCTCGGTCGCGACGCGGCGGAATTCCTGCATGCCGATACGGGCCCGCTCGCGCCAGGGCAGGCTGTCATCGGGGATCACGAGCCGGCTCATCTGCCGGTCGACCAGCGCCTCGTAGAGATGCGCCTGCGAAGGGAAGTGATGGTAGATGCTCATCGCCTCGCAGCCGAGCGCGGCGGCAAGCTTGCGCATCGAAAAGCCGGAGAGCCCTTCCCTCTCGATCACCTCGAATGCGGCGTCCTCGATCATCTCGCGGGACAGCCGGCCGCGGGTTCGCTTTTTTTTGATCGATGAGTCCATGGCGTCACTTGACAACTTACACTGTAAGGTTCATTTTCCAAACACCTTACACCGTAAGGCTAACAAAAGCCAGAGGAGAAAACCATGTCAGTCTCTCGCGTCGTCTCAAATGCGCATTCCCGCCTTCGTTCCGCTTGCCTCATCGCCGCCGCCGGCGCGCTCGCGGCCATGTTGACCTCGGCGCCGGCCCAGGCCGACGACTATGACGCCGCCATCAAGGATATCCAGTCGACGATGGGCAGCGTGCCCGGCTTCGTGAAGCAGTTGCCGAAAGCCGGTCTGCCCGGCGCCTGGGCCGAGGTCAAGGCCATCGAGCTCAGCGACAAGACGGCGCTGCCGCCGAAGGTGAAGGCGCTGATCTCGCTGGCGGTCGCGGCACAAATCCCCTGCAGCTACTGCATCTGGTCGGACACCGAGAACGCCAAACGCGCCGGCGCCACCGGCGAAGAAATCCAGGAGGCCGTCGCCATGGCGGCGCTCACCCGCCACTGGAGCACCATCTTCAACGGCATGCAGGTCGATCTCGCCCAGTTCAAGAAGGATATGGGCGGGGAGTGATGCCGGAGCCACCAACGCAAGGACGTGGCCCGCGAAATCGCAGGCCGCGTCCGTTGCTGAAACGCCTGCGGTCGTAGTCGTCTTGCGACGGCCGCGATGCCGCCGCTCAGCGGGCCGACCGAGCGTTTCCGGAGATCCGGCCATCATCCTGTATTGCTGAAATCGTATTTCTTTTCTCTGCACTTCCAAGTGGTGGCGCCCTTGCGAGGAGCTTGAAATCACATCGCAATGCCCGAGCGGCAAGAGCGCCGTCCATCCTTCCTCGCCGCGGCGCCTGGATTCCGCTGTCCTGAAGGCGCGTGCCTATTTGCGACTGAACCGGCTTCGGCAGCAACCGCGCCCCACTACTCCTCCTCTTCACGGGCCTGTTCTTCGGAGAATCGGAAGATCGAAGAGCAACATAAAGCAACTTCCGAACCTGAAAGACTAGAACGGATGGCGCTTCCGGGCGCACACCTTGAGGTTTTCACTGTTGTCATTCGACAAGCTTTCGCCGCGCTGCGGGCACTTGGCTCATTACCACGCGAACACCGGCAAGGCCGAACCGCGCCGAGCCTACGGACAACCACCCGGCGGCCGGCTGATGATTAACCAATCACAAACGTGCAAGGTAAACAGAATGCTAATTTAGTTGACTACACCGTGCACAGGTATATCTTTGTATGTGTTGGGTGTGCAATTTGGGCGAGCAGTCCGCGGTGGTGGCAACCATAATCGTGGATCGCGACTTTAGGGGCAAAGGGACGCTGAGCGGCAGCAAATAGCCGTACGGCAACGACCCCGCGAACTCAGAAAAAACACATCGGTTGTGGCGATTCCGCGCATGCGGAGGGATCGCCGTGATTTGGCCTGGTCGGGCAACGCCGTTGCCCCGGCCCGGATCGATGATGTGCGGGGATGTGGGCGCCATGGGCAGGGTCATCAAGGTTCTTAAGCTAGACACCAAGCCGGGACGGAAGCGTGCCGATCGCGGTCGCGCGCTGGTCGCCGGCGGAGCGGGATTTTTAGGTTCTCATTTGTGTCAAAGGCTCATATCCGACGGATATGAGGTGATCGCGCTGGACAATTTCCACACCGGCAAGAGACACAATCTCGCCGCCATGGCGCGCGATGCCTCCTTCACCTGCATCAAGCACGACATCGTCGACCAACTGCCGGCGGACTTCGCGGTCGACGAAATCTACAACCTCGCCTGCCCCGCTTCTCCGCCGCACTATCAGGCCGATCCGATCCATACGTTCAAGACCAGCGTGATCGGCTCGATCAACCTTTTGGAGCTCGCCAGGCGCCACAAGGCCAAGATCTTCCAGGCTTCCACCTCCGAAGTCTATGGCGATCCGCTGGTGCACCCGCAGCCGGAAAGCTATTTCGGCAACGTCAACACGCACGGCCCGCGCTCCTGTTACGACGAGGGCAAGCGTTCGGCCGAGACCCTGTTCTTCGACTATTCGAGGACATACGGCATCGATGTCCGCGTAGCGCGCATCTTCAACACCTATGGTCCGCGCATGCAGCCCGATGACGGCCGCGTGGTGTCGAACTTCATCGTCCAGGCGCTGCGTGGCGACGATATCACCGTCTATGGCAGCGGCACGCAGACGCGCTCCTTCTGCTTCGTCGACGACCTGGTCGAGGGCTTCTTGCGCCTGATGAATGCCCCGGTGGCGCCGCTGCACCCGGTCAATCTCGGCAACCCGGTCGAGTTCACCATCATGGAATTGGCCGAGTTGGTCATCGACTATACGAATTCGCGCTCGCGCATCGTGCACCGGCCGCTGCCCGTCGACGACCCCAGGCAGCGCAAGCCCGACATTTCATTCGCCAGACAGCATCTCGGCTGGGAGCCTAAGGTCGCCCTGAGCGAAGGCCTCGCCCATACCACGGCGTATTTCGAAACCCTGCTGGGCGGCCGCCGGCCTGTTGTCCCGCGCAGAGTCCACGCGTCTTCCGTCAGGGAGGCAACGGCATGACGACCCGCCGCCCCGTTCTGGTGACGGGTGGCGCCGGCTTCATCGGCAGCCATACTTGCAAGCTGCTGTCGGCCGCGGGCTACCTGCCGGTGGTTTACGACAACTTAAGCCGTGGCAACCAGACGGCCGTCGCCTGGGGTCCGCTGGTCGTCGGCGACATACGCGGCCGCAATGCACTGCAGCGGGCAATCGAAGCCCACAGGCCGCAGGCGATCATTCATTTTGCTGCCCTTGCCTATGTCGGCGAGTCGGTCAGCGAGCCGGCGGATTACTACGCGACCAATGTCGGCGGCACGATCGCGGTGCTGGATGCGGCGCGGGCCAATGGCATCGACAAGGTGATCTTTTCCTCGAGCTGCGCGACCTATGGCGTGCCAGAGGCGCTGCCGATCAGCGAGGCCTCGCCGCAGAACCCGATCAGCCCCTACGGCCGCAGCAAGCTGATGGGCGAACAGATCATCAAGGACTATGCCTCTGCCTACGGGCTGAAATACGCGATCCTTCGCTACTTCAACGCTTGCGGCGCCGACCCCGAGGGCGAGCTCGGCGAGTGGCACACGCCCGAGACCCATCTCATTCCAAGGGTGCTGATGGCGGCGTCCGGCATGATCGAGGCGATCGAGATCTTCGGTACCGACTACGAGACTGCGGACGGCACCTGCGTGCGCGACTATATCCATGTCAGCGACCTCGCCCGCGCGCATCTCATGGCATTGACGCATCTGGAAGCCGGCGGCGCCAGCCTGGCCGTCAATCTCGGCACCGGCCGGGGCATTTCGATCAAGGAGATCCTCGAAGCTGTCGGCCGCATCACGTCACGGCCGGTTCCGGTCATCTACAAGCCGCGCCGGCCGGGCGATCCGGCCGGGCTTTACGCCGACCCCGGCCTGGCGCGCGAGACGCTGGGCTTCGCGGCCGAACTCTCCGACATCGATACCATCGTCAGGACCGCCGCGCCCTTCTTCGGGCTCGGGCCGATTGCGAAACCAGAGATTTTCAATGCGTCCGCCGCCGTTTCGCGCGCAAAAGGCGCGCCGCGCGGAAGGGGCGCCACGAAAAAACGCCAGCCCGCGAGGCTGGCAGCCGTCCCTGTGAGTAATGTGTCGGGACGTGGGCTCGCTGAGCTGGGTTGAGGGCTGTCTCAGCGAGCCTCCAGGTTTGATCCGCCTAAGGCGCGTCGCGATCTTTCAGATTCGCTCCACGCGCTTTAGGTTTTGATTTTACGCATGTCTTTGTCCCGAAACCGGATCCCACTTTCGGGAGACATGCTTTCAGCGGTTCAGCTTTTGGAATCGACCAATTTCCGGGTCCTCTCGAAGTCCGCGTCCCGGGTGTCACCCGCCTGGATCTTCTTGAGCTCGTCGGCCGGATCTTCCGAAGCGTGCTTGAAGCTGTACCACCGGCCATCCGGATCCCTGCGCTGCTGGACGGTTCCATTCTGGACGCGATGGCTGAAGCAGGTGCGAACGGGCGTTGCGGCAGACGCCGTCGACCGCCAGACAAGATCCATGCACATCTTGCCGTCGTTGCTGAGATGCCATGTGCCCTCGGCAACGGACGTTGAATCGGGCTTGGACGTAAAGGCCCGCATCTTTCTATCTTGCGCGAAATAGGCGGCTCCGTCGTCCCAATTCCAGGTGCGGTCCGCATAGAAAAGCTGCAGCTCGAACGCGGTCGGCGTGGTGACTGCTTGAGCCGGCGCGGGTTCCTGAGCACCGGCCGCGTGAGCGGCGCCGCAAAGCGCCATCCCCCCGCAGGCGAGGATTAGCATCCGGGCGGATCGATCGCGACCTACGCCCCTGGCTGGTTCGGATGGCCATATTTTTCGAGCTGTCTGCACAATGAACGATAACATGCCGGTGTCGCCTTTCTCTCCGGCGTCACCACCCAGGCTGGGTCTTCCCCCAACATCGCAGTTACCGCCCCCAAGTGTTATTAATGGCCGCCCGAGGAACGGTGTCAACCTTTCGTTGCATAGGCAACAAGAGTGCTTTGCGGACAGTGACCGCGGCCGCGCCAAGCTTGTGGATTTGAGCAAGCCGCTGGTCTATAGGATCAGCCGCCCTTGATGGAGCGGAGACGTAGAACGGGCCGCAAACCAGGCAGGGCCCGGAATTTCGGCGGCCGCACGCCGGACAGGAAACCGGCAAGGCAACCGGCGATGCAAACCGCCCCCGACCGCGCGGAGCATCCTCGAAAAGCGGAGCATTTTGCCGTAACGCGGCGGTGGACGCCATCGGAGAATTGGTTGAAGCGAGCGGTATCGATAATCGTCACCCTGGCGCTGCTGGCATGGCTTGCCAGCGACTCGCGCTGGAAGATGGTCGGCGATGCATTTGCCAGCATCACGCCCGGCACCTTCGCGGCGGTGACGCTGGCGCTGTTCGTCACCTATGTGCTGCGTGCGCTGCGCGTTTGCGACGAATTCCGCGACGAGGTGAACGGCCGCTTCGGCGCCTGCCTGCGCGTCATCCTGATCCACAACGCCATGATCAACGTGGTGCCGTTCCGCGGCGGAGAGACCGCCTTCCCGCTGCTGCTTCGCCAGGTGTTCGGCATCTCGATCGTGCGCGCCAGCGCCTCGCTCTTGTGGTTCAGGCTGCAGGATGCCTTTGTCGTCGGCGTGCTTGCCTGCCTGGTGTGGCCGAGCCTCCATCCGGCGCTCCGGGCAGCAGGCATCGCGGCGCTGATTGCCGTCGCCTGGTACCTGCCGCGCTGGGCGCGCGCACCGCATGACTGGGCCCATCGCGGCAGCATCGTCTCGAAGCTCGGCAAATTGCGCGACATCTTCACCGAGGCCACGGGGCGCTCCCGCTACGGCTGGTGGTGGACAGTGGCCAATTGGACGCTGAAGCTTGCCGTGCAGGGATGGCTGCTCGCGATGCTGCTCGGCACCTCCTTCCAGACCGCCTTTCCCGGCGCTGTCGGAGCCGAGGCCGCGGCCATCCTGCCGGTGCAGGGCGTCGCCGGCTTCGGCACCTACGAGGCGGGCGCCGCGGCGGCGTTGCTCTATTCCGGCATCGCCGTGAAGGACGGCCTGCAGGTGGCGCTGGCACTGCATCTCTTCATCCTCTGCTCGGCCGTCGCCACCGGCGCGATCGCCTGGCTGTTTCCCTCCAAATCGACGCTGCCGGAGAACCCGGCCACGGGACCCGCAAGGAAATGACCGCAATGAACGTGCTTCCCATTCCTGTCTCGGGCCTGCCCGAGGGCGCCGTCATGCCCGAGCACAGGCTTTCCATCGTCATTCCGATGTACAACGAGGCCGACAATGTCGAGCCGCTGCTCATGCGCATCCACCAGGCGATGGAGAACTACAGCCAGCCTTGGGAGGTGGTGCTGGTGGACGACGGCAGCACCGATGCCACGCCGAACGAAATCCGCAGGCTCGCGGCCGAATACGGTCCGCATGTGCATGGCGTGGAACTGGTGCGCAACTTCAAGCAGACCGCGGCCATGCAGGCAGGCCTCGACGCCGCGCGCGGCGACGTCATCGCGACGCTCGACGGCGACCTGCAGAACGACCCGTTCGACATACCGCGCATGGTCTATCGGCTGCTGATCGAGGATCTCGACCTCGTCGCCGGCTGGCGCAAGAACCGCCAGGAAGGTTTCTGGATGCGCAGGCTGCCTTCGCGCATCGCCAACTCGCTGATCGCGCGCGTCACCGGCGTGCGGCTGAAGGATTATGGCTGCAGCCTGAAGGTTTTTCGCGGCAGCGTCATCCGCAGCGTCCGGCTTTATGGCGAAATGCACCGCTTCATCCCGGCGTGGCTGGCGACGGTGACGACGCCGCGCCGCATCGCCCAAGAAGTGGTAACCCATCACGCCCGCATCCACGGCCAGTCGAAATACGGCATCTCGCGCACCTTCCGCGTGGTGCTCGACCTCGTCTTCATGTTCTTCTTCATGCGCTACCGCACCAGGCCCGGCCACTTCTTCGGCGGCATCGGCATCGTGCTCGGCGTGCTCGGCTCGCTGATCCTGGCCTATCTATTTGCCCTGAAGGTGTTTTTCGGACAAGATATCGGAACGCGTCCGATGCTGTTCACCGGCTTCTTCCTGGTGATCGCCGGGCTGCAGGCGGTGACATCGGGGGTGCTCGCCGAAATGCTTTCGCGCGTCTATCTCGAGGCGAACGTCTCCCTCGCCTATGTGGCGCGGCCGCAGCCCGCGCATGGCGAAGGCGACGGCTGGCATTGGCCGAGCCCGCCGGCGGGCGCCAAGAAAAGCCGGCGCCGGAAATGATGCCGAACACCCCCTGCCCCAAGGTGAAGATCGCATGACCGTCCTGGTGACCGGAGCCGCCGGCTTCATCGGCAGCCATGTCTGCCAACGCCTTCTGGCTCGCGGCGACGCGGTAATCGGCGTCGACAGCATGAACGCCTACTACGATCCTGCGCTGAAAGCTGCGCGGCTCGCCAGGCTTTCCCCGTACAAGGGTTTTTCGTTCCATCAGCTCGACATCGCCGAGCCCGGCGCCCTGGCGGGGAAGCTCGAGGGAACGCAGATCAGCGGCATCGTCCATGTCGGGGCGCAGGCGGGCGTGCGCTACTCGCTGGAAAATCCACGCGCCTATATCCACGCCAACATCGCAGGCCATCTGGAGGTGCTGGAGCTCTGCCGCGCCTCGCCCAGCGTCAAGCACCTGGTCTATGCTTCATCGAGCTCGGTCTATGGCGGCAACACCAAGGTGCCGTTCGCGGAAACCGACCGCGTCGACAATCCGGTGTCGATCTACGCCGCGACCAAGAAGGCGGACGAGCTGATCAGCTCGGCCTACTCGCATCTCTTCGGCCTGCCGCAGACCGGTTTGCGCTTCTTCACGGTCTACGGTCCGTGGGGGCGCCCTGACATGGCCGCCTGGATCTTCACCGAGGCAATGCTCGCCGGCAAGCCGATCCGCGTCTTCAACCATGGCGAGATGTGGCGCGATTTCACCTATGTCGACGACGTCGTCGATGGCGTGGTGGCGGTTCTCGACAAGCCGCCGGCGGCCGGCGGCGAACGCCACAGGATCTACAATATCGGCAACAGCCAGCCGGTGCATCTCGGCCGCTTCATCGAGACGCTGGAAAACCTGCTTGGCGTCAAGGCGATCCGTGAGGATTTGCCCATGCAGCCCGGCGACGTCGAGAAGACCTATGCCGACACCAGCGCGCTGGAACGCGACTTCGGCTTCAAGCCGAAAGTGTCGATCGAGGAAGGACTGGCGAAGTTCGTCGACTGGTACCGGCACGAATGGCGGCCGGAAGGCAAGAGGTAGCGCATAAGCCGCCGCCGGCCCCCTGCCCTACATGCATCCTTCGATGAATGGGCCGCTGACCCATAGCGAGCCATTGGTGTACATGGCGGTCCCGCTGTCGTCGGTATAGCCATGCGACTGCTCATCGACATGCAGTTTGCCATTGGGCACCAACTGCCCGTTCACCTTGATGCTCTTGATGAAAAGGTTGCGATCGCCGGGCAGGCCGTCTCCGGCCCACTGGTCGTTGACATAGCGAATCTCGATTGACTTTGGATTGGGCGCGCCACTGAGATCGATGCGGAACGGCCGCGCGCCCATTGCCGCGTCGTTCAGTTCCGCCACGCGCTCCTCGCCTGTCGATGCCTTGCTCCCCTTGCCCTGGACGGCGATTTCGGCAAGTTGCTTGCCGTCAACGAGAACGTCGAAGAGAGGCGGACCCTGGTAATCGGTGCCGGCCGCGTCGATCTCCAGAGACATGGCGGTGCAGTGCCCGGCGTCCTTCTCGTTCTCGGCGACAAGGTTTGCTATTCGCCGCTTCTGCGACTGCACCCATCCGGCAATCGGCTGCAAAAGCGCCGTTCGGTCGCTTGAACCGTCGTTGAAGAGGTTCGCCCTCTCCCCGGGATCCGTCCTGAGGTCGTATTCTTCGACCTTGCCGGTGGTCGCGTTGAAAATCACCTTTCGATCGTCTTCGCGATAGCCGAGCAAGGACCCGGCCCATGGGTTGAAGAAGAAGGTCTTGTTCGGCCGCTGCTCGCTGAACAGGCTGCGCCCTTGCCATTGCTTCGGCAGTGGAAGTCCGAGTACGTCGAAGATCGTCGGGGCGATATCGATAATGCCGCCAACCGGATGCGCAACCTCGTCATGGAAAAGGCGCTTGTTGATCATGATCAGCGGGATGTGGACGTTCTCGTCGTAGATCGCGCTGGCATGGATATACTCGCCATGTTCCCCGAACGCCTCGCCGTGATCGCCCAGGATGACGACAAGCGTCGAGTCGAGCTTGCCTGACTGCTTCAGCGATTCAAGGATTTCACCGAGCGCGGTGTCGCCGACCTTCAGGGCGTTGAGATAGGCGTTGAATTTCTCATCATCGACGTAATGCATCGGCCCTCTGTCTTTGGCGGAAGGCGTCATCTTCGAGAACATCGGGCTGTCGGAGATGTAGGGATAGTGGGTCATCGCCGTGAACATTATGCCGAAGAAAGGCTTCTCCGAATCCTTGTTCATCCAGTCGATGATCGATTGCGCCGTGCAGAGATCACTGTTGTAGTCCATGTTCTTCCACTGCTCGGTGCTGAGCTTGAAGGTCGGGGTGGCGCATTTTTGCCCTCGGTAGTCCTGGATCACATCCAGTCCCTTGTTGAGCAAAAACTCGTCCACTCGCTGGAAGCGGGAATCCGCACTCCAGAAAAACCCGGTTCGAAAATCGTGCTTGGACAGCGTGTTGGAAATCGAATCCAACGGCAGATACGGGTACCTGCTGGTCATCCCGTAGAACGAGATGTCGTTATACATCGAGGTCAGCAGGGAGAATATCGAGTAGTGGGTGGAAGGCGCGTGCGCATAGATGTTGTCGAAGCGGATGGAATCCGCGGCATAGCTCTTGATGTTCGGCGTAATCGGATACTTGCCGCCAAAGGTCTCGATGTACTTTGATGGCACCGACTCCATCATGAAGATCAGCACGTTCTTGATCGGATTTGGTGCCGGCGCCTTGAAGCTTGACGTTTCCGGCGGACGCTCGCCGACGCTAGCGACATCGGGATCATCGACGCCGGCGCCGATCGCCAGCATGACCGGCGTTGAACTGAACCAGGCCGACTGTATGAAATAGACGAGCGGATTGTCGATCTTCGGCGCCGGCAGCGCTTCCGCGCGCACGTGATAACCGGTAACGGCCAGCGCCGCGCCGACACATAGGACCAGCGCAATCAGAAACGCTCGGTGACCCGCGGAACTCAGCCGGTGGCCCCACCTGCCTGCGGCGGAGCCAAGAACCAGCACCAAGACGATTGACCCGCCAAGGGTCGCGGCGTCTCGCATATTGAGCGCGTCGCCCATGGCATTCTTGGCGTCGGCATTCTGCAGGAAGTCGCCATAGACCAGCCACTGGAACGTGAATGGCTCACCCAGCATCTTGACGAGATTGATGTTGGCAAACCCCCAAGCCAGCGACACCACGACGACGAGATAGAAGAGGAAGACGATTGCCGCGAAGGCAAGCCTGCTTGCCTTCGCGGCAAAGAGCAGGATCAGCGTTGCCGCCGTCAGCGACGCAACGAGGATCAGATCGTAGTAGCTTGCCGCCAATCCCATGGGGATGGACGCCAGAACGCCCTGAAATGTCGTTTGCGGATCGAGGATGACGCCTCGGTAGACGCCCAGCAGCAGCCATGACAACAGGCCGGTGCAAATGATGCGCAAGGACATGCGCCTGAAGCGCAGGTTCTGCGTCAAGGCCGTTTTCGTCTTTGATTGCGCCTGGCCGCTTTCGGATCGGCTCGCCGATCCCACACTGCCGCCGATACTCATGCAATTGCCCGCCGCCAGTTTGCGCTCCGGCCACCGCCGGCAGCTTTCAAACCCTCGCTTGCAGAATCAGCCCGGGCCAAAAAAGAGTCAACAAAATCAAGTATTCGTTAACCATGTCTCTTCAGAACTGGTTAACCGAACATATTGAAAGACAATTGGTTTTGCCGATTGATGGCGGATCAGGGCGCCGGCCGGAATTGGCAAGCCGGCGAATTTCGACGGCGACAAGATTGAGCGAGGCGGCCTTGCTCCGGCTCTCGCCGACGGGCTTGCCCTCCGGGCATCAGCCGAACGCATACAGATCGTCTGTCGAGGCGGCCCTGAAATAGGTCACGAATTCCCAGTAATTCTCGATACGGTCGACGAAAGGCCGCTGCGGCGGCTTCAGGATCTCGGTCTCGAAATGATCCAGACGCTGGGAGCCGCCGAGATAGGCGATGATCGCATTGCCAACCAGCGGATCGCCGATGTCGCTGTAGTGGATCGGAAAGAATGGCTGCCGGGTCTCGAACAGCACGGATCTGATCTTCGCGCGAAACAGGTTCAGTTCGCGCAGATAGGCATTGAACCGGTCTATGTCGAAGTACACTTTTTTCCTCGGACTATCGGCGGCGACGGGATCGGAGGCGTGCACCGTCCAGATCCCGGAAGCCTCCGCCTCAAGCAATGACACGAAGGATCCGATCGGATTTCTTACAAGCCAGAGCTTCTTGACACCCTCATCTTCGAGCACAGGGAGTATGGCGGGCCGGGTCTGATCGGGAAATATGTGAAATCCGATAAAGCGCGCCGACGGATCGTCGAAAATCCGCGCGATGAACCGCTCCGGCTCGGCATCTCGCAAATCGACGCGTTCGCGCGGCAGATTCATTTTCTCATGGTAGTCGTGGCGCAAGCCGACAAAGCCAGGATTGAAGACTTCGCCGTGCATCACCATCCCGTCATACTGGTTGAGATGGCGATTGAACGCTTGGGAGCCGGTTCTTGGCGAAGCGATCAGCACGAACTTTTGGCAAGACTGCATTCGGACCACGCCCAATCAACAGACGTCTGAAAAATACACCAATGACCTTTCGGTTCAATTGAGAGCCGCCGCATGAATCGGCAACGGCGGGCGCATGACGCACCCACCGTCGGATTTATTCCAGCACCGGCTCGAGCATCAGCCGCCACGCAGGCGCGTCGGGCTCAGGCTTGCGATGGTCGCACGCTGCGCGGATGGACAGGTCGGGAGGAAACGGCTCGCATCCGCGTATGTCATGGTCGCGATGGAATTCTTCAGCCCACCGCGCTTGGCGATCCATCCGCGAACCCAGCCAGGATAGTTCTTCATCATGAAGTTCGCGGCAACCTGATTGCCCCGCGCGCCGGCGCCGTAGGGCAGATGGAAGCCGAACGATGCATTGCGCGTGACGCACATCTTGCTCTTGGGCATGGACAGATAGAGCGTGCAGGCCGAGTCGCACGCACCATCGAACCGCACAAAGCCGCCGCTGCGCCGCAGCTTCAAGGCACGGATGGCATAGTCGATCACATAGCCACCGCGATCGCCGCTGATCGTCTTGACGTTGGCGGTGCCGAGACTGATGCGCGGACGCAGCAATTCCCCTGCAGAACTCGTCGAGACCATCGCGCCCATCAGACCGAGCGCAGCGAGAAACTTCAACGTCGTTTTCATTTGCGCCTCCTGCTATGCCGTGAACGATTAGCCGGGACGCGTAAAGATTGGTTATGCCGTGTCGATAAATTTGTAACAGTCGATTGATTGTACAGCCTTTTTAGGGACCGCTTGATGGTCTTGGTTTACCAACGGCGCAGAAGGATGATCACTGAAAAGTAAACCAGGGATGGTCAAAAGGCACAGAAGCAGAAGAACACTGCTTATGAATTTGGGGCAGAGGAACCGGCAATGGCCATCGGGAGCAAGCTGAGGAAGGCGTCGAAGCCGCAAGGCGGTCGTCGCCGCATCTTGGTGGTGACGCAAGCGATCCGGCGCAACGACGACATCGACGACGCCACGGCGCCCGGCGAACTTGCCAGGCTGTTCGCCGAGAACGGAGACAACGTCACCCTGCTTTGGGTTGTCGGCCGGGATGCGCCGTCTGCCGACGAGGTGGCAGCGTACCGCTCGGAATTCGGGGCCGCCTCGGTCAAACTGGAGGTTCTCGACAGGTCCGATCAACTGCTCCCTTCGCTGGCGACGCCCGAGAGCCGCTCCGCGGCGTTGCTGCATTACCTCGAACGGTCCAATCACGATCTGGTCTACGCGCCCCTCGAGGGCGGATTGGCTTACTATACGCTGCTGGCGGCCGAAACCGGGACCTTCGCGCCTCCGCCGATCATTGTCTTCACCAACGCTCCGGAGGAATGGGCGCACGAAGCCGACAAGGCCTTCATGGGAAGCACCGAGGCGATCGCCATCGCCTATATGGAAAAATACTGCGCGGAGATGGCCGGACGGACGATCTGTGCCTCCGCCACGCTGCGCAAGTGGATGCTGTCGAAAGGCTGGAAGGTCCGCAAGGCGGCAGTGATGCCGATGTTGCCGCTGTCCGCCGGCATCGGCCGGGCCGGTGCGCGGCCGGCGCCCAAAAGCGGAACTGTGCGAGAGCTCGCCGTCTTCTCCACGGCGCGGTTTCGCGATGGCCTGACGCTGCTTTGCGATGCGCTGGATTTGCTCGCGCCTTCGGCGCCCCCAGGCCTGACCCTTACCGCCTTCGCTCCATTCGGCAAGATCATGGGCGAGCACAGCGGCGGACTGCTTCTGCGCCGGGCCGAGAAATGGCCGTTCAAGCTCAAGGTTTTGCCCGCCACCGATCTGACAGCGAAGCTCGACTACGTCGCGCGCAGCGGTGCGTTGGCGGTCATCCCTTCGCTTGCCGCATCGACCGGCGCCGCCGTCGCCGCCTGCATCGCGGCGGGGGTGCCGTTCGTTGCCACCAACGCCGGCGCCAATGCCGAGGCGTGGAACGCAGAGGCGGAGCAGCCTCGATTGGCCGAGCCTGACGCCGGCCAGTTGGCCCGCTCGATCCTGGCCGCGCTCGGCAGCCCGCCCCGCCCGCGGCGGATAGACATTTCTGGTCAATGCCGGCAGGCCTGGCTGGATACACGCAATCCGCCGGCATCGGCCGCACGCCGGCGCGTTGGCAAGCGCACCGGTCCGGCGCCGCTGGTTTCGATCGTCATGGCCCATCGCAACCGGCCGCTCTATCTCAAGCAGGCGATCGCGGCGATCGAGGCGCAAACCTACGACCGGCTGGAGCTGGTGCTGGTCGATGACGGAAGCGACCAGGATGAAGCGAGGCGGTTGCTGGACGCGCTGGAGCCGACCTTCCGTCAGCGCGGATGGAAGATTTTGCGCCGGCCGCACAAACACCTTGGCGCCACGCGAAACGCCGGTGTCCGCGCCGCGCGTGGCGCGTTGATCCTGTTCGCGGATGACGACAACGCACTTTTTCCAGAGGCCGTCGACCAATTCGTCCGCGCCATGACGGCATCTGGAGCGGATATCTGCACCGCCTTCCAACTGATCTTCTACGAGGATTTCGTTCCCGCGGACCGGGCGGACGGGCTGATCCAGTATCTGCCACTCGGCGGCCCCGACGCGCTTGGCCTGATCCACAATGTCTATGGCGATGCCAATGCGATGGTGCGCCGGGAGGTTTTCTCACAGATCGGGTTTCTGATCGAAGAGCCTGGCTATGCCATGCACGACTGGGAATTCTTCGCGCGGGCTTCCCTTGCCGGGTTGAGGATCCGGCCGGTTCCGAAGCCGCTTTACTGGTATCGCTCGAAACCGGACGGAATGTTCCGGACCTCGAACTGGTACGACAATCGCCGTCCCATCATCGAGGCGTTCAGGTCGGGCCGATTCGACGACGCCGGGCTGCTTTATCAGCTTGCCATCGCCCAGAACACGGCGCGATCCGAAATCGAAAGCGCGCGCGAAAACCTGAGATATACCCCCGCCTATCGAAAGTATCTCGAACTCTGCGATCTCGAACCGAACAGCGATGCGGCCATCGGAAGCCTCGCCGCCATCGCCCTGGCGACCGGTCGTCCCGATACCGCGGCGACCTTGCTTGAGGGGGACGCAGCCAAGACCGATGAGGATACTCCAGACGAGACCGATGGAGCCGACGGCTCACGCAGCCTCGCCTTTCAAGCGCTGAGGAGCGCCAGGCTTCTCACGCCGCGCGTCTCCGATCTTCCATTGCTCCTGGTGGCGCGGGACGATGGCGGGATATTCCTGCGACCGCATCTGGACGGGCCGATCGCGGCGTCGCTCGATCAACAATTTCCACCCTTCTTCCGCAGGCTGGAGGCAGCAGTGGAAGTCGCGCATTCCAACGCGCCGGCAATCGACTTCGGCCTGGCTCTCACCCGCCCCGACCGGATCATCGACTGGCAGCAGGACATCGCCCAGCAAACCATCGCTTTTTCCGGATGGACGGCCGTTCGAGACAAGTTCGCGCGCCACCGCCTGGTGGCGTCGCTTCGCGTGCGGCACAAAACGCCGCTCTCGATCATTCTGGCGGTTCGTTTCGCGGAAATTCCCAACGGTTTTCCAACCAATGCCTTCTTTCGAAAGCTGACGCTTTTCAGTGATTGAGCGCTGCCCGAGACCCATGCGGCCGCGGTTAAGGTTAACCGCGCTGGCCCTCCACACCCGCCCCGATAACCTCCCGTTATGGTTGACAAATTATTAACCTGTTATATTATTAGAATACATGGGGCATGTGGTGGAAAGGGGTTTGTTATGCGTAAGATCCAGTCGCTGCTGTTGGGCGGACTTAGCATTCTGGGCGTGAGCGTCGTTTTTTCAAACGCGGCGCAGGCACAAATCGAAGTTGCTCCGGTCAAGGAAGCCGAGCTCGCTTGCGAGCAGGCCCTCAAGATCGGCACCATCGAGGCGCTCGAGGACTATTTGCACCGTTATCCGAACGCGCCGACGGCTTGCAAGGCGCTGGCCCTCAACAGCTTGGCGCAGTTTTCGGCAGATGGCCGCAGCAACGGCAGCGGCGACGGTGGACACCGCTACGGCGGTTAAACACCAGCGGCCTCTTCCGACTCCTCAGATCGCCAACTCAGGTGGCCGCGGTTTCCTCTAACCGCGGCTTGGTCGTTTTCGCGACGTATTCGGCGTAGCGGTCCGAGGATTTCATCCAGCCAAGTTCCACGAGTTGCGCGCTGTCGCCGCGATAGCGGACAGACCGGCTGTTTCGAAGCGACAATTTCGGGTCGCGTTCCAGTGCTTCCATGTAGGCAGCGCGCTCCTCAAGCGTCTTTTCCTTGAGTTGCGCATTCTCGCCCAGGGAAGATGCCGATTTCTGCTGAAAGCCCCAGATGAATTTGAAATGCAGCAGCGCGATGCGAAGTTCGCTGAAACGAACCTCGCTGATCGTATGTTGCGCCGCATGGTAGTGCGTGCTCCTGCCCCATCGCACGATCGGCACCTTGGTCAGGCACGGAGGGAGGGTCTGCTTGAACCGGCCGTGCCAGAAGGCACGTTCCCTCACGCCGCCGAACATCTGCTCGGGCGGATAAAGGCCGTCGCGCGCGCGCAGCCACCCAGGCTCCGGATCGAAATAAGGCGACGCCTCGACAAGAGGGCTTTTGCCGTCATAGCTGCATTCCGCCAGCGGCCCGTCGGCATACATGTCGATCATCGAGCCGATCACAGCCTCGGCGCCGGTCGAGTCCAGATAGCCGCAAAGCCGGCGCAGGTTCACACGTTCGAAATCGGGATAGACGAGCAGTTCGTCGGCATCGACCGATAGGCACCAGTGGCCGGAGCCGAACACGCGCATCAGCGTGTTGATCCATCGCGGCGGAGTGATGTTTTCCGCGAAATGCGACCCTTCGGTGTGAAAGCAATGGCTGTCCGGCTGCGCCAGTATCAGCTCACGCGTTCCATCCGTTGAGCCGTTGTCCAGGAAGAAGAAGCGGTCGACGCCGAGGCTGCGATAGTGATCGAGAAGATGCGGCAACAACGTCGCTTCGTTGCGCAGTCCCACAAAGCACAGGATCTCGCCTTTGCTCACATCGATCGGCCGATCGTCCAGCCTTTCGAGGTGTTTTGGAGACCGATGGATGAGCATCCGAGCGTTGATCCGGGTTACGCGAATGCGGGTGCGATATTGGTAAGCCGATTATCCCCACGAGACAATTATCAAAGTGTTATCCTACTCTTTGCAAGACTGTCTCGACCCGCTGCGGCTGATGATCGAGGGGGACTGATTGAGCATTGGTTCTAAGGCAGGCGCGATTTCCGCGCGCAAGCGACAGGCAAGCCAGAAGCCCCGCAATGTGTGTGTCGTCTCGGAGGTCGCGTTCGGCTCGACGGTGACTGCCGATCCCGGCTCGGCGACCTACGCGCTGGCGCAGCATCTGGCGAAGATCGGTGACACGGTCACGCTGCTATGGGTGGCAAACCCACTCGGCAGCCAGCCCGACGAGCAGGAGATCGCGAGGCTCGCCAAATGGTGCTTCGACAATTTCCTGGTGCGGCTCGAACTGCTGCCGTCATCGCCCGAATTGCTGCGCGGAATGGAGTCGAGCGACAAGAATTCTGTAGCCGTCTATCATTACCTCAAGCAGAACGCTTTCGACGTCGTCTATTTTTCCCTCGAGGGCGGGCTGGCGCACTTCCCGACCGTCGCCAAGCGCACGGGCGTGTTTCCCGATCCTCCCGCGCTCGTGGTGCTCGCGCACGAGCCACTGATGTGGAAACTGGAGGCGAATGCCAGGGCGGTCGAGCGTAAGGAGCAGATGACCGTCGCGCATATGGAAAGGATGTCGGCGGAAACCTGCGACCATATCGTGGTAACCGGCCAGTCCCTGCTCGACTGGATGACCAAGGCGGGATGGACGCTGCCCGCCAGCCGCCACATCGCGACGCCGCTTGAGCCTGAGGAGTGGCGTTCGGACTTCACCCTCGACCGCTACAGGCCACGAGATCGGCCGACTGCGGAAGTGGTGCATTTTTCAGGCACGGAAGCGCGCAGCGGACTGACGCTGTTCTGCGACGCGCTCGATCGCCTGGCCGACGCCGGTGTGACCGACATCGCCGTGACGATCGTCGGAGCGTTTGGGCATGTGCTCGGCGAGCACTCGGGCGGCATGATCGTTCGGCGGGCCCGGCAATGGCCGTTCAAACTGAAGCTCCTGCCCATCCGGGACGTGCCGGAAATCTTCCGTTACCTACGGCAGAGTCGTGCGCTGGTGGCAATCACCCATTCGGCCGCGCAACTTCCGCTGGATGTCGTGGCGTGCCTCGACGAGGAGATTCCGTTCATCGCGACGGATGTCGGCAGCGTGCGTGATCTGCTCCATCCGAAATCCGCCGACGCCGTCATGATGGAGGCGTCGCCTTCCGGGATCGCGGCCAAGATCGCTTCAACGCTGGAGAGCCCCTCGTTCCGCCCTGCAAAGCCGCTGCAGAACCGCGACGCACGCGAGAAGGCCTGGAGCAAGCTGCACGCCAAGCTGTGCCGGCAGCCCGGCAAGGCCGCCGGCCGCGGCCGAGGCGCTCTGCCGCTCGTTTCGATCATCACGGCGCATTATAATCGGGCGCGTCTGCTGCCGCAGGCGATTGCCTCGGTTCGGCGCCAGGACTACCCCAACATCGAATTGATCGTCGTCGATGACGGCAGCACGGATCCGGAGACAATCGAGCTGCTGGCGGAGCTGGAGCCCGAGTTCAAGCGGCGCGGCTGGCGCATCATCCGGCAGAAGAACGGTTTCCTCGGCAAGGCGCGCAACACCGGAATTCGCGCCGCGAAGGGTTCGCTGATCCTGTTCCTGGATGACGACAACGCACTGTTTCCGAATGCGGTCAGCACATTCGTCGCCGGTATGCAAAAGTCCGGCGCCGACATCTGCACGACCTTTGCCAAGTGGCTCAATGAGCCCTTCGTGCCGCCGGACACCAAAAGCGGCTATATGCTCTATTTCCCGGTCGGCGGCCCTCCGGACATCGCCCTGATCACCAATCCCTATGGCGATGCCAATGCGATGTTCCGGCGTGAGGTGTTCGACAACGTAGGGTACCTCAACGAAGAGCGCGGCTTTTCGGCGAGCGATTGGGAATTCTTCCTGCGCGCCGATCTGGCAGGCCTCACGATCGTCACGATCCCGGAGCCGCTCTACTGGTACCGCTCCTCGCCGACGGGCATGAACCGGAATGCAGAGTGGCTGAGGAACCGCAGGCCGATCATCAATGTGTTCCGAAAGCACAAATTCGCGCACACCGACATGTTCGTGCAGCTCGGCATCAGCTCGAACACCGCCGATCATGAAAAGGAACTCAACCTCTGGAACCTGGAGCTGCGCGTCAAGGATGACCGCTATCTGCGGCTAAGCTCGGCTCCCGCCAATTCCACCGACGCGATGCAGTTGCTGGCCGAGATTGCGGCGCGCGAAGGCAGGCCCGATACGGCGATTTCGCTTCTCGCCCATTCCGGGCGATCGGACTTCACCCTGGGTGTCGTCGACCTGCTCGATGCGACGGCCGAGGACACCGTGCCGGAGCTGCATTCCGCGCTTCAGCGCGAGCGATACCTCCCGGCCGAAGTCCTGCGCCTTGCCCATGTCGGCTCGTATCCGGATGCCGATCCCGATCTGTTGACCTATGTCGAACAATCGCCGGACCAACTGTTCGTCCAGGCCAAGGGCAACATTGTCTCAATGGCTTTGCTGAAGGGCGTCTGCCCACCCGGCACAGTCGGCGCGGATTGCTGGGTTTACCTCGACGAAGCATTGACCGGGCCGGCGCAGTTTCAGATCGCGATCGTCGATGCGGAAAACCGGACTTTCAGCGATCTCGCTCGGTTCCTCGAAAATGGCGATGGAAGCGGCTGGGCCGATGTCAGCCGCCCGCACGAACCGCGCGAAATCATGGCGAGCGTCGATACGCCGGCGTCAGCCAGGCGCGATTTGCTGCTTGCCGTAAGATGCGGCGGCAATCGGCCCGACGCGCCGGTGCTCGGCGGTTTTTCAAGCATCAAGATCCGCAGTGTCGTTTCGCCCGGCGCGAGGCGCCCACGCCTCAACGCGCCGCAATCGCGCCAACGCACGCGGCGGCTGACGGGCGACGAACTGAAGCATTCGACGCTTGTGACCAATTATCCCTCCGAACTGCCGTTGCTTCTCGTCGCTGGCGACAATGGCGGCATATTCCTGCGACCGAGCACGCATGGCCCGGTCGTAGCCGCGCTCAACGCCGCTTTCCCGGCATTTGCCAGGAGCGCCATCGCGACGGTGGAGATCGCCCACGAGGAGGCGTCGCCATTCGAGTTCGCCATGGCTCTCGGCAGGCCGGAGGAAAAGCTCGTTTGGAACCGCGACGCTCCCGTCGGCGCCTTGGCGTTCTCCGGATGGACACGGGTTTCGAAACCTTTCGAGCTGCATGACCTGAAGGTTTCGGTGCGGGAGATCGATCGCAAATGGCTGACGATCTATCTGGCGATCCGGCTGCCGCGCGGTTCGAAGCCGATGCCGTCCAACGCCTTCTGGCGCAAGCTGCTGCTCGTGTGGGATTGAGGGCGGGTGTGGCAGTCGCGTGAACGTTACTTGGCAGCGCCAAGAACTGCGGTAGGCGGGGTCGCCTGGGGAGGTGTCTTGAAGATGAAGTCTGTATTCAGCCTCATCCTGGCGATCTTCATCGTCGCTGGCAGCACGGCCTGGTTCAAAGCGACCGCCCAGGAACGTTACGTCGGGCCGAAATGCACCCAATGGAATTCGTACCGTGTCCTGTTCAAGAAGGGCGAAGGAAAGATTTCGGACGAAACCGCCAATTCGCTGGCGGCGTTCCTGAAAGACAGCGGGCGCGATTGTGGTTACAGGCTTTACGCGACGGCCAGCAAGGAAGGCAATTACACCAAGGCCGATAACATAGCCGGCCGCAGGCTCGACGCGACCAAGGATTTTCTCAAGGCGCAAGGTGTGAAACCCGAAATGGTGCTGGCGCTTTCGCACTGGGTCGACGACAGCGCCGCGGATACGAAACAGGCGCGGAGTGCGATTCTGTACACGCTTCCGAAGCAGGGAATCTCCTGCCGGCAGTACGAGAAAAGGAGCCCTCTGCAGGTCCCCCTGTTCTTCGACAGCCAGTCTTTTGTGATTTCGCCGCAGGTTAAAAGTGACCTCGAGAAATTTGCCGCCAGCATCAAAGACACGCATTGCAACGTCGAACTGACCGCTCTGGCGGCCAGGGAATTCACCGGCACCGACGCCGCCAAGACGAACAAGGACCTGGCCAAGCAGCGCGTCAAGGCGATCATGGATATCCTGACCGCGGCCGGCATAGACAGCGACCGGCTCGTCGACACGCATGTGGACTATGTTGGAGACAAGAAGCCGAACACCGCCAAGAATCGCCTGGCGACGGCATCGCTGATGTAGCGTGCCGGCTGCTGGCGCAACGCCGGCACAACGGCCGCGCGACGCTCACGCAGCGGCGCGCCAGGCCCCGGGCGCAAGCCCCTTGATCGCCTTGAACACCCTGGTGAGATGGCTCTGGTCGGCGAAGCCGGTCGCCACGGCGATCTCGGCTAGCGGCATGTCGGTTTTGATCAGCGCCGAGGCGGCACGGATGCGCCGGTCGCGCAGATATTGTCCGGGCGTCATGCCGGCGGCGCGGTGGAAATCGCGGATGACCTGGAAGCGGGTGACCCCGGTCGTCGCCGCCAATCGAGCGAGATCGAAACCAGCCGAGAGATCTTCGGCGATCAGCTCGCCATAGAGACGGAAGCGCCGTGCTGTCTCGCCTCTGTCCGAAGCGCGATCGCGGCGCTTGCCGTCGGCGAAGCGGCCGGCAAGGGCGCGCAGCACCACCAGCATCGCCGCTTCCTGCTCGAGCGCCTGTCCGGCGAGGCGGTGCGCCCGCACGAAGGCGCGCGTCAGTTCCGGCGCTTGGACGATGCCCTCGCTGAACATCGGCAATCGCGCCTGCTCGAGATCCTCGGCGACCTCGGCCATCAGCGCGGCATCGGGATAGCAGGTGCGGTAGGCCCAGCCGGCGGGAGCGCCTTTCTCGCCGTCATGCGGCTCTTCCGGATTGACGATGATGATCGAGGCCGCCGGCGCCAGATGCTGGCGGCGGCCGATCCTGAGCTTCTCGACGCCGGCCACCACCACGCCGAACACCCAGGTCGGATGCGTGTGCAGCGCATAGGCATGGTCGCGGTAGCGGGCGGCGAGCATTTCGAGGCCGCCAAGGCCCTCATGCCGCGTCAGCTTGACTGCTTCGCGCTCCCTTTGCTCGCTGGCATCGCTCATGGCCGCCAGCCTTTCTTGAAACCGCCCTGCCCGTCAATCCCGTTCAAGACGGAAGCCGAAGGCATCGGCAACATCGCCGCAATCGAAAACGGAGACACGACGATGCGGAAGAACGACGAGGTGGCGGCGATCGTGCCGGAGGTGATCGGCTGGCGTCAGGCGATCCACGCCAATCCGGAGCTCGGCTTTGCCGAGCACGAGACAGCGGCTTTCGTCGCGGCGAAGCTGAAGGAGTTCGGCCTTGCGGTTTACACCGACGTCAGCGCCACCGCGGTGGTGGCGACGCTGACGAAAGGCAGGGGCGGGAAGGCGATCGCGCTGCGCGCCGAGCTGGACGCGCTGCCGATCAAGGAAGCCGCCAATGTCGCCTACGCCTCGCGCAAGGAGGGCGTCATGCATGCCTGCGGCCATGACGGCCATACCGCCATGCTGCTCGGCACCGCCAAGCTGCTCTCCGAAAGCGGCAGCTTCGACGGCACCGTGGTGTTCGTCTTCCAGCCTGCCGAGGAGGTGCTTGGCGGCGGCAAGAAGATGATCGAGGACGGGCTTCTGAACCGCTTTCCGGTCGATCAGGTGTTTGCGGTGCATAACTGGCCGGGTTTTCCGGAAGGCCATATCGGCGTGCGCGCCGGACCGCAGATGGCGGCGGTCGACGATTTCGAGATCAGCTTTCGCGGCAGCGGCTGCCACGCCGCGATGCCGCATCTGGGCGACGATCCGCTGCTGGCCGCCGCAAGCTTCGTCACCGCGATCCAGCGGCTGGTCTCCCGCAGCGTCGATCCGCTGTCGCCGGCCGTGCTCTCGGTGACGCAGATCCATGGCGGCCGCTTCAACAATTTCGTCCCGGGCGAGGTGAAGGTCGAAGGCACCTGCCGCTTCTACGACCCCGCGCTCTCCGACCATTGCGCCGCCGAGATCGAACGCGTGGCGCAGGCTACTGCCGCCATGCACGGTGTCAGCGCCGAACTCGCCTACAAGCGCGGCTACCCGCCGGTGGTGAACCCGGCAAGCGGAGCTGCCCTCACGGCGCAAGCCGGCGCGGACACGGTGGGTGCCGAATGCGTCGCAACCGGCTTCCAGCCCAGCATGGGCTGCGAGGATTTCGCCTTCCTGCTGCAGGGCGTCGGCGACGGCGCCTATGTCTGGATCGGCGCCGGCGATGTCGGTCCCGGCGCCGGGCTGCATGGCGACCGCTTCGTCTTCAACGACGCCATCATCCCGATCGGCATCGGCTTCTTCCTCAACGTCGTCCGACGCGCATTGCCGGCCGGCGGCAAGTAGCGCGATTGCCAAGCGTGGAGAATTCGCGCAACGGTCTCATAGCTGAAACGACCGCGAGACCTGATGCCGGGGGCTGACAAGACCGTGCTCATCACCGGGGCGCGCGCGCCGGTGGCGCTGCATCTGGCACGCCTGCTTCATGGCGCCGGCCGCCGGGTGATCCTGGCCGACACGCCGGCACGACCGATCGCAGCCGCCAGCAAGGTCTGCGCGCGCTACCATCGCCTGCCGCCGCCGCGCTTCGCGCCGCAGGCTTATGCCGAGGCGGTCGAGGGGCTGATCCGGGCCGAAGGTATAGAGCTGGTCATCCCGACCTGCGAGGAGGTGTTTTATCTCGCGCTGGCCTGGCGCGGGCGCGCGGTGCCCGCGCCGCTGTTGGCACCCGGCATCGAGTTGCTGGCGGAGGTCCACAACAAGCACACCTTTATCCGGCTAGCCGAGCGTCTCGGGCTCGCAGTGCCGAAGACGGTGCTGCTCAATTCACGTGACGATGTTGAAGCGGTGCGCCGCCGCTCGCGCGAGCTGGTGTTCAAGCCGGTCTGGTCGCGTTTCGCCAGCCAGGTGCTGCTACGTCCGACGCCGGATTTTCTCGATGCCATCGCCCCCTCGCCCGCCATGCCTTGGGTCGCGCAGCGTTTCATCGATGGCGAGGAGATCAGCGCCTATGCGGTGGCGCGCGCGGGCAGGCTCAAGGCGCTGGCGCTCTACAGGTCGCCCTATCGCGCCGGTAGAGGCGCCGGCATCTTCTTCGAACGGGTCGAGGATGGGGCAGCACGCGAATTGGTCGAGCGCATCGTGGCGGGCACGTCGTGGACAGGGCAGATTTCCTTCGACCTGATGCGCGAGGCGGACGGCCGTGTGCTGCCGCTGGAATGCAATCCGCGCGCCGTGAGCGGCTTGCATTTTTTTCGCGATCCCGCGCGGTTTGCCGATGCGGTGCTTGGGGACGGGCCGGAGGTCGAGCCCGACGTGACCACACCGCAAACGGTGCGGCTTGCAATGTGGATCTACGGGCTGCCGGCGGCTTTGCGCTCAGGTGGTCTCGCCCGCTTTCGGAAGGCGATGCGCGAAGGCCAGGAATTGCTCGACTGGCCAGGCGATCCTGCGCCGGTGAAGGCGCAATGGACGGCGCTGGCCGAGATTGCTGGAGCAGCTTGGCGCCAAGGGATTAGCCTGCAGGCGGCGTCGACCCGTGATATCGAGTGGAACGGGCCGAGCTAGTGCCTCCTCATTCCTTCATGTCCTGAAGGAATCGGGATTGGAGGGTTTCGCATAGAGTTGCAGACCCAGCGCCTTGGTGACACCCAGCAACGTGCTCAGACGCGGGTCGCCCTTTTCGCTCAGCGCCTTGTAAAGCGCTTCCCGGGTTACGCCAGCTTCTTTCGCGACCGCCGTCATGCCGATGGAACGCGCCACATCGCCAAGAGCGTGCGTAATGAGTGCTGGGTCACCATCCTCAAAGGCAGCCTCGATATAGGCCAGGCGATCTTCTGGGGTTTTCAGATGATCCAGGATATCGAAGCGACTGGTTTCGAGAGGCATCGTCATATCTCCTTTGCCATCTGTTTCGCCTTGGCGATGTCACGCCTCTGGCTGGACTTGTCGCCACCACAGAGCAGGATGATCACCTGCATTTCCAACTTTCACGAAATAGACCCGGTAGCCCGGGCCGTGGTCGATGCGAGCTCGCCGATGCCATCGAAATACTTGGTATCGCCGATATTCCCGATTTCGACCCGGCGGATACGAGCGACTATACGCATGCGCGCCGCCGTGTCGCGAAGACCGCCGAGCCATCTGGTGAAATCGGCGGTCTGCCGCACCTCTATCATTCGTGAACTATAGTTCACAGAGGCAAACAAATCAAGCTCTGTGAACTTTAATTCACAATTCGATCTGATGCACCCTCGGCTCACCCGCCGCCGCCGGCAGTTTCCCTTCCATGATCGCCGCGATATCCCGGCGCAGGAAATCGAGCGGGCCGATCACGGGCAGTGCTTGTGGCGCGAAGCGGGCGTTGTCGCTTGCCGATTTCAGCACCCGGCGGTCCTGATGCAGCGCGATGTTGAACAGCGGCTTGAAGGCGAGCGCCTTCAGCTCGCCGAGCAGGCCCTGGCGCCGGCCGATCAGCCAACCGACGCCCTCGACGGTGTGCTCGTCCGCCTGGCGCAGATGAAAGGTGGTGGCGAGCACCAACCCGTGCTTGGCCCAATATTCGAGCTCGGCGATGCCGGGATGGCGGAAGCGGCCGACGGTTTTCGCCCGCTCGCCCTCCAGCAGCCGGCTAATCAATCCTTGCTGTCTATCCTCGCCGGTGTAGCAGGCCTCGACCCAACCCTCGCCGCCCGTCACCTCGACCCGTACCAGATGACGTTTCGAGGTCAGGCCACGCAGCAGGCCCTTGTGGGTGAAATGAGTGTGGGTGGCATCCAGAATGTTCTCGGCGGCGTCGATGACCGTCGACTGCGTCGAGCTGCGCACCCGCCGCACGATGACGTCCTTGCCCTGCATGCAATGGAGGTAGGGCTCGCCCTGCGGCGCGCCGGAGGAGATGAATACGACACCGTCGCGCTCGATCGCGGCGTAACGGCGGACCCGGTAACGCGGCATTGCGCCGACATGGCCGGGAATGGCGGTGCAGCGGCCTTCGCCGTCATAGCGCCAGCCATGATAAGGGCATTCGATCTCGCCGCCGACCACCTTGCCGGTCGACAGCTCCACCAGCCGGTGCGGGCAGCGGTCGAACAGCGCGACAATGCCTTGCACCGAGCGGAACAGCACCAGCGGCGCGCCCTCGAAGAAAACGCGCTTCGGCCGCATGCCGATGTCGGCCGAGAGCGCCACCGCCTGCCAAATATCCTTTGCGTGGTCGCCGGGTTCGCTCACAGTTCGAACCTCCGGAGCAGAGGGATGCCGACCCGCGCCAGCACAGCCTCCATGACGCGGATAGCAAGACGCCGGCGGCGCGGAAGATGGCTGGCATAGACGGCGATGTACTCGATCGCGGCCACCGCGCCGCGCAGGCGCTTGAAGCCTGCTGCGCCGGCGCTCATGTTGAAGAACAGGCCGCGCGCCGTGGCGTGGTCCTGCCCCATCGCCATCACCATGCGGTAGAGCCCCTCGCCGAGCGGCAGGCTGGTGTCGTAGCCGACGATCGGCTGGGTGAGCGTGCCGCCATTCTCGAACAGGCCGGTGACGGCGACCAGTTCGCCGCCCGGGCGGCGCAGGCCGGCGAGGCTGATGATGCCGCGTCGGTGCATTTCGGCAATATAGCGAGCCGTGTAGTGCGGATTGAGAGGCGTGTATTTGTCGAGATAGAGCATGTTGTAGAGCTGCTCGGCGCGCGCATAATCGGCCTCGGTGAAATCGGCATCGCCGACCTTTTCGAAATGCGTGGCGCCAAGCTGCTTGCGGTCGCGTTTCAGGTTCTTGGTCATGGCGGGTGCTGAACTACGGTCGGCGATGATGTAGATCTGCCGCGCCGCCAGCATGCGGAAACCTTCCGCCTTCAAGGCGGCTATACTCGCCGGATCGGCGATCTCGTTCAGCGAGCGGATGACGATGGCGCGGTCGGGGAAGCGCGCGACCAGCGCCGAGCGAAGCGCGGCAATCGTTTGCCGGTCGAGCAGCGGCACCGGATTGGTCGAATAGAGCCAGTTGTTGACCTGCACCTGATGGTCGAGGCCGCTTGCCCTGACCAGCGGTGCACAAGCGCCGATCAGCGCCTTGAGCGCGCTCCGAAGCCACGGGTGGGCCGCGAAGTTGCGAGTCTCGTCTATCGCATAGCCGACATAGGCGCTGGACGGACAGCAGATGTAGCAATTCGGTGCCTCGCTGGCGTCGTTGAGCGTGAGCGGGAAGGTCCGACCGGCGGCTTCGAAAGTCTCGACCCTTGCGGTGAGATTGGCGACGAGATTACGAACCGGTATCGCGTTGAAAAGGCTTACGAAAGCTTCGACCTTTTCCGGCTTGTTTTCGACCCGGTCGGCCTGCTGCGCCGGCCTTTCGATGGCGCCTGCCCTATTCATGGCGCCCGCTCCAGACGGCATTCCACGCGGCGCAGTTTCCGGCTTGTCTCCAGCGGCAGCGGAGCGCGGACAAGAGCGACGGTCGCGTCGGCCTTTCGCGCTTCCAACAACCTGCGCACCGTCTCATGTGCAGCGGCAGCCGCGTCGTCGGCCAGTGTCGCCGGCAGCTTGAGTTCGACCGCGTCCGGCGCGGTCTGGATCAGGCGAAAATCGTCGATGCGGCGGTCGGCCTTGAGCACGGCGTTGCGCAGCACGTCCGGCGTGACGAAGATCGGGCCGTTTGCCGAAGCAAGACGGAAAACATCGTCCATGCGGCCGACAATTTCATCCACGCAGCGCAGCGGCGAGCCGCAGCGGCAGGGCTGCCCCGAAAGCCGCAGCAGGTCGTTCATGCGGTAGCGCGCCATGATTTGCGTCTGGCGGTGGAAAGAGGTGACCAGCGGCGTCACCAGTCCCTCGCCCGCCGGCTCGAATTCGAAGAAAACCGAGTCTTCGGCAAGATGCAGGCCGCCCTGCCGGCACGTCACCGCAAGCAGTCCTTCGGTCGCCATGTATATCTGATCGAGCGGCAGCCGGAAGAAATCTTCGATGACCGGACGGTCAACCGGGTCGAGCGTCTCGGCAGCCGAGAAAATGCGTTTTGGCGTGAGCCGAAAACCCTCGGTGGCGAAATGCCTGAGCATCTTTGGAGGCGCGATGATCACCGTCGGTTCGAAGGCTTCCAGCGCCTCGCGCCAGTGTTCCGGCCCGAGCGTCAGATCGAAGAAGGCGAGCTTGATCAGCCGCGATTTGCGGGCGCTGTCATAGAGCCCGGTGTTTTGCGGCAGGATGACGGCGACACGTATGCCGCGCCACAGAAGATCGGGCACCGCCTTGGCGAGGATCGCGCCCAGCCAGCGGTAGTTTTCCGCCTCGGAAATCACGAACAGGCCGCGATTGCCCGACGTGCCGGTGCTGGCGCCGACGGTGAGCGAACCGGCGCGGCCGTCGCGGGCCAGAGCCGCCCAGGCTTCCGTGGCGGTGAGGCCGTGGATGTTGAAATCCCCGAAGCGGCCCATCAGCAGCGCCTTGTCGGTGACCGGCAGATCGGTCAGACGCGTTGGCGCCCTGCCATAGAACGGCGCGCGCGGCAGGTCGCGGTCGAGGAAACGGCGCAAGGCCGCCGCTTGCCAACGCTCGAAGTCCGCGCGGTTCTTGCGCGATACCCATTGTGTCTGCGCGAACGAGCCGATCGCTTCCGCCAGAGCGTTCATCCGGCCACCGGATCGCTCATCGGGAGATCGTAGAGCGTCGGCGCAGGATCATGGCAAAGCATCACCTCGCCGCCTGTGGCGAGGAAACAGCGCAAAATGGCGCTGGTCGGCTCGATTGCCGCTGCATCCTCGGCGATCAGCGTGGCTGGAAAGCCCGGCGCGCGGTTTTCGGTCAAGGCTCTGAGCAGCCATTGCACGTCGACGGCGTAGAGCAGCGGCCGTTCGAAACCGGCAAAGAGCAGGCCGAACTGACCGTCGGCGTGGCCGGGAAGATCGACCGCGATCACGCTGCCATCGCCGAAGAGATCGGCGCCGCCGGGTACGCCATTTCTCGCTTCCACGTGCTGCTTGGAAGATAGACCGTCCAAACGCGTCTCGAAATCCTCCGGGAAGAGCTCGGTGAAGACGCCGTGGCGGAGGTTCTGCCGGGGCGTCCGGGATTTAACCCGCGCCCAGGCAGCGTCGCTGGCGATGAAGCGCGCCTTCCGAAGCAGTGACAGGCCGGAAATATGGTCGGCGTGGAAATGGGTGACGATGACGGTGCGGATGTCATCCGGCGAAAGACCGAAGCGCTTCAACACCGGCAGGACCTGTTCGGCGGCGTTGAGCTTTGGTTTCAGCAGCGCGCCGTAAAGGCGCAGCATGCGGCCGCGCCGCTCGCCGGTCAGCGCCTCCGGCGTATAGCCGGTATCGACCAGCACCGGGCCTTCTGAGGCATGAAAGATCAGCCCGTAGCGGACGCGCAGCCGCACGCTCCGCCAGCTGCCACCGCGCAGGATGAGCCGCTCGGCGGCGCCGACCCAGGCGCTGTTGGCGAAGACGATCTTCATGGCACGGTCCCACCGAAGGTGCGATCGAGCCCCTGTTCGAAGGAAGTCTTTGGCGTCCAGCCAAGCGCGAGCTTCGCCTTGGAGATATCCAGGCTTTGCGCATACGCGAAGAGGCCGAGCCCATAACGCGTGACCGGTGGCTCGGGCCGGCCGGGCAGCATGAGCGCCACCGTTTCCATCAGGCCCGCCGCGAGCATGGCCGGCGCCAGCGGCATCGGCCGCCAGCGCGCCGTGAGCCCGGCGCGGGCGCAGGCCTCGTCGGCGATGCGGCGCACCGGCAGCGCCTCGCCGCCGGAGATGTTGAATATCTGGCCCTCGATCTCCTTGGGTGCCGCGAGCGCCGCCATGACGGCATCGACGACGTCGTCGACATGGGTGAGATCGATTGCCGCCCGGCCGCCACGAAACAGCGGCAGCGGCCGGCTCTTCGCCGCCCTGATCAGGCGCGGCAGCAGCGCGCGATCGCCGGCGCCGTAGATGCCGCGCGGCCGCAGCACCACCGGATGGATTTCGGGCGCGCCTAGCACGATCCGCTCCGCCTCACGCTTGGTGCTCGCATAGTGATTGACGGGATCGGGCAGCGCCATGTCCTCGGTCAGACCGAGCTGGTCGCGAAAGGCAAAACAGACGGACGGGCTGGAAATATGGACGAAGCGGCTGACGCCCCGGCGCATCGCGAAATCGACGAGGTTCTGCGTTGCAATGACATTGGCCGTTTGGAAATCCGCAAGCCGGCCGAAGGGGGCAGAGAGCGCCGCGCAATGAATGATCCGTTCGACCCTGCCGAGCCGCGGATCGAGCGCGCAATCGAGCGGCTGCGCGAGATCGTAGTGGATGATGCGATGGCCGGCGGCCTCCAGCGCCGCGCAGCGTGCCGTGTCACGGCCAAGCCCGAGCGCCAGAGTGCCCGATGCCGCTAGCCGCTTGAGCACATGGGAGCCGAGGAAGCCGCTGGCGCCGGTGACGAGCACGACCATCGTCAGGCCTCCAGCGCCATGCCGCCGAAGGAGACGCCAGCGGACGTGCCGAGGAAGAGCAGCCTCGTGCCGGGCGCCACGCGGCCCTCGCGCCGCGCGACATCGAGCGCAAAGGGAATGGAGGCCGCGACCTGGTTGCCGAAGCGGGCCGCGATGTCGACGAGCTTCTCCGGCGCGAAGCCGGTCTGGCGCGCCATATGCGCAAGTGCCAACGGACTTGCCTGGTGCGGCACGATAAGGTCGACATCGTCATGCCGCCAGCCGGCACGCTCCAACAAAGCATCGACAAAGCCGTTGAAATGACGCGAGGTCAGCCGGAACAGTTCCTTGCCGTCCATGTGGAACAGGCTGTGGCAGGCAAATTCTTCCCGTTCCTTCTGGAAGTCGAAACGGGTGCCGCCCGAACCGATGCCGCAGGCTTCCCACGCCGATGGATAGGTGCGCATCAGGCTCGCCGCCACCCTGCCCTCGCCGGGTCCGGCCCTGCGCAACACCGCCGCCGCTGCGCCGTCGCCGAAGAGCGCCGCGACCTCCGGCGCGTCCCGCCACGGCAGCGCGCGCGAGGCTATCTCGGAAGAGAACACCAGCGCCGTCTCGCATTGCTTCGCCTCGATCATGCGGCCGGCGGTCTCGAAAGCGGTGAGGAAGCCGAGGCAGGTGCTGTTGACGTCGAAGGCGGCTGCAGAACCGTCGGCGAGGCCAAGGCGCTGCATGACCAGAGGCGCGGTCGCCGGCAGCGGCTGGTAAGGCACGCCGCAGCCGCCGATGATCAGGTCGAGAGCGTCGGCATCGAGCCCGGCATCGTCGAGTGCAAGACGCGCGGCGGCGCAGGCCAGATCGATCTGCGATTCGGCTTCGCAGACATAACGCTCGACGACGCCAGTGGCGGCTTCGAGCGAGCCCCTTCCGAGGCCTAGCCTCTTCTCCAGCGCACTCGTGGCGATGCACTGTGCCGGCACCGCCCTGCCGGTTCCGACGATTCTGATCCGCATCCTCCCCCCGCCGCATGAGCTTGCGTCAGTCTAACTCCTCTCGCACGGCACGAAAATCAACAAGGTGACGATCAGCGAACGCTGAAGTGCTTTAGGCCTTGCGCTCCCACCGCCGATCCGGCGTCTGCTGCCAGTAGGTGACGGCGTGGCCGGCTTCCTTCATCGTCTTCCAATGGCCGCGCGCGCCCTCGAGCTGCGCCGCGTCATGGCCGTCGAACAGGAAGACGGCGCGCTCGTAGCCGGAAAGCTCGGGCGGGCTGGCGCCATCTACGAGGAAACGGATCTGCGCGGCGTTGGGGTTGCCCTCGCCCGTGGTGAGCAGGATCGGCTGCTCGGCCGGATAGGCTTCACGGTCGGTGGCATGCGCCAGGAAGGAATCGTCTCGGAACGTCCACAGATGCTGGTCGAGCGCGTCGCGCCGCTCCTCCGTGCCGGTCTGCACGACGGCGCGCCAGCCGCGTTCGACGCTGCGCTCGAGGAGGCCCGGCAGCGCCTCCTCGAGCGTCGATTCCGTCAGGTGATAGAACAGGATGTCGGCCATCGCTCCGATCTACGCCGCCCGATGTCGCTCAGTGCTCATAGTGATCACGCACCAGCCGATCGAGCAGCCTGACGCCGAAGCCCGAGCCCCAGGACTGGTTGATCTCGCTTGCCGGCGCGCCCATCGCCGTGCCGGCGATGTCGAGATGGGCCCAGGGCGTGTCCTTGACGAAACGCTGCAGGAACTGCGCGGCGATGATGGCGCCGCCGTAGCGGCCGCCGATGTTCTTCATGTCGGCGTTCTTGGAATCGATCAGCTTGTCGTATTCGGCGCCGAGCGGCATGCGCCACAGCCGCTCCTGCGTCGCCTGGCCGGCGCCGAAGAGCCTGCCGGCCAGTTCGTCGTTGTTGGAGAACAGGCCGGCATAGTGCTGGCCGAGCGCGACCATGATGGCGCCGGTCAGCGTCGCCAAATTGACCATGAATTTCGGCTTGAATCGGTCGTTGGCGTACCAGAGCGCATCGGCCAGCACGAGGCGGCCCTCGGCGTCGGTGTTGAGCACCTCGATGGTCTGGCCCGACATCGAGGTGACGATGTCGCCCGGTCGCTGCGCATGGCCGTCGACGGAGTTCTCGACCAGGCCGATGACGCCTACGACATTGGCCTTGGCCTTGCGGGCGGCCAGCGCATGGATCAGGCCGGTGACGGCGGCGGCTCCGCCCATGTCACCTTTCATATCCTCCATGCCGGAGGCCGGCTTCATCGAATTGCCGCCGGTGTCAAAGGTGACCCCCTTGCCGATGAAGGCAACCGGTGCGTCCTTGGACTTGCCGCCCTTCCATTGCATCACCGCGATGCGGGCGCCGCGCGGCGAGCCTTGCGCGACGCCGAGCAGCGAGCCCATGCCGAGCTTCCTCATCTCCTTCTCGGTGAGGATCTCGACCTCGACGCCGAGCGCCTCCAGTTCCCTGGTGCGCGCGGCGAACTCGACAGGACCGAGCGCATTGGCCGGTTCGTTGACGAGATCGCGCGCAAGCAGCACGCCGTCGGTCACCGCCTCTTCGCTGGCGAAGGCTTTTTTCGCAGCGGCGGGATTCGCGCAATGGATGGTTATCTTGGCGGGCTTCGCCGCTTCGGCCTTTTTGGCTTCAGGCTGGCCGTTTTCCCTCTCTTTCCTGGTCTTATACTTGTCGAAGCCATAGCTGCGCAGAAGGATGCCCGCGGCAAGGTTCGCCGCCTGCCTGCCGTCCGGCTGAAGTTCAGGCAGGTCGAGGATCACGGCGACTTCCGCAGCCTTGCGCAACGAGGCGGCAACGGCGCCACCGAGCTTCAGCCAGGCATGGTCGTCGAGATTCGCGACCTTGCCAGCGCCGATCGCGACCAGCCGGTCGACCGACGTCCCTTCCGGCGCCAGAACCTCGGCCGAGTTCGCGAACCTGCCGGAGAAATCGGCGACCGGAAACGCGCGGGCAAGCGCACCCGCCGGATCGCAGGCCTTCGCGGCCTCGCCAAGCCCGCCGCCGTCGGCCGCAAGCACGAAGACGCTGCCTTTTTTGGGCGCGGCGAATTTGGCGAAGGCAATCGAAGGTCTCGAAGTCATCAGATCCTGCTTTCGGAGTGAGGCGCCGCGAACCGGCTTTCAAGCGTGCGCGACATTTGGTCGTTTTCAGCCATTTGGCAAGACTTCGGCCGAAATCGCTGTCTATATCGGCGCCGAAGCCAACGAAGGATTCGTCGCGGCAAGATGTAAGCTTCCTGCCGCAACCTACTGTTAACCATCAATGTTTTGCATTTTTTATCCATTGGCGCAGACACTCCGCCGCGCCGGGGCGCGTGGCGTGGAGCGACAAACCAGATGAGCCGCCTATGGACCCGGTTGTACAGGCGTCGGCGGATGACTACCTTGTCGGCGGGCATGATGCCGTTCGGCAAAATCGAGAAAAGCCTTCATGAAGGTCGTTGAACGCTACATCATGCGTCGCACCACCGCGATGTTCCTGGCGGCGCTGGTATGGACGCTGGCGATCGTGTGGACGACGCAGGTGCTCGCCAGGATCGACCTCGTCACCGACAGCGGCCAGTCGGCGCTGACCTTCTTCGAAGTCGCGGCCCTGATTATCCCGTCGATCATTCCGATCGTGGTGCCGTTCGCGCTGGCGGTCGCGGTGGCGCAGACGCTGAGCGCCATGAACACCGATTCGGAGCTGGCGGTGATCAACGCCGCCGGCGCCTCGCGCTGGACGATCGCGCGGCCGATCCTCCTGCTGGCGCTTGCGGCCAGCGTCTTTTCTTTTGCTGTCGACAATGGCGTCGATCCCTATGCCAGGCAGAAGAACCGCCAGCTGGTGGCGGCCTCGCGCGCCGATCTTCTGTCGCTGATCATCCAGGAAGGCACGTTCCGCAAGATCGACGACGGCCTTTACCTGCAGATCGGCGAACGGCTCCCCGACAACAAGCTCGGCGGCATCTTCGTCGCCGATTCGCGCGAGGAAGGCGCCAACCTCACCTATTACGCCAAGACCGGCAGCATCGTCGAAAAAGGCGACGAGAAGGTGCTGATGATGAATGACGGCGTCATCAACCGCAAATCGGTGACCGGCGACCTCTCCGTCATCCGCTTCACCTCCTACGCCTTCGACCTGTCGGCCTTCATGTCGGCGGCGAACGAGATCACGCTGCTGCCAAAGGACCGGACGACGCCATACCTGCTCAACCCGGATCCCAACGACAGGATGTTCCAGCGCAACCCGGGCGGCTACCGGGCCGAGATCGATCAGCGTTTCTCCGAATGGTCCTATTCGCTGGTGTTCGCGCTGATCGCGCTTGCCGTGGCCGTCGACGCGCGCTCGCATCGCGAGGCGCGCATCCATCCGCTGATCACGGCAATCGCAATCGCGCTGTTCGTGCGCTGGCTTGGTTTCTTCGCCGCCGGCAAGGCCGACAAGGTCTGGTACTACGCCTACCTGGTCTACGCTGTGCCGATCGTGGCGTCGGCGGTCTCCATCTGGTTCATCGTCTCCTCGCGCAGCATGGAGTTGCCGTCCGCCTGGGCCGACTGGATGACCAACCTCGCCGGCCGCGTCAGCGAGGGCTGGACCGCGCTCAAGTTGCGGCTCGCCCGGCGCGGCGCCTCCGGCCAGGGAGCCTGACGATGGGCTGGACGCTGGGCCGCTATTTCTTCTTTCGCTATGTGACGATCACCGTCTGGTTCTTCCTCGGCCTGCTTGCGCTGGTGTTCCTGATCGATTTCACCGAGCTTTCGGGCCGCACGACCGGGCTGCCGGGCTTCACCTACGGCATCGCCTTCGCCATTTCGGCGCTCAGGATGCCGATGATCATGCTGCAGACGGTGCCGTTCGTCGGGCTGTTCTCGGCGATGGCGACGCTGGTGTCGCTCAACCGCCGCTACGAGCTGGTCATCGCGCGCTCGGCCGGCGTCTCCGCCTGGCAGTTCCTGTTCCCGTGCTGCGTCGGCGCGCTGATGTTCGGCGTGCTGTCGGTCGGCGTGCTCAACCCGATCGCCGCGCATGGCTTCTCCTGGTCCGAGCAGATGGAAAACCAGCTCAGGGCCGGAAAATCGAACGCCGTCGCCTCCGATGCGACACCCTGGCTGAGGCAGAAGACCAGCTCCGGCGACACCATCATCGGCGCCCGCGCCATCCTCAACCAGGGACTGGAGATGGCGGACGCGGTGTTCTTCGTGCTGGACCAGAAGGGCAACATCGTCGAGCGCAAGGATGCGGCGCGCGCTTTCCTGCGTGACGGCTACTGGGAACTGCAGGACGTCAAGGTGTTCAAGGACGGCACCATCCGTCCAGAGGCTTCCGACCGCGTGCCGACCAACCTCAAGCCGGAATTCGTCCAGGAGCGCCTGGCGCGCCCGGAAACCATCCCGTTCTACGAGCTGCCCGGCAAGATCGAGGTTGCCCGATCCTTCGGCCTCAAGGCAAATGCCTTCGCCATGCAGTTTGATTCGCTGGTGGCGCTGCCGTTCCTCCTCGTCGCCATGACGCTGATTGCGGCAACGGTTTCAATGCGATTTGCGCGAATGGGGCAGTCGGCGACGATGATTCTGGGTGGCGTCCTGGCCGGCTTTCTGCTTTATGTCGTTTCGGTACTGGTCAAGGCATTCGGGGTCGCCGGATTCGTGCCTACAGTGGTGGCTGCATGGGTTCCGGTTGTCGTGGCTATGTTCTTCGGGGTGACGTTCCTGCTATACAAGGAAGACGGCTAGTGAGGGAGGCGGGTTTGCGCAGCCATAGGCAGGCCGGTTTGGCACGCCTTTATGGGGCGACCGCCTTGGCATGTCTGTTCGCTTGCGCGGTACCGGCGGTACCGGCGCTGGCGCAGGACATCACGGCGAAGCCTGTTCCCTCCGGCACGCAAATGCTGCTGGCCGCGGATACGCTCGTCTATAACAACGACAACCACACCGTGACCGCCGTCGGCGCCGTGCAGATCGACTATGGCGGCAACAAGCTGGTCGCTCAGCGCGTCGAGTACAATCGCGACACCAAGCGGCTCGTCGCCAGCGGCGCTGTCGAGCTGATCAACAGCGACGGCACAAAGATCAATACCGACCATATCGACATCACTGACGACTTCGCCGACGGCTTCGTCAACGCATTGCGCGTCCAAACCGTCAACGATGCCTATTTCGCTTCCGAGAGCGCCGAACGCATGGGCGGCGTGCTGACGACGTTCCACAACGGCGTCTACACCGCCTGCGAGCCCTGCGAGGACAAACCGGACAAGGCGCCGACCTGGCGCGTCAAGGCGAGAAAGATCATCTGGAACGGCGAGAAAAAGACGGTTCGCTTCGAGAACGCGAATTTCGAGTTCTTCGGCTTCCCGCTCGCATATCTGCCGGCCTTCGAGATCGCCGACCCGACGGTCAAGCGCAAGAGCGGCTTCCTCATCCCGGGCATCGTCTACAACACCGACCTCGGCGTTGGCGTGAAGGTGCCTTACTACTTTGCCCTCTCGCCGACCTATGACCTGACCGTCACCGGAACCGGCTACACCAAGCAGGGCTTCCTCGGCGAGGCTGAATGGCGCCAGCGCTTCAACAATGGCGAATACAGCCTGAAGATTGCCGGCATCAATCAGCAGGATCCGGACGCATTTCTCGGCACGAACCCCTTCGACAACGGCCATAACGTCAATTCCGGCCCGACTGGCGATCCCAACAAGTTCCGCGGCATGATGGGCACCAAGGGCCAGTTCGCCATCAACGAGCGCTGGAACTTCGGCTGGGACGTGCTGCTGCAGACCGACAAGAACTTCTCGCGCACCTACAACATCGAGGGCTACAACGCCCTCGTCCACCAGTCGTCGATCTACCTGACGGGCCTGAGCGACCGCAATTATTTCGACGTCAGGGCGATGCGCTTCGAGGTGCAGGAAGACACGCTGTCCAGTGACCCGACCGCGCGTTCAGCCGAGCAGCCCTGGGTGCTGCCGTCGTTCGACTACGCCTATATTCCCGACATGTCGGTGGCCGGCGGCCAGTTGTCGCTCAACGTCAATGCACGCGTGATCAGCCGAGACCGGCTGGACGCTGTGCTGGCCGATGCCGGCGATCCGACCTCCACCAACAACGTGCGTGGACTCGAGGGCCAATCCAGCCGGCTGACGGCGGAAGCCGAATGGAAGCGCACCTTCACCACCGATGGCGGCCTGCAGCTCACGCCGCTGCTCGCGTTGCGCGGCGACACCGGATACAACGCGGAGACTTCCGCCTCGCTGGCAGCGGTCAACCAGATGGCGACGAATCTCGGCGAGGACGTCGACATGCGCTCCTCGCTCGCCCGCTACATGGCGACCCTCGGCCTGGAAATGCGCTGGCCGCTGTTGTTCTCGATGCCGAACTCCAGCCATATCCTGGAGCCGACGGCGCAGGTTTTCGTGCGCCCGAACGAGCAATATGTCGGCGGGCTGGCCATCCCGAACGAGGACGCGCAGAGCTTCGTCTTCGACGCCACCACGCTGTTCGAGCGCGACAAGTTCTCCGGCTACGATCGCATAGAGGGCGGCACGCGCGCCAATGTCGGCTTCCGCTATTCCGGCGCTTACGACAATGGCTGGGGCACCAACGCCATCTTCGGTCAGTCGTACCAATTGGGCGGCGAGAACTCGTTCGATGCGCCGGACCTTGTTAATGTCGGCGCCTATTCGGGCCTACAGACCGCGAAATCCGACTATGTCGGCCTTGTCGGCTTCAACAGCCCGAGCGGCTTCTCCGGCTCGCTCAGCGGCCGTTTCGACGAGCAGACCTTCGAGGTCAGGCGCGCGGAGGTCAAGGCCGCCTATTCCGGCCTGCCGGTTTCGCTGAGCGCCAAATATGCCTTCATCCAGGCGCAACCGCTCTACGGCTTCACCACGGACCGCCACGAGGTCACGCTCGGCGCCTCGACGCATCTGGCTCAGAACTGGCGGGTCTTCGGGACCGGCACCTACGATCTCGAGCAGAGCGTCCTGGTCAAGGATGGCGTCGGCTTCGCCTACAACGATTCCTGCTTCACCTATGTGATGACGTTCTCGCAAACGCGGGATTCGATCACCAAGGAAGTGTCGCAGAATATCGGCTTCAACCTGTCATTCCGCACCCTCGGCGATTTCGGCTCGTCGACCGCCGCCGTCGACGCGATCCAGTAAGCGGAGGCAGGCGCGGGCCACCGTGTTGCGCGCCGCTTCGGCGCGGGCGATATGTGGGCCTTGATTTGGCGCGTGATCCTTCGAAAATGGGTTTGATTCTCGGGTCATGCGCCGGCGACATTGTTTCGCCGCATAGGACGGGCATGGGGTCGACCACATAGCGCATGCGTTCGGAGGACGTGCCGCGCCGTCTTGGCGGATAAGAATTGGGAAGGTGAGATGAGGAAATACCTGTTTTCGGCAGGATTCGCGCTGCTGGTGGCGGCGACCTCGGTTTCGATCGCGGCAATGACGCCGCCGGCTTTCGCCAGCCAGATCAAATATGTCGTCAACAACATACCGATCACCACCGGCGACATCGCGCACCGCGCCGCATTCTTCAAACTGCAGCGCAAGAAAGGCGATGCAGCGCAGGAAATGATCGACCAGACGCTGCGCCTTGCCGAGGCCAAGCGGCTCGGCATCCGCATCACCGACCAGCAGGTCGATGCCGCCTATCAGCGTTTCGCCTCCAACAACAAGATGCCGCTGGCCAAGCTCGATGCGGTCATGTCGCAATCGGGCGTCACCAAGGAGCATTTCAAGGAATTCATCCGCGCGCAGATGGCCTGGAACCAGGCGCTTAGCGCGCGCTACCGCTCCGGCGAAGGCGGCTCGGTGACCGAGCAGGACGCGGTCCGCCGCATGCTGGACAAGGGCGGCTCCAAGCCGACCGCCATGGAATACATGCTGCAGCAGGTCATCTTCGTCGTGCCGGCCTCCGAGCGCGCCGCCACGCTCGCCAAGCGCAAGCGCGAGGCCGATGCCATGCGCGCCCGCTTCAACGGCTGCAATACCACGCGCGAATTCGCCAAGGGGCTGCTGGACGTCACGGTGCGCGATCTTGGCCGGGTGCTGGCACCGCAATTGCCGACCGACTGGGCCGAGCAGATCAAGGTGACCAAGGTCGGCGGCGCGACGCCGACGCGCGAGACCGAGCGCGGCGTCGAATTCATCGGCATATGCTCCTCGCGCGAGGTTTCCGACGACAAGGCCGCGCAGATGGTGTTCCAGGCAGAGGGCGGCAACGACAAGGACGCCGACGAGCTCAGCAAGAAATATGTCGACGAACTGCGCAAGAAGGCCAAGATCGTCGAGCGCTAGAGCGGTTCGGCTTTTTTCGCCGATCCGCTCCATGCATTTCCTTTCCGCAATTCCGGACGGAAAACCGCTTCGCACTTTTCCTGGAATTGCTCTAAGTATTTGCTTTTCCGCAATTCCGGACGGAAAACCGTTTCGCACTTTTCCTGGAATTGCTCTAGACCGGCGGGGTTTCGGCGCGTGACAGAACAAGGCTGCAGCCCGCGGCCCTGCCCTCAAGCAGGCACGGCACCGCGCAGGATGGCATGAACATGCGCAAGACCGATGCGCCGCTGGCGCTCAGCGTCGGCGATCCTTCCGGCGTCGGGCCCGAGATCGCCATCGCCGCCTGGCAGGCTGGCGACAGCGCCGGCGTGCCGCCTTTCTACCTGCTCGCCGACCCGGCCCTGATCGAGGCCCGCGCGCGTGAGACCGGTGCTGCCGTGGCGATCGTCGAAACCTTGCCGGGGCAAGCGGTGCATCATTTTCCCCGCGCGCTGCCCGTGGTGCCGCTTTATGCCCGCCATCAGGACAGCCCCGGAAAACCGAACCCGGCCAATGCCGCGGGCACCATCGAGGCGATCGACCGCGCCGTCGCCGACTGCCTCGCCGGCCACGCCGCGGCGGTGGTCACCTGTCCGATCGCCAAGAAGCCGCTCTACGATGCCGGCTTCCGCTTTCCCGGTCATACCGAATATCTGGCGCATCTGGCGTCGCGCCACACCGGCGCCGAGGTGACGCCGGTGATGCTGCTTGCCGGGCCCGAGCTGCGCACCGTTCCGGTCACCATCCACATCCCGCTCGCCGAGGTGCCGAAGGTCCTGACGACGGCGCTGATCGTGGCCACCGGCCGCATCACCGCCGCCGATCTCAAAAGCCGCTTCGGCATCGCGCGGCCGCGGCTCGCCATTGCCGGGCTCAATCCGCATGCCGGCGAGGGCGGCGCTATAGGCTCGGAGGATCTGTCCATTGTCCTTCCGGCCGTCGAGGCGCTCAAGACCGAAGGCATCGACGCAGTCGGGCCGCTGGCGGCCGACACCATGTTCCACCCGAGGGCACGCGCGGGCTTTGACGCTGCGCTCTGCATGTATCACGACCAGGCGCTGATCCCGGCCAAGACGCTGGCTTTCGACGAGGCCGTCAACGTGACGCTCGGCCTGCCCTTCATCCGCACCTCGCCCGACCATGGCACGGCCTTCGACATCGCCGGCAAAGGCATTGCGCGTGCCGACAGCCTGATCGCGGCGCTGAGGCTCGCGCGCCGGCTCGCCGACAGCGGCCGCCAGGCCGCGGCCGCATGAGGCTCGATTGAGCGGAGGGCGCACGACCATCGACGGATTGCCGCCGCTGCGCGAGGTGATCGAGCGCCACGGCTTGCAGGCGAAGAAGGCGCTCGGCCAGAACTTCCTGCTCGACCTCAATCTGACAAGCAAGATCGCGCGCGCGGCCGGCGAACTGAGCGAGGCGACGGTGATCGAGGTCGGCCCCGGCCCCGGCGGGCTGACCAGGGCGCTGCTCTTCAACGGCGCGCGGCGCGTGGTCGCGATCGAACGTGACGAGCGCTGCCTGGAGGCGCTGGCGGAGGTCTCCAGTCATTATCCCGGCCGGCTCGAGGTCATTCCCGGCGATGCGCTGAAGACGGATTTCGCCGCGCTCGCGCGCACGGCGGATGGCGGCCCGGTGAAGATCGCCGCCAACCTGCCCTACAATATCGGCACCGAGCTTCTGATCCGCTGGCTGACGGTGGCCGAGTGGCCGCCCTTCTATCAATCGATGACGCTGATGTTCCAGCGCGAGGTGGCCGAGCGCATCACCGCCGGCCCGGGCAGTGACGCCTACGGCCGGCTCGGCGTGCTTGCCGGCTGGCGTACCGAGGCAAGAATCGCCTTCGACGTGCCGCCGCAAGCGTTCACGCCGCCGCCGAAGGTGACCTCATCCGTGGTGCATCTGGTGCCGCGTCAATCCCCACTGCCCGCCGACGGCAGGAGGCTTGGCCGCGTCACCGAGGCCGCCTTCGGCCAGCGCCGCAAGATGCTCAGGCAAAGCGTGAAAAGCCTCGGCGGAGAAGCGCTGCTGACCCGCGCCGGCATCGACCCGACCCGCCGCGCCGAGACGCTCAGCGTCGAGGAGTTCGTAAGATTGACGAACGCGGTGTGAGCTGCGCCCTTCCCTTCTCCCCTTGTTGTGGGAGAAGGAGAAATGCCTCATTCCGTCTTCTCGTCCAGCAACCCGGAAATGAAGTCGAACAGGCCCGGCCGTCTGTCGCGCCGAAGCCGCTCCGCCGTGACGATGGCGCGGACCTCGGCGAAGGCGCGATCGAGGTCGTCGTTGACGATGACGAAATCGTATTCCTTCCAATGCTCGATCTCGACGCGGGCATTCTTCAGTCGGGTCTCGATAACCTGCTCCTGGTCCTCGGCGCGGCGCTTCAGGCGCGCTTTCAATTCCTTCATCGAGGGCGGCAGGATGAAGATCGAGACGATGTCGGCGCGCATCTTCTCCTTGAGCTGCTGGGCGCCCTGCCAGTCGATGTCGAACAGCATGTCGCGGCCCTCGGCCAGCGCCATTTCCGCCGGCTCGCGCGGCGTCGCATAATAGTTGCCATGCACTTCCGCCCATTCCAGCAGCGCGTCGGAATCGCGCAGCCGCTCGAACTCGCGCATGGTGCGGAAATGGTAGTGGACGCCTTCGATCTCCGAGCCGCGGCGCGGCCTCGTGGTGACGGAGACCGACAGCTCCAGGCTCGAATCGCTTTCCAGAAGATTGCGCGCGATCGTCGACTTGCCGGCGCCCGACGGCGACGACAGCACCAGCATCAGCCCGCGACGGCGGATGCGGGATCCCAAATCCCTCGCAGCCGTCGGCTCCTTGGCAACCATTCCCGTCACTCCAGATTCTGGACCTGTTCGCGAAACTGGTCGACCACCGCCTTGAGCTCCAGCCCGATCGCGGTCACCGCGGCGGCGTTCGACTTGGAGCACAAGGTATTCGATTCGCGATTGAATTCCTGCGCCAGAAAATCGAGCTTGCGGCCGACGGCGCCGCCGCTGCCGAGCAACGCACGACCCGATGCGACATGCGTCTTCAACCGGTCGATCTCCTCGCGGATGTCGGCCTTGGTGGCGAGGAATGCCGCCTCCTGATGCAGCCGCACCGCGTCGAGATTGGCCGACGCATCCATCAGCAGGCGGACCTGCTCGGCCATGCGCTCGCGGATCGCCGCCGGCTCGCGCGACGGGTCGGCCTCAGCCTTCAGCGTCAGCGCCTCGATGGTGTCGATGTGGCCGGATAACAGCGTGCGCAGCGCGGCGCCCTCGCTCCGTCTTGCCTGCTCCAGCCCGGCGAGCGCCGTCTCCAGCGCCGACAGGATCGCGGCATCGAGGGCAGCCCGCTCCTCCTCCGTCTCGACCGTCTCCGGAATATCGAGGACGCCGCGCAACGCAAGCAGTCCATCGGCGGTGGCGGGTTGTGTGCCGAACTGCTCCTGCAGGCGCTTGGCAAGGCCCGCCAGATCCTTCAGGAACGCCTCGTTGACCACCGGCTGCGCCTGCTGCGCGGCGGCGCGGCCGACGGTCAGCGTCGCCTGGAAATTGCCGCGCGCGAAGCGCTTCTGCACGGTCTGCCGAACGGCCGGCTCCAGCCGGTCGAAGCCCTGCGGCAGCCTCAACCTCACCTCGACGCTCTTGCCGTTGACCGATTTCACTTCCCAGGCAATCGACGTGCCGTCGCGTTCAGCGACGGCGCGCGCGAACCCGGTCATGCTCTGCACGTCCATGATACCTGTCACCCCTGTCGCAGGTCCGGGCGCGATTGCCCGAACGTGCATACCCCCATATGACACCCGACCTTCGGCCAGGCATCGGATATCCCCTCAAAACATGAATACGGCCCGGCGTCAAAGGAGGCGAACAGAACCGGCAAAGGCTGCAGCCTATTGGGCGGCGTCGCCATTCTCGCCGCTGTCAGCGCCACTATTGCCACCGTCGGCATTGTCGTCGGGAGCGGCCGGCGCCGTCGTCTGGCCGGAGGCCTTGGCCGCGTCGTCGGCCTGCTTCTTCTGCTGCGCCCGGTAGCGGGCGACGTTCTGGTTGTGCTCTTCCAGCGTCGCGGCAAAGACATGGCCGCCATTGCCGTCGGCGACAAAATAGAGGTCGTCGGTCTTCGACGGATTGGCCACCGCCTCCAGCGCCGCGCGGCCCGGATTGGCGATCGGCGTCGGCGGCAGCCCCTTGACCAGATAGGTGTTATAGGGCGTCTGCTTGTCGATGTCGGACTGGTAGATCGGCCGGTCGGCCGGTTTGCCCTTGCCGCCGAACAGGCCGTAGATGATGGTCGGGTCGGACTGCAGCCGCATGCCCTTGGCCAGCCGGTTGAGGAAAACGGCGGCCACGCGCGAGCGCTCGTCACCCCTGCCGGTCTCTTTCTCGACGATCGAAGCCAGGACGACGAAGTCCTCCACGTTGGCGATCGGCAGGTCGGGTGAGCGATGCGCCCAGACGTCCTCGACCAGCTTCTTCTGATCGGCGACCAGCTTGTCGATCATCTGCTGCCTGGTGGCGCCGCGGGTGAAGCGCAGCGTGTCGGTCGCGATGCTGCCCTCCGGCGGCATGGTCGCCGGCATGTCGCCGGTCAGCGCCTCCTGGTCGGCCACGCGCTGCAGCGCCTGCTCGACCGTCAGCCCCTCCGGGATGGTCAGTGAATACATCACCGACTTGCCGCTCTTGAACAACTCCATGATGTCGCGCATCGAGGCGCGCGGCTTGATGGCGTATTCGCCGGCCTTCAGCGCAGCGTCATTGCCGGTGGCGCGAACGCCTAGCCTGAAGATGCGCGCATCGCTGACCAGGCCGCGACGTTCCAGTTGGTCGGCGATCTCCTGCACGCCGGTATTCGGCTTGACCATGAAGGTGTCGCCACTGGCGGACGGGCCCGGCTCAACGAAAGCCTGCATGCCGAAGTAGAGCGCCGCGCCGGAGGCGAGCACGAGAAGGATAACCACTGAAAGGAAGAAATTCAGGAATACGACGACCTGGCTGCGCGAGGCGCGCGAGCGTTTCGACGGCGGCGGCGTGCCGGCCTCGGGCCGCAGGGCCTCGGCGGCTGTCCTGGGCACGATCGGCCCTTGCGTCTGACGCTGTCCGAATTCCCCGCCGTCGCCCGGATTTGTATTCATGGCGCCCTACCGTCTGATCTTGCAACGAATCCCCTAGCCGAAGCGTAGGGGCAAATTTGGCAAAAATGACGGCAAGTGGCTGACCTGCCGGTTTGCTGGCTGCTCAACCATTGTAACGTTGGAAGACGAGCGAGGCGTTGGTGCCGCCGAAGCCGAACGAGTTCGACAGCGCTACATCGATCTGGCGCTGGCGCGGCTTGTTCGGCACGAGATCGAGCGCCGTCTCGCGTTCCGGATTGTCGAGGTTGATGGTGGCCGGGGCGATGTTGTCGCGGATGGCGAGGATCGAGAAGATCGCCTCCGCGGCACCAGCGGCACCCAGCAAATGGCCGATCGACGACTTGGTCGACGACATCGAAATCTTGGAAGCCGCATTGCCGACCAGCCGCTCGACGGCGCCAAGCTCGATCGTGTCGGCCATGGTCGAGGTGCCATGCGCGTTGATGTAGTCGACGTCGGCGGGCGAGAGCTTCGCCCGGTTCAGCGCCGCCGTCATGCAGCGGAACGCGCCGTCGCCGTCCTCGGCCGGAGCGGTGATGTGATAGGCGTCGCCGGTCAGCCCATATCCGGTGACCTCGGCATAAATCTTGGCGCCACGCGCCTTGGCGTGCTCGAGCTCTTCCAGGACGACGACACCGGCGCCCTCGCCCATGACGAAGCCGTCGCGGTCGCGGTCATAGGGACGCGACGCGATTTCGGGCGTGTCGTTGCGCTCGGTGGAGAGCGCCCGGCATGCAGCGAACCCTGCCATGGAGAGCCGCGTGACTGGCGCCTCGGCGCCGCCCGCCACCATGACGTCGGCATCGCCCCACATGATCAACCGCGCGGCGTCGCCGATGGCGTGAGCGCCGGTCGAGCAAGCGGTGACGACCGCATGGTTCGGGCCTTTCAGCCCGTGCCGGATGGAAACCTGGCCGGAGACCAGATTGATGATCTGTCCGGGGATGAAGAACGGGCTGATGCGGCGCGGACCGCGCTCCTTCAGGATCATCGCGTTCTCGGCGATGCCGTCGATGCCGCCTATGCCGGAACCGATCAGCACGCCGGTGGCGCACTGATCCTCATGCGTCTCGGGCTTCCAGCCGGAATCGGCCAGAGCCTCGTCGGCGGCCGCGATGCCGTAGAGGATGAAGTCGCCGATCTTGCGCAGTTCCTTCGGCTCGAGCACAGCCTCGGGATTGAAGGTGCCGTTGGAGCCGTCGCCGCGCGGAACGACGTGGGCGATCTTGCAGGCAAGGTCGTCCACCTCGAATTCGGTGACGCGGCGGGCGGCGCTGCGGCCGGAAAGCAGTTCCTTCCAGCTGTGCTCGAAACCCATGCCGAACGGCGAAAGCAGGCCAAGGCCCGTGACGACGACACGCCTCATCGCAGGTCCTCCCCGGTGATGCCCGCGGAAAGCCTCAGGCCGAGGCCTTGTCGATATACTTCACGGCATCGCCGACGGTCAGGATGGTCTCGGCGGCGTCGTCGGGAATCTCGACGCCGAATTCTTCTTCGAACGCCATGACAAGTTCGACCGTATCGAGGCTGTCCGCGCCCAGATCGTCGATGAAGCTCGCCTGCTCCGTCACTTTGTCGGCATCGACGCCGAGATGCTCGATGACGATCTTCTTGACGCGCTCTGCGGTGTCACTCATTTGGGCATCCTCGTCTTACATTGTGTTGTCTTCGTTAGCGGGCGGAATGCCGCTAATCAAGCTGAAAGATGGTCTTGCGGGAAACGCAACGCCACAGGACCGGTTTTTGCCCGAACCGCCGGGTTGCCGGCCGCATTACACGAAAAATGGCGGGCGTCCAAGCCGAAATGGCTGTTTTCACAGCCCGCTGACCTTGTTCGGAATTCGCCCTGCCGAGTCATATGGTGCAGTTTTCGAGAACCGGAGCGGCGCGTACCTGTAGCAGGCGAGCACCGGAAGCCAGATAACCGTGGCAGATGACCGGCAGGGTAGAATTATCAACAAGGTCCGTCAGATCATCGCCATGCCGCCGTAGGCGGCTTCATCATGGTCATGCAACAAAACCCAAAGGGAGTGTCTCTGCCGATTTCATATTTTATAATACTCTAATACATCATTTTCCAACACTCTAATATCGCAGCAACCAAATATCAAAGAAAAGAGCGAATCTGCCTCGAAAGGAAAAGTCTCCTGGAGTTTCGTCGCTCGGCGGCTGTTTTATCGAAGTGAGCAAATCATGCGGCACAGGCAAAGGCTTCTACACGTCGCAACATAGGTCGTGATTGAAACATTACGCCTACTGTGGCATAGGAGGATATATGGGGCGGGTACTGGCTGCCGGGCTTCCTGGTTGAAAGGAGGCCCTGAGGACGGAGCACCGGATGCGCATCCTACCCTTGGCTGCTTCGGCCGTTATCCTGTGCCAATCATTCCTCGCTGGCCCTGCCGTCGCGGCGGTCGCTACAGGCAACATGACGGTTCGAATCACCATTACGGCCGAATGCAAGGTCCAGACCGCGAGCGACCTGGATTTCGGCTCGAAAGGCGTCATCGACACCAATGTCGACCAGACCAGCACCATCGGCGTGCAATGCACGTCGGGTCAGACCTACAACGTTGGTCTGAGTGCCGGCGCCGGCGCCGGCGCGACTGTTGCGGTTCGCAAAATGACCGGGCCGGGCGCTGCCACGGTCAACTATACTCTCTATCGCGATAGCGGGCGCACCCAGCCGTGGGGGGACACAATCGGCACGGATACGGTCGCCGGGACCGGCACCGGCAATGTCCAGAACCTGACTGTTTATGGGCGAGTGCCACCGCAGGCAACACCGGCCGCAGGCGTCTACACGGACACGGTTGCGATCACCGTAACCTACTGACCATTCCGACGGAGGAACGACATGCGACCCTTGCTGTCACGCATTGGTGCCGCGGCACTCTTCCTGCTGTGCGCGAGTGTTTCACAGGCAGCCTCTCTCAGAGTAGCCCCGACCAGTCTGGAGCTGATCGCCCCCGACAGCGCCGCCGTGCTCAATCTGCACAACGATGCCAGGCAGCCGATCAACGTGCAGCTTCGCGTTTTCAGATGGAGTCAGGCGGACGGTGTCGAGAAGCTTGAGCCAACCTCGGATGTGGTGGCCAGCCCGCCGTCGACGCAACTGGGGCCAAACGCCGACTACGTGGTTCGCATCGTCCGCCCGAGCAAAGCCCCCATACGCTCCGAGGAGAGCTATCGCGTGCTGGTGGACGAATTGCCCGATCCATCGCGAAGGAAGGCCGGCACAGTCACCCTGGTGCTTCGCTATTCCGTGCCGGTTTTCTTTCGCAACCCAGACGCAAAGGGCCCTGACGTGTCGTTCAGCCTGTCGCGGACAGGCCGCAGCTTCGTGCTGACGGCGCGCAACGATGGTGAAAGCCGCCTGAGGCTGTCCAATGTCAATCTGACGCAAGGCGGCAGGAAGCTCGGCAGTCGCAGCGGTCTGGTCGGCTACGTGTTGGGTGGCGCCACCATGCAATGGCCGATCGGCAGCAGCAGATCGCTGTCCGGAAGCTCTGTCGCGTTGAAGGCACAGAGCGACTTTGGACCATTCAATGCTCCAGTTGCGATCAAAGGGCAGTAGGATCGCGATCGTCGTTGCGGGTACTTTTCTTCCTCTCCTGCCGGCGAACGCGCAGGATTCGCAATCCCAAATTGCGGAGCCCGCTCCCGCCCAAACGCAACGCCGCGACCTTTATCTCGAGGTGTTCATCAATGACGTCTCGACGGAGTTGATCGGCACCTTCACGCAATTGCCTGACGGTGGCTTCGCAGCAACCCCGGACGAGCTGACACAGGTCGGCCTGAAACCGGTGGAGAGCGCTGCAGACGGTAACGGTCTGATCCGGCTGGATCGGCTGCCCGGCGTGTCCTATCGCATCGACGAAGCAACCCAGCGCCTTTACGTCACAACCACGAACGAGGGGCGCGCCGCTCGCATCGTCGACGTTGGCGGGGGTGAGAAAGAAGACCGGATTCAACCGCAGTCCGGTTATGGCGCAGTGCTCAATTATTCGCTTTTCGCGAGCTCCAACCAATTGTTCGAAAAGGACGTCGATCTGTTCCAGGGCATCTCGGGCGGCTTCGACGCGCGGCTGTTCAGCCCGTTCGGCACGCTCAGCCAAAATTTCATTGCCGGCTACTCGGATGGTGAATTCGGCGGAGTCACACGGCTCAACACGACATGGAGCTATTCCGATCCGGAACGGTTGATGACCTATCGGGCGGGCGATTTCATCTCCGGCGGGCTTTCCTGGACGCGGCCCGTCTACCTTGGCGGCATCCAGGCTGAGCGCAACTTCGCCTTGAGACCCGATCTGGTCACGTTGCCGCTGCCGTCTTTCGGCGGGACCGCGGCCGTACCCTCGACGCTTGAAGTCTACGCCCAGAACGTCCGCACCTACACCGGCAACATCCCGGCCGGCCCTTACCAGATCACCAACCTGCCGGTGTTTGCAGGTGCCGGCGAAGCGCAGGTCGTGTTGAGGGACAGTCTCGGTCGCGAGACGACAACCAGGCTCCCCTTCTATACGTCCAGCGACATGCTGGGTCAGGGCTTGCTCGATTTCTCGGCGGAGATTGGATTTCCTCGGCGCAATTTCGGCATCGAATCTAATGATTATGACAGCCAAGTGTTTGGCGTCGCCACCGCGCGCTACGGCCTCACCAACTGGCTGACGCTCGAAGGTCATGCCGAGGGTGGCGAGGATCTGATCAATGGAGGAGTTGGTGCCGCCTTCCCCCTCGGCCCTTACGGCGCGGCTTCGATTGCCGTTGCCGGCAGCCATCATGACGGGCGCACCGGCTCGCTTGTGAACGCATCGCTGGAGATGAGCTACGAAGGCTGGTCAATCTACGGCCGAATTCAGCGCGCCTTCGGCGATTATGAGGATATCGCCTCGTTGACGGCCGAGCCGCCGTTTTCGGATGCCGGCGACATTCCAATCTTCAGCGCAGGCGTCCCACGCGCGATCGACCAGGTCACTCTGAGCATTCCAACACCGCTCGACTTTTCGAGCGTCAACCTCTCCTACACGCATCTCGAAAGCGCCGAAGGCCAGAAGAGCCAGATTGTCGGCCTTTCCTACAACCAACAGATATTCAAACGAAGCAGCCTCTATGCGACGGCCTTTACCGACCTTGAGGATCGCGGCAGTTTCGGTGTTTTCGCAGGAGTCTCCGTTCCGTTCGGCGACGATATCACGGCGTCCACGGGGGTCGAGCAAGGACCCGACGGCCTGCATGTCGTGGCCGACATCGCCAAGTCCGAGCGGCTGGAAGACGGCAGCATTGGCTGGCGGGTACGAACCTCGGAAGGCGACACGCCTAACCGTTCCGCCGCGGCGAGCTACCGCTCGCCCTTCGCCCGCTTCGAGGCCGACGTTCAACAATACGACAAGGATGTCAGGGCGACCGCGCAAATGGACGGCGCGATTGCCGTGGCCGGCGGCGGAATCTTCGCCACGAACCGCATCGACGATGCTTTCGCCGTCGTCGAGGTTGGAGCGCCCGATGTCGATGTCCGATTCCAGAACCGGCCGGTCGGAAAGACCAATCGGCAGGGGCGTATCCTGGTCCCCGGGCTCAACTCCTATGAGCCGAACACGGTTTCGATCGACCCAAAGAACCTGCCTGTCGATGCAGATGTCCCAGCCACCAAGGAAGTCGTGGTGCCGGCTGATCGCAGCGGCGTAGTCGTGAAGTTCGGGGTGTCTGAAGCGCCGGAAGCAGCGCTGGTCACGCTGGTCGACAGCAACGGCGAGCCATTGGAGGCCGGCCTGAAAGGTCGTGTCGAAGGTGGCTCGGAAGAGTTCGTCATCGGCTATGACGGTCAAGCCTACATTCGCGGCCTCAACTCCCAGAACGCCGTCGTGGTCGATCGCCTGGACGGTACCTCATGCCGGGCCGACTTCCCCTACAAGCCCCAGCCAGGTCAACAGGTGGCAATCAAGGACGTAGCCTGCCGCTGAAAACAGGAGAAAAAATGCTCCGCACCGTCATTCTCTTGCGCATTATCATCCTCTCGGCCATCGCACCGATTCCTTCGCTCGCCTGGGCGCAAAGCTGCGCCTTTGGCGTTTCCAGCATGGACTTCGGCCCGGTCGATACGCTGTTGACCAGCCAAACCAACTCGACGGCGACAATCAGCATGAATTGCACCGGTACCGCAGGCCAGCGCATCCTGATTTGCCCGAATCTCGGGGCCGGCACCGGAGGCGCAACTTCTGCGACGGCCCGCCAGATGTTGAGCGGCGCCAACACCCTCAACTATCAGCTCTACTCGGATTCGGCGCGCAGCGTGGTGTGGGGCTCTTATGCATGGGCATATGCCTCCCGCCCGCCGGCTTTGGCGTTGACGCCGAATACTTTGGGCACGGCCACAGGCACTGCGACCATTTATGGCGCCGCATTTGGTAGCCAGGGAACGGCGCCGCCCGGAATCTATCTGTCGACGTTTTCCGGTGCAGATGTCGAGTTCCGCTATCGCTACAGCACCGGCAACGATTGTGGTTCGGGTGCCGGTATCCTAGCTCCAAGTCCAACCTTCACCGTAAATGCTACGGTCGCAGCCAATTGCCTCGTGTCGACCCAGAACATCGATTTCGGATCGACAGGAACACTCAGTGCCAATGTCGACGCCACCGGCCAGGTTTCGGTCACCTGCACGCCAGCGGCAGCGTATACCGTCTCGCTGAACGGCGGCACCACCGGCTCGCCTCCGACGGCGCGCAAGATGTCGAAGGGCGAGGAAACAGTGACCTATGGCCTATACAAAGATGTTGATCGGACTCAACCTTGGGGCGACTCGTCGACGCCTGGCAGCACAGTCCCCGGAATCGGGATCGGGGTAGCGCAGAACCTGACTGTCTATGGCCGCGTGCCGCCGCAGGTAACGCCGTCAGTTGGCGTCTACACCGACACGGTGGTCGTCACGGTCACTTATTGAGACCGAGGGACGGAAGCAGCGATCAGTTTGCCTAAAGCGCGTCGCGATCTTTCAGATTCGCTCCATGCGCTTTAGGTTTTTGATTTTACGCATGTCTTTGTCCCGAAACCGGTCCCACTTTCGGGAGACATGCTTTTAGCGAATGTCGCTGACCGTTCTCAGATCATCGCCATGCCGCCATTGACGTGGATAGTCTGGCCGGTGACGTAAGCCGCCTCATTGGAAGCGAGATAGGCGACGGCCGAGGCGACCTCGGCGCTGGTGCCCATGCGCCTGGTCGGAATCGCCGCCATGATCGTTTCCTTCTGCTTGTCGTTGAGCTTGCCGGTCATGGCCGATTCGATGAAGCCCGGGGCGACACAGTTGACGGTGATGTTGCGGGTGGCGATCTCCTGCGCCAGCGACTTGGAAAAGCCGATCATGCCGGCCTTGGAGGCGCAGTAATTGGTCTGTCCGGGATTGCCGGTGACGCCGACCACGGAGGTGATGTTGATGATGCGGCCATGGCGGCGGCGCATCATCGGATGGGTGAGCTCACGCGTGAGCCGGAACACCGCGGTGAGGTTCACCTCGAGCACCTGGTCCCAGTCGGCATCCGACATGCGCACGAACAGGCCGTCCTTGGTGATGCCGGCGTTGTTGACCAGGATGTCGACGCCTTCGAGCTCGGCCTCCGCCTTCTGGCCGAGCGCCTTGACCGCGTCGCGGTCCGTCAGGTCCGCCGGAAACAGCTTTACGCGGTCGCCGAGCTCGCTCACCAACGCTTCCAGCTTCTCGACCCGCGTGCCGTGCAGGCCGACGATGGCGCCCTGGCTGTGCAACACCCTGGCGATCGCCTCGCCGATGCCTCCCGTTGCGCCGGTGACGAGCGCCTTGCGGCCGGTCAGTTCGAACATTTTTCCAACCTCATTTTCGCGAATGCGCCCCGAGCGATGTGTGTTCCGTATACGTTAAATCGTCCAAGCCATGCCAGAAATCTTCGGCCTTAAGGATATCTTCCTTGCCAAGCCGGATCCGCTCCACGACCTCGGCTGAGAGGCGATAGTCTTCATACTCTTCGAAATCGCGCTGGACTTTGCTCCGGCCTGGCTTTGATCCGGCCATGTCGCACCTATGGTTCGATCTTCTTAGCCCAATGCCGCCAGCGCCGCATCAATCTCCCCGGCCGTGCCGATGGCGGCGGTGGCGATGTCGCGGTTGATGCGCCGCGCGAGGCCCGAGAGCACTTTCCCGGCGCCGACTTCGTAAAGCGTCGCAACACCGTTGGCGCCGAACCATTCCACCGTCTCGCGCCAGCGCACGCGGCCGGTCACCTGCTGGACAAGGCGGCGGGCGATCTCGTCCGGATCGCTGGTCGGGGTGACAGAGACGTTGGAGACGACCGGAACCACCGGCATCTTCTTCGCCACGCCGGCCAGCGCCTCGCGCATGATCTCTGCCGCCGGCGCCATCAGCGCCGAGTGGAAGGGGGCGGAAACCTGCAGCATCAGCGCCCGCTTGGCGCCCTTTTCGGTGCAGAGTTTCGCCGCCAGCTCGACGGCCGCCTTGGCGCCGGAGATCACCAGCTGGCCGCCGCCATTGTCGTTGGCGATCTGGCAGACGGAGCCCTGTCCCGCTTCGGCGCAGGCGGCCTCGACGTCGGCCTGTTCAAGTCCGATGATGGCTGCCATGGCGCCCTCGCCAGCCGGCACCGCCGCCTGCATGGCATTGCCGCGGATGCGCAGCAGCCTGGCGGCATCGGCGACCGAGACGAAACCGGAAGCGGCAAGCGCCGAATATTCGCCGAGCGAATGGCCGGCGACATAAGACACCTTGTCCTTCAGTGAAAAGCCGCGCGACTCCAGCGCCCGCAAGGCCGCGAGCGAAACCGCCATCAATGCCGGCTGGGCGTTGGCGGTCAGCGTCAGCGTCTCTTCCGGCCCTTCCCAGATCAGCTTCGACAGGCTTTCGCCAAGTGCCTCGTCGACTTCCTCGAAGACGCGGCGGGCCTCGGGAAAGGCATCGGCGAGATCCTTGCCCATACCGACGGACTGGCTGCCCTGTCCTGGAAAGGTGAATGCGACGGCCATCTTAGCGTCTCCAACGGCTTGTTTTTCCCTGCCTCTGGCGCAAGGCGGACGGCCAAGTCAAGCCCGCAGGCGCCCGTTCGGCGCCCATTTCAGCCGGAAAACCGACCGAGTTGCCTGTTCCAAAAGGCTTTTTGGCGATCACACCTGATGAAAACCGCTCACGAATCGTTTGCTGGCTCTTCTTATTTCCGCCACAGGCGCTAGCTTTGCGTGACATTTCGATGACAGAAGCGTGACGCGTGTGGAAGACGCGAACCGCGAGCAAAAGAAGCGCGGCAAGGGCCGGGGGAAGTGACGTGGCAAGGATCAGGAAAGGCGCGGGCAAACCCGTGCCGCAGTTCTTGGAAGACGATCCGTCCACCGGCTATCTGCCGGGGCGGAGATGGCCTATCGTCCGTTACGGCCTCGCCACGCTGCTTGCCTCCGCGCTCCTGGTGTTCGCCGTCGAATGGACCGTGCGCGGCGACTTCTTCGGCACGGTCGACTTCTTCCTGCAGCCGTTCAAGCCCGGCTGGACAACCATCATCGTCTTTGCGCTGGTGCTGATCGGGCTGGATGCCATACTTGGCCGCAGCCATCAGAGCCTGATGATCGTCGCGCCACTGACGCTGGCGCTAGCCTTTGTCGGACACCAGAAATCGCATTATCTCGGCGACCCGCTCTACCCGACCGATTTCCTCTATGCCCGCCAGATCATGGCGCTGATGCCGCTTCTGGTGCGCGAGCGCCCGTGGACTGCCGCGCTGCTTGTGGCGGCGATCGTCGCGGGCCTGACGCTGCTCGCCTATGGCTGGCGGCTCTGGCGTCGCCGCGTGCCGATCCTCAGCCGCAAGGGACGGCTGGCGCGCCTGACGCTCGCCGTGCCGCTGCTCGCCTTCTTCGTCTCGATCATGGACTATGCCACCTTCTCGTGGACGCGCGACAGGCTGCAGATCATCCCGATCATGTGGGACCAGAAGGAGAACTACGCCTCCAACGGCTTCGCGCTCGCCTTCGCGATGAACGTGCCGATGGCGCATGTCTCGGCGCCGCCCGGCTATTCCGAAAAGACGATGGACGCGATCTTACGTCCCGAAGTCGCCGCCTCGGTGCCGGACGAGAAGCCCGACATCATCGTGGTGATGAGCGAATCCTTCTGGGATTCGACCGAGCTTCCCGGCGTCAGAATCAAGCCTGATCCGATCCCGACGGTGCGCGCGCTGCGCTCCGGCTCGATGTTCTCGCCGGAGTTCGGCGGCATGACCGCCAATATCGAGTTCGAGGCGCTGACAGGCTTCTCGAACGCCTTCCTGCCGGCGGGCTCGATCCCCTACCAGCAATATGTGCGCACGCCGACGCCGTCGCTGGCGACCTTCCTGAAGAGCGAGGGCTACCGGGCGCGCGCCATCCATCCGGGCACCAACTGGTTCTGGAACCGGGGCGCCGTCTATGCCGATTTCGGCTTCAGCGACTTCCGCTCGGAAGAGACGCTGCCGCCGATGGAAAAACGCGGGCCGCTGGCCTCCGACGCGGCGATGACCGACGAGATCATCCGCGAGGCCGATACCAGCGAGGACCCGGTGTTCCTGTTCGCCGTCAGCCTGCAGAACCATGGACCCTACGAGCCCTACCGCTATTACAATCCGACCCACACGGTCGACGCGCCGATCAGCACCTGGGCGCGGGAATCGCTGCTCTCTTATGCCGAAGGCTCGGCCGATGCTGATCGCGGCCTTGAGCGGCTGATCGAATGGGCAAAGAAGCGCGAGCGGCCGACCATCGTCGCCTTCTTCGGCGACCATCTGCCGCCGCTCGGTCCCGTCTATGTCGAGACCGGCTTCCTCAAGGACAATGTCGCGCCGCGCAAGGAGCCGACGGCCGAGGCAGCGCTCGAGCATCACGACACGCCGCTGATCATCTGGTCGAACCGCTCCGGTCCGGTGGAGAACCTGGGCTCGGTGAGCCCGGCCTTCCTGCCCTACCACATCCTCACAACAGCCGGGATCACGCATCCCTATTACACCGGCTTCCTCGGCGCGCTGCGCGAACGCTATCGGGTGGTCGACCGCAACCTGCTGCTTTCGCCCTCCGGCGAAGCGACGCCCGACTGGGCGAGGCAGAAGAAGATCGATCCGCAGATCAACGATTTCCGGCTCATCCAGTACGACATGATGTTCGGCAAGCGTCATACCGCGCCCGACTTCTTCCCCGAGACGGTGGCGCCGCTTGTCGCCCATACGAGCTGATCCGGCGGCGGTCTGCAGCCGACGCGACTGGACCGTGTGCCGCACCTTCCGCCCTGTCGGCAGCGCGTACTTGCCTTCCTGGGAAATTGCTGTATAGACGCCCGCAATCTGCCGGTCCTTGCTGGGGGCTGAACGGAGGGCCGTGGCCTTGGAAGGTCACGTCATGAAGCCATAAGCGCTTTTGGCCTCCCGTGTCTCCGCTCTCGACCGTCTCGTGATGCTCCTTTCTTCCCCGCTCGTTCGCGACCGGGTCAGACAAGTTGCAGAGGCTTAGCCGCGAGGGCCGGTGAGAGAAACGAAGAAAGGCACTTAACATAATGGCTCTCTACGAACATGTGTTTCTTGCCCGGCAGGACCTGTCGCAGCAGCAGGTCGATGCGCTTGTCGAACAGTACAAGGGCGTCATCGCCGCCAATGGCGGATCGGTCGGCCGGATCGAGAACTGGGGACTGAAGTCCCTCACCTACCGGGTCAAGAAGAACCGGAAGGCTTACTACACGCTGATGGACATCACTTGCCCGCCGGCCGCGCTCAACGAAATGGAGCGCCAGATGGGCCTGTCGGAAGACGTCCTGCGCTTCCTCACCATCAAGGTCGAGGCGCATGAGGAAGGCCCCTCGGCGATGATGCAGAAGCGCGAAGAGCGCTCCGAGCGCGGCGGCTTCGGCGACCGCGACCGTGGCCCGCGTTCGTTCGGCGATCGCGACCGCGGTGACCGTGGCCCGCGTTCGTTCGGCGACCGTGATGGCGGCGACCGTGGTCCGCGCCGTCCGCGCGAAAACGTTGAAGGGGGTGCAGAATAATGGTCGACATCAACCAGATCCCGACCCGGCGCCCGTTCCATCGCCGCCGCAAGACCTGCCCGTTCTCCGGCGCCAATGCGCCGAAGATCGACTACAAGGACGTGCGTCTCCTGCAGCGCTACATTTCCGAGCGCGGCAAGATCGTGCCGTCGCGCATCACCGCCGTCAGCCAGAAGAAGCAGCGCGAGCTCGCCAAGGCGATCAAGCGCGCCCGCTTCCTCGGCCTGCTGCCCTACGTGGTCCGCTGAGCTGAAACTATTGATGCGGGCGGCTTGCCGCCCGCTTCGACCCCACGGCGACGGGCGCCGCAAGTGGAGATTCAAATCCCGAGTTGAGGCCACAGACCTCTAACTGCCAGACAGGCAGGACAGCGACACCGGCGGCGACGCCCCTCTTGCTTCCTGACCTGTTCCAACAGAATCCGACGTCATCCCGGATGGCGCCAAACCGAAGGAACGAAACCATGGAAGTCATTCTCCTCGAGCGCATTTCCCGCCTCGGCCAGATGGGCGACATCGTCAAGGTGAAGGACGGGTTCGCCCGCAACTTCCTGCTCCCGCAGGGCAAGGCGTTGCGCGCCAACGAAGCCAACAAGAAGAAGTTCGAGGGCCAACGCGCCCAGCTCGAAGCCCGCAACCTCGAGCGCAAGTCGGAGGCCACGCAGGTCGCCGAGAGGCTCGACGGCAAGAGCTTCATCGTCGTGCGCTCGGCCGGCGAGACCGGCCAGCTCTACGGCTCTGTGTCGACCCGCGACATCGCCGAGCTTTTGACCGCCGAGGGCTTCAGCGTCAACCGCAACCAGATCGAGCTCAACCAGCCGATCAAGACCATCGGCCTCACCAATGTGGCGATCGCGCTGCATCCGGAAGTCGAGGTCACCGTCACGCTCAACGTCGCCCGCTCGGCCGAAGAGGCGGAGCGCCAGGCCAAGGGCGAGATGCTGACGACGGCCGAAGCCATCTATGGCGAGGACATCAACGACAACGCCCGGCCGGAGAACTTCTTCGACCCGAACGCCGAATTCGAAGGCGGCGAAGACAACGCGTGATCGACAACACCTGATCGACAGGGCCGGAGCGCTGCTCCGGCTCGCAGGTCTCCAGAATTTCTGGACTAACGCCCGGGCACACGACCCGGGCATTTTTATGCCAAATGGAACTTTTCGAACCCCTATATCTTGAGGCAGACTACAGCGTCGCGCGTCCTTTGGACGCAGAAATGACGCCGTAGTACCTGTGACTTTCGCGCAGGACCCGCCCGAAACCGGTGCCGTTTTCGGGCCTTGCGCGGAAGTCAGCCTGCCCTGAGGGACATTTGGTCATGAATATTCTTTTGAAGCGCATTCTCGACCGCCTGGTGCGCACAGGCAATCTCAAGGTCACCGGGCCGAAGGGCTCGTCCGTCACCTTCGGCGACGGCAGCGGCGAGCCTGTGCACATGCACATCAAGACCACGCATGCCGAACGCGCCATAAGCTTCGATCCGATGCTGGCGGTGCCCGAAGCCTATATGGACGGCGAACTCGACATCCTCGAAGGCGGCGTGCTTGGCATGATGCGCATCGCCTTCCAGAACATGGGCAGCGGCGGCATCGACGCGACCTGGTCGAAGGCGATCGAGGGCCTGCGCCACGCCTTCCGCCGCCTGCAGCAGATCAACACCGCCACGCGCTCGCGCCGCAACGTGCAGCGCCACTACGATCTTTCGGGCGAGCTCTACAAGCTCTTCCTCGACGAGGACATGCAGTATTCCTGCGCCTATTTCGAACAGCCCGACATGACGCTGGACGAGGCGCAAGTCGCCAAGAAGCGCCATATCGCCGCCAAGCTCAGGCTGAAGCCCGGCCAGACGGTGCTCGACGTCGGTTCAGGCTGGGGCGGGCTCGGCCTCTATCTCGCCAAGACGTTCGACGTCGACGTGCAGGGTGTGACGCTGTCGACCGAACAGCATGGCGTCGCCACCGACCGCGCGCACGCGATGGGCCTGCAGGACCGGGTGCATTTCGACCTCAAGGACTACCGCGCACTCAACGAACGCTTCGACCACATCGTCTCGGTCGGCATGTTCGAGCATGTCGGCGTCAACCACTACCGCACCTTCTTCGACAAGGCGGCGACGCTCTTAAAGCCTGACGGCGTGATGCTGCTCCACACCATCGGCCGTTCCGGCGTGCCGTGGGCGACCAGTGCCTTCGTCCGTAAATACATCTTCCCTGGCGGCTACATCCCGGCCCTTTCCGAAGTGATGCCGGCAATCGAGAAGTCGGGCCTGGTGGTCACCGACATCGAGATGCTCAGGCTGCACTACGCCGAGACGCTGAAGCACTGGGGCATGCGCTTTGCCGCCAACCGCGACAAGGCCAAGGCGATCTATGACGAGCGCTTCTGCCGCATGTGGGAATTCTACCTCGCCGCCTCGGAAGCCGCCTTCCGCTGGCAGGACCTGGTCATCTTCCAGATTCAACTCGCCAAGAAGAACGACACGCTGCCGATGACGCGCGACTACATGGCCAAATGCGAGAAGGCGCTGGAAATGCGCGACCTCGGCCATCAGGAGCCGGCTCCGGTGGCCGCCAAGCCCGCGCGCCGCCGTAAGGCGGTGGAGTAGGCGGCGGGGATTTTGCCGCTTGCCATTGCGGCCTGACGCCATGAAAAAGGTCTCGTTCGCGAGACCTTTTTCATGACCTATCTCATCTACATCGCAGCCGCCCTTGCAGAGATCGCCGGCTGCTTCTCGTTCTGGGCGTGGTGGCGGCTGGCGAAGTCGCCGCTCTGGCTGGTTCCCGGCCTCGTCTCGCTTGCCCTCTTCGGCTTCCTGCTGGCGCTCGTCGACACGAACGCCGCCGGCCGCGCTTATGCCGCCTATGGCGGCATCTATATCGCCTCCTCGCTCGGCTGGCTTTGGCTGATCGAAGGCGCGCGCCCCGACCGCTTCGACCTCGCCGGCGCCGCGCTCATCCTTCTGGCACCGCGGGGAGTCTGAAGTGGAGCTGCCCGCCCCGCTCCGGCAAGGCGTCGACGGCCTGCTCGAAAAGGTGCCGCTGCCGGCGCTGAAACAGGCCGCGAAGACCCTATCTGAACGTTACCGCGCCGAACTGCGCGACGGCCGTTTGCACATGGCCGAGGACATGGCGGTGAAGGCCTATCT
>SAQE01000159.1 GCA_004020545.1 Mesorhizobium sp. | reverse complement strand
CCCGGGGCCGAGGTATTCTACAAGCTCGGTGTGTTCGAGCCGAGCGACGACGGACGTTACGTAGCGTTTAGCTTTGATATCATCGGTGACGAGCGCTTCAAGTTGACGGCGTGATCGAACAGACCCTGGGCCGGTGCTGTTGTTTGTGTACGGCTGTTACGGAATATCGATGTGGCCCTCGTTCTTTGCTCGGTCCTTATCCATGACCGCAGCTTTGAGTCTGCTCGAACGCGGAGTTGCTTTCGGCATCGTACACGTACGAGGGGCGACGAGCTCGGACGCCCATGGCACGAGGCTGCTATCCGCGATCGAAAGCGCATCACCCGCACAGATTTGATCGCCGCGGCTGAGGGACTCATTGAGCGCGGGTTCGCCACCCGCGACGGCATCGTCATTCAGGGAGGAGCGCGGGCGGGGGTACCGTACTTGCCACCGCCGACTTGCGGCCCGACTTGTTTCGCGCCGTACTCGCCGAAGTTCCACTCGCCGACATTCTGGATACCGAAATGGACTTCACGATGCCGGTCGGGCTGATCGAAACAGCGGAATACGGAGTATCCCCATATCGCCCAGGAGTATCAGCCCCTGCGCAGCTACGACCCATACTACAATCTCAGCACCGTTCGCCAACGCCCGCCGACGTACATCGACGCCGCCCTCGACGACGGCCAGGTGCTTCATTACCAGCCCGCTCGCTACGTGGCGCAGCGTCGGTCCTGCGTGACCGATCGCGACCGCGAGCTCGTCTTCCGCATGCGAACGGTGGGCGGCCACGCGGGCGCTTCACACGGTTCTGGAATAGCCGAGGAAGCAGCATTTCGCATGGCTTGGGCGCTCGACCAGCTCCGACGATCGAGCCGCTGAGCGAAGGTG
>SAQE01000158.1 GCA_004020545.1 Mesorhizobium sp. | reverse complement strand
AGTGGCACGGCGGAGCGCCAGATAAGTCTCGATGGCCTTCAACATCACAGAACCTCCGGCCAGGGCTGCGCGATTTGCTTCAGGAGCGTGACATCGGCCTTGGCGTAACGGGCCGTCGTATCGATGCCTCGGTGCCGCAGGACCAACCCGATCTTCTCAAGCGGAACGCCATGGCGCAGCATCTCGGTCGCCGCCGTGTGTCGCAGGACGTGCGCCCCCTTGACTGGCGCCACGATGCCGGCCCGCTGCATGAGGCGTTTCACCAGCGACGAGATGCCGTCACCGTTCCGGAACGGTCGAAACGGCGCGATATTGCGGAGGAACACATGATCGCTCGGGCAGGTCGAAGGGCGACACGCGAGGTAGTCGGAGATCGCATCCCCGACATCTTGCGGAAGCGGCAGACGCACCTCGTAGCGCGCTTGCCCGAGACCCGCAGCGAGCCCATCTCCCACTCGATGTCGTCAAGGCGGAGTTGCGCCACGTCGCCAGCCCGCAGCCCGAGGCGCACCAAGAGCAGGACGATCGCGCGATCACGCCGGCGCGCAACGACTTCGCCATCGCATGCCGCGATCAGCCGGTTCACCTGCTCCGCCGCTAGATATCGCGGCAAGTCGGCAAGCCGCCAACTGGCAAAGCCAGGAACGACATCAGCGAGACCTGCTCGGCAGCGGCCTGTGACGGCAAGATACCGCAAGAACGCGCGCAGGCTGGTCGTCAACTTCTCCACGGTTCCATTGCCGCAATGGCTCGCGCGGTCCAGGAAAAAGCTGCGGATAGCGGCTGGTTCCCACCGCTCTGGATCGTCCCCGAGTGCCGCCATCAAGTGGGCGGCGTCGCGGGCGTAGAGCTTGATGGTGGGATCGGACGCCCCGCGGTGCTTGCGCAGCCACACTTTGAA
>SAQE01000157.1 GCA_004020545.1 Mesorhizobium sp. | reverse complement strand
AAAAATGACCCGAAGCAAATGTGTGCGCACGCTAGCCCACAAGGGGAGAAGGGGAGGCTGCGACAACCGTCCGATTGCCCCGGACACGCTGCCGGTCTATTTAGGTCGGCATGAGCGACACCACTTCACGCCTCGCCGGCTGGGCCGATCTCGCCAACCCGACGCGCTTCGTCGGGCTGGCCGGCAAGGTCATTCCGTGGCTGGCGGCGGTCGCGGCGATCCTGCTCACCGTCGGCCTCTATATGAGCTTCACGGCTCCGGAGGATTTCCAGCAAGGCATCACGGTGCGCATCATGTATATCCATGTGCCTTTCGCCTGGCTTGCCATGATGTGCTACACGATCATGGCGATCTCGGCGCTGGGCACGCTGGTCTGGCGCCATCCGCTGGCCGATGTCGCGCTGAAATCGGCGGCCCCTATCGGCGCCACCTTCACCGCGCTGGCGCTGATCACCGGCTCCATCTGGGGCAAGCCGATGTGGGGCACCTGGTGGGTGTGGGACGCGCGGCTGACCTCGGTCTTCGTGCTCTTCCTGATGTATCTCGGCATCATCGCGCTGACACGCGCGCTGGATGACGCCGGGCGGGCCGCCTGGGCCGCCGCCATCATCACGCTGGTCGGTTTCATCAACATCCCGATCATCAAATTCTCGGTCGACTGGTGGAACACGCTGCACCAGCCGGCCTCCGTCTTCCGCCTCGGTGGCCCGACCATCGACCCCTCAATGCTGTGGCCGCTCGCCGTGATGGCGCTCGGCTTCACCGTTTTGTTCTTCGCGCTGCACCTGATGGCGATGCGGACGGAAATCTTCCGCCGACGAGTGGTCGCGATGCGCAGGGTTGCGGCAAGGCAGGCCGAGAAGGCTCCACCTTCTCCCCTTGTGGGCTAGCGTGCGCACACATTTGCTTCGGGTCATTTTTGCG
>SAQE01000156.1 GCA_004020545.1 Mesorhizobium sp. | reverse complement strand
TGTCCGAACCGGATAGATAGGTAACAGAATGGACCGATTAGAAGGGTGACAGTTTTCTCGTGAGCCGGGAGGACCGGCGATGGTTTGGCGAGAGACTGGGCTCATGGATGAGCGGCTTCGTTTTGTTGCGGAATGCCTATCTGGTGAGGAGACGATGACGCAGCTTTGTGCTGCCTTCGAGATCTCGCGCAAGACCGGGTACAAATGGCTTGGACGCTACCGGGAGTTTGGCCCGGAAGGCCTGCACGACCAGCCGCGGGCGCCGCTCGAGCACGGCCGTGCAACGGCAGTGGAGCTGGTGGAGCGGATCGTGGCGGAGAAGGAGGCGCATCCGCTGTGGGGGCCAAAGAAGATCATGGCGCGGCTGAAGCGGGCGGAGCCCTCATGCTTCTGGCCGGCGGTCTCGACGGCTGGCGAGATTTTGAAGCGGCATGGTCTTGTGGGACGCCGGCGCAGGCGCTGGCGGGCTGTGGGCAACGGGCCATGGCCGGAGCCTGCGGAACCGAATGCGGTGTGGACGGCAGATCACAAGGGCTGGTTCCGGACTGGCGACGGGTGGCGTTGCGAGCCATTAACGGTGATGGATGCATTGAGCCGCTACCTGCTGGGGCTCGAGGCGACGGGCTCGACGTCGGAGGATGAAGCCTGGCCGGTGTTTGAGCGGCTGTTTGAGGAGAACGGTCTGCCGGATCGCATCCGAAGCGACAACGGCCCACCATTTGCGTCGGCCGGCGTCACAGGGTTAACGCCGCTTGCGGTGCGCTTCATCAAGCTCGGCATCGCTCTGGAGCGCATCCAGCCAGGCAAGCCGCAGCAGAACGGGCGCCATGAGCGTTTCCACCTGACCATGCTGCCGATGGCCGATGCACCGCAGGCTGACAGGGCGGCTCAAGCCAGGGCCTTCGAGGACTTTCGGCGTAGCTACAATGAGGAGCGTCCGCACGAGGCGCTTGGCATGGACACCCCGGCACAGCATT
>SAQE01000155.1 GCA_004020545.1 Mesorhizobium sp. | reverse complement strand
CGTGTTGGGGTGGACGGCCCCCGACGGCATCACAATGTGCCAGAATGAGGTCGTTGCAGATCTCATCAAGGGAGACCGTCCGTGGATAAACTTATTCGCATTGGCATGGATACGTCAAAGAGCGTTTTCCAGCTGCATGGGGTGAATGAAGCCGAACAGCCTGTATTGCGCAAGAAGCTGCGGCGCAATCAGGTGCTCGCCTTCTTTGCGGGGCTCCCGCCACTGAAGATTGGTATGGAGGCCTGTGGCGCGGCGCATTACTGGGCGCGGGAGTTACGCGCGTTGGGTCATGAGGTCCTGCTGATGCCGGCGCAGCACGTGAAGCCCTATGTCCAGCGCTCCAAATCGGATGCGGCCGATGCCGATGCGAGCTGTGAGGCGATGAACCGGCCCCGCATGCGCTTCGTTGCGGCCAAGAGCGCCGATCAGCAAGCGGCGCAGATGCTGGCGAAGCTGCGAGCGCAGTTCATCGACCGGCGCACGCAGCTCTCCAATTCGATCCGCGGCTTTGCGGCCGAGTTCGGCCTGACCGCGCCCAAGGGGCTTTCCCGGCTTGGCGATCTTTTGGCCGACATTCGCGCCGATGCGACGATCCCGGACATGGCCAAGGACATGTTCGAGACGCTGGCGCGCGATTACGCCCACATCAGCGCCGAGGTTGCCGTGCTCGATGAGAAGCTGCTTGCGCTCCATAGGCACAACGAAGTGAGCCGGCGGCTGGCCGCCATACCGGCAGTCGGCCCTGTTGGAGCGACGTTGCTGGCCATCAAGGTGACGGATGCACACGGCTTCAAGTCGGGTCGCGATTTTGCCGCCTGGCTCGGACTGACGCCGAAGAACCATTCGACAGCAGGCAAAAACAGGCTTGGGGTGATTACCCGCGCCGGCGATGAGATGCTGCGAAGCGTGCTGGTGGCGGGCGCCACCGCTCTCATCCAACACATGCGGCGCGGCAGCAAAAGAGTCTGGCCCTGGTTGCAGGCTCTGATCGCC
>SAQE01000154.1 GCA_004020545.1 Mesorhizobium sp. | reverse complement strand
AGTGCGCGCGAGACGAAGGCGTTCCTGCGACCTCGGGGCATCAGGTCGGCGAGCGATCTGTTGCGCCTGACACTGGCTTACTGCCTTGGCAAGGTGGGCATGCGGGGCGTCGTGGCCTGGGCGGCGGCGAGCGGGATTGCCGACATCTCGGACGTGGCCTTGCTCGGCCGGCTGCGCAATGCAGGGCCATGGCTGCAGCAGTTGATTGGGCATCTTTTGCAGCGCGAGGAGGAAGGCTTGGCCAAAGGCCGGCTGATCCGCATCCTCGATGCGACGGCGGTTGCCAAGGCCGGTGCGCACGAGAAGAGGAACAATGGCCTTTGGCGCATGCACTGCGCTTTCGAGCTTGAGCGCGAGCAGTTCGATTTCCTCGAGATCACCGACCAGAGCGAGGCCGAGTTGATCGACCGCGTGCCGGTGGTGGCGGGCGAGATCCGCATCGGCGACCGCGCCTATTTGCAGGCCGAGCGGATCGCAAAGGTCATGGCGCAAGGCGGCGACGTTGTCGTGCGCGCGTCGTGGAAGAATGCGCGATGGCTCGACGCCAACGGCGAGGCGTTCGATCTCATCGGCCACCTGGAGAGCTGCCGGGAGGAGGTCTTCGAAACGCCTGTCCGGCTGGCCCTCAAGAAGGGCGAGCCTGTGAAGATGCGCCTGATCGCCTTGCGCAAATCCGAGGCCGCGGCACAAGAAGCACGGCGCAAAATCAACAAGGAAGCCAAGGCCAAGGGCAACAAGGTTCAACCGGAGACGCTGATTGCGGCCGGCTTCGTCATCCTTGTGACCTCGCTTGACCGGGAGGAGTTTCCCGCCGGCACGGTTCTCAAGCTCTATCGCATGCGCTGGCGCATCGAGCTCGCCTTCAAGCGTCTGAAGAGCCTGATCGGACTGCGCGCGCCTCCCGCCAAAGACCCAAGGATTGCAAAACCTTGGATTCTTGCCCACTTCCTCATCGCGCTTGTGACCGAACCCCTCTCGCAGGAGTTGGGTGTCTCTCCCCCTTGAGCGACGGGCGCCCGTTGCTGTGGCGTGC
>SAQE01000153.1 GCA_004020545.1 Mesorhizobium sp. | reverse complement strand
CTAGAGCACGTCCGGGGATCGATGAATCGATTGTGATGTGACGGCCGGTGCAGCTTCTGATTCAACGTCTGCTTTCAGGAGGTGGACGATGGCGCGAGCGCTCGGAGAGGATCTTAGGTTGCGTGTTTTGAAGGCTGCGGATGAAGGGACTTCGGCGCGTCAGGCAGCGGCACGATTTGGGGTGGGGATATCAAGCGCGATCCGCTGGATCGCAAGGGCCAGGCTGGGCGAGACGACGCCCCGGCCGCAGGGACGGCGACGCGGGTCGCGGCTCGACGGGCACGCAGACTTTATCGTCGGGCTGATCGAGCAGCACAAGGACATCACGCTGAACGAGATGGTGGAGCGGATCTCGACCGAGCGGTCGCTGAGCATCGGCCGCAGCACCTTGAGCGATTGGCTGCGCGGGCACGGCTGGACGTTCAAAAAAAGTCCGCACATGCACTGGAGCAGGACCGTCCCGATATCCTGAGACGCCGGCGCGCCTGGTTCGACGGCCAGCTCGATCTCGACCCAGCGAAGCTCGTCTTCATCGACGAGACCGGCCTGTCGACCAAGATGGCGCGTCTGCGCGGACGAGCACTGTGCGGCGAACGCTGCCGGGCCGGCGTGCCGCATGGTCATTGGAAGACCACCACCTTCACGGGCGCGCTGCGGCTGACCGGCATGACCGCGCCATTCGTCTACGACGGCGCCATGAACGGCAACGTGTTCCTTGCCTATGTCGAGCAGGTGCTGGTCCCGACATTGTCGCCCGGCGACGTCGTCATCATGGACAACTTGCCCGCCCACAAAGCCGCTGGCGTGCGAGACGCAATTGAGACCGCCGGTGCGAGGCTGATGTTCCTCCCGCCCTACAGTCCCGACTTCAACCCCATCGAGAACGCCTTCGCCAAGCTCAAGGCGCTGTTGCGCGCCAAGGCCGAGCGGACCATCGCCGCCTTGTGGAATACAGTCGGCGCCGTTGTCGACCTTTTCACGCCCGCAGAATGCGCCAACTATTTCAAGGCCGCTGGATATGACCCGGATTAAATCGGACGTGCTCTAG
>SAQE01000152.1 GCA_004020545.1 Mesorhizobium sp. | reverse complement strand
TTTCGCTTCCCGCTCCAGGGCCCTTCGAGTGTCGCTCACGCGGCTCTCTTGAATTTCGCAGAGGGCAGATTTAGAAGCGAACTTCTCGGCCGCCAGCGGCGCGCCGCCCTCGTTGGTGGGGCGTATATAGTCGGGGCCGTTCGGGGTGTCAACACCGATTTCGAACTTTCTCAGCACGTCGTCGAGCGGGTTCCAGCGATGCGCTTTATATCCTTGTTTCGATGCACGTTGTCGTCGCCAAACTGCTGTGAATTCTGGGCGAGATGCATTAGCCGGCTGCCATGACGAGGCCCCCTGAGATTTATGTAGCCGGCGGCGTCGATCGCTGCACTTTCGGCGTGGCCGAGCTGATCTCCGCCACGACGGGCAAGCTGCTCAACGGCAAGCGTCATTTAGCGGCTGCTGGACAGCCGGTTCATCGTTCTGCTCAAGCAACAGAACCCCGGCGAGACATCCAGGACGATGCCTGCGACATTGATACGCCGCTTGATTCGGCATTGAACCGCTCGACTAGGTTTTGTCGAGCGCGGCTTACCCAAGATGTCTGGGAAGGATGTGCGGGTGAGCCGGTCGAGTGTGTCGTCGTCGAAACACCTGGCGTCTATCCACAGACTGGCCAGTCGCCTTCGATAGGTCGGTCCAGAGACTTCACCTTCCCATCAATCGCCCTGCAAACCGCGAGACCTTGACTCTTCGACCAGCCGCTTGGGTCCCGACCCGGAGCAGATCGCTGGCCGGGCGCGTCGAGATGCCCTGAACATGGGCCTGCTGGATCATCGTCAGCGTCTTCTCTGCCATGCAGCGCGGGAAAGTGCCTCCTCAGCCTGGGAACCGCAGTTCGATCGTGACCTGCCCCGCGTCTCCAGTCCCGGTCGCAATCCGTTGCGCCAGGCAGTGGGCACTGCCTTTCAAGAGGGGCATCAATCGCAGCACCCACCTTCCCGTTGCTATCAGCCGCTCAGCGGCGTCCAGGGTGTCCCAACAGGCGCGGAGGTTTCCCGATGTCCTTCCGATCGAGCAAGGGTGCTGTCCAGCCTGCATGTGGCGAGTGTTGTTGTGCCGGGAGCGTGCTGGGGG
>SAQE01000151.1 GCA_004020545.1 Mesorhizobium sp. | reverse complement strand
TGCTTCGAGGCTGGGCCGACGGGTTATGGGTTGTGCCGGCAGGTTCGCGATCTCGGATACGACTGCATGGTGGTTGCGCCGGCCCTGATCCCGAAGCGGCCGGGCGAGCACGTCAAGACCAACCGGCGGGACGCCGTCACGCTGGCGCGGCTGCATCGGGCGGGCGAACTGATCGGGGTGTGGGTGCCGGACGTGGTCCACGAGGCTGTCCGCGATCTGGTGCGAGCCCGCGAAGCCGCGGCTGACGACCTGCGCCGCAAGCGCCAGCAGCTGCTTTCCTTCCTCCTGCGTCACGGGCGGATCTACGCGAGCGGCGGTCACTGGACACTGGCGCACCGGCGCTGGCTTGCCCGCCAGAGCTTCGAGCATACCGCGCAGCAGATCGTGTTCCAGGAGAAGATCGACGCGATCGAGGACGCTGCCCAGCGGTTACGCCGCCTGGACGAGCAGCTGAAAGTCATCGTGCCAACCTGGTCCATGGCGCGGGTCGTCGAGGCCTATCAGGCGATGCGCGGCGCCTCGTTCCTGGTCGCAGTGATCTTTGCGGCCGAGATTGGGGATGTGCGTCGCTTCGATACGCCGCCTCAGTTGATGGCCTTTCTCGGCCTGGTCCCGGGGGAGTGCTCGACCGGTGACACGGTTCGCCGGTCGAGCCTTACGCTCGCCGGCAATCGACGCGCCCGCCGCGCCTTGGTCGAAGCGGCATGGACTTACCGCTATCCTGCCAGGGTCAGCGAGGCCCTGAGGGTGCGGCTCGAGGGGCTGCCCAAGGCTGTCCGCGATATTGCCTGGAAGGGGCAAGTGCGGCTTTGCGCCCGCTATCGTCGCCTCAGCGCCGCCGGCAAGAAGCCGCCGGTAGTCGCGGCCGCAATCGCTCGCGAGATGGCTGCCTTCTTGTGGGCCATCGGCCGGGAGGTCGCGCCGTCTTAGTTAGCCGGTCTCGACCCAACCCGCTGCACAGGGCTGGGGGTGGGGCCACGGTGGGGAACTCCCGTCGCTAGTTATGTGGCCGAGCCGATGCGCCCGACGCCCGCCCTCTAGACCGAGGACAGCCCCGAGACGAAGACACGGAAGGCCGGTACC
>SAQE01000150.1 GCA_004020545.1 Mesorhizobium sp. | reverse complement strand
CCCCTAACCCCAAACACCCACAAGGGGGAGGGGGATTGCGCTGCCGCCACGCCAAGGCCATCCGCCGACCATTGGCGCCTGGCTGCTACGCCGGCGGATTCCCCTCCCCCTTGTGGGTGTTTGGGGTTAGGGGTACCTCGTAGAGCGCCAGCCTCGCCCGCAGATCGCATCACTTCCTGCATCCGCACCGAGGACGGCACCGTCATCCTGTTTGATCGCACGACGGGCCGGGCCGTGTCGGGCCTGACGCGGGCCGCCGCCGAGGCGGCACTTCTTCGACTGACCGGCGCGGTGCCAGAGCAATTCCGGGAAAAGTGCGAAGCGGTTTTCCGTCCGGAATTGCGTCAAAACAACGAGATGGAGCGCCTCGCCGTTTCCGTAGAACGGCGAAGCGCTCCAGGCGCCGCCTGACCTCCAACCCTTTCGCTGACCTGACATCCGGCCTCGCGGCCGAACCCTGGCGCTTGGCCCGAGCAGAGCGCTTCGCAAGCCCAAGCCCTTCGTAAGCAATGGAATGAGACATGGCCGCCTACACCGAAAAGGAAATCGACGAGATCGCCGCCTGGCTGAAGGAGGGGCTTTCGGCCTCGCGCATTGCCGGCCGCTTCAGCGCCCTGCGCGGCAGCCCGGTCTCGCGCAACGCCATCATCGGCATCGTGCACCGCAATGCCGGCCTCCGCGCCATCGGCTTCGCCAACCCCAAAGGCGGCCGCGCCGGCGGCCGGCCAAGGAAGCGCGCGGCGCGGCCGGATCGGCGGGGCAGGGTGGCGGCTGAAGGCTTCACACTGTCCGAGCCGGCAGTGCTTTCGAGGCATGTCGAGCTGGTGGATGAAGCCGGCGCCGCAACTGCCAATCTCCCCCCTTGTGGGGGAGATGCCCGGTCCACCCTCCGCAGCTGCAGCGCAGCTGCTGCGGAGGACGGGCAGGGTAGAGGGGGGCGCTGTCCCGCCGACGTACCCGTTTATGGGATCGCCACGCAAACGGACGTCGTCAAAGCCCGCACTCCCCCCAAGCCCAAAAAACCCAAAGCACGCAAACCCGCGCGCACCTTACCGCCCGCCTGGCTCGCCCCCGGCGAGCGCCAGAAATCCGAAGCCCAGCTCTACAAGCT
>SAQE01000014.1 GCA_004020545.1 Mesorhizobium sp. | reverse complement strand
TCGCATGGCTTGGGCGCTCGACCAGCTCCGACGATCGAGCCGCTGAGCGAAGGTGCCACCAGGGCGATTGATCTCGCGGATGTGGCGGGCGATAGCGGCCCTGTCGTCGGGAAGCACCTGCCGCTCGAGCCAGGCGCGACCCGACTGTTGAACAGATCGGCATGCGGGCACTTCGGCACGAGATGCGCCTGCAAATGCCATGCACCTCGTTCTTCATCCGCGTGCGATGCCGCACGACCGGTGCGCCGCGCGACTAGAGGGCGAAGCCGCTCAATCCGCTCATCGGGAACCCAGACGTCGGCAGAAGGCCGCTGGCATGGATCTGCGCCAGAACGCTGGCATCGATCTTGTCGGTCTTGGCCTCGACGACAACGTCATCCGTCCGTCGCAAACTGCGGCCGAACCCTTCCAGTCCGAGCAGGTCATGATCCGTGATGGCGCAGCGCAGAGGGTTATCTCCAAGGTGCCGCAATACCCAGAGTGGCCCCCGTGCTCCTTGAAGTTTGCTGTTGAACCAACTCATCAAGCCGAGTGCCGTCGAGGGATGAACCACTATCTCGGTTCTAGATGATGACGATATACAAACTGCATTTGACGGAAGCCAGAGGGTAACCGATCATCGCTAAACAATGGCGCTTTTCGCCAAGATGCAAAAATCAGGACCGCACAATTGGAGTGCATTTCGCTAGGCGAGGCATCATAGCCAGTCTTGATCGAGCAACTAGTAAAAAGGGGAACAACAATGAGCTATTCGTTAACCCGCAGACGTTTCATGCAAGCGACGTCGTCCGCAGTCGCAGTGGGCGCGCTGTCTTCCGTTTCTAGCCGAGTCTCGGCTCAATCATCGGGCCAGATCACGGCGGTGTTGGGGGGCGGCGATTGGGGTAAGGCCAACATAGAAGCCTACGCCAAGCCGTTTGAAGCGGAGACTGGTATCAAGGTGATACCGATCACCGACGACATCCCCTTGGGCCAGCTTGAGTTGATGGTAAAGGCCAACAACGTTACGGTCGACGTTGCCGCTTTAGCGCAGGGGTCCGGCCTACTCGCGGCCAAAAAGGGAATTCTTGAGAAGATAGATTATTCCATCTATGAACCCAAAAATCTAAATGGCATATATGACTTCGCCAAGCAGCCTTTCGGCATTGCCAGCCTAATCTATTCTTATAACATGGTCTATAATACTGAAGTATTTCCTGCTGACAAGCCGCGGCCGTTAACCTGGGCCGAGTTCTGGGACGTCGAGAAGTTCCCTGGCGTCCGAACGCTAGTAACCGGGCAGTACGGGTCGGAAGGGCCTTGGGAAGAAGCTCTGCTGGCGGATGGCGTACCCGCCGATCAGCTCTACCCAATGGACATCGATCGCGTCTTCGCCAGTCTAGACAAGATAAAGCCGCATATCCGTAAATGGTGGGGCAGTGGCTCTGAGATCCAGCAAATGTTGCATGATAAGGTGATTGACATCGCCCAATCATATGATGGCCGGGCGCTTCTTTTGGTCGATCAGGGCGCGCCAGTCGAGATTAATCGGAATCAGGCAAAGCTGCAATGGGACTACTGGGTAGTTCCCAAGGGCAGTTCCAATGTACAGAATGCGCAAAAGTTTATCGAGTTCGCCACTCGCGCGGACCGCCAAGCAGCCTTCGCCCAACTCTTCCCTGAAGGCCCAAGCAACCGTAATGCGTTCGAGTTGATTCCGGATCAAGTGGCCCGCAAGCTGCCTACCCATCCTGACTACATGAAGAATAGCGTTTCGACAAACGGCCAGTGGTATAATGACGTCGGTCCAGACGGCCTTTCAAACACTGAGCGTCTCATGCAGCGCTGGAACGAATGGATCCTCCAATAAACACCGGCGGCTTCGGAAAAACGGACGAGTCCGTGAAGCGACGGCGCGGGGGTCTCACCAACTCCTGCGCTCCGGTTACGGTGTCCTGCGTTAGGAGCTATGCCGTTACAGCGATGTTCGACACCGGAAGTTGGAGGAGCAACAATGAACATGCATGCAAGGACCCCACTCCCACTCCCAGAGGATGAACTGTTGCACGAAAAACGGGTTCTACCTCAGATCGAATTCCGCGGCGTCAGCAAGATGTACGGTAAGGTTCCTGCCGTCAGAGATCTATCGTTGACAGTACGTCGCGGAGAGTTCCTGACCATTCTCGGTCCAAGCGGTTCGGGCAAAACCACAACACTGATGTTGCTCGCTGGCTTTGAGGCACCGAGCGCTGGTGACATTCTGATCGCTGGGCAGTCGGTGGCAGCAGTGCCGTCCTATCGTCGCGACCAAGGTATCGTTTTCCAGAGCTACGCGCTGTTTCCGCATCTGACGGTAGCGGGAAACTTGGAGTTCCCACTCGAAATGCGCGGGGTAAACGCTGCTGATCGAAAAATACGGGTCGGCCGCATGCTAGAGCGCGTCCACCTTAGGGATTTCGGCGGCCGAATGCCGTCGCAATTAAGCGGCGGTCAGCAGCAGCGCGTCGCGCTTGCTCGCGCGTTGATAGCCGATCCGCCTTTCCTCTTGCTTGACGAACCGCTCGGCGCCCTCGACCGTAACCTCCGTGAGCAGATGCAGATCGAAATGAAGAGCCTGCACAAAGAGTTCGGCATCACCACGGTTTGCGTCACGCACGACCAGGAGGAAGCGCTCACTCTGTCGGACCGCATCGTCGTCATGCGTTCTGGGCGGATCGAGCAGATAGACACGCCAGAGGCCCTCTACGACCGGCCTGCAACATGCTTCGTGGCGAAATTTTTGGGCGAGGCAAACATCCTTGAAGAACCCGATTTCAGGATCGAATTCGATTCAGCGCAGCCTTCGGGCACAGTGGGTATGATCCGCCCCGAGCGTATCCGCATCGTCGCTCCAAAGGAATCGAAGCGCAGTGATGCGGACCGGCGCCAGTCCGTCACGGGCACGGTTGACGATATGATCTACGCTGGTCCTTTGCGGAAATACCATGTACGCGTTGGAGGCACTGTCCTCATTGTTCGTGAACACGTCGCCGCCGGGCAGCCGACCTTCCGGCCCGGCGACGAGGTACGCCTCGACTGGCTGCGGTCCGACGTTCGCTTCGTCGCCGCGTAACCAACCAGCAAGGTAGGCTGATGAGCAGCTTTTACAAATTGGGCCAAATGCCTATTGGCCTCACGGTTCCGGCCTTCGCCATTCTGCTCGTTGTCTTTGGCATACCAACAGTCCTGCTGTTTCTGATCAGCCTCAATGCGCCGGACTTTTCGGTGACAAACTATTACGCGTTTTTCACCCAGCCGGCGAACGTCCGGGTGCTCTTCCAGACGATCGAAGTGAGCCTAGTGGCTACGGGCATTTGCCTCATCGTCGGATATCCCACCGCATATCTAATAGTGACCGCTTCGAAGAGCCTGCGCATCACTCTGATTGCACTCGTCATCATCCCCTATCTCACAAGTGGATTGGCTCGCACGTATGCCTGGATTGTCATTCTCGGTGATCGCGGCGTGATCAACAACCTGCTGCTCGGTCTCGGGCTCATCCAGAGCCCGCTGCCCCTAATCTACAATCGTATGGCCGTCTACATCGGAATGGTCCACATTATGCTGCCGCTGATGATCCTGCCTTTGGTTAGCGCCATGATGGGTATAGATAGATCGTTTGTGGCGGCCGCGCGCAGCATGGGTGCGGGACCGTTCACAGCTTTCCGGCGGGTATTCTTCCCCCTCAGCTTGCCAGGCGTGCGTAGTGGCTCGCTGTTGGTCTTCGTGTTCTGCCTGGGCTTCTACATAACGCCAGCGGCGCTTGGTGGGTTACGCGATGCCATGCTCTCGACCTTCATCGCAGCGCAGGTAAAAAGCTCTTTCGACATGTCACGGATCGCAACCGCTGCCTTTATTCTCCTGGCGGTCGCCATCATCGTGCTTTCGATGGTCGGGCTCGACCTTTCGGGTACCCAAGGGCGGGCGGCAAACCCGGTGAGGAAGTCTTGGCTGGCCCGTCTGTCCATCATTCGCAATTTGAAACTCTATCTCAGCGAGCTTCCACGCCCCTATAGAGCGAAGCGTTGGGCAGCCCAGCTCTACCAGGCAGGAACTGCCAGCCGCTGGCCGCAGATTATCGGAAGAGTTTTCGTCGTCTTGGTTATGGTCTACCTTCTCTTCCCTGGCCTCATCGTCGTTGTTATGTCGTTTAGTGCCGGGGCGTTCTTGGAGTTCCCGCCTTCTGGCCTTTCATTGCAGTGGTATCGGTCCTTCTTCGGCGATGCGTCATGGAACGGAGCCGCCTGGACCAGCGTCCAGATCGGCGTTGAGGTCGCCATCCTATCGACGATTGTAGGGACCTTAGCCGCATTCGGCCTAAGTCGCATGGGCCCCGGGAGCCGGAGCTTCCTAACTATGATCATCATTACCCCGATAACGTTCCCGGTCATCGTCGTTGGTATAGCGACATATCTGGGGCTGATTGAACTTGGGCTGATCGGCTCCCAGACTGGGATCATCCTGGCGCACAGCATCGGTGCCATCGGCATCGTCGTGGTAATCGTCTCGGCTACGCTGGCGAATTTTGACAGAACGCTGGTGCAGGCAGCTAAGAGCATGCGCGCGGGGCCGTTGCAGACCTTTATGAGGGTGACACTGCCATTGATCCGGCCAGGCCTGATCGGGGGCGCCGTGTTCGCATTTCTCCAATCCTTCGATGAAGCCGTCATCACGTCTCTGGTTGGCGGACTTTCGGTCCGCACCTTGCCGCTGAAGATGTTGGAAAATATGCGCAATCAAATTGACCCGACGATTGCCGCAGTGGCATCGCTGTTGATGCTTTTGCCCCTGCTCTGGATAATCGTCTTTTATGTCTTGTGGTGGAAGTCTAAGGCGAAAGCCCAGAATACATTACCCGCACCTGCTGCTTGAAGTGCATGCTTTCGGGTGGCGCGGGAGGTTGCTTCCACTTGGCTGGTTGAACGGGTTTTTGCCATCGACGTATCCTGCCGCGAATCACACTCTCACGGCCTTAATGTTCCCCCTGCTCTCTCTTGGGAAGCGCTAGAACCGGTTTGAGAGCAGCCGAATGCACCGATCGACCGCCGAATAGTCAAGTGACGTTTCTCGCTGGAGGTTGAATATTACCCAACCACCGTAAGCGATGTTCCAACGGCACCTTTCGGGGATCGGCGCGAAGGACGATGTTCGGAGCCTTTGAGGGCTTCGACATATGGCTGGTCGAGACAGCAGAACACGGGCGTTGCACGCCAAGAACTAGCAGGCAAACATGGATGGTGATTGCCTTCGCTCAGTGGAACTGCGGGTGAAGGCCTTGGCTCCGGTAATTCAAGGCGCAGAAGCGTGCGACGGTGCTCTTCGAGACTGTGCCGTGCGATCAGATGCAGGTCAGCTTCGGTGACACGGGCGCACGGATCGGCGAAGAACGGTTGTGGGTCACCTGTTCGTGGCGACTCTGCATCGTCCTGGAGCAACGGGCACCGCATCTACCGCGATAACGCCTACCATGATTGAGCACGGTAGCGGCGAATATGCTTCTTAGCCCTCGACCGATCATGGAACGCTCCAGTATCTGAGCTCCAGTATCTGCACAAGCTGGAAAAAATCCTGCGGCTGGGTCGTGTGAAGGGCAAGCACGCTGGGTCCTCGTGTAGGCGCGGGGCCAACTATTCATCACGTTTCTTGCGTTTCCTGGCGAACATGGAGCCGCGGGTTAATTCTACCGAGCCGGGCGGCGGCCATCTAAAAACGCGATGGCACCGTCCGGAACATTATATTGGCGCGTTGAACCCCGCATGGCCCATACTCCATCGGAGAATGCCAACGCGCAACAGCTGCCGTAAACGCGGCGCTAGCTCGCTCGAATACTTGCAATAGGCGAACAATGACCAAAGCACCGCATCTTACGTTTGATATCGATACGCCTGGCATCAGCCGGGGGCATCTTGTTGTCCCAGGGGGTGCCGACCTCGGAGAACTTTCGCTCCCGGTCTTCAGTCTCAACAAAGGAGAGGGACCACGCCTTCTTGTCGCCGGCGGAAATCATGGCAATGAATTGGAGGGGCCACTTGTTGCGCGACGGCTTATCGAGTGGCTGCCAGAAGCGCAAACCTGTGGAAGGGTCATCATCCTACCGGTGCTCAATCCATTGGCGGTGGAGGCATGGAGCCGCAATACTCCGCTTGACGGGTTGAATCTCAATCGCGTGTTTCCGGGCCGCGCCGACGGGTCTGTAACCGAACGAATTGCGGATGCTGTTTCGCGCGTATTGTTGCCAATGGCCGACACCGTATTTGATCTGCACAGCTTCGGACCAACTTGGGATTTTCCACCGGCAGTCATCACCCATCCTATTGCTGATGCCCACCTCATGGCTAAGACGCTACAAATGGCAGAAGCATTCAAGTTACCCGTGACCTTGCTCTGGGAGCACGACGACACGACTGGAATGTTCGATAGTTGGGCACATAGCCAAGGCAAGGTATTCATTTGCGCTGAATTTGGCGGTGGTACGGTCAGCGCAGAGGCTCTGGCAGTCTATGAAGCTGGAGTCCGTAACGCACTCATTAAGCTTGGACTCGTCGAAGGAAAAGTCGAGAATGTGTCTTTCCGTCAAAAGAGGTCGAGTCAGGCACTTGAGACGCTAGCATCTGACGAGCTCAAATCGCCTGCTTCGGGCATCTTCGAACCTCGCTGCTCAGTGTTGGATGAAGTGAAACACGGAGATCTCCTAGGTGTCTTGCATGCAATGGATTCGCTTTCTGCTAAGTCCATTGACATCCGTGCGCCGGGGGCATCCATCGTCTTAGCCATACGATCGGGCGCACATGTCGATCGCAATCAAGCGGTAGCGTTCGTTGCGCGGCCGCTGAAGATCTAATTGAGTGCAGACCAGCAAGCACCCACAGCGGCAAATTTAATTCCGTCAGAATGAATCGAGTGACTGAATTGCAGATCAAAGACGTCCTCCTCGCGCCGGGCACAGGCGCATTCTTCTATGACGATCAAGCTGCTATTAGGTCCGGCGCAATCCAGGACGGATTTGTCTATGTGGGCGAACCCGTCACTCCTGACTTCAAATCCATTCGTGTTCCGGCATCTTCGTTGAGCGTGGGGCTTGTCCTTGCCGACGACACCGTCGTCTGGGGCGACATGATGAGCGTCCAGTATTCTGGTGCTGGTGGACGCGATTCTTTGTTTGAAACTGCTCAAATGTCGGATTTGACGTCGCGGGTTGTGGTGCCCCGACTTCTCGATGTCGATGCATCTCGTTACCTTGAGGCCTGCGCAAAAGTTTGCGAGCCCATCGAAGATAGGCGGCTACCTCTCGCAATTGAGTACGGCGTCAGCCAAGCGCTGCTTCGAGCGGCAGCCCATTTTCATCGCAAGACAATGGCGGAGATTGTATGCGCCGAGTTTGATCTGCCGCTATCCACCCGCCGTGTCCCGATCTACTGTCAGAGCGGAGATGCTCGGGAAACCAATGTCGATAAGATGATTTTGAAAGCCGTGGATGTGCTTCCCCACGGTCTGATCAATTCACGGCAGAAGTTCGGCGTCGACGGCCAGACTTTCATGGACTTCGCGAAGTGGGTTGCAACGCGTACGCGCCAAATCGGCCGCCCGGGGTATCATCCGGTGCTCCATTTCGATGTGTATGGCTGGATCGGCCAGGAAATCGGCCTGGAGCCGCAAAGCATCGCCGACTTTATCTGCAAAGTTGCAGATACCATCCCGGATTTCACGCTCAACATCGAGTCGCCGGCGGATTTTGGTTCGACGCAAGCCCAAATTGAGAACTACGCCAAGATCGTATCGATCTTGGATAACCGGGGTTCCACCGCGCGGATTGTCGTGGATGAGAGATGCAATACGCTCGAGGATGTTCGGCTCTTTGCCGAAGCCAAGGCCACGCATCTGGTCCAAATCAAGACACCCGATGTTGGCTCAATTGCCGATACGGCGCGCGCAGTTCTCATCTGCAAGAAAAACAACGTCGGAGCGTATGTCGGGGGAAGCTGTACCGAGACAGATCTCTCCGCCCAGGTTTCTGTCCACGTATCGGTGGCAACCCAGGCCGACATGATGCTTGCAAAGCCCGGAATGGGTGTCGACGAGGCATTTTCCATCGTTGGGAATGAACAAAATCGGTTGCTGGCGATGCTCAACCGTCGTCGGGTTCAAAACGAAAACGTTGAATGAAGAGCACGGTGTCGCATGCAGAACTCTCTGGAGGGGATCACTGTCGTAGCCGTGGAGCAGGCCGTGGCCGCGCCGTATGCATCATCCCGTCTTGCTGACGCCGGCGCCCGGGTTATCAAGGTCGAAAGGCCCGAAGGGGACTTTGCCCGAAGCTATGACAAGCTGGTGCGGGGACAGAGCGCTTACTTCGTCTGGCTCAACCGGGGTAAGGAGTCGGTCTGTCTGGACCTGAGGTTGGAGCCGGATCGCGCCGTCCTCGACACGCTCATAGCCAGTGCTGACGTCTTTATCCAGAATCTGAAGCCGGGCAGCATCGAAAAACTGGGTTTCGGGTCTGCTGATCTCCGTCGGCGATTTCCGCGTCTGATCACCTGCGATATCTCTGGTTTCGGCGACACAGGGCCGTATTCCCATTTGAAGGCTTATGATCTCATCGTCCAAGCCGAAACCGGTCTATGCGCGATCACCGGCAACCAACAGGGACCCGCGCGTGTAGGGGTCTCGGTGTGCGACATCTCGGCGGGCATGACAGCGCACAGTGCCATTCTTCAGGCGCTGTATCACCGCGAGGTCACCGGCGAAGGCACCAGCATTCAGGTGTCACTGTTCGATGCCGTCGCCGACTGGATGAATGTTCCAGTTCTACAAAACGACTACAGCGACTACCATACGGAACGCGCCGGCGTGAAACATCCGTCGCTTGCGCCGTATGGCGCCTATCGTTGCGCCGACGGCAAAGACGTCATCTTTTCGGTTCAGAATGATCGCGAATGGGTAAATTTCTGCGAGAAATTTCTGAAGCAGCCGGGGCTTACACGCGCACCTGGTTTTGCCGATAATATGGAGCGCCTCGGTCACCGTGTGCAACTTGATGAGATCGTTGAACGGCGCTTTTCTGAACTATCCTGCCATGAAGCGATGCGGGAGCTCGAGGCGGCGGGCTTGGCATATGGCCGACTGAACGAAGTGGCAGATGTGTCAAAACATCCACATGTCCGCCGGCTTGAGGTTGGCACGCCTGAAGGAACCATCGAGACAATAGCGCCGGCGGCGATTTTCAACCATGAGCACCCCTTGCTGCGCCCGGTTCCGGCTCTTGGCGCTCATACCGAAGCTGTCCGCGAAGAGGTTCTGGGGCTTTTGCGCGAAAGAGCCGAGTCGGGGTGAGCGCGCGTCTCGATAAGGTGAGTGCGCTCGCGGTGCACAAAGTGCCTGTGTACCTCGGATCATTTGAGCGCATTGGCCGCCTAGAAAGCTCACTGGCAGCGCCCGCGCTAAAATCGACCGGAACGACGTCTCCATGATGAAGGACACATTTGCGGCCGTTGAAAGCGCTATGTCTGTGCCACGCTGGAGATCCCTGCTCTTCGTTCCCGTTCACGTTCCGCGCTTTGTGGAGGCGGCCCACGAGCGGGGTGCAGATGGCGTCATTCTCGACCTGGAGGATTCCGTTCCCCAGGATCGGAAGGGCGAGGCACGGAAGCGGCTTCCTGAGTCCGTGGCAAAGCTGGCGCGCAGGGGCGCGTCTGTTTTGGTCCGAGTGAATCGTGGTTTGCGTGCCTTGGCGGTCGATCTCGATGCAGCCGTGATGGCGGGTGTTGACGCGCTAGTTCTTCCGAAGACGGATTCGGCAGAGTGGGTCTTAGAGATCGCGAATGCGGTTTCGGAACTTGAACGTGAAAGAAATCTTCCGCTGGGACGCATCAGGTTCCTTGCCCAGATAGAGACCCCGGCCGCCCTGCAAAGGCTCGCGGCCATTGCATCGGCGCATCCCAGGATGGTTGCGATGGCGCTCGGTCCTGAAGACTTCAGTGCGGCTGTTGGCGGCTCGCCGGAGTTCGACCTTCTGTTGACACCGAACCTTTCTGTTCTGTTTGCAGCGCGTGCCGCCGGCTTACTCCCACTGGGCTTCATAGGAAGCATAGGCGAGTTTTCCGACACGCATAAACTTCGTGAAACCGCGGCGCAGGCGCGGCGGCTCGGCTTTGTCGGTGCTTTGGCGATCCATCCGACCCAGGTTGCCATATTCAATGAGGCTTTCTCGCCAAGCGATCAGGAAGTCGAGTGGGCCCGTCATGTGCTCGCTGCGGAAAAGGAAGCGGCGGCGCAGGGCAGAGGTGCTTTCGCCTTGGAGGGAAAGATGGTCGATGCACCGGTTGTCCAAAGGGCCCGAGAAATCATCGCCATGGGCACGAAAGCCGAGCTGGGCGTTTGAGTCCTTAGCAACTGATGAGATCGGACGGGAGGACACGCCTCGCCCATGGTTGCCGCGACAGTCGCTGCAGCTTGGCACAATTATTGCTGTCGCACCATCGCATTTCGATATAGATTGCATAAATTGGAGTTTGCCCTCGGAAGAGTACCCGTGGAAATCAGGCAGTTAAGATATTTCGTCGGTGTGGTCGAAGCAGGCAGTTTTACGAAGGCCGCTTGCTTCCTTAATGTCGCCCAGAGTGCGCTGAGCCTCCATGTGCGTCAATTGGAGGAAGGCTTCGGCACTCAGTTGCTGATACGCGACAGAACCGGCGTCAGCGTGACGGCGTCAGGAGCCAAACTTCTCGAGCGGGCGCGGGCGATTCTCAAGGAAATTCGACTTACTGAGGTGGAATTGACCAACACAGCTGCTTGCCCTGCCGGGGAGGTGACCATTGGCATTCCGTCTGGAGCTGCTCGCGTCCTGAGCGGCCCGTTGCTTGAGTCGGTGAGAAACGAACTGCCAAAGGTGTCCCTCAGGATGGTCGAGGGCATGACAGGACCGCTGGAGGAGTGGATGACTGCTGGACGGTTCAATCTGGCGGTTCTCTACCGCACCGCGGACAGTGTGGGGCGAATGACGGTGCTAGCGCGCGAAAACCTTTGTCTGGTGGTCCCGTCCGGTGAGCCACCCTTCGAAGAACAGGTATCTCTGGCGGAGCTGCATGCATTCCCGCTGGCTGTTCCCATGCGCAACAACAATGTCAGGCGTTCGGTGGCTGACGTCGTCGCACAACACGGTTGCGCGCTGGACGTCAAGTTTGAAGTGGACTCGCTTTCAACGATCATCAACATGGTGATAGAGGGGAAAGCCCATTCTATTCTCGCCCCGTCTGCGGTTCAGAAAGAAGCCTCTCAAGGGCTGGTCCGTGCGATCAAGATCATCGACCCGGTGATTACCCGCTCGGTTGTGCTTGCTGTAAATCCGAAAGATGAGCGTTCTGCGGCCGTCACTGCGGTCCGCAAGCTCATTCCTAAGGTCGCCAGAGAGTTAATAGAGAGGCGCGCCTGGGCAGCTTCCCTTCCTGACGCGGCCTGATAACCGTCGATCTATAAACACGGCATGACTTTTTTGCCCTCGGAACAGATCAATCTGGATTCCAGATGGATTTCGGCACTAATCGATATTTGACCCAGCGCGACCATCGCGATGAAACTGGCTCAAGCGAGTTCAGCGGCTTCGAAAACCGAAGCGGCGCTCGCATGGCCCAGAATCACAAGTGGAGCCCGCGATGTCCGACGCCAGGAGCTACCAGCTTTTCATTAATGGCAAATGGCGAGCAGGTGGTAGCCGAGCCTCTTTGCCGGTCGTTAATCCCGCGACTGAGAAGGTATTTGCCTCGGTGGCTTCGGCGACGGCGTCGGATCTGGATGAGGCCCTCGCTTCGGCAGAGCGCAGCCGCAGGGCGTGGTCCGCACGTCCGGCGAAAGAGCGCGGTGAAATTCTCACGGCCGCCGCCATTATCTTGGCAGAGAAAGTCGGCGCGGTAGCCATGGATCTGTCCGCCGAACAGGGAAAGACGATTGCCGAAGCGAGAGGGGAATACGCGCGCGCGGTCGAAACACTGGAATGGAACGGCCGGCATGCCGATGAACTGTCGGTCCCCATTCCGTTAGGCCCGAACAGGATGATCGTCCCTGAGCCGCTCGGTGTCGTTGCTGCCTTCACGCCATGGAACTATCCCGCCGTTCTGATAGCCCGCAAGCTCGCCCCCGCCCTGGCGGCGGGCTGCCCGGTGATCCTCAAAGGGGCTGAAGAGACACCGAGCGTAGCTGTTCACATCGTGGAATCGTTGCGCCAAGCAGGCGTTCCGGACGGCGTGGTCAATCTGGTCTTCGGTGTGCCGGTGCATATCTCGCGGCATCTGCTTAGTTCGCCAATCGTGAAGGTCTTGACTTTCACTGGCTCAACGGCTGTTGGAAAACAACTGGCAACGCTCGCCGCGAACAATTTGCAGCACTGCATTCTTGAACTCGGTGGACATTCCCCGGTTATTGTGTGCGAAGATGCGGATCTGGCTAAGGCGATACCGGCTATTTCGGAATACAAATTCGAGTGCGCGGGCCAGAGCTGCAATGCGCCTAGCAGGATTCTTGTCGCCCGATCCCGCTATGAGGAATTCCTGTTCCGGATGACGGAGGCGGTCCGAAAAATCAGGATCGGTCCACCGGATGACCCTGCAACGCAAATGGGGCCAATGGCAAACGCGCGGCGAATCGAGGCCATGCAGCGCCTGACCAAGGATGCGGTCGAAGGCGGCGCCCGGATCGAGACCGGTGGCACCCCCCTTGACCGACCGGGGTTTTACTGGCCTCCAACCATTTTAACGGGCGTACCGAAGGAAGCTAGAGTGCTTCATGAAGAGCCGTTCGGACCGATCCTCACTGTGGCTCCTTTCGATACGATCGAAGAGGCGATCGACGAAGCCAACGCCACGGAGTACGGTTTGGCCGCTTACTTGTTCACTGGCGCGGCCGATACGCAACAGAGGCTTGTGAGCGGTCTTTCTGCGGGCGCTGTTAGTGTGAATTACCTAAAAGGGGTTTCCGCTGATGCCCCTTATGGAGGAGTCAAGCAAAGCGGCTATGGATATGAAGGCGGCGAGCAGGGGGTGCGAAGCTTCCAGATTCTGAAAATGGTCAACGGCCTCGGTTCGTTTGGATGAAATCCGGTGGGAAATAGAACACGGACCATCGCCGGCAAGGACGTCACAAGGAGCGTTGCCGACGCCCTTCAGTACATCTCGTACTACCATCCTCCGGATTACATCCGGTCTCTTTCGCAGGCCTACGTGCGCGAACAGAGTCCGGCGGCGAAGAATGCCATCGGGCAGATCCTGGTCAATTCCCGTATGGCGGCCTTCGGGCGGCGGCCGATGTGCCAGGACACCGGTCTTGTGGTCGTCTTCGCCAAGGTCGGTATGGACGTCCGTATCAACTCAGCCGCCAGTTTCGCAGACCTCGTGAATGAAGGCGTCCGTCAGGCATATCTCGACCCGGACAACCCCCTTCGAGCATCGATTGTTGCCGATCCGCTTGCCGGACGGATGAACACCCGTGACAACACGCCGGCAGTCGTCCACGTTGACCTTGTGCAAGGTAATAAGATTCAGATCACCATTGCCGCAAAAGGCGGCGGTTCGGAGAACAAGGCACGTTTTACCACATTGAACCCCAGCGCGTCCGTTGCCGATTGGGTGGTTGACACCGTCTCGTCGCTTGGCAGTGGGTGGTGTCCGCCCGGGCTGATCTCTGTTGGTATCGGTGGTAGCGCTGAAAAGGCGATGCTGCTGGCCAAGGAGGCCATGAACGAGCCCATCGATATGGCGGAACTGATCGCAAGGGGGGCGTCAAGCGCAGAGGAGGGGCTGCGGATTGAGCTTTATGAGCGGATCAACGCGCTTGGTATCGGCGCCCAAGGCCTTGGTGGTCTGACGACAGTCGTTGACGTCAAGGTTGCGACCTATCCTACTCATGCAGCGTCCAAGCCTGTGGCGCTCATCCCGCAATGCGCCGCCAACCGGCACCTGAAGTTTACTTTGGACGGCTCTGGACCCATCAGCCTCCAGCCGCCCGATTTGCGCGAATGGCCCGACATCGGAGCCGACGAATTGAACCCAGCCGGCGTCCGGCGGGTCAATTTAGATACGCTGACGAAGGAAGAGACGGCATCGTGGCGCTGCGGTGAAACGCTCCTGCTGTCTGGAAAGATGCTGACGGGCCGTGACGCTGCCCACAAACGAATGGTCGAACTGATCGATGCCGGCAAGCCGCTTCCAGTCGATCTGCGGGGACGCGTGATCTACTACGTCGGTCCCATCCGGGCAGTGAGGAATGAGGTCGTTGGACCTGCCGGTCCAACAACCTCCAGCCGCTTGGACGATTTTACGGACAAGGTGCTCGCCGAAACCGGCCTTTTCGCGATGGTGGGCAAAGCGGAGAGGGGACCGGCGGCCATCGCGTCGATTGTAAGACACAGAACGCCATACCTTGCTGCAGTGGGTGGCGCTGCGTACCTGATTTCAAAATCGATTAAGGCGGCGTGGATGGTTGCCTTTGAAGACCTGGGCATGGAAGCCATCTATGAATTCGATGTGCAGGACATGCCTGTTATCATGGCCGTCGATGTTGAGGGAAACTCCATTCACAATTCCGGGCCTCTTGAGTGGCGTAAGCGTATGGCGGCAGACAGCATCGCACGCAACATCGGCGTTTGAGTCTTTCCGGTTGGGCGATTCGGCCAGACTCCAGCGCCAAATTGTCGGGGCAAGCTGTAAGACGAGCGGCATTTGCGGTGCCCTGCGCCTCGGCGAGCCGGACGAGCAAGGCCTTCAATTCACCCCAATAGCTGAATGTGCCAGTGAATACTGCATTGAGTATGCCGTCCACGCGATCGAGGCTCGAATGCTGTCGCGCGTGTATCAAGTACGGCAGCGGAGATTCAAGAAAATGGGTTATCTATTTATCAGGAGGTCTCCGCCGCCGCCGACTATCCTCTCCAGCTGCACCATTGCCCCGTTAGGCCTCGGGGCGATAGCCAAATTACTTCTGCAGCTTTTCTCAGCGGATCGCTCTCCCTCAGCTGATTTTCGTACCCATTCTAGCACATCTCGGGCCTGGAACGGATGCCTTCCACTACTACATTCGGTCGTTTCAATTGATGATAGAATTGATCGGCACACGACGCGCTGTCGATCGCTGCTTGAGAGCAACAGGTTATGAAGTCGAAACCCGATCCCGTGCAACTCGACAGTTGGGACCTCCGGATTCTCTCCGAAATTCAGGCAGACGGTCGGATTTCAAAAAGTGAGCTTGCAAAACGAGTTCATCTTTCGGCGTCGGCCTGTTCGGAGCGGCTCCGAGCACTCAAGGCCGCAGGGATTATTGAGGGATTCTATGCGCGACTGAGTCCTGCCCTCATCGGCGGCATGATCTTTGTGATGGTGGAGGTCGTGCTGGATCGTCATCGTCTTGAGGACCAACGACACTTCGAAACTGCAATCCAAGAGATTCCGGAAATCCTGGACTGCTGGGCAATTGGGGGGCGCGTCGATTATCTGATGCGGGTCGCATCTCGTTCTATGGCCGCCTATCAGGATTTCATGGAGGGACTGCTGCAGGCAGGCTTGGGGATTGATCAATACTATAGCCTTGTCGTCACGAAACCAGTGAAGTCCAATTCACCGATACCCTTGTCCGCCCTGAGGCAACGGTAAAACCGAAAAGCTTAAGTTTCAACGGCGTTTGGCACGGATCCCGTAGATTCGTCGGCAAAAAGCACCCATTCCGACGAAACTCAAGGGACATTTGCGGTATACTAATTCCTGGAAAAAGGTGGCCGAGCGCTATCCGCCAGTTGATGGCGAGGAAGGACGATGCGCTTGAGCAATCTGGAACCGATCAATTCCAGGAGACGGATCGAAGCAGCCATCGGACGCACTTGGCCAGCACGGTTGCGGCGAGAAGCCAAACCGGATCGTGCCTGGTGGAGGAGGCGTCCATATCTAAGATGCGAAGTGCTGAAAAGTGCCTCTACAGCTACCTCAAGGGGGGAACCTTCGCCCTGGATTGGCGATCAGTGGCGATTGAGCTTAGTCGCGGTCAGCGCATCCGTGTAGGGGGCGAAATCTACAGCGAGGAATTGGCAAGCCGACGGGTAGCGGGAGTGCAAGCTGGCCCGCTCGGCCTTGGCGACCAAACCGGCCCTCGACGCCTGCGGATATTCGGAGATCGCTCCATCGCCTTTTTACGTCGTAAGTTCGTTGCTGATCGAGATTAGGAGATCGTCTGTCCTGTTTGACATTGCTGGTCTCCGCAGCCTTCTGAGCGAGGGGCATCGCTGTGCCGCGGTCGCGTAGGTGGGTGACAAGGCCGGTCACTCCTGCCAGCCGACGTGGTCTTCGAGAAGGTGGAGGTTGCGCTACCGGCTGGAGAGCGTGGTGGCAGTTTTCACAAGACAAGGGGTCGCTTAATCGAGTGGGCGTCTAGTCATAGATTGCGAACAGATCATGGGGGATTTGAATAGTGCTACTGACCGAGGCAGAGCTGAAAACAGTTGCGAATGCCAGTCGAGGACATAGAGCCGCATCGACCATTCTAAAGGAAGAGATGGCCGCGGCTACAGCCAGATCGTCATTCGACGTTTTTCTGTCACATTCGTTCAAGGACGCAGAGATCGTTCTCGGTGTGAAGCGAATTTTTGAGGAGCTTGGGTTCACTGCTTATGTAGATTGGATCGAAGATTCACAATTGGACCGCACAAAGGTCTCCTCGGCCACTGCCGAGTTGCTGCGGACCCGTATGAGGCAGTCAAAGACGCTAATCTATGTGCATTCAAACAATTCTCCAGGATCCAGATGGATGCCTTGGGAGCTTGGCTTTTTCGATGGCTTTCGGACCGCGGTAGCAGTTCTCCCTGTGGCAAAAAATTCTTCGGAAACATTTTCCGGGCAAGAATTTTTGGGTCTATACCCGTACATCGATGGGACCGGACCTGCAGTTCTGTTTATCAACAGAGGGACCGCGTCTAGCTCAAGACTAGGCTCTGTAAGCCCGACTGAAAACGTTACGTTTGCCAAATCATGGCTTAAAGAATTTTCAGCGACAAAATAGAATAGTGTGCTCTAAAAAAATGAAATATCCTGGACTTTATAATAGCGCTGACGTGGCGTCTAACGAGCAGCAGGCGACATTTCTTCGCCTGATCCGGGCAGAGTACGTTCTTCTTTTTTCGGCGTCTGTTCTCTCTTTGGATTTGTGGCCATCAAAGGCCTATTTCGGTGTGTATGCTGCGGTGTTTCTTTGCTCAATGGGAATCCTCATTTTCCGGTCGGTCACAAAGCCCGAGCAGGTCTGGTATCAAGCTAGAGCTTTGGCAGAGTCAGTAAAGACATTGACCTGGCGCTTTGCGATGCGAGCACAGCCGTTCGATGACACGCGTGCGGCCGACGCTAGAGCTGATTTTCGCAAGCTCATGGAAGGTATCCTTGATAGCAATCGTCACCTTGGCAGCGCGTTGAGCGGCACCGATTCAGCATCCCCTCAAACAACCGACGAAATGATGTCAATAAGGGACTCCCCGCTAAAAGAACGAAAAGAGCTATATCTGCAGAAACGAATTTGCGAGCAACGTAAGTGGTACGAGAAGAAAGCGCGCTCGAACAAGAGATCCGCAAAAATTTGGATGGGCCTTGGTGTCATTGCTTACGCTCTGGGGTTCTCGTTCATCGTAGTACGCATCGCTGACCCAGCGATACCAGGCTGGCCGACAGAGCCGTTAATCGTTATTGCCGCCTCGCTTATCGGGTGGACCCAAATCAAGAAATTCAACGAATTGGCATCGGCTTACACGTTGACAGCTCACGAGATCGGATTGACTGCCGACCTTATTACGGACGCCAACTCTGATGAGGCATTCTCCGCGGCGGTGAACGAAGCCGAACTGGCTTTCTCAAGGGAGCACACCCAGTGGGTTGCTCGTCAAAACAACTAAGAGACAACAATGGCATACAGCGATCCGACCTATGTAATATTTGACGGCGATGAAGACGCTTGGGCATACCGCTTTATGAAAGGGTGGAATGCCAGCGAGAATGTGAGTTTTGAATTCGCGAACGCTCACGATCTGGACAATATGACGAGCCGAGCACAGGACGAAGATTATGTTAAACGCAATCTTCGCAACAGAATGAATGGATCGAGCCAGGTACTTGTCCTGATCGGTGAGAAAACGAAAAACCTTTTTCGCTTCGTGCGCTGGGAAATGGAATTGGCCCTCGATCTAGGTCTTCCGATAATCGCAGCAAACATTAACGGCTCGCGACAACAAGATGCGAGCTGTCCGCCCATCATCAGGGACAAATGTGTTGTGCACGTGCCGTTCAAGATGAAGGCTATCAAGCACGCGCTTGCCCATTGGCCTAACGAGTTTCATCGGCTTTCAAACGCTCAGCGTGCCAATGGCACCAGGAGCTATGGCGAAACCACCTATCGGAATCTCGGGTTATAATAGCCCACTTAAGTACTTAGCCGCAGGACATCCTCGCCATCCACTGGCGGCGACAAACCTTAGCAGCGTTCACTGGCGCGTTCCGAGCTTGCCGAGCCGCTGATAAGCCGTGGAGACGTCCCATTTGCTGAGTTTGGCTGAAGGGTGCAGGTCATGAGCGCAACCATTAGGAGGAGCCCTGCTCGAATATCAGATCGAGTGATCACGTCGGGCGCGGGGGCGCTGGTTTCGAGAGGAAAAGGAGCGGCTGCTCGACGTTTGAGGCTTGAGCCAGCGTTTCAAGACTGCACGATCGGCCAGGATTGATGGAGGCAGCTTTTCAGGCGGCGCAAAGAGTTCTGTCGGTTCGCCCGCGTCCGCGAGCCGCAGCTCGGCTCGCCCTGCGCAGCAACCACGAATTTGCGATCGCAAGAAGGGCAACACACTGACGACAGAACTTGGCGGCGCTTGGTCGGCTGCGAATCAAGATGTCGATGGCGAGGCGCTCTCGCCGCGCGTCTTTGCCGGGCCGAACCTGCTGGCTATGTTCCTTTGAGAAGTCTGCCGAGCACCAGCCGCTGCACCGCCAAAGCGATCGCTATGCGCGAGGGCACGACCTCAGCCTATCAGCGCTGGCCAACCAGGTTGGAGCCTGTGCCGCGGCACGAAACCCGCTGCCTGCTGATCGAGGCGAATGTGATTTTCCCCTGATCACCTGCGTTACCACCCTGGGGAAGGGCAAGACCGATCCGGACCATCAGAATGTAAGGGAGGACCGGCAGTTCGGCGGAACATGGCTGGCGGCGCTCTATCGTGCCTCGCGCGGCCGGCGCGAACAGCATCCCGAGCGCTATTCATCCTTCAATATCGCCCGTGACCTTGCCCATCTAATCCGGTTTGAAGTTCGTTCTGGCCCATCGAGAGGACCAGGACATGAAACGTAGCCGCTTCTCTGAAGAGCAGATCATCGGAATTTTGAAGGAACTTGAGGCCGGGGTATCGGTTGCCGATCTGTGCCGCAAGCACGGGGTCGGCGACGCCTCGATCTACACCTGGAAGGCCCGCTTCGGCGGGATGGATGTGTCCGAGGCTCGGCGACCTGAAGGCTCTGGAGGGCGAGAACACGCGGCTGAAGCGGCTTCTGACGGACGCCATGCTCGACAATGCCGCGTTGAAGGATCTTGTGGGAAAGAAATGGTGACGCCCGCGGCCAAGCGGAAAGCTGTCGCTCGCCTGAAGGAAGGCTTCGGGATGAGCGAACGGCGGGCGTGTAAAGCCATCGGCTGTTGCCGCATGACGGTTCGCTACCAGACCAGCAGGCCGGACGACCGCGAGGTTCGCGAGCGGATGAAGGCGATCGCGCAGGAGCGACGCCGGTTCGGCTACCGGCGTCTTCTCGTGATGCTGAGGCGGGAGGGCCTGGTCGTGAACCACAAGAAGCTGTTCCGGCTCTATCGGGAGGAGAAGCTCGCCGTTCGCCGCCGTGGCGGCCGCAAGCGGGCGATCGGGACCAGGGCGCCGATGCTGGTGCCGCTGAGGCCCGACGAGCGCTGGTCGCTCGACTTCGTATCGGACCAGCTCACCGACGGGCGCCGCTTCCGCATCCTGGCCGTCGTCGACGACTGCACGAGAGAGTGCCTGCGCACTCATCGTTGATACGTCTCTCTCGGGCATGCGGGTTGCCCGCGAATTGGACCGGCTCACCGAGCGCGGCCGGCCGAGGATGATCGTCAGCGACAATGGCAGCGAGTTCACCTCGAACGCCATCCTCGCCTGGGCGGATCAGAACCGGCAAGTAGAATAGCCCGTTCTTCTATTCGGCTTCTTTTTCCGCAGCCTTCTGCCTTTCCGGCCTCGTTCGCCATCGGGAAGTCTCGGCTGCATAGGCAGCTTCTGCCTTTTCGACTCGGGATCGTTCTTCGGCGCGCTTGGCCGGGATGTTGTAGTCGAAGGCGGTGCCGCGTCTGGCGTGGCTGGTCGGAAGGCCGGCACGCAGCTCGACCGATCTGAACTTGCGGGCAAGCAAGGCCGGCCGGACCCAGATGTAGTAGGTATCCTTGCTCAGCATGTGCCAGATGATCATTGCAAGCTTGCGCGCAGTGGCGACGGCCGCGATGTGCTTCCCGCGGCGCGAGGCGATCCGCTTGTGGAAGGCGCGAAGAGGTCCTGGCGATCGCACAGCCGCCCATGCCGCCTCGACCAGCATCCCCCGCGCATGGCCGCGGCCCTGCTTCGTGATGCGCCCGTGATAGGCTGGCCCCTCACCGGACTTGCCGCACGCTCGGATTGAGGCCAATATAGGCAACGAGCTTCTGTGGATCGCTGAAGCGCCGTATGTCGCCGATTGCCGCGGCAACGCTCGCAGCCACGGTGACGTCGAGGCCGGGCAACGTCATCAGGCGGCGGATTGTCGGATCCTGGAGGGCATGTACGGCGATATCCGCCTCGACCACCGTCAACGCCTCGTTGATCTGGTTAATCAAGCCGAGGTGGCGCTCGATGGCGGCGCGCTCATCCGCAGGCAATATTTGCCTCGTCAGCCATTTGCGCCCGCTGATCCCGACGAGGTTCCCATGCGGACACGGCGGGATCAGGTGGGCGTGGAGGATTGACTGGATCAGGTTCTTCAGCCGCGAACGCTGGCGAACCAGCTGTGTCCGCCTGGTGACCTGTCTCCGGAGGGCAAGGGTCCCCGGATCCGGAACCCAGACCTCCGGCAGAAAGCCCGAGGCGTAGAGCTTCGCAAGGACAGTGGCGTCGATCGTGTCAGTCTTCACCTTCGGGTGCGCGATCATGTGCACCTGCTTAGGATTGGCGATCATCATCCGATCGACGTACGGCGACAGCACTTCAGCGACGGCCGCAGCATTGCCTGTCGCCTCGATCACCACATGATCATCGTGGGTGAGTTCCTCCCTGGCGAACTCCTCGAGCTTATTGCGCAGCATTTGAACGCGGCCGAGCTTGACGATCTCGCCATCACGTAACGACACGACCTCGGCGGCTACGCGGTGTATGTCCATGCCGATAATACGCACGGTTCCCTCCATCGTTGGCCACGAACAGGGAGCCAGCGGGCAACACGACAAATACGGATCCGCGCTCGCAGCGCATCCGGGCGAGTCGTAGGGGCGGCCAGATAACGTGCTCGAACTCGCAGTTCATCTGCATACGACGGCCTGCCCGCACTTGCGTGCTCCCGGTGCCCCGTGGCCCGGATGCGCCAAGCTTAACGAACCTGACGACCGAACAAACGATGGCACCAAGAACATCATGCCGGATAATGGCTTCATCGAGAGCTTCAACGGCCGACTGCGCGATGAACTGCTCAACGAGACGCTGTTCACCTCGCTGGCTCAGGCGCGCGTAGCCATCGCCCTGTGGCACGCCGACTACAACACCGCGCGGCCGCACTCCCAAATCGCCTGGCAGACCCCGGCCAAGTTCGCCAGCACCTTCAATCCGCGACGGTCGCTCGCGCTGCGCTATGCCAAAGGCTCCGCGCCAGCGCCCGTCGCTTCACCCGCCCAGCAGGGCACAACCCACGCCGGAAACGAACTCAAAACTGGATAGAGACTGGGGGCAAGGTCACCCGCTAATCGGGCACTATGCTGGGCGCATGCGCGTCGTAAGCTGTTCGTGTTTGCAGTACGCGCCCTGACGTCGCAAAAATCAGTGAGATCCAATTCAACGCTCCCTCGGCCAAGGCGAAGGTGGCGCCTTAGTTTTCACGGCAATTCGGGCCGATCCCGCGAATTCCCCGGCGAATAGCGTGTATTCCCGAGAAACTCGAGAGACGTTTCCGGTATGCTATTTGCTAAACAGGTGGCTGGCCGAGTGCCCTCCGCCAATTTATCGCGAGGAGAGGGACGATGCGCTCGAGCAATCTGGGAACTGAGCAACTCCAGGAGAAGGATCGAAGCTTCGTCTTCCATCCTTCTACACATTTGGCCAAGCACAGTCGCGGCGAGACGCCAAACCGGATCATGGCCGGAGCGGACGGCGTCTATATCTGGGACACCGAAGGCCGACGGAGCCTCGACGGTTTCGGAGGGCTCTACTGCGTCAACATGGGATACGGGTGCACGGAGATCGCCGAGGCCATTGCCAGGCAAGCACGCGAATTGCCGTTCGCGCACGTCTATGCCAGCCAAGGTACGGAGCCGGTCGCCCTGTTGGCAGAGGCCGTGGTCGAGTATTTCGGTCAGAACATGCGAAGGGTCTATTTCGGCCTCTCCGGTTCCGATGCTAACGAAACCAACATCAAGCTGGTCTGGTACTATAATAACATTCTTGGCCGGCCCGAAAAGAAAAAGATCATCTCGCGAAATCGCGGCTATCACGGGTCTGGATTGGTCACGGGTAGCCTAACTGGCCTTCCCTTCTTTCACAATTTCTTCGACCTGCCTCTGGATTTGGTGCGCCATACAACCACGCCGCACTATTACCGCCAGGCGCGTATCGAGGAGAGCGAGGAAGCGTTCTCCCGGCGCTGTGCCGATGAGCTTGAAGCCTTGATCCTGGCCGAAGGACCGGAAACGGTTGCAGCTTTTATCGGAGAGCCGGTACTTGGGACAGGAGGTATTGTGCCGCCCCCCAAAGGGTACTGGACGTCCATTCAAGCGGTGCTCGACAAATACGATATCCTTCTAATCGCCGATGAAGTGGTCTGCGGCTTCGCGCGAACCGGCGAGAAGTTCGGTTCCCACCTGTATAACATGCGTCCGGATTTCGTGACCATCGCAAAGGGTTTGAGTTCCGCCTACCTCCCCATCTCCGGGTCAATCATTGGCGACCGTGTCTGGTCGGTTTTGGAACAAGGAACTGAGAAGCACGGCGCACTCGGCCACGGCTGGACATATTCGGGGCACACGCTTTGTGCCGCAGCCGCGCTCGCCAATATTCGACTGCTTAAAGAAAAAAATATTTTGGAGCATGTCCGCGATGTTGGACCGTATTGGCAAGACCGGATGAAGGCCGAGCTGGCGGGGCATCCCATCGTTGGTGAAGTTCGCGGAGTGGGTATCCTGTCGGCCGTAGAGATGATGCGGGACCCAAAACAAAGGATACCATTCGAACCCGACCTTCAGGTCGGGGTGCGCACTGCAGCTGCTCTGTTTGAGAATGGTGTCATCGGACGGGCCATGCCGCATGGCGACATCCTCGGTTATGCACCCCCCCTGATCATTACCCGAAAAGAGATCGACATCATTGTCGACGCGACGGTAAAGTCGGTCGATACCACCTATCGCGCGCTGAAGGCCGAGGGTGCCGTATGATTTTGCGATCGCGAAGGAGCGAGTCCGGAGGCAGGCATGTCCCTGCGCGCTACTGCGCCGAGCAGACCCAAAACTGTTGAATTCCAGATATCTGATCTTGAGCATGCTCCGGACTATTTCAGTCACGAACCGAATCAGTTCTGCCGCCGCTGTCCTGTTGCCCAACGACCAGGACCTCTGTGCGGCGCGCCCTGCGGGTGTACCTCCCCGCCGGCAGGGCGCCCTTTTTGACCCACGTAATCAGAATCATTATGGCCCGTCCGGAATCGAGGGTCTAGTAAAGGTCATCTGCACGTTCCGATGCAGATTGAGCTTAGACTCGCCCTTTACATCATTGCAGCGGGCCACGGTCGCCGGTTCCAAAGCGCGGCAACGCCGAAGATATCTTCCTTCACATCACAAAGAGCAGAATAATCATTGCGGTGAATTTTATCACGTCAGGTATATAAAAGGACGATACTCACACGCCATCCCGTTCACAAGGAAAAGGCATTTTAACATTGTTGAGACGATTTGCCTATCAAAGAAAAGAAAGCATCGCAACACTTCGTTCCGGATCATGGCGCCCTGGGTGGGGGATGAGCGGCTATCCGAATTGTTATGCTAATGCCGACCAAAATTCCTGCAAAAGCTGGGTCAATGATGGCTTTTGGTCAGCGCAGGATGATTTCTCCTGATTTGGACGGTGCAGGGGCGGTCATGATTTAATGCATGGAGATTCTCTGATTGAGCTGTTGAAAGATCAAGAGGCGTCTGCCAGACGCCCATCGGGCGAGCCCAGCATGATTGGGATGACCGGCGAAGATCGAAAGTGTGGCAGCATTCTGGAGCCTGGTCAGCCCAGCGACGCCCGCGAAGTCAATCGCGTTTGTCGGGAAATACACGACGCAGCCGGAAGGCGTGCAGAAAGAGGAAGAATCGAGCGCGACGATGACGAGGGACCTGCCACTTGTTTTCGAGACATTCCTTGAAAGACTGTCACAGAGTATCGATGAGGCAGATTTCCGGGATGCCATGGCTGAGGCGGCCGGACGACTTGACCTAATCTCCTTTGCCTACCTCTCCTTGCCAGCACGGCCTTCCGGCAAACCGAGGCTAATTTCGAACTATCCACCCCGCTGGACCAGACAGTATCTGGAAAATCAGTATGAGAAACTCGATCCTGTGGTCTTGCGTGCTCGAAATGGCGGCTGCCCGTTTCACTGGGGATCGAATTTGGGGGGCGATAAAATGTCGCCGGCTCAACAGCAGCTATTCGATGAGGCGGCTCAATTCAGCATCTGCTGCGGTTTGACGATCCCGATTGTCGATCTCCGCGGCCGCATCGCTGCGGTTACTTTTGCCGCCGATGAGCCTCGTCCAGTATTTCTTCGGGTCGCTGAGCGGTACGAACAAGCTCTTCAGCTGATGGCGGCCTGCTTTCATCGTTGCGTTCGCCGCAAACTGCCGAGCGATCGAACAGTGGATGGGATTTCGCTGACATCCCGCGAATATGAGTGCCTGCGGTGGGCAGCGCGGGGTAATTCAGCCTGGGTGACCGGCCGCATCTTGGGCATCAAGTCACGCACGATCGCTTTTCATTTGGACAATGCCAAGAAGAAGCTAGGCGTGCGAACCCAAAATCAGGCTATAGCCCTTTTGGGGTCCGAAGGGTCCTCAATTCTCTGAGAAGCTTTTTGATCCGCTTGTGCTCGGGCCATTCGATCGCGCGGTTTGTATCGAGCGTTGACTGGATGCCGAGATCTTCTGTTCCGCCGGCTCGGTCAGGGCGATGCAGCCGTATTCTTCCAGTCCGCGCCGGTGATCTTAGTCTATCGGTGCTCGAGCGGGTGTTTCGTCGCTGACGAGCTAGTCGTGCGGTTATATAGTTTCCGACGATGGCCCGCTTGCATACCTGCCTGCCGGTAATCTCTAACCGTTGACTTAGGGCGATGGCTTTCGGTTATCCGGCTTGAAAGCGAAGAGGTGGACCATTCTGCGTCGAGCGCCGGCACGATATGCAGCGCTGCTCCGGGCTATTACCCATCCAGACAGAGCGGAACCTTCTATCACGTCAGACGCTCGGACAGTTGCCAAAACCCGATTTCCTGGGAACTGAATTGTGCTCGCCACCGGGTCCATTTTGCCGGCGCGTCTGTGGTGCAGGTCCCGATCAGCCTGACCACTGGCTGCCACAGGAACTGCCTACTTGTATGACCGAGCACTGCGCATTTGTCAGCTGGCGAACAATTCCTTGTAGCCGCTCGTCACCATCCAGTTCGCACGGTCGAGATGACTACGAAGCGCCTTCCTGGCGCGCTCCGGTTCAAGTGCCGGATCAATGCCGAGGATCAGATGGGCCATTTCCTCTTCGGGCGCCTCATCGGCTGAGGCGTCCAGGAGCCTCATATAGGTGGTAAAGTGCGCCCTGTCGTAGGCGGTAAGACGGTCAGACCAAGGGACTTCGTCGAGCAGTGTTGAGCTTTGAGTCTTACCTGTTGCCGTTGATCGATTCATGTCTGCCGCGAACCTCGCATGTTGATCGCTGGATCCAAGGCAGAATATCCCAAAATGGGATAATCCGAAACGGGGATTAGTCGCTGAGCCGGTCTTTACCTGACCGGTTCACCTAAATGCCCAAATCTCTTCGATCTCCCCGCCACCAGCGGTTTCTGGCCCAGTTGATCTCACTGCGCAAGGTCAAAGGACTGACGCAGGCGCAGGTGGCTGAGAAGCTTGGTCGTCCGCAATCTTTCGTGGCGAAATATGAGGGTGGAGAGCGGCGTCTCGATATCATTGAGTTTCTCGACGTAACTGCGGCCCTCGACGCTGATCCGTGTGAGATTCTGTTGAGCCTGCGGACGTAGTGGGCGCCCGCGCCCATCACCGCGCGTGCCGGGTGCCGGTGGGTCGATCCCCGCTTTTCTTGGCTCAGGGCGTCTCGACCATTCCGCTGCGCCTCCTAGTGCGTCGTTAGACTCTCGTAATTCTTTCTGTTGTGCCTTTCCCAGCAGGTGGCGCCGCATCCTTCTAGGCCCGCCGCGGCGTCCCGCAACCCTTAGCTAGCTGTGAGCTTTCAGTAGGTTGTCCATCCGGTCCTTCGGATGCGGTGCGGCTCAGACGGCGGGCCCGTTCCTGTCATGACTCGCCGCCGCACCGCTTCCTGGGAAGCAGCCATTGGCGAGCGGAGGACAAAACGATGAGACTGCGAAGCGCTGGGCCATCCGCGCCGACTGGAAGTCCTCGCGATCATCTTCGAGCGCTTTCGCGCTGTGGTGATGCGTCGATGCATGGTGGTTACGCGACTTCGTTGCTTGAAGCGAAGCGACCGCACCGCCCATTTCGTCAACTGGCGAACAAATCCTTGTAGCCGCTCGTCACCACCCAGTTTGCACGGTCGAGATGACTGCGAAGAACGTTCCGTGCGCGCTCCGGTTCGCGTGCCGGATCAATGCCGAGGATCACATGGGCCATTTCCTCTTCAGTGGCGTTGTCGGCTGAGGCGTCCAGGAGCCTCATATAGGTTGTAAAGTGGTCCTTGTCGTAGGCTGTAATGCGGTCCGACCAGGGGACCTCGTCGGCAAACGGCGTGTTCGATTTGGGCTGTAACATCGCTAATTCTATCTCCGGCCAATGGACCCGCGAAGCCCTCTGCCTGCTAAATGTGGATTACATATTATAGTTGATAAACTCAAGCCGCCTGATCCGCTGGCTTGCGTGCATGGATATGCGCAAGTTGGTCGGACGGAATGTGCAGAGGATCAGGCAAAGGAAGCGTCTGACGCAGGAGCAGCTTGCGGAGATTTCCGGGTTCAGTCAGCAGTACATCAGCGGCTTGGAGAAAGGCCGAAGAAATCCGACAATTATCACGATCTATGAACTGGCATTGGCCCTCGGCGTCAGCCACATGGATCTGGTTCGGCCCGACAAACAGGCCTGATACACCCGCCCTCCAAGTAGCTGGCGGCCTGATGGCGCGCGCCGGGTGCTCGTGAACCCACGCTTTTCTTAGGGCCCCCCGGCAGCCCCTGCCATTTGGCTCGCCCTGGCGCGGCGCACCCTATTGGACAGTCGGCCGCTGCGGTTTTTGTCAGCCTTTCCTGGGGCGTGGGGGTTGGTCGGCAGTGCCTTTTAGGCCCGCCGCGGCTTCCCGCAACCTTCGCTCTCGCTTCAGGTCCTTCTCTTGGTTACGGTCCTTCGGATGCGGTCCGCCTCTTTCTGCGGGCCTAATCGCTTTCTGCCGCCCACCCCTCGGGGACAGGCACGCGAGACTAGTATGGAGCGTTGCGGTTAGCGCACGAACAGCAAAGGAACTGAAAAAAAGGCAACTGTCGCAGCATGGCTGAACCAGCCATCGTGTCGGCATCTAGGAGCCGCGTGTTCGCCTTGCGCTGACACGAAGCTCAGACGTCCGGGAGACGATGCTGGCAAATAGTCTGGCTGAAGCATTCCACCCACAATACCAAAGCCCGTCCCGATCCAAAGCGCTTCTAAGCACTCCATCTCAGGCGCAAGGCCGGTTGGCCAGTGCACCTTCTTGGTCCGCCGGAAGAGAACCCCGCCCGACAATAGCTTCATGAGGTCTTGCGCTGCAGTGTCGACCATAAAAAAGGGCGCGCGAGGCGCCCTTCATTTTAAACCGGCAGTCGGGAAGCAGACTTCACTCTGATATTCAAAAGCGGTAGGTGACACCTGCGCCTATCAGCCAGGGATCGAGCTCCGCCTTCCCCGTCAGCTTCGCGCCGGCCACCGTGACGTCGAAGTCCGGCCTCAGGAAAAGCTTCTTCACGTCGAAGTTGAGGCCCCAGTGCTGGTCCACCATGTAGTCGAATCCGACCTGCAGCGCCGTGCCGAACGTGTTCTTCACCTTGAGAGCGTCAGCGCTGCCAGTGTCCTGGTTATAGAAGATCGTGTAGTTCACGCCGGCGCCGACATAAGGCTTGAACGCGCCGAGATCGGTAAAATGGTACTGCAACGTGAGCGTCGGCGGCAGCAGCCAAACTTTGCCGATGTTGCCCAACCCACCGATCGTCCCTCGGCCCGCGATGTTGGCATAGGTGGTACCGAGTATGAGTTCGGCGGCGATGTTGTCGTTAAAGAAATACGAGATATCGAGTTCCGGCGTCACCGTGTTCGAATAGGAAAGACCGGAGCCGGGAAGCGTATCAACGTAGCCCAGATCTTTCGTAACGACGCCCAACCCCCGCAGGCGGACCTGCCAAGGGCTTGGCGCTTCGGTGACCGAGGCTCCCGTCTCCGCCAGGACGGTCTCTGCTTGCGCAGGCTCCGCGGCGACGGCCTGCTGTCCCACGATGATCAGGGCCACCGCCGCTGCTATTGCCCGCGCTACGCCCATTCGCGTTCTCGCCATGATATTCACTCCTTGATGTTCAGAAAGGATGCACTGCACTATTTCGTCTCCTGCTCGAATGAATTGTTGATGGAGCTCAAACGCTCCTCTTGCGTTGCAACGCGTTCCGCCATCTCCGGAAGGTGATCGTTGAAGCCGATTGCGCTGCGGAGAAAATTGGTGCCTAGACTGATGAATGCGGCTTGCTCCCGATTGTCCTTGCCGTAGCCGTGCCCGCCTGCGCTGGCCTCGTAGAAGTAAGCGGGATAGCCAAGAGCCTGCAGTTTTGCGGCCATCTTGCGCGCATGGCCCGGATGGACGCGGTCGTCGCGTTTCGTGGTGGCGATCAGGATAGGCGGATAGGGCTGTCCCGGCGCCGCGGCGTGATAGGCGGAGATTTCCTTCAGGAAAGCCCAATCGTGAGCCTTGTCCGGATCGCCATATTCGTCGATCCAGCTCGCGCCCGCCAAGAGCTTGGTGTAGCGACGCATGTCGATAAGCGGAACTGTGCAGAACAGAGCCCCGAAATGCTCAGGATAGCGGGTCAGCATGTTTGCGATCAGCAGGCCGCCATTTGAGCCGCCCTCAGCGGCAATCCGCCTCGGCAGGGTGATGCCCCTTCGCACGAGGTCGGCGGCAACGGCGGCGAAATCGTCATGGGCGAGACGCTTGCCCTCCCTGCGCCCGGCATCGTGCCAGCGGGTGCCGAACTCGCCGCCGCCGCGGATGTTCGCCTCCACACACGTGCCGCCGCGCTCGAGCCACAGCTTGCCCAGCGGGGAGTTGTAGTAGGGCAGGAGTGATGTGCCGAACCCGCCATAAGCGGAAAGGTGAACCGGAGCATCTCCGTTCCCGTTCGCCGGACCAACCTGCGTGTAGGGGATCAGCTCATGATCGATAGAGACTGCCTCGTGGCGCGTGACCACCAGTCCGGATGCATCGAAATTCTCCGGGCTGCGCTTCAGGATTGCTGAAGCGCTGAGAGACGGCGCGGCATTGAGATCGAATAGCAAGAGCTGCGGCGGCGTGATCGGATCCTGAGCACAGACCAGGACCTCTCCATTGGTCTCGTGAACTGCCGCATCGAATGACCAGACGTGGACAGTCCCTTCGGCGGGCAGGGTGTCCAGGACTCGGCGCGTCCATTCCTGGTGGCCGGGAGTGAACATCTCGAAATGCGGTACGAGATTGACGAGGTAAGAGATAATGAGCTTCTCGTCATTCCAGAAGAATGACTGCAGAGAGCGCCTTTCCCCTGGTTGAAACAGGGTCTCAAAACGGCGTCCGCCTGCGAGGAAAGAGGAAAGCGAGATGACGATCAGCGCGTCGGCGGGATGGCTGGTGCCTCCCACCGTCCAGGGCTTGCGCGGCCTTACCGCCAGCCAGTCGCCGAAGACCCGCCACGACGCGTCGCGAGGAAGATCGATCTGCGTCCTCGGCCCGCTCCTGTCGCCGATCCAACTGATCTTCTCGTAGAAGGCCCGTTTCTCAATGAACCAAAGGCGCTCGCTGCGGCCGGTGCGGTCCGAATGACCAGACACCTCGAGGCTCTCGAACCCGGCCTCGAAGATTACCGGCGTGGTGAGGGGATCCGCGTCACGCTTCCACAGTCGCACGGTGCGCGCATAGCCGGAGCGGGTGGCCATGCCATTACCAAGCGCACTGGAAAGCAGAAGCGTGTCAGGGTCCAGCCAACTAACGTAGCCTTTGGCCTCGGGGAGATTGAAACCGTCGGCGACAAAGCTCAGAGAGATCAGGTCGAATTCGCGATGCACGACCGCGTCGCTGCCGCCGCGCGACAGGCGCAGAACGGCTCTTTCCCGTCTCTCCGGCTCGACGGACGCGCCGTCCCAGATCCAATCCTCTCCGTCGCTAGCCGCGAGAGCATCTAGATCGAGCAGTAGCTCCCATTGGGGATCCGCCTTCATGTAGGCGGCAAGGGTGGTCCGGCGCCACAGTCCGCGTGGATTTCCGGCATCTCGCCAATAATTGTAGAGGTACTGACCACGGCGCGCGATCAGGGGAAGGTTGTCGCGATTGTCGAAAATGGCTGTCAGAGCCGCCCGGTCGCGCTCGAACTGCGTTCCACCGAAGTGCTTCAGGGTCTTTGCCGACTGGCCGGCGGCCCAGGCAAGTGCCCGCTCGCCCTCTACATCTTCAAGCCAGAGATAGGGATCGTCGTCGGGAGCATCCAGCGTTGGACGGACATCAAATGCGTTCATGTCCGGACAGCCTTCAGAAAGAAGGGATAGAGGCTTCCGTCGGCTCGGGAACGCTCAGTGTTGGTAGCGGCGCCCACATGTTCGAAAAGCGTGATCATTGATGAGTTCTTCCAGTCGGTGCGGCATCGCAGGGCTTTTGCGCATAGGATCGCAACCGTCGTGCCAACTGGGAAAATCGTTTCGGAACAATGCGATCGCTCTGGAAGCGTTGTGTCACATGTCCGACATCGTCGAGAATCCGACAACGAGTGCTCCTCCTAATCACCGGATCAACCTCCGGCGCCAGTCGGTGACACCGTGCAGAACTCGAGCAGTGAAGCTCATTGGTGAACTTGGTTGACGCCCAACATCTTCGCTCTGGAGCGCTTCACGCACACGGATTCATGGCAGACACCATGAGGCGATCGATGCGGTTAACGACCAAGCTGGCTGCGCCTGTGGGTTTCAGCCGCCAGCTGGAAGCAGCGGAGTTCTGAGGAGATGCGACGAGCGCCCCCAAAGCTCGCGAAGCGCATTGAAATACGTGAGCACTGTCAGATACGGATCGGCGGGATCTTCCCCTTCTTGCGTCGGGCTGGAAGTCGGTGCCTGCGCGCCTGCCAGCAGGGTCTGCATGCTCCGAAGAAAGAGGAGTTTAGGCCCGCGATCCTGACTCGCCACACCGACGTAGAGGCGGGCTGGCTCTCGTGTCGATGGCACAGTCCTGGCGAAGAAGCTGTCGGTACGGTGGATGCCGGGTGGCGGAAATACGGCCGTCTCCGAACGATCGAACAAGGCTGCGATCTGTTTCTCCGCCCTTCGGACGGTCGCGGTCGAAGCGACGATTTTGGACGAATGAGTCCATGAAGACCCGGCCGCGACGACAGCAGGTCGATCGCTGTTTCGTAGAGTGCGGCCACCGTTCCAAGCGGGCCAGAGATCAGGTGCAGTTCGTCCTGGATGACAAGATCCGGCGGATCGAGCCGATGCCCGTTTCCGAAGGGGCGACCTTCGCCTGGCTCATACGCGCCGAAGAACCCCTTGTCCGGATCATACCGGTCTACGTGTCCAAAGAATGCGCCGCTCTTGCCAATCCATGGAAGGGAGGCAAATTTGTCCACCGTGGCGATGAGAAATGCCGGAAGACGGCGGTAAATTGGCTCGTCCACCACGAGCACCGGCAGGTGTCGATCCCGCGTGAAGTCGCATTCGGCGTTCTCGCATTTGAGCACTAGATTCTGCGGAGCCGTCCTGTTGGGCGTGAAGTGGAAGCTCTCTGGCTTGAAGGGCTCACCACACCACGGACATGCCTTCAGTGGCACCGGGGATTTCGTCTTAGGGCTGCTCTGGTACCGCTTCAGCCAGGTCGTCGCGGCGTCCTTGTCGGAAGAATTTCGCGGCTGGATTGTTCGGTGAGGCTGCGCCGCCTACCCAGAGTCCAATCTCGATCGGCCATTCGCCAAGCGTCTTCCGGCCATTGTCATCATGGGTCCGCAGGAATTCGAGCGCGCAGACGAGACCAGCGGCGTGAGCAGGCGTAACGTGTAGCGCATGATGACGCTGATGCCCGCACCCAGCACGCCAGATCCGCGGAGCCGCCTCAGCACAATCGCATAGGCGGCAAGTCCAAGATACGCTCTTGCCGCCGCCGGTCGGAAAAAAAAAGCAGGTCGACGATCTCGCGCTCACCACTGTTTCGGTCGGTCACGCCAACGAGATTGAGGAGGACGAAGGCTAGCTGGAACGGCCGCCATGTTGGCGGGTCTACATCGCCCGGCAGCTTCTTCTGGATCACTGCCTCGCGCCGGCGGTTGGCCATCGCCATCGCCGTATTCATCAGGCCGAATGCTTCACGCGCCACCGTATCACGCTTAAGGAGATCTATCCCATCGCGAATCCTGCTGCCGGCGGTGTCAACATTTTCCAGAAGCGCCTGGCCCGTCTTTAGCCGTCTCGGCGCAAGCCCTGTCATCATTCCTTCCTGACCCCGCCGCCACTCGGCGTAAAGTTCAGGCAGTGAATCCAAGGCTGCACTGACCGCTTCGGCTCCGGAAACGGCAGCCCGAGCGAGAGCCTCCATGCCGAACTCGACGCCATCGCTCCTTGCCGGGACGACACGCTCCACCTCCTGCTGCGGAAGGAAATCGGTCCAAACACGCGTCACGGGGAGCGGATCGTTCGTCGCGTCACGCCGTTCTTGCCAGCCTGCAGATGTGTTGCGACCAACGGCATATTCGCGGACATCGCGATAATGGAGATCGCCCAGCCTAAGTTCGAAATCATCGGACTGGTAGGTGGACAGGTCGCTGCGCGGATAAAATCCATCCGCACATTCGAGCTCGATCCGGGTCTGGAACGCGTAGGCCACGTCCTTGTACGGAGCCTTTGTGCTCCGTCGACGGTCTACCAAGAAGACGGTGATGACGCGCAGACGCTCTTCAGCCCCTTCCGGAGTCTTTTGACGGAGCACACGGTGTGAACGGCGACTTCGATGCCGCCGCCCGGCCTGTGAGGCGCAGCGCTTTCCGGCAGCGGGATCCCGGACTGGTTCCGAGTGACGTCGAGGACGATCGCGGCTTCGCCGGAAACCCGAACCCAACGGAGGTTCTCGGGCTTTTCTGGCTTTGGCTTGCCCTTTCCCGACACTTCGGGAATGAGGAGCGCATCGGGCAATGGGGGCTCCGTCTTATAGTTCCCCCATGTTGCGCGCAGCGTGACTTGACTCACCGTTTCCGGAAGAACCACCGTCAACCCTATCGACGACGGAAGAAACCTGTCCCGCGGTGGTTGGTCAGTCGAATCCTTCTCATCGACCTCCTCCTCGACAGCGGAGTCCAGCGTCTCACTGGCGAGAAGGTCGTCGGCGGTTTCTTCGATGGTTTCCTCGCCGTCAGGTATCACAGGCGCAACACCGTCGTAGGCGGGAACGATAAAGCCCCCGACGTACCAGCGTGGCTTCTTGGTCAGGACTTCGCGTGCGAGATCCTGATCAAGGTCAGGATTCGGGCCGACTAGGTCGGATATATCGCGATTTGGACCAGCGAAGCCCCAGTGAGGATCGTGGCTGGCCGTTGATCGGAAACGAATCGGAGGCACCTTCAGGTAACGCACGATGAAGTTCACCATTTCCCTTTCTGATGCAGCTCGTCACACTATTACGCTTGCCACACTGGAAGCCTATGTTCTCGGAGATGGTCGTCCGCGCCGAACAAAGCTGGAAACGCTGGGGTATCTTTGGGGCTTCAGTCGCGAGGACTCGAAAGGAACGACCCATTTCCATGTCGATCTTATGAGTCTCAGCATTTCAGCCAAGCGATCACGGAACAGCGTGAAGCCCAACGATCAGGCTGTCCGCCTGAAGAGCGAACTGATGGTTCGATGGGCACCACACTTGACGCTCATCGGTGATTTCCACAGTCATCCCTATGAAAATCTTGCCGAGGTACGGGACATTAGTGGATTCGAGTTTTCGGATGCTGACGAAGCATCATTTCTAGACGACGACTTCCTGTGGGAGCGGGCTAACGACCAGCCAATCATGCTGGCAATGACAATCTGCAAGCTGGCGCGGGTCCATGAAAAGCATGCCGCTGAGACCATACGCTCGAACATTGCGCGTTTCGACGTGGGTGAATTTCGGTTCTGGTTGAATGCTGCTGTTGGATTCCTAGACGCCTCCGGGTCCAGACGCTGCACTGGGAATCGTCCTTCAAACGTGGAACTCAAAATTGATTCTCGCTTCTACAATTACTCGAGAGACAGGCTCGTCGTTGCTAACCGTGCATTGATTTCCTCGCCTTCTCCCATGGGAGCTTAAGTTTCGTGCGGAAAAACGATTATCAAGAACTCGCCGACGTAAGTCCGGAAATTGGCACGTACAGGCAGGCCTTACGGTTGGAATGATAATGACACCTAGAGCTCATCTTATGACTTGCGAGTCGGTTTCCGATGTAACTACGCGAAATATCAATCGTCACAGCTATGTCCCTGTGGTTCATGACGGTGGTTTCGGGGGACTATTCTTTGCAGAACGCTTCTTCGACGCGACACCGCCGAGTGGAAAAATCTCTGAGCGTGTTTCCGCTCCAGAAGAGACGTTGGTTGGAGCCGACGCAAGCATTCTAGACTTCATCCGAGACGCCGACCAAAGGCCGTGTCGGCTAGGGCCGTCCTCGTCAAGGCAAATTTGATGCAAGAAGGGATCGCCCATCCGGGTGTGCCGAGAGCGTGATTGCATTTTGGTTGTGCTATATCGCCTGCTTTCCTGCCGTATGAGGTTCTGCCCGGGTTCATGCTTCGGTCCGTGGTCGGCGCGGCGGCCGCCAACATGATGCTTGTCCAATATGGTTCCGATGCGCCCATCTCATTGGCGTGCTCGCCCGGCGGGGCGGCATCAGTCCAGACCGCGGCGTCATCGGGACCACGTCCCGGGTCGGGGACCTCGCAGGTCTGCGCTCAGGCAGACATCAACACGGAGATTAGCTCATGCATGGATCGGCTCTGGCGCTCCTTCCCAGCGGAAGTTTCCTCCGTCCAGCCACATCCGATGCAGGATCACACCGATCCGACGCGCCAAGGCCACCATGGCCCGCTTGGTGCCGCGCCGTTTCGCGACCCGCGAGGCCCATGTCCGCAACCACGACCCACGGCCCCGGTTCATCATGACGGTTGCGGCCTGGCATAAGGCGCGGCGTAAATGGGCGTCACCGGCTTTGGTGATACCGCCTGTCACGTCGCGCTCGCCGGACTGCTGCCGTGAAGGGGTGAGGCCGACCCACGGGCCGACTTTCTTCGACGACGAGAACCGAGCCGGATCATCCACGGCCGACTTGAAGGTCAATGCGACCACCGCGCCAACGGCCGGCATGGTCATCAGCAAGCGGCAGGTCGGGTCGTCCTGTGCTAGGCTGCGCACATGCCGCTCCAGTCGCGCCAGTTCATGGCGGAGGGTGGCACGGGCGCGAAGCATCGGCTCGGTGCCGCCACCAGCGTAGTGTTGCTGGCAACCAGTTCCTGAATGCGAGCATCAAACCGTCCTTTGGAGATTGCGCCGACTTTCAAGCCGAAGTTCCGCAATAACCCGCGCAAGGACATTTCCAGAGCGATCACGCCCTGCTGGATGGATTTGCGCGCCCCGAGGAGTGCGCGGATCTCCTGGGCAGACACCGACTTGCAATGGACTGGCCGGAACCAGCCCAAATGTAGCAGCCGGGCAATACCTTCAGCATCGCGCCGGTCTGTCTTGATCGGCATGGTTTTCAGAGCACCCTTCACTTGCCGGGTTTCCATCAGAACCACTTCCAGGCCGGCTTCGGTCAGCCCACGGTGCAGCCATTGCGACAACGGCCCGGCTTCCATCCCGATCATCGCAATTTCGCCCTGTTGCTCCAGCGCGAATTGCGTCAGCGCCGCGGGATCGCTGCCGACCTCAGCCTCCTTCACGATCTTGCCGTGCTCGCTGACAATGCAGACCGCAGTCTTGGCGAGTGAGACATCCAACCCAATGAACAGTTTCATCCCGTAATCCTCCTGTCAGAATCAGATACGGGAGCGTCGGCGGCAACCGGTCAGCATGCAATCGGTAACGGGCAGCGCACGACGCAGGCCCCGTTACAGCATCTCATTGATCCAGAAGATGAACGCTGCAGCGAAGGCGATTGCTGACAAGAATGTGTGCGCGCATCGGTCGTATCGAGTGTGGATGCGTCGCCAGTCCTTGGTCGGTCTGCCGGGGCACCGAGTATAATGGAGATAATCTTCTTTTGTATCTAGGTCGATGATGATATCCGTCATGCCTGCCAAAATGAGTCGGCGCTGGGCACAGCGTGACGACCCTATTCTGGCGGGCCGAGGCGGCTGCCCCAGCACCTAGCAGCGAGAAAACACACGCAAGGAGAACTCCATTGCCTTCTTCAGAGACCAGAGCGCAGACACTCGGCCCTAGCATGATTTGGCGGAACTGGGTGAGCAATCAGGTTTGTCGGGTGAAGCATTTCGAAATGCCAAGTTCGGACGATGACGTCTGCAGAACGATCAAGACAGCAGCTTCAACCAATCTGCGCGTCCGCGTAGTGGGTACGGGTCACTCTTATACGCCGATTGTCCCCACGGACGGAGTTCTAATCTCCGCGGAGCGTCTAACAGGGATCGAAAATATCGACCCAACCAACGGCAGCGTAACCCTCCGCGGCGGAACGCGGATTTGTGACGTTGGCCTTGAACTGCGTTCTGCTGGTTGGGCATTGCCCAACCAGGGCGATATCGATCTGCAGACGATGAGCGGGGCCGTATCGACGGGTACGCATGGCAGCGGCGATAGTTTGCAATGCTTAGCGGGCCCGATAATTGGAATGCGGATAGCGATGGGCGATGGATCCATCGCCAATTTCGATGCTTCGCAAGACATCGATGTCCTCAACGCTGCGAAAGTTTGTCTCGGAATGCTTGGCGTGGTGCTTTCCGTCACGATGAAGCTTGTTCCTGCTTTTGATCTTCATGACAAAATATGGCGTGAGGATTTTGAAGAATGCATGAATCATTTGGATCAGCTATGTCAGGAAAACCGGAGCCTCCGCGTGTTCTGGTGCCCGACCGAACACTCGGCATCGTTATACAGCCTGCCCGACACGTCTGGCATTGGTCGTACGCGCAGTAAAGCTGATGTCTGCGAAATCAGAACGCTGAACGTCACAACTCAGCCGTCAGCAGCTGTCGAAGCACAGGCCGGCGAGAGAATAGGGCCCAGCTATCGGATATTTCCGGGTTCAATTCCGATGCCGAACCATAACGAATGCGAATACTCGGTGCCCTACGAGGACGGTCCGGCGGTATTGCGTGAAATACGCAAGCTGATCCAGACGAAGCATCCGTCGCAGATATTCCCGGTTGAGTATAGAACCGTGGCGGCTGACGATATTTGGTTGAGTCCATACTTTGAGCGGAAGACCGCAATGATATCGGTGTCCGGCGCAGCAGGAGAGGACTACTGGGATTTCATCCGCGATTGCGAGACAATCTTTTCCTGGGTAAAAGGTCGTCCGCACTGGGGCAAACTTCACAGCCTGGGCCGGTCCGAGATCGAAGCCTTGTACCCAAGATACGGGGATTTTATTTCTCAAAGGGCTCGCTTCGACCCGGACGGTCGCTTCCTGAACGACTACCTGCGCGAACGTTTCGGCTAAAAGCTTTTATCTATGGTGGCTTCTGCGGTTCGCTGCATAGCCGCCTGGAACTTGCTGCCATCTTTAGCGATCATGTTGGCGAGGATGTCGATGATCAAATATTGTCCAGCGACCCTGGAGAATGCTCCTCGCGTGATGGGCGTGTCTGTTGAGGATGCTCCCAGTACAGCGTCCGCGTTGGCAGCGATCGGACTGCGTATATGACAGGTGATTGCGATGGTAAATGCGCCAGCCGCCTTGGCCGCCATAAGTGAGTTGATTGTATCCTTGCTCGAGCCAGATTCCGAAATTGCCAGTGCGACTTGCTTCGGCCCGAGATTCACTGCACTCATGACGGCGAGATGTGGGTCGTCCAGCACGCGCGACACCAGTCCGAATCGAACAAACAAGTAATGCGCGTATCGGGCCACATTCGCAGAGCCGCCGAACCCGTACAGATCTATGCTTTTTGCTCGTATGATCTGTTTTGCCGCCAATTCGAGAGCGGCGTGGTTCAACAGGTCTTTTGTCTGCTTGAGCGCGGTGATGGCCGTCGACAGCGTGTCGTCGATGACGTCACCAGACGGGCTGGCGTGTCTGATTGTCTGGTGAGTGGAGAGTTCGATCCCCAATGCCAGTTTGAAACGCTGGAAGCTCGAAAATTTGATGTCTCTACAGAACCTCAAGACGCTCGCTTCGCTCGATCCGGATCCGTCAGCAACCTCCGTGATAGTTTGGTTCACGACCTTCGCGGGATCGTTAAGGACGTACTCACTGATGCGAAGGAGCGCCGGACTGAGGCTGGGCTGAGACGAACGCAAGCGCGCCAAGATCTTTTCCTGCATTTACGATTCCCTTGATGTCGCCGAGCTCCAGCTCCCTAGGCTTGATTGACACGGGCAGTGAAAGCAATAGGAATTTTTCAGCAGATTGCCAAGCCGTGAACATTGTTTTCGTTAGAGCCCCCAGCCGCCTGCCAGCCTTTTTGCACGGCATTTGACCATCATCGCCGCGCGGGGAGAGAGTCTCGGCGCATGATGAAAAAAACCATCTTACGCAGACGAAAAAAAAGTGATATTCCTTCAGCGAGAGACTGGGACCGCGGCCGCTGGGCGCGAATGCGAACAGAGATGACGAGATGGGTTCTATATCGATTGGTGTCGACATCGGAGGCACCAAAACGCATTTGAGAAGCTGCCTGGAACAGGGCATGGGCCGCGACTTGGTGGTGAGGACCAGTGAATGGCGTTGTGGAGCCTATGACCACGATATTCCTGGACTAATCGCGCTAATCAGCGGATTTGCGGATGGCGCCACTCCCAACGGCATCGCGATTGGCTCTCATGGATGTGATGATGAGGCCGAGTGTGCCATCCTGCAAAAACCACTTTCCAATCATTTTGCCTGCCCGTTGAGGGTCGTCAACGATGCAGAGCTATTTCCCCTAGCCATGGGGCTTTCCAGCGGAATTGGTGTCGTCGCGGGAACTGGCTCAATCGCCGTTGCTCGGGACCAGAAAGGCAGGATGCATGTCGCAGGCGGTTGGGGCTGGGCAATCGGAGACGAAGGGAGCGCTCCCGGTTTAGTACGTGAGGCTGGTCGAGCAGTGCGACGGCACATTGACCTCGGAGGGGCAAGGTCAGAGCCGCTTGTCGAAGCGCTTTGTGAGGCATTTGGACTGAATAGCCCCACGAACATCGGCACCGCTATCGCGAAGGAAGGCGGTGCCTCGGCTCTGGGGCGACACGCACCCGTTATCTTCTACGCAGCCAATGAAGGCTCGTCGTTGGCTAAGCGCGTTATTGACGAGGGCGCAGCGGCCCTGACCCAATTAGTTCACCACCTGAAGTTGGCGGGCGTGTCCGACAAAGACGTGGTGGTAGGCGGAGGGGTCATCCTCGCCCAGCCACTTTTAGCCAATGCGTTCTCCCATCAAATTTCCGATCGTTTCGGGGCGACAGTGGCGGTCACCTTCCTCGACAAGCCGCCGGTCTTAGGCGCCTGCGTCTTGGCGCGGCAACTTTGCAGTGCCGGGGATGGCCCAGAGACCTCAATTGTCTCTCAACATATGGATATCCAATGATTTACAGGTCAACGATCGCCCGTCAACCCAATCAGTTTCGCCATACCTTGGAAGTGGTCGGAACGCAGCTTCGCGACCTTGATCTCGCGCCATTTGAAAAGGGGACTGTCGTCGTTACAGGAATAGGCGCGAGTTACGAGGCAGCGGGGGTAGTGGCCGGTGAGCTGCAACGCCGCGGCAGACGAGCAAATACTTGGCGCGCAGTCGATCTCATGGAGCCGGGAGACCCTGGCGACGCGATCATAGTCTTTTCTGTCGGAGGAAGAAGCATCGAGCCAATCGCTGCACTCACCATCCACAGCACGTTACCATCCCTCGCGATTACAAGCGGAGGCAACGACCCGCTGTCACGCACCGCTTCGGCAGCACTTCGCTTCGAGTCCGGTCCGGATTCACTGCCGTCGAGCACCGGCTACACAGGCTCGCTGCTGGCAGGCGGGCTGCTGATAGATGCGCTCTGCGGTGACGACAGCTTCAATTGGAACGACATTCCTCTGATAGCAAGCGAGGTCTTGGAAACCTCTGCGAAAAAGATGGCACGCATTGGAGAAATGTTTCATGACCAGCGGGCGATCGATTGCGTTGGCGCGATATCGGCTTTGGGTACGGCGGGCGAGGCTTGTTTGCTCATTCGCGAGGCTGCGAGGGTGCCCACCGGCGTCGCAGACACGCTGCACTACTTGCACGGCCCGATGGAATCGATGGATCAGGCAACCGGGATTTTGATATTTGGTGACGGCCGCGAAGTGCGATTGGCGCAGGAATTGGCTGAAATCGGCTGTGCAGTTCTTCTGGTAACCGCAAGCGAGTCGCCTCAGGACGCCAAAAACCTAGCAGTTGTGAAGGTGCCATCTTTGCAGAACCGTGTGGGACGATCAATCGTGGACATCCTGCCCGCTCAGCTGCTAGCCGCAGAACTGTCCGACGCGGCCGGACTTACTGATGCCCAGTTTCGTTATAGCCAAAATGACACAAAGGTGACCGTGAATGAATCGGAGCCCCGGGTCTGAGCACGCGCGTCACGAGATGACACGTTCCGGGCATCCTTCTTGGCCCTGATCAAGACAGCAATGGCGAGCCAGTGGCAGTGATCCCGCTGTCTCGAGGCCGTTGACGGGCAAGAATGCGTCGTGCTTCGCCTGCCGATTGAATGCTACGCAGCATTCTGTTTCCAAAGGCGTATGAAACTTGGAAAGGTAACCCTACAATAAAACTATACACCGTGGAATTGTCTCGGCACTTCATCACGTCGACGGCCGCGAATAGCTCACCACGGGGAACACTGCATCGTGACGCCCTCTGCTTACTGAAGCTCGCTTTAGCATTGCTGACAGCAGCGTGGGGACCCATTCAGGGCGAGAATAAATAACTCCAGGACTAACGGACGATGGCATCTTCCCGGCCTAAAGTGTCTTCGGCGCTCATTACACCCGCGATCGGGTTCCTATGTCTCGCGACGCTCGTCCCGATTGCAGCTGTCGTTGCCCTCTCGTTCGGGGACTTCAACATAGCCTTCCCGGAAAAGACGCGCTTTATCGGGCTTTACAATTACGCGCGGTTCTTGTCCGACGGTCGGTTTATCAACGCCACGCTGGTTACGTTCATTTTGGTCGTCGTCCCCGTCGTCCTCCAATTACTGTGTGGATTAGCGTTGGCAATAGCGCTTAAGGAAAAGCTCGTTGGCACACGGTGGATGCGAGCAGCTTTCCTGCTTCCGTCCGTAGTTCCGCCAGCGGTAGGCGGAATTGTGTGGAAGCTGTTCCTCATTCCTGGTGTCGGCGGCTTGTCTTATCTCGCAAGCTTGTTCGGTCACAATTTCGAAGCTGACTTACTTGGAAGCAAAACGTCAGCGCTGATCTCGGTGATCATCGTATCGATTTGGTTTGGCGTTCCCATCGTTGCTTTGCTGCTTCTCTCGTCTTTGGACTCGATCCCAGACGAGATTTATGAGGCGGCAAACCTCGACGGAGCAAGTTGGGCCCAGGCGCAATGGCATATTTCCATACCGCTTGTCTTACCTGCGATGGGAGCCGTCGCCGTGTTTCAAGCTTTAGAGGTCCTTGGGATTTTCCCCGTGATCTTCGTGTTGACAGGTGGCGGGCCGGCTGGGGCGACTGAACCCCTAAACTTCTACGCTTTTCTGACCGCATTTACATATCTCGATCTAGATTATTCCGCCGCAATTCTCGTGGCATTCACAACAACGATCGTCGGCGTGTGTTTTTGGTCTATTCGCCAAATCTCGGCCACTCGCGTTGGGAGGTGAGCCCATGCGTCGGGACCTCGGACGTCGCATCTACGGATACCTTGTCTCCGCTGCCTTTGCGCTATTCCTGTTCTCGCCGATATTGTGGACCCTATCGACATCTCTCAAGCAGCCGACCGAGATGTTTCAATGGCCGCCCGTGATCGTGGGGGAGCCATCCGCTCAGCACTATACCGCGATAATCGCTGACAAGGACTTCTCTTCCGCGCTCATCAATTCAATTGTGGTCTCATGCAGCACCATCATATTGACCATGGCGCTTTCGATCCCGGCAGCCTTTGGCATCTCTCATTTGCAGAAAACTGCGATGCGAAGGCTATTGACGCTGGTGTTGGCACTCCGGGCGGCGCCAGCGATGATCTACATCATCCCCTACTTTCTCTTTTTTCGCCAAGTACACCTCGTCGACACGAAGATTGCGCTGATCATCGTCAACACAATGTTCGCGGTTCCGCTTGCGATATGGTATTTGTCGGCGTTTTTTGACCAAGTGCCGCGTGAAATTGAAGAAGCCGCGATGATAGACGGCGCGTCAACGCTGCAGACGATGACGCTCATCTCGATACCCATCGCCAAATCTGGTATCATGGCAACAGCAATACTGATATTCATTGGTTCGTGGAATGAGTTTCTTTTCGCGCTGACACTGACACGCGATGACGCGAAAACTGCCGCCGTCGCAATACTGAATTTCATCCCATTTGAGGGGACCGATTGGGGCAAGGCGGCAGCCGCATGCGTGCTTATGCTGGTCCCGATCGTGGTGTTCGTGCCGTTCGTAAAAAAATACGTCGCCGGCCCAACAACGACCGGTTCCGTGAAAGGGTGAAACGCTAGCTCAAGGAGAAAAGCAATGAGATGTCTTGGAATTCTTGCTGTTGCATTAGGTGTTGCCGTCGGCGGCGGAGCGTCGGCTCAGCAGCGCTATGACGGCGTGAAAATAAAGGTCCTATCGACAAACTCGGCATACGATTTGGAGCTCAAAAAATTCGCGCACGAATTCACAGAGAAGACTGGCGCTGAAGTGCAGTTTGATCTCTTCGGTTATGCGCCGACCGTTCAAAAAGTGTCGGTCGAGCTCCTAACGCGTTCAGATAGTTACGACGTGGTATACTTAGGGAGCGAGGAGTTCGGGCGATACGCATCTGGCGATATCCTGGAGCCGCTCGATAATTACATAGACATGAAGAGTGCGGACGTACAGGATTTCATCGCTCCCGTGCTGCGCCTCTACAATAAGGACGGCAAACAGCTGGCATTTCCGCATTTCGCGGCGACACAGCTCCTGTATTATCGTGCCGACTTGTTCGAGAAAGCCGGAATCAAACAGCCACCGCAAACGTGGGAAGAGTTCCGTAATGATTGTGATCTGCTGAGAAAGGCAGACATTCAGTGCACGGCGCTACGGGGTCAACCGGATACTGGCGAGAATATATGGTTTTGGGGCCAGGTTCTTTATGGTTTTGGCGGTAAATATTTTGCGAACGAACCAGCGGATCTGACGCCCACGGTAAATTCGCCCGCTGCGGTGGAGGCGCTGAAATGGTACACGGATGTGATGACCAATTTCACTGTGCCTGGGAGCATCTCAGCAACCTTCGATGATGTTGTCATCGCGATGCAGCAGGGCCGCATTGCTATGACTGTCGAAGGCGCTCCCACCGCAGGTCGCATTCTCGATCCCAAGCTGTCGAAGGTCGTCGGCAAGCTTGGGTTTGCTTTGCCCCCTGGCGGCGTAAGTGGGAGGTTCCCGCCCTTTGCGGGACAGGCGTATGTCATTCCAGCTGCATCAGAAAACAAGGCAGCTGCAGCGGCCTTCCTTCAATGGGCGACGAGTAAAGATCTCATGAAGCGGATTTCGCTCGACAGCACCTTTGTCGCCATCACCAGGACATCGCTGTGGGACGATCCGGAAATCCGTGCGAAACATGACTATGATTATGGCCATGGATCGTTTGCGGCAACGTATGCAGAAACGCTTCGCGGGGCGCCCGAGTGGTATTATCCTCGCATTCCAGAATTCAAGGAGATCGGCGATCGCCTTGGCCGTGCCCTGCAAGAAGCGGTTGTCAGGAGCAAGAGCCCAGAGGCTGCCTTGGACGATGCTCAAGGTGATGCGGTCGAAATCGTGAAGCGCGCTGGATACCTGAAATAGCCGTTACACGTCGCCACCGGCGCGGTTTTGCGCGCCGGTGCGCGCGCGAACTGAACCTTCATAGCGCGTGGGATGAGAGTTGAGGAACTTTAGTATAGTCTGGATTTGCAGCGATCAGCAGCGTTGGGACACCTTGCAGTGCCTAGGGTTCAAAGGCACGCAGACTCCCAATATTGACCGCCTGGCGGCGAGGGGCACGGCATTCGCCCGTGCGTATTGTCAGAGCCCTATCTGCACGCCGAGCCGAACGAGCTTTCTGACAGGCTTGTATCCGATCGCACACCAAGTGCATCAGAACGGCGCCGGCACATTTCCTTCGCATCTCGTTTTGCTCCCAAAACTGATGGCGAACGCCGGATACTATACAGGGCACATAGGAAAGCTGCACCTGTCTGCCACACGTGGCATGATAGAAAAGCGCCCCGATGATGGATTTGCCGAGTTCTACTGGAGCCCTGAGCCATTTCCGGAGTGGTCAGGCAACCACGACTATCATGCGTGGATGTGGTCAAAAGGGATCAATCCCGAAGCCTACTTCAAACCCTATCTTGACCAACACTATGGTCCGGGACCAGCCGCAGAATATCGGCAGGCGCGTTGGGCAGGCGATCGGGCTGAGCGCTTCATCAAGATGCATTCTGATCGTAGTTGGTATTTAGGCGTTAACATCGACGCGCCTCATCCGCCCCTCAATCCCCCGCCAGACTACCTCAGCCGGTTCAATCCAAATGATATGCCTGATCCTGCGTTCAAGCCGATTGATCTCGAGCACCAGAAGAAATTTGAACGAGTCGATCAGCAAGCGAAATTCGCGGTGGATCCTTGGCACGCAGCAACAGACGCGGGTGAGGCGCACAACGACGAATTGGCAGGACCTACGCATGAAGCGCCACCAACGAAGTTCAATATTTGGGAGATGAGAGCGGCCTATCACGCCGAGGTGGCACAGGTGGACGATCTGGTCGGCCGGATACTAGACACTTTGACGGAAACCGGCCAGCTGGATCGCACGATCATCGTCTTCATGAGCGATCATGGTGATATGATGGGCGACCACGGCCTGCTCTACAAAGGCTGCCGGTTCTATGAGGGTGTGGTGCATGTCCCACTTGTGATTTCCGTGCCTGGCAGCCCAGCCCAAGGATCGGTGTCGAATGCACTTGTCGAGCTGGTCGATATTGCGCCCACATTGCTCTCGTTATCGGAGCTTGAGGTCCCAAAGGCCATGCAGGGGCTGTCACTCGACCAGATGCTGCTTGGGAACACTTCACTGGATTGCCATAAGCCATACGTTGTCAGTGAGTATCACAACTCCCTCAGGTTCCGCGGCAGCCGAGGGTCTCGCGCATCGATGTACTATGATGGACGTCACAAACTAAATGTATATCACGATGTTGAAATAGGAGAGCTGTTCGATCATAAAGAGGACCCCAATGAGCATTATGACCTATGGGATAGCCACCATCACAGGGGGTTGAAATACGACCTATTAGGCCGCAGCTTTTCCGCAATGATGCTTAGAAGTGGATCCGGCCCGGAGAGAATTGAGGACTATTGACCTTGGCGGACCGACGCCAGGACGGTCACGAGCGAGGCATTGTTCTCGCGACCTTGGGGCCGCCCTCGGTCGATTGTCCAGAAATTGTTCGATAATTTATGGTATCTCGCTGCTCTTTCCTTCATTCATAAGGGGTGAGGATTGTGGAAATGAGCGTCAACTCACCTGCAATGAAAGCGGCATCGCACGAGAGCATCTTGGCTCGCCTGCAGGACGACATCGATGGATTGCCCAATGCGCTCGCTCGCATTGCCAAATACATTCTGGAAAACCCGGAAAAGGTGCTGCACCAATCGGTCGCGGAGCTAGGTGAATTCGCGGCCAGTGGTGAAGCGAGCATATTGCGGCTTTGCCGGCAGATAGGCTTTTCCGGCTTCCGCGACTTCAAGCTGGCATTAGCGGCCGAGATTGGCCGCCCGGGACTGCCTCCTACTGCTGCTGGAACTGCGGATAGCGCTCTGCAATCCTTGCACGACACCATGGCGCAAAACCTCAGCATCGCACACAACAATGCCGATTCCGAAACTCTCGCGAAGGTCGCCGCCGCGCTTGCGGCAAGCAGACGGATCGACCTCTACGGCGCCGGAATGTCCGGTATAACGGCAGAACTGCTTGCCTATCGGCTTTTGCGTGTCGGGCTAACGGCCTTTGCGTTCAGGAATTCCAACATGGCTCACGAAGTCGCCAGCGGGCTTAGTCCCGGATGCGTTGCGATCGGCCTTTCGATCTCCGGCCTCACGGTTGACACCGTCCAGTTCCTCAAGGGCGCCCGTTCTGCGGGGGCACTGACCGTCGCCATCACCAACCGCGCCCGCAGCCCGCTCGAGAAAGCGGCTGACTTCACCCTGCAGGCCTCCGGCCTTCAAGACCACCCGATCGGCGGCACCCTAACATCGACGATCGGCAAGATCTTTGTGATCGAAAGCCTCATGCTGGCGCTCGGAAAGGCGATGGATAAACCGGTTGCCAAATGAAATTAAACTCCATATTGTCACGAAAATGAAATAAAGCACCGATAGAAGTCACGCCCACCGAAAGGGAACTCGGAATGGCAGCGTTAGACCTTCACATCGACGACATCGGCAAGCGGTTTGGCGCGATTGATGTCCTGCGCGGCATCTGTCTAAGGGTTGCTGCGGGGGAGTTTGTGACACTGCTGGGGCCGTCCGGGTGTGGTAAATCAACGCTTCTTCGGATCATCGCGGGGCTGGAGCGTGCCGACCAGGGCCATGTGCGTGCAGGCGGCAGGGGGCTGGACGCGGTGGCGCCGAAGGACCGCGACCTAGCCTTCGTGTTCCAGAGCTACGCCCTTTATCCGCATCTGAGCGTGCACGACAACATTGCTGCCCCGCTGGTCATGCGTGAGCTAAGCAGCTTGGAACGGCTTCCTGTGATTGGCGCGCTGCTGCCCGGAGCCATCCAACGCAAACGCTCGATCCAGGAGCGGGTCCGGCAGACATCAGGGCTTCTCAAGCTCGACGCGCTGCTCGAGCGTCGACCGTCGGCGCTGTCGGGCGGGCAGCGCCAGCGCGTGGCTTTGGGACGCGCCATGGTGCGCAAGCCGAAGATCTTCCTGATGGACGAACCCTTGGCAAACTTGGACGCAGCGCTGCGCATCCATACGCGTGGCGAGATCGCACGGCTTCACAAGGAAATGGAAACGACGACTATCTTCGTTACCCATGACCAGGCCGAGGCGGCAGCGCTTTCAGACCGCGTCGCAGTCATCTTTGGCGGCGAACTCCGTCAGGTCGCAGCCCCTGCCGATCTCTATCGCGAACCCGTCGATCTAGACGTAGCGCGCTTCCTGGCGCAGCCATTCCTGAACGAGCTGGCAGTGGCCGCACCTATAGGCGGCGCGCTCATGATCGGCGGCAGCAGGATCATCATTCGCGATGCGCTCGGATCCGGGCTGGCCGGAACGCTGGCCTTCCGCCCCGAGCATGCGACCCTGGCTGAGAAGGATCATCCAGGAGCCCTGCCGGTTCGCGTCACGCGCATTGAGCACGCAGGGATCGACGCTCACGTCTTTGTCGATGCCGAGGCCGGCGCTCAGTTCGTCGCCCGCATTTCCGCCGAGCGCGCGCGATCACTGCGTGACGGCGACAATCTGGGACTGACCATCGACGCTGAACAGGCATGGTTCTTTCCTTCCAACGGCTCGCGCCAGCGTGGCGATCACAGCGGGGCAGCCTGACATGGCCTTAGCCAACGACATTCCGCTCAGTTCCTTAGCTCCGAACACTGCAGGCAGCTACCGGCCGGCTCGGGCCCAGGCGCAAGCTGGCATAATTCTGTCCGTGCCGGCGACGCTGTTGCTTGTTGCCCTTGTCATCGGACCCGCCATTCTTGTCTTCTTTCTGTCCTTCACGAATGCGTCGCTCGGCTTGGCCGGAATCCAATTCATCGGGGTTGCTAATTATACGCGCATGTTGACCGACCCTGGCTTTGCTCAGAGTCTGCGCAACACCGCGCTCTATGTGGCTGTGGTCGTGCCGACGGCAATCGGGTGGGGGCTGCTCGTCGCCGTTTTGATCGCTAGATCACGGTTCGCAGTTCTCTATCGAACCGCTTACTTTCTGCCCGTGGCTGCAAGCTTGGTTGCTCTCGCGACCGCGTGGGAAGCAATCCTGCATCCAAGTCTGGGTTTTGCCAACACGCTGCTGCAGCTCCTGGGCGCATCGCCCGTCAGGTTCCTGTCCGACCCGGCGACGGCCATATATGCGCTCGCGGCGATCGGCGTCTGGCAGTTGGTTGGCTTCAACATGATCCTTTTCCTGGCTGGCCTTTCGACCATTCCAGAGGAGCTCTACGAAGCTGCGACTATCGACGGGGCGGACAGGGGACTGAAGCGCTTCCTTCTGGTCACCTGGCCGATGCTGGCGCCAGTTACGGTGTTCGTCACCGTGATGACAATTATCCGCGCCTTTTCGGTTTTCGAAACGGTCGCGGTCCTCACACAGGGAGGGCCGATGAAATCTACCTCCGTCGTTCTTTACACTTTTTATGAAGAAGGTTTCCGCTTCTTCCGCGTCGGATATGCTTCTGCGATCTCCGTTTCCTTTTTTGTCTTCGTGACTTTCCTGTCGCTCGTCCAGATGCGCGTCTCCGAGCGTCGGGCGCGCTGGAAAGCAAGTGGAGGCCAGTGATGATCCTGGGGCAATCTTCCTCTTCCCGCATTGTCTCGCATGCTGTGCTTGTCACCGGCGCGATCATCATGGTCTTTCCGTTTCTGTGGATGATCCTTGCCTCGCTGACGCCACAGAGCGAGATCTTTGACGGCAGCCTGCTTCCAACGCCGACCCTTCACGGCGCAATCGACAATTACGGCACTGCGCTCTCGGCAATTCCGCTGCTTCGGTTCATGGCAAATGGCTTTGTCGTGTGTCTGGCAATTCTTGTGTTGCAGATCGCGATCGCCATCCCATGCGGCTATGCGCTGGCCAAGCTGTCCTTCCCGGGCCGCCCTATTCTGCTTGTCGGCGTCCTGCTCGGCCTTCTGGTGCCGGTGCAGATACCAACCATCCCGATCTACATAGCCCTCGCAAAATCCGGACTGCTCGACAGCTATGCCGCTCTGGTTCTGCCCTGGATCATTTCGGTGTTTGCCATCTTCCTGTTCCGGCAGTTCTTCGTGACCTTTCCCGATGAGGTGCTCGACGCGGCGCGGCTCGACGGTTTCAGCGAGCTATCGATCGCCTGGCGGATCATGCTGCCAGCAGCTTGGCCGGCCGTCGTCTCCTTCTCGATCTTCTCTATCGTGGCCCATTGGAACGATCTTTATTGGCCAATGGTGGTGATAACCAATCCCGACATGATGACGGCTTCGCTCGGCATTGCCTATTTCCGGCAGGCCGGCGAGGGCGCCGGAAATGTCGGTGCGCTGATGGCGGGGGGCGTTCTCGTAACTGCTCCCTTGGTCTCTTTTTTCCTTCTCATGCAGAAACACTTCATCCGAGGTCTGGTGCTCGGCCGACACTAGCTCCGTCTCTAAAAACCCCCATCTCAAAACTCAGGAGAGCAATGTGAAAACAGTTGCAATGATCCTTGCTGCCGGTGTCGCAGCGGCAGCCATGCCAGCGCAAGCCGAGACGAAACTCAATGTCTATTACGCCTGGCCCGAACACGAAGTGATCCACAAGCCGATTGCAGACCGCTTCATGGCGGACCACCCGGAAATCAAGATCAGCTTCCGCGCTGCTGCGCCGAGTTATGACGAAGCTGTCCAGACGTTGATTCGTCAGAGCATGGCAGGCGAGTTGCCGGACGTTCACTATGTCGGCTTTAACGTGCTCCGTCCGCTCGTCACGCGCGGGCTCGTAAAGCCCATCGACGATCTCGTTGCCGCCGATCACCTGGCCGATAAGGGCTACACGGAACAAATCCTGTCTCTGGCAAGAATCGAGGGCCATCTGTACGGACTTCCCTTCGCCATATCGACGCCGGTCGTTTATTACAATGCCGATCTCGTGAAGCAGGCGGGCGGCGACCCCGACAAGGTTCCGACCGATTGGGACAGCTTCGTCGCACTGGCCGGCAAGGTCGGTGCGCTCGGCAATGGAACGTCCGGCATGTATTACCAGCTCGGCTCGGACGACTGGGCCACGCAGAACCTGGTACGCAACTTCGGCGGCCAGATGATGAACGACAAGGAGAGCGACATCGCTTTTGACGGTCCTGCAGGCCAGGCTGCCGTCAAGCTGTTCAAGCGGTTCCACACCGACGGCGCTCAGCCGGCGATCGACTCCCATGCCGCCCGGCAGCTCTTCACCTCCGGCAAGCTCGGCTTCTTCTTCGCCTCTGCCGGCAGTGTGAGCGGTTTCGAAGGTGAAATTGGAGATCGGTTCAAGCTCCGCACAGCCAAGCAGCCGCTCGGCGCTGAAGATGCGACGATGCCGACGGGCGGCATGGTTGCGATAATCCTTACCGACGATCCCGCCAAGCGCGCCGCCGCCTGGGACTACGTCAAGTTCACCACAAGTCCTGAAGGCCAGAGCATTGTCGTGCCGAATACTGGTTATATGCCGACCAACACGCTTGCCCTCGACAAGGATCATCTCGCCGGCTTCTACAATAAGCACCCGAACTGGTACACCAGCGTGCTTCAGACGCCCCGCGCCCGCCCGTGGTTCTCCTGGCCTGGTGATAACGGCGTGCAGATCGGGGAGGTCCTCCGCGACGAGATGACGGCTATTGCGCTTGGATCCAAGGAACCGGAAGCCGCTCTCGCAGACATGGTGTCCGAGGTTCGCGCACTCCTGCCGAAAACGAACTGATCGCCTCGTCCGAGACGCTGCACGCTCCTGTGCGGCATCCCTCCCTTTTTCGGGATTATCCATGAAACTCATTCATCTGACCGACCCCCATCTTGTGCCGTTAGGCGCCATGCTCTTCGGCTTCGATCCTGCCCAACGGCTTCGCAAGACCATTGAGCGCATCAACCGCGATCACGCCGACGCCGAGCTTTGCGTCGTGACTGGCGATCTCACTGACGAGGGAGATTTCGCTTCCTATGTCCTGCTTCGCGAGGTGCTGCAGGAACTGCGCGTGCCCGCCCGCCTTCTGCTCGGCAATCACGACAGCCGCGAGAATTTTGTTCGGGCGTTTCCTGGAGAGCCGCGCGATGAGAACGGCTTTATCCAGTCGGTTCACGACGGATCTGCCGGGCGCCTCATTTTTCTCGACACATTGGTGGAAGGTTTCGGTCATGGCTCCTTGGACGATGGTCGGCTCGAGTGGCTGCTGGCCCGGGTGGCCGAGGCGTCGGATGTGCGGGCCTACCTCTTCGTCCATCATCCGCTGCAGCCGATCGGCCTGCCGCATTTCGAACCCTGGAGCACCGAGAATTGGCGCCCGATCATGCAGGCGATTGTCAGCGCCGGCAATGTGCAGCACATTTTCCACGGCCATGTGCATGTCGATGTTGGCGGCACCTGGAGCGGCATCCCTTTCAGTGCAAACCGCGGCGTGGCGCATCAGATCATTCCACATTTCACGCGGAGAGACGCGGACTTCGTCGAGGATGCGCCCGCTTTTGACATCGCGATAATCGACGTTGATGGGGTCCTGGTGCATCGCTTCGAAGTTAGCGACCGACATGTGGTCGAGGTCTCCGCAGAAGGTTGGGTTCCCGAGGGCATGCAATGAATCAACAGGCCTCTTATGAACTGGTCATCTTCGATTGCGACGGCGTTCTGATCGATAGCGAGACGCTGGCAAGTCGAATCGATGCCGAAGAACTTACCCGCATTGGCTATCCCATGTCGTATTCTGATGTGATTCTGCGGTTTACCGGCCTTTCCTCAGCCACCATGCGGAAAATGATCGAAGAAGACTGGGGCCGCCCTCTACCCAGCGACTTCGACGTCATCGTGCAATCCCGGATAAAGGAAAGCTACCAGACGGAACTGCAAGCGATCAGCGGCATTGACCAACTCCTGCATCAGTTGCGATTGCCGCGCTGCGTCGCATCGAGCAGCGCCCCCGACAAGCTGCGGCTTGGTCTTGAACTGACGGAACTTTGGGCATACTTCGATCCCCACGTGTTCAGCTCCGCCATGGTAAAGGCCGGTAAGCCTGCACCGGACCTCTTCCTGTTCGCTGCCGCCCAGATGGGCACTAAGGCAGCGCGCTGCGTCGTGGTCGAGGACAGCATTGCAGGCGTTCGAGCCGGTGTGGCCGCGGGGATGATGGTGATCGGTTTCACCGCGGGCGGCCACTGCCACGACGACCACGGTCAACGATTGCTGTCAGCCGGCGCTGCGGTGGTCGCGCGATCAGCCGAAGAACTTAGCGTCCTGCTGATGACGAGCGAAGTCCAGCCCAATACAAAATGGCAGGAGGCGGACCCGGTGGCAGCAGGTGCCGTAAGGTGAACTGCAGCAGCTTCCCATCCACTCAACCCCACAAAAATGTCTTCCTATACCGACTGTCCCGGCGATTCCGTCCACTTGAAATAAATCCGAACAAAGCTCCCTTGCATTCGATATCGGCGAAGTCTGACAGGCGGATGCGGCATGGGGCGGGCGCGCGCAAGCGACACTCAACGGTGTTCGACCGAGCTGCTCACAAATTACAATTGAGGGTCAAGAAGGAGCATTCGTGTCTGCGTGAGGGAACTCACCGGAGCTCGAAGCACAGGCCCGTGGCACCGTTTCGATGATGGACGAGTTACTTCATGATCAACCGAAAGCGATAGCGACCGAGGTCCCTTATGCGGCCCGAGCATTTACAACTCGCGACATTTATTGGCCGTTCGTCGGTCAACTGTTTGCTTGGAATCGAACACCTCGATCCGGGCGGCAGAGAGGGTCGACCCCTCACTGCTCACGGTTCGCTGTCAGACGCCTGAAATAGATGGTCACCACAACGACGGCAATCAAGTGGCCTGACGCAGCAGCGGTCTCTTGTCCCTCCCAGGGTCGGGCCCAATCTGAGTGTGGAGCAATGCAGAAAATCATTCATATCACGGATCCTCATTTTGTTGCCCCTGGCAAGACGCTTTACGGCATCGATCCGGCGCAGAGATTGCGCGACACCTTGGACCATGTCTCGCGCGTACACGCAGATGCCAAGCTCATCCTTATTACCGGCGATCTTGCTGATACAGGCGATCCAGCCGCTTACGCACTCTTGCGCGAGATCTTGTCGGAGGTCCGGCTCCCGGTCCATTTGACGATCGGCAATCACGATGACCGCGGCGCATTTCGAGGCGTATTCGGCGGGGAAGGATTCGTTCAGGCGGCTGTCGACTTGCACGACTGGCTCGTCGTCTTGCTCGACACAAAGGACGACATCAGCCATTTCGGTTGTCTTGACGGTGGCCGGTTTGAATGGCTGCAGGACCAGCTTTTCCGTGCCGCCGGCCGACCAGTCGTGGTTGCTATGCACCATACGCCGGCGGATTTGCATGTGCCTTGTTTTAAGACGAGCGATATGAAGGAGTCCGATCGGCTCCTTTCCATCCTTCGGAAAAACGCATCGGTCCGCCACATGCTCTTTGGTCACCGGCATGTTGCTGCAGCAGGCAGTTTGTCGGGCATATCGTTTACTGCCAGCCGTGGCACGGCGCAGCATATCGTTCTGGACTGGGAACAATATGGCAAGCCCATATTTGTGGCGGCTGCGCCATCATACGATGTCGTCATGTTGGACGGATCGGATGTCGTTGTCCATCGTCACGAGGGACTTGATCAGCTGCCTGTCATTCGTCCCGGTGATCCGAAATGATGGCTTCACCATCGATCAAAACGTCCGATCGGTCGCGGCCTCGACTGATCATCTTCGATTTTGACGGCACCCTTGCGGAGACGGAAATCGTAGCATCGGAGGTGATTTCGGCAAAACTTGCCGCGGAAGGTTTCCAGGTGCATCCAGATGAAATAACGGCAACGCTCTCCGGTGTTGAGCGAGACGATCAACAACGGCATCTGGAAAGACTTGTCGGTGTAAGCCTGCCGAAGAACTTCATGGAAACGGCCGCGGCTGAGATCCAGCTGGCCGCCTCTGGGATCCTGTCGGCGACACCTGGCGCGGTTGAACTGCTCCAGTGGCTTTCCATTCCCTTTTGTGTCGCATCGAACACATCTCGTTTCGAACTCATCCACCGCATGAGAGCCGCCAATCTCTTGGGGCTTGTAGGCTCACGGTTCTTCTCCTCCGATGACATCGGTGTCCGGAAGCCTGACCCTTCTGTGCTGCTATTGGCGGCGGAAATCATGGGCGTGTCTGCCAGAGAGTGCCTTGTCATTGAGGACAGCGTCATCGGTCTTAGTGCCGCGCGAAATGCAAATATGCGCTACTGCGCATTCGGGGGCGCCCGCCACCATACGAGTCGACTGAGGAATGACCTCCGGACCTTTGAGCCGGAGGCATTGTTGCTGAACTTGGCGGAACTTAAAGGTTTGCTTTGCCCAATGTAGAAAGAGGGCAGCGGCGTGGACGGTCCGCCCGCGCCTGCATCCGGAACACCATACCCCGGCGGGCAGTGCAATGGCGGACAGGTCATCAAGCTTGGTGCGGGATGCGGTATGCGGTCTGGTCGCCAGCGGGCCTAGCTCACAATCCAGAATCGCGCATTTTGTTGCCTAAAACCCCGAGCTTCTTGGGGACTTATCTATCTCCAAACTCGTAAGTCAAACAAACAGCGGAGAAGCGTCGGTTTTGCGTTTTTGCCGTACTCTTGGCCTCTCTGGGTTTCGCGAGTTCAGGGTGGCGTTACCGGGGAGATTGAGCGCGATAGAGCCCGGCGACTGACACAGCACCTCGCCACTGAACTCGCATGTAAGACCGGAAATTGCGAACCTGAGCGCGGCCTTCCTACATTCGGTTGAGGCCTCAGCTCGCCTTCTCGACTACGCCCAGATCGAGCGCCTGACGGAGCGACTACAGAGTGCTACGCGTGTCGAAGCTCTTGGTATGGGCGTCTCCGCAATCTGCGCAGAGCTACTGTCACAGCCGCCTGATCTGGCTGGGGACCCCGGATTGTGAACATCGCTCGCGGTCTGGCTCATGGGCTGGACGCTTCGGCTTATGCTATCGGCATCTCCTATGAAAGATATGAGCGAGAGGCCGTCGCCTTTCTCAGAACTGGCCGCGACCGAGGAGCGCATACGCTTGCAATAACGACGCGTGACAAATCGCCAGTCTCTGGGGTGGCGCATGAGGTGCTCCTACTCAGCTCCGGCGCGGGCCCTGGCCGAACCTGGACCGGCAACGCTTATGCCTTCAATGGCTCTTCTGAGTGAGTGCATCGCCGAGTGTCTGAAGGGGCACAGAAATCCCAATGCCTCGCGAACCAAAGCATAGCTGTGCGAACGCTTGGTAAGATCTCTGTTGGTGCCAACACCGCCTTCAGCGAAGCCTTCCTTTCGCTCTTCAGATCGCCAAGTGTAGTTTTAGTCGGAGCCGGGCCTCTCCGAGGGCAATGACAAGAGATGCCACCCCGGGAAGTTCCGTCAGAACGGTCGCTCCGTTAGTGACGACGGCCGTCGTGCGGCGACCACCGAAGTATGGTCTACGAACAAAGCGAGGGCCAAGCGCAAACTGGTGAAACGACAGATGTACGGCCGCGGCAAGTTGGATCTGCTAAGGGCCGTTAGTCGGCGCTGTAAAGAAATGTCACCGAGAGTGGGTCAAAGCCCCCGTGGTAAGCGCTCGCCGGGCGGAACTGGTCAGGGTTGCGCAGTCCGCTAGTCTAGCGTGGCGAAGCGACGAGCGCAGGAAATGGTTTGCGCGCAGCTCAGGTGCGTCGAGCGCCTAACGCCTCCTAGATCTTTCCGCGTCCGGTCCTCTGAGGCTTCCCGGTAGTGTGCTGAGAGTTCTGCAAATTCGCTGAGAGGGGGCGGTCATGGCAGGCTGGTGATGTTCAACGTCACCTGATTCCCGCGAAGGAACGCCACCATGACCCAAGACTGAAAGTAAGACCGCCAGCGCCGCCGTCAAAGACATTCTGCTTTCGGACCCGCAAGGTCTGCACGAAGTGATCCGGGCGGTGATGCAGGAGGTGCTCGAGGCCGAGATGGACGAGGCTCTGGGTGCTTCGAAAGGCGGGCGCACACCGGAGCGGCTCGGCTATCGCTCGGGTTATTATGGCCGCACTCTTGTCACCCGTGTCGGCAAGCTTGAGCTGCGAGTTCCGCAGGACCGGGCCGGCCGCTTCTCCACCGAGCTTTTCGAGCGTTACCAGCGTTCGGAGCGGGCCTTGGTGGCCACGCTTGCGGAGATGTATGTGCAGGGCGTGTCGACCCGCAAGGTCAAGGCGATAACGGAAGAGCTGTGCGGCCATGCCTTCTCGGCCTCGTCCATCTCGGCCATCAACAAACGCCTGGACGAGAGCCTGAAAGCGTTTGCCGAGCGCCCGCTTCAAGAGCCTTTTGCCTACCTCATCCTCGATGCTCGCTACGAGAAGGTGCGCGAGGCCGGCATCGTCATGAGCCAGGCGGTGCTGATCGCTGTCGGCATAGACTGGGACGGCCGGCGTCAGATCCTGGCCGTGGAGATGGCCAATCGTGAGAGCCGCTCGGCCTGGAGGGACTTTCTCGTTGGCTTGAAGGCGCGCGGCCTCAAGGGCGTCGAGCTGGTCGTGTCAGACGATCATGCCGGCCTGGTCGCGGCGATCGGCGAGGTGATCCCGGAAGCGGCATGGCAGCGCTGCTACGTGCACTTCCTCAGGAACGCGCTCGATCACCTGCCGAGAAAGCATGGCGACGATTGCCTGCAGGAACTGCGCTGGCTCTACGACCGGCGCGATCTCGCCGAGGCCAAGGCCGATCTCGCCGCATGGCTTTCCAAATGGTCGGCCCGCTACCCACGACTGACGACATGGGTGGAGGAGACCATCGAGTACACGCTGACCTTCTTTCGTCTGCCACGCCAGCACCACAAGCATCTCAAGAGCACCAACATGCTTGAACGGCTCAACGAGGAAATCCGGCGCCGCACCTATATCGTGCGCATCTTTCCAAACTCACAGAGCTGCCTACGCCTCGTCAGGGCGCTGGCCGTCGAAACCAACGAAAACTGGATGGAGGCCAACCGCTACATCAACATGGACGACCTGCGCGAGCACAAGAAGCTCACTCTGCGCCAAGCCGCATGACCAGCACCATGGCCGCCCCTTTTTGCAGAACTTGACGCACACAACCGGCTTCCGCATCCGAGCGCCGCGGCTGGCCATGGTCACACCTCATACGCATGGTGTATGCAGCTGAGGCGGCGCGCGGTGCATGCGTCATGTCCGGATGTCGAGAAATAGCACGCCGCAGAAACTCAAATTCTGCTAATCGAACGTTCAAAGGACGTCGAAAAAAGGGGAAGCGTAGAGATGTGGTTCTGCAAAAATGCGGCCCAATGTCGTCGGACAGAAATGCCCAGTTTGGCTATTGAAGCCAAGAAGAACGCAAAAGCCGATGCAGCCTACGACGCGGTACTTCAATTGCTCTACAGCAAATCCCACATGCCGGGGCAGCATCTCAGCGATAAAGAGCTAGCGTCCGACCTCAACATCGGCCGGACTCCTATACGCGAAGCACTTATCCGACTTGCAGCGGAAGGGAAGATCGTGTCCTTTCCTCAAAGGGGCTACTTTACGAGACCTCTGGTCGAGTGGGTTCTATTGGACTCGTATGTGGTGGCGCGCGAAACACTTACCTTCGCCCTAACTCGTACACGGACTCACCCTCTCGACCGAACCGCCCCCTCTGGTGAGTTATCTCCAACGGAGCTCGCTCTTCGAGCGGAAGAAATATTCACTGACATAGCTCTGGGGGCATGTAATTGCGAAATCTGCCATATCATCGACAAGTTCTGTTTCTGCTCTCATGCCCTTCGCATGGAAATAACCGCGTCTGAGCTTTCCCCGGCTTTTCGAACCAGTCTTGCAAGGCTAACTGACGCAATGCCTCAGCTCGGCAAGACGACGAGCGCAGTGGCATCCGCATTGACTAACCACCTTGATGTAGAACAGCGCGCAGTGTCGCGCGCTTTGCAAAATATGAGCAGGAGACAGCTGGCAAACTTCACGTTTACAAAGAAGTATTGGTGAGCGATTTTCGCCGACATCAGCCGAGTAGCTGAGCCATTCGGCTTGGGCCGTCGCAGGAGGGCTGCGGGTCCCGTGCGATATGATGCTGGAGGCGGTCAAGACACGCTTCGGATCGACGAGGGTGCCTCATCCGATCGAGACCTGTCGGAAAATGGCACCCCTACACCGGCAAGGAACACGCGCCTTCGCCTCTGCGCTGACCGCGTTACTTGCTCCACGCCCGTGAAGCGCCCCACTCCAGCGACGTGTCGGAAGCCTGGGTCAAAACCTTCAAGCGTGATTGCGTTCGCATCACTCCTTGCATGATCACCCATGGTTCTCCGCCAGATCGCCCGGTGGGATGACTACAACGAGATACATCCTCACTGAGCGCTCAGAATACGATCCCGGGAGAGGTCATTCTGACACAAACCCACTAGCCGGAGTGTTCGCGAAAGGGGCTACTAACATTGGACGCCGGCCCTCGGTCCGGCGAGTGCTTCAACCAATTACGGAAGCTCGGGGTGCTCCCAGCTCGCCAAGGTTGGCTGATTATCTGGCCCGCGGCTTTGGCGGGATGATATTCCTGCGCATCCGCGCTGCGCTTTTTATCTTTTAAATGGTGCCGGTACGAGAGGCTGAAAAAGCAACCTCGCGTTGTCACTTCCGATACTAAAATATCTCAGATAGGAGGCTAAAGGTATGCGGAGAATAAATAATATATCCATAAATATATTTCAGAGGACCACTTCCCCTTCTTGTCAGGGGCTATTAGGTGTTGATTTACGAAGGAGGGACTGAATCGTTCAGCGAGTTCATTTCCGACGAGGTTGACGCCTCATACGCCGGTTGCGAGCTTGAAAGCTCTTTCCTGAACTCAACGTAGCGAGGGCGCTACGGCGCGCCCAGCCTGTTCTCAGGAGCGACTCTGCTCTTGTGGGTTAGCCGAGCCTCGTTGCAAGACGCAAAAGTATGCGAGAGACGGTTCGGTTCGGCTCGTGACTTCGCGAGTGGCCGATGGCCGATGTAACACAACCAGGCTTGATCATATGACCAAGGATGTAAGCTTAGCCACGGCAGCAAGCACACTATGCGTCCACCAGAAGGACACTTCTCTTGCGCTCTTTGGAGGAGATCCCACGGTGCCGGCTGGGCGAGTTGTTCTTTGGCCAGCTGCGAAACGTAAACATTTGAAGGCGCTCGCAAATGTTGTCGAAAGCGGCAAATATCATCGCGTCAATCACCCTATGGTGATTGAGCTCGAAAAGCGGCTAGCGGATTGGTCGGGTAACTGGTCTGTGCGCGCCGTTGGAAGCGGCACAGCCGCTATTCACGTGGCTCTCGACTACTACCAGAACCGAGGTCGCCGAGTCGTTACGTCGGCTTTGAACTGGCCGGGAGCCGTCGGCCCAATCGCGATCAGTGGACTCGAACCGGTCTTTGTCGATGTTGAGCCAGACCTTGCCGGAGTTGATGAGAAGATGGCGGCCTCCCTCATCAAGCCAGGTGACGCGGCGACGCTCATAACTCATCTGTTCGGAAATAACCTCTTGGTTCCCAGCTTGAGATTCGCGGCGCGAGCGCGAGGCGTGGCGATTATCGATGATGTTTGCCAATCAATTGGCGCTGCGAAAGATATTGTCAATGGAGCTTACTTGGAGAGCGATGCACTCTCTCTCTCCGGCAACGGAGCTAAACACCTCGGGGCAGGTGAGCTTGGATTTGTCCTGACGAGGGACCCTGCTCTGATCCACCATGTAGATAATGTTTCGCTGACAAGCTCGTCGCGATGTGGAGCTAGGATATTCTCCCCGAACTCCAAAGGCTACAATTACCGACCCAATGTATTCTCTGCTGCCATTGCTAATCACAGGCTCAAGCAGCTTGACCGGCAGCTTAAAAAAAGGCGAAGGAATGCTAGGTTCCTTTGGCAGGAGATTGGCCACCTCTCAGGGCTTCTGCCTCTTTTCGATCCAGCAGATCATCAACAATCGATGCTGAATCTCCCGTTGCGTCTTGAGCCGGAAAAGCTCGGTTTTCTACCTGGCCCTACGGCCAGGGATTTCATCATTAAGCTTCTTCAAGCCGAGGGAGTTCCCGTTGCGGTCTGGCTGACGAAGCCCGTCTTTGAATATCTGCCGGATATCTGCGGCCAATGGTCAAGGACCGATTTTCCAAACGCCATGAAGATATTGAACACCATGTTTTACGTGTCGGAGATCGCTCCACCAAACGACGTTGAAGTGATGAAATTGTACGCGGCCGCGTTTCAAAAGGTCTGGGCAGCGCTTCCAAACCTAGCTTCAAAAATTCCTGAGATCGTATCTGTTGCCTGAGGGCGGGATGGCAAGCCGATGGACTGCTCAATAAAAGGTTTTCCACCATATGGCTTTTCGATTGTTCTCAAATTCGGCGGGAGCATCATGCGTGATCTTGCCGTGTGTAAGCTCGCACTGGCTGAACTTGAGCGTCTCGCCGATAAGGGCCATCGAATCCTACTTGTTCCAGGCGGCGGCATCCCGGACAAAGCAATTGAGGCGATTGATGCAGCCGAGCGATTAGATCCGTGTACCGCGCATCATGCGTGTGCTCTAGCACAGGACCAAACGGGGTATTTGCTTGCGGATGCCGCCTTCTCTTCCAAACTAGTTCCATCGGCCAGCCTAGGCGAATGCCGAACTCTCGCGAGACTTGGGAAGATTCCAGTGCTGCTGCCTTCCCGTTTGCTGTTTGCGGCTGACCCAGTGGAATGGAGTTGGGACGTCACATCCGACGCCGTTGCCGCGTGGATCGCTTGGTTAACTGGGGCACCACAGCTGGTGATTTTGACAGATGTCGATGGCGTGCATCGCGGTGGAGCAACCGACGATCCCGCTGCACTTATAGAGCAGATCGCTGCTCAAGATCTTGTCCTTCTCGGCCACACCTCGATTGACGCCTGCGCGGTCGAATTCATGGCGAAGAAAAGCCTTCCCGGCGTTGTGATTAATGCCCGTCATCCCGCTCGTCTCGCCGATTGGCTGGAAGGGAGACGCGTTAGAGCGACTAGGATCACCGTCGCGAGCAGGAAGGCCCATATCACAAGCGACCCTTTGGGGGGGGCGGCATGATGTCATCCACGGCGCTGATAGTGTATGGCCCGGAAGTCGCGCGCTCTGGCCTAACCTCGCTGCTCGACGAATTTATTCGCCGGCGAACCGGTTTGGAACTCTCGGAACGGTTCTTTTCGATTCATAGTCGCAAATCCATTGATGCGTTTTATACCCTTACCTGTTCCACCGGCGGGAAGCATTGGCCATTGGTGCTGGACTTATTCGACATGCGTCCGGTTTGCGCCACGATCTGGAGCGGACCTAATGCGCTGCACTTGTCGCAAAAACTGAAGGGTAACACACAGCCGGCCCAGGCTTTATGCGGCACCGTACGTAGTCTCTTTTTCTGCGATAATCCCGTGACGAACCTCCTTCATGTGAGCGATAGTCATCAAGTAATGGATTCTGAGCTGAGAATACTTAGGTGCCGGTCGTTGGGCGACGAAGCGACTGCTTGGATTTCTCTCGATTCCGGCTACATTGCCCATTCATCTTTCCAAATGTTGCTAAACGTTCTCGGCGACAGGGGAGCTGCGCCGATGCCGGACAATCGGAGTGATGGTAGCGCCTTTGCCCACGCAAGATTCTGTTACGACAGAGCACTCCTAACCGCAGCAAAGTCGGGCCTAACGACAGCCGTCCAGCGGTATTTCCAGGGGGATCGAGCCGGTCTAGAAGGCCTCTTCCGGTATGCACCCCCCCGCTCATCTTGGGACCGCCTCATTCTTGAGGCCGGTCTGTTTTCAATGCCTCTTTGGAATTGCTTACTGAAGCGAACCGTTGATGCCGTCGAGCCGGGAAAACAACCAGGCATGGCACCGCGCCGGAAGGCCGGAGAACAATGAGCGAACTTGATCGTATCAGGACAACGCTTCGGACAAGTCAACAAGCCACTTTCCCGCGTCAGATGCAGGCATTCGGACTGGATCTGGTCGTACAGGAAGGGGTTTTTCCTCCAGAGCACTTCCAGAGTTGGCGTTGGATTAGCGAGAATTTTCCCCCATTCGACCGAAAGACCGTCTTAGAAATCGGCTGCGGTTTCGGTCTTCCCGGCCTTCTGTTGGCAAAGACTGGCGCGCTGTCGTTGCTGACTTGCGACATCAATCCGAGGGCCGTCGCGAACACGTTGGAGAATGCTGCAAGAAACGGCATTAGGAACGTCGAAGTCATCGCAAGCGATATATTTACCAATGTTCCACCTGGCAGAAGGTTCGACATCATATTTTGGAACTACCCGTCGAGCTACGCTCCAGAAGATTACGAGTTTGTCCACGACCTCGAAGGTGGTGCGATCGATCCAGGGTACAACTTGCTCGAGAGATTTCTTTCAGATGGCCCAAGATTCCTTACGGAAACAGGTCGTATCGTTCTTGGGTTCGGCACTAATGCCCGTGACGACCTTCTTGAAAAGATTGCGGGTTCAAATGATCTCACATCTGTGCTTCTGCGAGCCGGGACCTATCCCGACGTCAACGTAACTTACAGGCTGTTCTCAATATCAAAGAAGGCCACAAGCGCATGATGCCCGAGCTGATGCGCATTGCGTTAGTCGCCATTTCGCGCAATCGGAGCAAAGATAGCTGGGTAGCGGGCAGTAGCGTCCTTTCGCAGTTCATCCAGCGTGCGCCGAACGACATTGACATTCATCATGTCAATTTGGCCGCATTCACTCAGGCTGTGGATAAGGATACCAGGGCTCTGGCGGACGCGGGGTTCTCCATTGCCACATCGCGACCTGCCGACGCGGAGCTGGAGATCGTATTCTTGAGATCGAACGGGACCCTGGCGATAAATTGGGTTCTCGAACAGGAACGACCGACGGCGTTAATCAACGATCCGCTTTTTGGGACAAGGGCGAGTTTCGCGGACGTCATCGCGCGAAAGGTCGAGATGCACCTGGAGAACCACCATTCGAAGCACAGGGATGATCTCCTTGCACTCCTGGAGCATTCCGCCTCAATCTCGGCCGAAATGAGTCTGGACCAATTGGTTGGTAGCATCTCCGCGCTAGACCTCGCGAAATACGTCAATACCAACCTTCGTGGCAGCACCCGATAGATGTCAGCCCCCAATCTCCCAGGAATTCCCGAACACCGTGGCAAACGTAGAAGTGGACATGGAAGAAGCTCGACCTGGTCCACCGATCTGCCGACCGGCAAAAGGAGCCGCTGACTTGCTGTCGGTGAAGAAGGAAGCCAGGATCTTGCCTGCCTGCGTCCCACGCTGCTGCGGCCGACCCATGCCCTCTCGAGGCCCTCCAGCGCCACTCAGTCGGCGAGCGCGCCGTCGAACCTTGCGCATGGACCGCCTAGGGCACGGAGTCGACCTGGTGCTGCAGCCTTGCCAACGACGAGGAACCTGCCTTGTCCTCCGGTTTGATCCCGGTGTAGTAGTTCGTCAGCTTCTCAATTGTTGAAGCTTCCCCTATGATCACCAAACACCCCCGCGCCGTGGCAAGAGGGTTGCTAGGTGAGTTCGTCGTTTCCATGTAACAAGCACGCAGTACGCACAGTCGAAAGTGCGGTTCAAGTTTATCGCTTCAATGGCTCGTGCACGCGAGCACGCGCGACGAAGACCGAGGTGGGATCCGGAAATAACCTCGGAACTGCCCGAATTGGCCTTGGTGGGGATTCAGACTTCCGCCATCTGCAGACACTGGCAAAGATATTCGCTCAGCAACACCAGAGGCGGGCACGTGCATCGCCGACCCGGCCTGTGGCCAAGCCTCAGCCGAGGTAAACAAGACCACCTCGTCCGCAGTCCGGGCGATCGGGCAGTCAACGCGGGTCGTAATGGCAATCGTGTATGCTCCGGTTTCGCGCGCAATAGCCAGAAAATCCTTGGTTTCCACAGTGTGGCCACGCGACGAAATGCCAATGGCGAGGCTCAACGAGCCAAGCCCTCGCGCGAGAGCGTGAGACACGGTGGCGGACCCCGAGCAATGTGCGGGGAAACCTAGGCAGATCAGTCGCATGGCCAGAATATCAGCGCAGACGGATGACGGCCCCGTGCCGAACAGTTCGACGCGTCGGGCCGCTCGGATGCGGTTGGCAAGCCCACTAATTTGAAGGTCGTCAAAACCACGAGCGGACGCGGAAATTGAGTTTTGTAAAGCAGAACTGAGGATGGCGATCCGAGGAGCTGTGTCTACAGCTTCTGATGGCGCGCGTTCAGCCAGTTCGCCGCTCAACTTCCGCCGCTCAATTTCGCCGCTGAGCGCAATCTTAAACTCGCGAAATCCCGAGAGTCCCAAGGTTCGGCAAAATCTTACAATTGAAGCAGAACCGGTAGCGGTGTTGCGCGCAAGGTCGGCAATGGACAGCGCCAGAACAGCCTCGGGGTCTTGTGCAACATACAGAGCTATACGTGCGAGCGCATTCGGAGCCGTGTTAATTGCATCATAGATGATGTCTAGCAGCAATTTCTGTGTATGTCGGGGCTTCCGCATGTGTCTTAGTGTTCGTTCCAAGCTGGCAGTCGACCCGCGAAGGCCTAGCAAAGCCCTGCATATTCGAGTCTCGCTGACGGTTCACTGACGCAGATCATAGACAAGGTTGATATCGGATTCCGGCTGCCGCTCCGTTCGCGCCCATGTCTCGGCAGTCGGGGCAATGGACGCGAGGGCATGCGCTCGGCCGCTCGCGAGGCGGTCTTGCGAGTGGCCTCGTTTAACGACCTCCTGGCCCGATGCTGTCAATGGAGCTTACTTTACTGGCTGCGCATGCGCCGCGCAAACCGTGGTGTCCTCGTCGTCAGGGCAGTGGGGACGACTGCACGGCAACGCAAGCGGTGCCGTCTGGGAAAATATATTCATTAGTATATTGGCGACATAACCAATCTTACTTGCGTTCTTCTATGATTAGGTTCATCGTCCGATCGAAAACGGGGGCATGACAAGGTGACTACATCTCTAGGGAACGCCGACGTGGCGTTTGGTAAATAGCTCATCTCAGCAAGTTGGCCACGAGCTTGCCGATGCCACCCGTACTAGCGGTTCGTCTCGCGGCTAGCGCATGCGACGGGCTTTACTTCTCTGGTACGGCAACAGAGGGCGCGACTGCTTGGGGTCAAGCTGGTCAGGAACTTGTCCTGTCGCGCATTGGCTCCGGCTGTTTAAAAAAGCCGCTGCAACAGTGAGGAAACCACAATGTTTCACCCGCTTCCAGAAGAGCTGCGCGATATCGCGGGTCAACCCTTTCCACTTTATCCCTGCTCGAATGAATCTTGGTCAATCAAGCCGACGGCCGGCCGCTCAAGCTCGCGGGTTATGATATGTTCCATTCCGAAGGCGGGCACCCACCTATATGCCCGTCTGCTTGGACTGCTCGGGCTTGTACAGTCCGATGTGTTCTTTAATAAAGACTATCTTGGAGACTTCCGCTTTGTGGATGTCGAGCGAGCTCGCTTCACTCATTCCGAAAATATTCTATGGATACCGATCGAGATATCCTCGCGCTTTATTCAGCCCGGTCAGTTTGGCTATGGGCATCTACCGTGCGACATCGGCACTCGCCATTGTTTAGCGGATTTCAAGATCGTCTTTCTTTCGCGCGAAATGCGTGCGGCAATTGTGTCGCAGATGCGATATGTAGGTGACAGCGATTGGTGCCCGCCTGAGAGGGCTGAGATTACGTGGCGCAATGAGCCGGACGGACCTGACAAAATGCTGAAGTACTTCGATGAGATCGCGCCTTTCATTTTCAATGATCGCTGCCATCCAGTGGCACCGTGGGCGGATCAGGAGAATGTTCTTGGATTGAGCTATGAGCAGATCATAGGCGACCAAGGACGCGAAGTTCAGCTCGAGACCATTCGCAGAATTGTAGAGTTTTGCGAGATCGAGCGGCCGCCGCAGCCTGAGCTGATCTTAAACCAGCTAATCGGACAGCAGACCTTCACCCTGTCCAGCGGGCGAACTTCGTGGGAGGCTTGCTGGAATGCCGAGATCGAGGCGCGGTTTACCGCGCTGGGAGGGACGAGACTCAACGAGCGATTCGGATTTGGTTCGAGATAGATTTCAGGCTGTCGCAGAGCCCGGCGATGGCAGGTACGCTCGGAGCCGCTCGCCGGACGTTTATGCGAGCGATATTCTGGAAAGGCGCGCTGACCACTGCCCACCTGCCGCCCGCGCAATCACTTCCTGAAGTGCCGACATCGCGATTGGCGCGGGGCTTGCAAGGACCCTTGGTGCAACGTTCGACCGGAGCGCAGCGACGGGAGATGCCCGGGAGGGAGGAACCTGCCTCGATCCGGTTAGGAGACAAGAATTGTTGAATATAATCCCGCACACCGCAGCGCGAGTCCCGCGCGCCCTAAGCCCTCTTATCCCAGCTTTAAGTGCAGGTGTTTGCTGCAGTCACGCTCAGCCATCGCACTCGGCCGCCTGAAGTCGCTCGGCGAACGGCGACCGCGGGGGCAGTTCGCACGCACACAGCGCCGCTCACGGATGGGTCGGCTGTTGGGCCCAGCCATCCCACCGCATCTCTTCGAATAGCACGAGCCCCTTGACCTCCCGTCATCCGCGAACAGCGGGTGAGGCATTAAAGCGGTGCCCCCTTTGACGTCAAAAGGCCAGCCGTTGCCGCCCTGCCGTTCACTGTTAATTGGAGCCTAACCATGCCTTACGCCAAAAGCCGGCCTTATCGCTCTTTCAGCCCTAGCCCTGCTTTTTTTCGGGCTGGCGACGCAATATGGTCCAGTTGCCAAAGACTACGTGCGCCAGCATGAAAACCATAGCCGGCTCGTCGCGTTTTGGCGGAAGCTCATTCCAGAGCGGCGCGACGCACTCTTAAACGACGCCGCTGCGCCAACTGCTGGCAACCCGAATGGCGACGTCCCTCTCGTCTTATTTTTGGACTACAACTGCCCGCGGTGCCGGGCGGAAGACCGTACAATCCAGCAAGCCCTCAAGCATGATCCCATGCTGAAGGTTGTCTACAAACATTGTCCGGGCAAGAGACCGGGTTCCAAATTTGCCGCACTGGCGGCGCTCGCCTCCAGCAAACAGGGAAAATATGAGGCGTTCCATCACGCCCTTATGGCTGCTCGCGGCCAGCTCAGCCAATTCGACATCTTGACTATCGCACGACACGTTGGCCTCGAGGTTGAGCAGCTCAAGCGGGACATGGAAGACCGCGCCATCGAAAACGTCCTCGAGCGCAATTGCGCGCTCGCCAAGGAGCTGTACATCAACGTCACGCCGGCGTTGGTTCTCGGCGACGAAGTGATTTCAGGTGTGCTCAAGATTCACACGCTGGAACGCTTCATCGCCAAAGAGCGGGAAGAAGCTAAGCGTCGTGCCGGATCACAACTTCGGCATTTTGACAGCGTGGCGGCCGGTGCGATCCCGTTCTTTGGCCACGAGTGCCGCTTCTCGCGCCGGGCCAAATCTCTTATATGGCCCGGCAACGCGGTGCTAGCGTGCAAAGTCCTGCATTCAGCTCGCTTTCCTCAACTTGGCCGAACGCGATCGCACAGCTCGGGATCTATTCAGCCGGTCCTGGTGTTTCCGTTCCGCCATCGGCGTCTTTCACCGAAGCCTCGCCAGAAGATAGGCGGGAGGCGCGTCGACGCCTGCTTCAGATCGCGGCCGGCGCGACGATGATCGTCATGGGCTCTCGCCCCCCTGGGGTGATCGTACAAGTCCCGATTGTCAGAAGAATCTGTTGACGTGGACGCCTCGGCGCCAAGCTCGCGCCACCTGTCGACAGCGCGGCCCTTGGCGTGTTGGATAAAGCCGCAAAGCGGTTGCAAGAAATCCCGTTCGGATTGACGAAAATGACGGTGGCCGCACCCATGCACCTCGATCATGCCATTCAAGGCCGAGGCTCTGGTCGAGGTCACCTCATTGAGGATGACGGCGGCCGGAATTGCCTGGATCAAGCAGCCAATCGTGGTGCGCGACACCTCATTTATTGAATTGAGGGTGGCGCCGGCGTTCCGGCATTGAAGTCCTGATATCAATTGTGCGACAGGCTGCCTCATCGAACCGCTGGCGGAGGCAAGCGTGGGCTGCAGCACCAGATCACAGGCATGCCGCCAGGCGAGGCCATCCCATGTGCTTAATGGCCATGCCGCCAAGATCGAATTCGCTACCCGCATGAAACCTCGGTGTGGTGGAGGTGTTGAGAGGCACCTGCGCCAGGCTGGCGAACGGTTAGAAGCGGGCAAAACCCGTAGCTCAGCTCATAGCCCGCCTAAACAAAGGCGGGCATCGTAGAAGGCCGCAGTCCTTCGGACTTAGGTCCAAAAGAGCGGCCCAGGTGATTTCGCAAGCCGGGCGGGGGTTTGCGCCGTTCGCATCAAGAGCTGTCCGCCCGGCCAATTCTGTCCCTCACATAAGCTGGCGGTCAGCCGCAAACGGTATACCAGCTGTCGAATCGGCCATTGTTTGGAGCCGCACACAGAGCGCCGTAACAAACCTTCTCACCCTTGAAGTAGGCCAGGAACTGCAGCAAATGCGATATTTCGTCCTGTTCATCTTGGTCCCGGATACGCTCCGGACCGCCCTGCGATTTCAATGCCATCTCGATCAACTCGATCGCCCGATCTTTGTTGCCGCTCTCGTGATAGTACAGGGCTGCCAAACGATAAGGCAGGAGCTTACGTTTGTCGCTTTCCGGGGGATTCAGTGCCAGGATGTGTTCGGACAGCTGTTTTCCCATCGCCAAGCGCTCAGCAGACGGAAAGTGCGAATGGTCAAGGTTCGGAAAGAAGAGCTCGTCTAACGCCGCAACCATCCAATTCTCGGAGTTTCTGTTGATCGCGTCGCGAACGAATTGGCGCATGACGGGCAAGCCGACCTGCATGTCCTTCATTTTGTGAAGCAACAGATTCACATGAGAACGGCGGAAACCGAGGTTGTCCGGCATCAAGGCGATGCCTTCTTCGATCGCCGAGAGCGCCGTCTTCCAATCCTTTTTCTCCACCGCCGCCCGATATCTGTCCTTGATCGGCTTCTTCAGCGCTTGTTCGCGCGCTATGGGTTCGCCTTCCGCGATCCGCTCCGCATCGGCGGATTTTGCCTGATCGCTGGTGCGCCAGCTGCCGTTAAGCACCTTCGGCAAGACCTCATCGAGTTCCGTCGGTTCACCAATAAAGGCGATGCAGCCGTCTCGGTCGACCACGAAACTGGTGGGAATCCAGAAAGAAAAGCTGGGCTCCAGCCAAAGCTTGTCCATTTCGCCTGTGGAGTCGAATGCGATCCGATAGTTCAGATTCGGGAACTTTTCCGTCAACCAAGCGTCCAACGTGCTTCGGGCCTCATCGGCCGTTGGAGCGCGTTCACTAGCCGCGACTCCTACGATCTCAACGCCGCTTTCCCTGTATTTCTCCTGCAGCTGCATCAGATGGGGCATCCCGTCCACACACGAACCGCACCAAGTTGCCCAAAATTCGACGATGTACACTTTGCCGGGCTCGAAGCTGGTGAGGGGCTCGCCACGCAGCCAGGTTTCCGCTTGAATCGAAGGAGCCGGGGACTCGATCTGCAACACCACGTTGTTCTCCAAAGCCGTTGTCAAAGGTTGTGAGATTTTCTGCACGAGCTTATTTCCCTCTCAGAGACGGCACACGGTTCAGGGGAGAGAACATCCTCGTCTGCTCCATTGCATACCGTCCTGCTGCAAGCGTTGCAAGGTCCATGCCAGCGGGCTCAGCGCGCAAGTGCATGAATATGCTTTGAAAACCCTCCGCAGTGCCCGGATGGCGGTTGGATTGAACCTGACAAGTTTCTGCCTTTGTCAGGTTTTGAACGCGCATTGCCCGTGTTTCGCGCCGCCAGAAAAGCGTGGCCCATCCGCACGATCCTGAAGCCCAAACCGTCGAACACGTGCGACACCGCCGCAATATGTCGTGCCATGCATCGATGCCAAGCGCCTCGGCGTTGAGCTCGCAGCACGCCAGAACATCATCGACGAGACGTTCAAGCTCGACCCGGGAACGGGAAAACGGCCCGAGGTTTGGCCTTGGTCGGGACGGCCGAACGGCAATATCGCCGAGAGGGAAAGACGCAGAAGAAGATCATCACACCCGGCGAGCCGAAAGTGTCGGCAAGCCATCGCAGAAGGCAGCAAACATGCAGGCCCAGACGTATCGCTGGGCGATCTGAGGGAGTGGCATACGTTGCGCGCCTGGTGCAGAAATTGCTCGCATCATGCCGAAGTAAGGTCGGCCGCGCTAATCCGCCGGTATGGCAAAGGCGCACTATTCAGCACGGTCGAGGGCACTTGGTTGCCCGGGAATTGAACCGGCTCATCACTGGTCAGTGATAATGCCAGCCAGTTCATCTCGAACGCCATCCTCTCCTGCGCGGATCAGAACCGGTCGAATGGCATTCCATGCGCATGGCAAGCATCGCTATCGCCTGTGGCGCGCCGACTGCAACACCGCGCGGCCGCACTCCCAAATCGCCTGGCAGACACCGGCCAAGTTCGCCACCACCTTCAATCCGCGACGGTCGCTCGCGCTGCGCTATGCGAAAGGCTCCGCGCCAGCCCCCGTCGCTTCACCCGCCCAGCAGCGCACAACCCACGCCGGAAACGAACCCAAAACTGGAGAAACTCGGGGCGACGTCATTTAGATTCCACCCATGCAGAGGTACTTCATTTCGAGGTAGTCTTCGAGCCCGTGGCGGGAACCCTCCCGCCCGATGCCGGACTGCTTCATGCCGCCAAAGGGCGCCGCTTCCGAAGACATACGCCCCGTATTGATGCCAATCATGCCATATTCCAATGCCTCGGCCACGCGCCAGACACGCCTCAGGTTCGAGGCATGGAAAGGTGGCGAGCCCGTAAATCGTGTCGTTTGCCTCACAGACAACCTGATCCGCATCGTGGAAGCGGATGATCGGCGCCAACGGCCCGAAAGTCTCCTCTTGCGCAACCGCCATGATGCTGGAGATCTCGGTGAAGGCTGTGGGTTGAAAACGTTCGGCCCCGCATCGAATTATCCCACCCTTGGCAACGGCATCTGCGATGTGGGACTCGATCTTGGCCAAAGCATGCATGTCGATGAGTGGTCAGACGTCCACTCCCGGAGCGAAGCCGTCGCCAACCGATAAGTGCCGGACTTTCTCCACGAACTTCTCGACGAACTCATCGTGAACGCTCGATTGGACGTAAAGCCGGTTCGATGAAACGCAAGTCTGGCCGGCATTGCGGAACTTCGCCTGGATCGCCCCGTCAACGGCAGCGTCAATATCCGCGTCGTCGAAGACGATGAAGGGCGCATTGCCGCCGAGCTCGAGGCTGACCTTCTTGATCTAGTCCGAGCACTGGCGCATGAGCAGTCGGCCAACCTCGGTGGAGCCTGTAAAGCTGATGTTTCGGACCTTGGCATTGGAGCAGAGTTCGCGGCCCCACGCGATCACCTTCGGACGCATAGACCAGGTTGACAACGCCGTCAGGAAAGCCGGCTTGCTGCGCGAGGGCAAACATTGCACCTGCCACGAGCGGCGTCTGTTCAGCAGGTTTGAGCACGATCGCGCAGCCCGCCGCCAGGGCCGGCGAGATCTTGCGCGCCACCATCGACGCTGGGAAATTCCATGGCGTAATCGTGCCGACGACACCGATCTGCTGATTGATCACCATCATCCGACGGTCTGTAGACGGTGCGGAGATCGTCTCGCCATAGATGCGATTGGCTTCTTCGGCGTACCATTGCAGATACGCGGCCGCATGCGAAACCTCCGACTTGGCTTCGGCAAACGGCTTGCCCATTTCCGCAGTCAGAATCGCGGCGAGATCGCCTGCATGGCGATGATCAGCTGATGCCATCGCCAAAGAAGGTCGCTGCGCTCTCGGGCGGTCAGCGCCGCCCATCCAGGCTGCGCGACATAGGCCTCGTCTACCGCAGCCCGTGTCTCCTCCACGCCCATGTCGGACGTCCTGCCAGCACTTCGCCGCTCGACGGGTTGAGGACCACAAATGACCGCTCGCGAACTGACGTGCCAAGTGCCGGCAGGCGATGGACGGCGCCAAACAGGTCCGGGGATTTCAGTGGCGGATCATCGGCAGGCACAGGGGCAAACCGGGTTCCTCTCAAAGGCAGCTGATATGTATAATCGGCAGAGCCTCGGCGTGTACTCCGCACCTGCGGGTCCTTATAGGGCCTCGGCCATACGGCTGGTAGACCATCCACTCAACTTGAAAGGGAGAATTCTTGAACGCTTCTGGTCGATGGCTTGCGGTTCTCATCAGGTGCAAACTGAACAATGGACATCGGCTTCCCGACCGCGCGTACCGGCCATCGGTCCGAATAGCAGCAGTGCAGCCAAATGCCTTTTTTGAGCATCATCGGATTGAAATTGCTTTCAAAAGTCCTCGATCTTGCCGCCCCCCATCGCGAGCGCCACAAACGGGCGTGGAAAATCAAAAGGGACCACAATCGAGAATCAGCACGGTGATGCCTTCTTTGCGACCGTAGGCACGCAGATCATCTGCCAGCTGGGCTCGGGACCGTGCAGGTCGCGCCCCAAAAAACGAGAAGGGGGGTCGTTGTGGTGGAAGAGGTCGGGGATTTTCGAAAGAGCGTCGTTTACGGCGGGTCGTCCCTGTAGAGCATTCCCCTCGAATGCGACCGCCTTCAAAGGAGGACTTGCCATCGACGCCACGCTGATAACCGCTGCTGGCAAGCTGGAACTCAATACCGGTTAATTGCACTGAGGGCGGCGGCAACCACCCCTCGAAAACTTTTTGCCCGGGGGCTTAAGCTCGGAAAGAGTGTTCCTTATCATATTGTGTTCAAAGTAAATGGACGTGGTGCGTTTCGTGGGTTGAATCACATAAAGTAGTCTGTGTTAACGTCTGCCAAACCACGTTCCCTTGCCGGTTCCATGTTGGGGCTAGATGGTTTATTTCGACCAGGGTTGCCACATGTTTTTTGACGGTGTTCCGGTTTGCACCGGTCAGGTTGACGATCTCGCCAATGGTCATTCGCCCGCGCTCCTTGAGGGCTTCAACTAGTTGAAGGGAGAATTCCGGAAGCGTACCGAGCACGAGACGCTCGCGCTCGATTTTCTTCTCAAGCCGCTGCTTTTGCTGCTGAAGAGCGCGCAGGAAATAAACAGCCCAGCGCTGCCAATTAGGCCTCGGACTGCGGATCGTTTTTTGAGTTTGCCGAAGCGCCAGATAGTAGCCCTCCTTGCTGTTCTCGATCACGCTTTCGAGCGAAGAGTAAGGCACATAAGCATAGCCACTGCGCATCAGCAGAAGCGTCGTCAGAACGCGATAGCCTTCCATTGCCGTCCTGGAATGGATGGATCTCCAAAAAGACCACCGTGAACATTGCCACGACGAGCAGAGATCTCGACCGCATCGACTGCGCCAGCCGACGCCCGGAGGGATTGTGCAGACGATCGAGCGGTTACGTCGCCGGCGCTAGAAAATAGGCCCTCCACTGAGCATCTATCATTAGCCTGAACTTTCGAGCCCTTGCCAAGCTTTGTCGGGGCGGTCTCGCCCATCACGGCTGGGAAGTGCGGTCCATGGAAACCGGCGTATCAGTTAGATCGATCATCTATGCAAACCCTTCGATGCGTTCGTGGACAATCGCGCGCATTTGCTCCGCCATCTTCGCGCCTTGAGAGCCGTCTGATAGAGGCGGCGGCAATTCGAGGTGGTTGAGCGCGCGTGAGAGGGCTGCAACAAGATCGTCGATGCTGGTATCCGCATCGGCTGCCTTGAGGCCAGCCGTGCTCGCGAAAGCCTTGAAGTCGGCGCGCCGCAGACGATCGTCCTTGCCGTTCAGCTTGAGGGCCATCCGGTCTTTTTCGAGGCGTGGAAACACGCGAGTCGTGACCGCGTCGTAGAGCGGAGCCATGCGAACTGAGCTGAATTGCGTGCTGCCGGGCTCTGCGATTTCCAGCAGTGCCATGTTCTTCAGGTGCATGTCGCCATCGGCGATCAGCCAGGCGAATAAGGATCGCTTCAGGACAAGCAGGACGTCTTCTTCGGGAGAGGTCGATAGCGGCCTTAGTGCCCGCGCGATGCGCTCCATCGTGCCGTCGTATTTTGCTTCGGTGGGCACGCCAAGTACCGAGCAGAAGTCCTCAAGCGCGAGCAGGTGTTTGTCCTCGAGGCTCGTTCTGATATCGAACCGCTCCACGAGTAGCGCCGGAGGCATCCCGTCAGGCATCGGGACGAGCGCTGTCGCGGGCGTCTTGAAACCGGCCGCGCTGCCCAAAGCGAGCGACTGCCATTCGATAACTGGCAGGGCCTCAAATCCGCCCGTACCCGCAGGTTTGAGAATGTGGGTAAAAGGCCGGCCGATACTGGGAGAGAGGGTGCCATCCGCACTGAGGAACATAGGCGCTTTGATCTGAACACCCGAAAGGCGAGGCGTATCAGTACGCTCGAATATCTGTGCGAGATTGCGTTCGAAACTCTGCTCCAGGTCGCCGCGACCCGGCCCTGCATACTGGCCAGTGAAGACAGTGTTTCTAGTGAAGCCATTGAGCCGGGTTAACAGGATGTCGGGCGGCAGGGCGGAGAGATCGCTCGCACGCTCGACGATGGTGATGTTGGACATGTAGCGTTTGCCCGAGCGTAGCGTCGCGCGCTCGTCGCGGTCGTTCAACACTGACTCAAGCCAGCCTTCAGGCAGCAGCGACAGAATGAAAGGAGGGAGCTTGCCCGGCGTGGTCTGGCGAACAAGTGGCGGGCCCTGATCGTCTGCATTCCAGCGCCACTCAAAACCATCATGTGTGAGATTTCCGAGCGGAGCGCCGTGCCACGCCACGATCAGATCGAGCGCGGCTCCGTTGCGTGCCGGTTCTGTGGTCAGTGGAGGGCGGAGGAAAAAGCGCTCGGCGTGCTCGCCCTCGCGATACCACTGGTTCGCGCGGGCAAGCGCCCATGTCGCGTCGGCAGCGCCCTGGGCGCTGCCGTATTGTTCTATGAGGCGGTTCGCGATTGCCTCGCGCATCGTCTCGCCGATGGATGCCGCGTGTTCGCTGCGCAGGCGGAAAGCTTCGAGGAAGCGCTGGCGCATCGAGGAGACGTCGATCCGGAATTCTCCCATTCCATCATCGACAATCGCTTGAGCGACTGATGGGTGGTCGGGAGCTGCGTTCTGAATGATTTCCAGCAAGCGCAAGCGCCTGCGCTGTATTCGTCGCCCGCTCAGGAACAGGCGGCCATCCCGGGTCGGGCCGAGAAGCACAGCGCTCGCCGCCGAGAGGTAAGCGTTCGGATACAGGTATTTGGCGATGCGGACGGCGTGCTTGAGTATCGTGGCCTCGATATCCTCCCCGGCATCGACATAGATGCCGCGCATTAGCTGGACGAGCTTGCCCGTTTCAGCCTGATAGTGGCTGCGGGTTTTATCGATGTTTTCCCCAACGAGGTGAAGGGCCATTTTCTAACTTTCCCGTATCTGAGATACGGGAAAGCTAGCATAATCCGCTTCATATTCAAGAGTTTCTAACTTTCCCGTATTTGGCATACGGAAAAGTTAGAATACTTTCTCGGAACGACGGCGTTCTCGGGTCGGGAATCGAACCACGGGAGAGAACCTGGTCTGCGAGGGCGAGCAGGCAGAACTCAAGGCGTTCATTCTGCCACACCATAGTCGGATCAGCCACACGTAGGTCGGCGAGTCCTTCAGCTATTGTAGAGCGTGGGATTATTCGCTGTCACGGGCCAACGCCCATAATCGCGGGCTCGGCCGAAAGCAGCTTCTTCGCCGCCGCCCTGCCTGCTCGAGGATCACCTGCTCGATGAGGGCCGGGCGGCGCTGGATGTAGTCTATGCCGAGTTTGTCGAGCTGCAACCCGACAAGCGTGGCGGAAATCGGCCTGGAGGAACCCAGATTGTCGATAGCATAGGCGCCGATCAGATACTTCTTGCTCGCTTCGAGTTCGGCCGCTGTTGGGCCTGTGTCCACCAGCTCCTTGATTAGTTGTCTTATCAGGTCGAGCGTCTCGGCCGCCCTGTCGGCGCGCGTCGACGTCGTCACGACAAGCATGTTGGGCTGGTAGTCTTCCAAGCTGGACGAGACACCGTAGGCAAGGCCGCGCTTTTCGCGCACTTCCTGGAACAGACGTGAGGTAAATCGTGAGCCTCCGACTATATCGTTCATCAGCTGTCCCGCGTAGAATTCCGGGTCGTTGCGTCCCATGGCGGGAAAAGCCAGCTGGAGCGAAGTCTGGGGGAGGGCGTTGCGACCTGCGTCCGCTCGCCGCTTCGGGGTGACATCAGGTACGGGGGCGAGCGCCTGTTTCTGAGGCAAATCGCCGAACAGCTGGTCGAGCCTTGCTCTCAGGGCTTTGGCATCTATGTCGCCTACGACCGCCACATGCAGCCCGTCGCGGGCGAAAGCGGCTTTGTGGAAGGCGCTTAGATCGGCGGGCGTTACGCTGGTCAGGCTCCCTTGGGCGGTCTCGAATACGGATGCGTGCCGTAGAGTCCGCGCCGCCAGGCCAGCTCGGGGATCGCGTGAGGTTCGCGCTCATCGGCAATGATTTCGGAGAGAAGCTGGGCGCGTATGCGGTCGAAAACTGCTGGTATAGCCGGCTGCGGGTCCCGCCGCCGAGGATGTCGGCCAGCAGTCGAGCGCCTCGGCCTCGCCGGGTGCGGCCGTATGATAGGACGGCACCATCCATTGCGTGGAAAAGCGCGGCACCGAATTGCGCACGCCGGTCAGCGTCACCGTGCGCTTGGCGTTTTGCTCCGGCTCGACTGGGCGGATGCGGGTTAGACCAGGAGCCGTCGGCACGGTTCCCTACGTCTTATCGGCCAGCGCCTTGACCGTTTCCGGCTCGACATCGCCGGCCACCACCAGGACGGCGTTGCTGGGCGTGTAATATTTGTCATAGAAGGCTCTGGAGTCGGTGCCGTAGCGGATCGTGTTGGAATTTGGCGGAGCAGCCTCCGGCAAATTGAGGTTATCGGTTCATGCGGCGAGGTCAATCTGCTGATCGAGTGGCTTGGCGGGGAGCGTGTGCCATCCGTCGATTTTTCGCATCGAGATTTCGCCGGACGCAATCAACGCCCAGAACAACATTGCCGCGGTTTCGGCCGAAGGCAGCACGGTCTGGGTCTTGATGCGCCGCTTGAACTCTTCATGCAGACGCTCAATCGCGTTTGTAGTTCTGGTGCGCTTTTCCACTGGCTCGGCGGCAGGCGCGTGAAGGCGAAGAGGCGCTCACCGGCCTCCTCCAGGCTGTCGGCCACCGCCCGGCACTTGAGCCGCCATTTGCGCAGGAACGCCTTGCGGCGGCTCTCGATCTCCTCCGGCGTGGCCGCGTAGATCATGTCGGTGTAATCGGCGCTGATCTCCTTGTGCAGGCGCTCGGGAGCGTGGGCGAGCAGGTTGCGGTGCTTGTGAACCGTGCATCTTTGAACCGGCACCCCGTCCCACAGCCCAGCGATCGCCCCGTCCAAGCCGGGTGCGCCGTCGACGATGAGGAACTCAGGGCGGCGGAGGCCGCGTGCGACGAGATCGTCGAGGATCGCCCGCCAGGCCTCGGTCGTCTCGCCGCCCATGTTCTTGACCGCGAGCAGGATCTTGTGGCCGTCCGCGCGCACGCCGATGACAACGAGCAGCGGGATCGAGGTCGCCTTGCGGTCGAGCCTGACACGAACCACCGTCCCGTCGAGGATCAGGCGCACGATCGGGCTCGTCGGCCAGCGAGCGACCCTTCCAGGCGTCCCAGTCCGTCTTCACCTTGCGCCAGGTGCGGCTGACGACGTCCTTGCCGATCGCGCCGCCGAACAAGGCGGCAAGCGCACGACGGACGCGTCGCGTGTTCGTGCCCGCCAGGTAGCTCGACGCGATCAGTGCGTCGGCGGCCTTCGTGCGCCGCTGATAGGCGCGCAGAGCCTTGCTCCTCCATTCCACCGTCTTGTCCTCGTCGACATCGAGGCGCGCCCGCGGAACCGTGATCTCAGTGGTGCCGAAGATCCCCGTCAGCGTGCGCGTCCGGCTGCCGTGGCGGTGGCCGGCGACACCGGTGGTCTCATCACTGGCGCGCCGCCGGCTGCCGGCCATAACGGGGACGGGCAAGCACCGCTTCCAACTCGGTCTCGAGCATCGTCTCGATGAAGCCGCGCACCCGCTCGCGCAGGCCAGCTTCGATCGGATCAAACCAGTTGTCGAAAAGATAGCTCGTCGCCTCATCCCCCGGATGAACGGCTTCGGCTTTCATGGTAGTCCTTGTCATGGCGTAGTCTCCTGTCCGGCACCGCAAGGCCGGATGATTCGAGGTTGACACCCCGGAGACTACGCCAACTCACAATTCCAACCACTCCCGCGACGGCACCTTGGCAGTCATCTGCTCGGCAACCAAATCGAGCGGGACTTCGCTCTTGCGGGACTTCTCGAAGAGGAGGCGGGTTCCGCGAACCCAAGTCATCACGACCACACGCCGGCGACAAGGATTGAGACCCAGCCGCCGTCGAGCACTTTCATGATATTCGCCGAGAAGAAGCCGACATCGACCACCCCGAAGACGAGCGCAAGGCCGAGCGCCGGGAGGAGCGTCCACCTCCAGATACGCCTCATCACGACGTGGAGCAGGATTGTCGTCACAACCATTTCGCCCGTGAACGATATGCCATAGGCTGACGGGAGGGCGCTGGACTCACCAAAGCCGATGACCGCAACATGACCGACCATGCGAGCAGCAGGTTGACGCGCGGCAGGTATATCTGCCCGAATTGCATTTCGGATGTATGCCGGATTTCGAAGCGCGGAAGCATGTTGAGTTGGACGGCCTGTCGCACAAGTGAATAAGCGCCGGAATCACGACCTGGCTGGCGATCACAGTTGCCGCCGTAGCCATCACCACCATCGGCACCAACGTCCAGCCGTGGTCATCTCGAAGAATGGATGTCAGATCGTCCCGCCTCGGGAAAGAACGAACGCGCCCTGCCCGAAATAGCTAAGCAGCAGGCACGGAAATGCGATCGCCAGCCAAGCCAGCACAATCGGCCGGCGGCCAAAATGACCGAGATCAGTGTAGAGCGCTTCAGCCCCGGTTACGGAAAGGCTCCGCGGGCGGCATACTGCCTTGCCGAAGGGGCCATAAATGCTGCGCATCTACACGGGCCAGAACGGCCATCTGACAGCAATTGACGGCTTGCCGGAGGCCGAAGCTCTCGGTGCTCTCTGGCTCGACCTCCTCAACCCGACTGTTGAGGAAGTGAAGCTTGTTAAGGCGCATCTGGCCATTGATATCCCGACGCGCGACGAGATGGCGGAAATCGAGTTGTCGGACCGTCTTTATCATGAAGACGGCGCCGAGTTCATGACGATCACCGCGGTCGCGAATATCGAGGGCGAGGACCCTGTCAAAGCGCCGGTTACCTTCGTTATCAAGGGCCAGGCGCTCGTCACTGTCCGCCACGCCGAACCGAAGCCGTTCTTGATCTATGCGGCGAAAGCACAGCGTACTAGCGGCCCTCCCTGCACGTCCGGCGAATTGGTGATGCTGGGTCTGATCGAAGCGATCATCGACCGCGCGGCCGACACGCTTGAGCGCATCGGCGACGAGATTGATGCACTCTCACGCGAAATTTTTCGCAACACGTCTCCGAGCGCCTCGAAGAAAACACGCAACCTTCAATCCCTTGTCGAGCGAATCGGCCGGAAGGGTGAGCTGCTGACGAAAATTCAGGAGAGTCTCGTGAGCATCGCGCGGCTCGTCTCCTACCATAGCGCGAGTGACTCGACCAGCTGGGCAGTCGCGTCGTCCGGTCGCAAGTTGCAGAAGGAAATCCGGCAACGTATCAAGCTCGTCCAGCGCGATGCCACGTTCCTCAGCGACCATGCGACCTTCCTGTCCAACAAGATCAACTTCCTGCTGGACGCGACGCTGGGTCTCATCAATCTGGAGCAGAACCAGATCATCAAGATTTTCTCGGTCGCTGCCGTCGTGTTTTTGCCGCCGACGCTGGTTGCCTCGATCTACGGCATGAACTTCGATGCCATGCCCGAGCTAAAATGGCTTCTGGGCTATCCTTTTGCGCTGGGTCTGATGGTGCTCTCCGCCGTGGTTCCGTATCTCTTTTTCAAGCGGCGCGGTTGGCTGTGAAAGGAAATAGGCTGGTTCGGGGCGCTTACTGAAAGTCCCACGTCCCGGAGCGGTCGCGCAGCTCAGCGAATTCGACATCTTGACTATCGCACGACACGTTGGCCTCGAGGTTGAGCAGCTCAAGCGGGACATGGAAGACCGCGCCATCGAAAACGTCCTCGAGCGCAATTGCGCGCTCGCCAAGGAGCTGTGCATCAACGTCACGCCGGCGTTGGTTCTCGGCGGCGAAGTGATTTCAGGTGTGCTCAAGATTCACACGCTGGAACGCTTCATCGCCAAAGAGCGGGAAGAAGCTAAGCGTCGTGCCGGATCACCAACTTCGGCATTTTGACAGCGTGGCGGCCGGTGCGATCCCGTTCTCTGGCCACGAGTGCCGCCTCTCGCGTCGGGCCAAATCTCTTATATGGCCCGGCAACGCGGTAGTGGGCGGACCAAGCCGTTCTATGCAGCGCACCAGACAAAGGGCAATGACCAAAGCCGTCCCGGACATCGCATCGGAGTTCAACGTCTTTGCACCAATGCCCAGCAATGGTCGCCGCGACAAACAACGCCTGCGAACGGGCGCTGTGAGCCGCCATCGTTCAACGAAAGATCACCAACGGATGTCCCGAGGAGGCCCCATGAATCGCTGCACATCAGCATTTGCAATTCTTGCTTTCGGCACGTTCTGCACATCGTCGACCATCGCCATGGCGGCGCATTCGACCACCTATTCAGCGCCCGACAAGAGCGTCGTGTTTCTTGGTGGCGTTGGCTACACCTGGCTAAAGGGCAACGAGCTTTTCTACGACGAAGTGGGCAATCGTATCAGCAAATTGATCTGGGAAACCGGCGCGCCGGTTCTGACCACCGGGCTAAAGGCCGAGGTCTGGAAGAACTGGACCATCTCAGCCAACGGCGTATTGCCGGACAGGATTGGTCGGATCAGTCAATCCACCCCGACACCCGCCTTGACCGCTACATCAACCTTGACATGGCAGCAGGCCCAGACTTCGTGATCAACGATGCCACGGTTATCAACCTTCATGGTGGCTTCAAATACACCAACATGAAGTGGAAGGCCTATGGCGGTTCGTACATATAGAGTGGGGACGGCTTCGGCTTTCGCGAGGATCGCGGCAAGTTCCCGGACGGCGAACCGGTCATCGATTACGAACAGCGCTATTTCGGCCTGTTCCTTGGCGCGAAAGCGACCACGACGCTCGGGAACTTGACGCTCTCGGGTCTGCTCCGCAGCGGCTTCACCGTTGATGCAAGCGCTGTTGACCATCACTGGCTGCGCGAGGAGGGGCGCGGCCTGCGATTTGAGGACGACTTCTTCACGGTGCCGTTCATCTCGGCCGGCGCCAAGATCGATTATCAGATGACCGACCGCGCCAGCGTCTTCCTGGCCGGCAATGTCGACAAATATTTTCGCAACAAAGGCTAGAAAACGGCCTACAGCATCGCGACCGGCGAACAAGGAGCCCACAAGGATAGCGCTGGCATGGACTTCTATGCCTTGACCCTGTCGGCCGGCTTCAAGCTGACGTTTTAAGCGCAGTCGTTTCTGACGCTGAGCACGTAAGACCATGCGTGCATTAAGGACGCACAATGCCTCTGCGCGCAATCCATTCAATCGCGGCTATCCAAGCGGCGCCGACGTTGGCCAGGATCTCAGGATTGTCCGGGCGGTCCGCCAGGCCTGGTATGGCCGGCGTGGAGGTGTTGTCCGCCGGTCATCCCGTCGATTTTAAGGTCCCGACGGCCGTCTGGCACCGGTGCGCGAGCCGCCAGAAAAGCGTGGCCTTCCGCGCGATCCCGAAGCCACAAACCGTGAGAACCCGTGCGACACCGCCGCATCACGTCGTGTCGTGCATCGATGCCAAGCGGCTCGGCGTTGAGCTCGCCGCACGCCAGAATAAACTTGGCGCTCCTCAAGATTGCAGAGTCAGGCTAGTGGGTTGCGTCCCGCGGCGTCGTCTCCCAGCGTCAACCGGATCGTCTCGGCAATCTCCTCATCGGGCGCGCCGGGACGCGGTTCATCGTAAAGGCTATCGAGCCGCTGTTCGGCAAAGCGCCGACGCAATGTGCCCACTGTGTTGGGCGTTGCACCAAGGCGTAAGGCAATTTCCTTGTTCTACATCCTCTCGCTGGCCAGCAGCACTATCCGCGCCCGTCGCGGCATGCCTTGCGCCGTGCCTCGACGCCGGACCAGACTTTCCAGTTCACTCCGCTCTGCTGCGGAGCCAGCGCCTTGAGCAGCGGCCAACCTGGACTCGTCCCGTCCTCGAAAAGCAAATTGTTACGCAGATGCTTGTCCACCCTGACCCGAGCCATCCTCCTGCACGCTTTCGCCGTTGCGCGCGACGAAGACCGCAACGCTTCATCGCGCTTGGCGTAGTGGCACCAGGGACCGCCCATCGAATGACTCATGCGAGGCATCTCAAGGCTGTCCGCGGTCCAGCGCCAGATCTCCGCCTCGCCCGAGGCGCGCAGAGCTGGCCGGTTGTGCAGGAGCCGTAGGCAATATTCGCCGTCCTTGTTCGGATGGGTAACGCTTGCGTCTCCCGTCGCATTCTACCTCGCTTTCCGAACGTAGCCGTGATGCGAACTCTTGCTGCATATAAAGTCGAATCAGGGGGATTTGGATCATACGATACGGAGGCTTGACTTTGGCAGTCGCTCTGCGACGTTACCTATATAAAGGTCGAAATGAGGTGATATGGCTCATGGATAGGTCACGGAGACCCGAATGACGGCAACGCATAAACGCACCTATTCGCGCTACGCAATGGAAGCGCTTGGCCTTTTCGGTAAGACCATCCGGCTGGGCCGGATGCAGCACCGGTTAACCGCACAGGAGTTAGCCGAGAGAATCGGTGTTTCACGCAGCACCCTGCAGCGCATCGAGAAGGGCGATCCCAAAGTTGAAATCGGACTGATGTTCGAAGCTGCTGCCATTGTCGGTGTGAAGCTGTTCGATGCGGACGGCAAGGGCATCACAGCCCTCACAGGCCGCATGGACGATCGCATCGCGCTGCTGCCGAAGCACGTCTACAAGGCCGGCAAGCAGATCGTCGATGAGTTCTAAGGTCCCCAAGTACGACGAAGCCTATGTCTGGGTCTGGCTGCCGGGCGAGACCGCGCCGGTTGTCGCCGGGCGGCTATATGCCCATGACGGACTCGTCAGCTTCAACTATGGCAGGAGCTTTCGTGAACTGGGCAGCGCGATCCCGCTTTATCTCCCGGAACTGCCCCTGAAGGCAGGCGAATTGCCTTTGCTTCCTGGCCTAACCATGCCGGGATGCATCCGCGATGCTGCCCCCGATGCCTGGGGACGACGGGTTATCCTAAACCGCAAATTCGGTGTGAAGGGCGATGAAATCGCGCGGCTCGATATTTCAGAACTGACGTTCCTGCTGGAATCAGGCTCGGACCGCATCGGCGCGCTCGATTTTCAGTTTTCGCCCACGAATTACGAGCCGCGCGCACTGGCCAATGCCACTCTCGAAGAGCTTGTCCAATCGGCGGAGCGGGTAGAGAAAGGTATTCCGCTCACCTCCGAATTAGATCAGGCGCTGCATCACGGCAGCTCGATCGGCGGCGCAAGGCCAAAGGCGCTGATCGAGGACGACGCCATCAAGCATGTCGCGAAATTTTCCTCGTCTGCCGACCTTTACAGCGTCGTCAAAGGAGAATTCATAGCCATGCGGCTTGCCGCCTTGTGCGGCATCAGAGCGGCATCCGTCTCGCTCGTTCGCGCCGCAGGCAAGGACGTGTTGCTCGTCGAGCGATTCGACCGGATCAAGGTCACGGGCGGCTGGCAACGCAAATCCATGGTCTCAGCGCTGACGATGCTCGCGCTCGATGAGATGATGGCGCGTTACGCCAGCTACCAGGATTTGGCGGAGATCATTCGCCACCGATTCACCGCGCCGTCGGAAACTCTGCGCGAGTTGTTCGGCCGCATTGTCTTCAACATACTTTGCGGCAACACCGACGATCATGCCCGCAACCATGCGGCATTCTGGGACGGGGCTAAGCTCACCCTCACGCCTGCTTACGATATTTGTCCGCAGGCCCGCAGTGGCCAGGAGGCCAGCCAGGCCATGCTCATCAGCGGCAATAACCGCATGAGCCGGATCGCGTCGTGCCTTGAAGCCGCGCATCACTTCCTGCTCAGCGCGCCGGAAGCTCTTGCGATTGTTGAAGGCCAGCTCCGATGCATTGCGGAGAATTGGCCGCGTGTCAGCGAGGAAGCTGCGCTATCCGGCACAGATCGCAATCTGTTCTGGGGCCGACAGTTCCTCAATCCCTACGCTTTTACGGCGCTGGAAGGGAGCGCCGACGTTCTCCGCGCTCTGGCTGACGAACTACGCAACAGTGTTCACGCCTGATCCGGCGCTGGATTTCGGACAAGCTCGGCAAGCGCAAGACGCCCACAATATGGACAATCCTTGCCGTGCCAGCACGAAGTCATGAACAGACGGCTCTTCGACAGCGACAACGTGCACTGCGGAGCTGACAACGCAAGAGCCCACAGACGCGCGACTTCCCACGATACAACTCCACATAACTGAGCGTCTACAAGCGCTGCAGCCAGCGTAACATCCCGCCATCATAGCGATGATTGTCTGATCTTTTGCCGATGACATCACGTCGGGAAAGACTTGTTCGAGCGCTTGCCGCTTCATATCGATACCGGCCCGGGCGTAGCGCACGTTACGTTCAGCCCCGAGTGGCTAGCCATTGACTGATGGTGGCGATGTCAACACCCGCCTTGACAAGGTGGATGGCCGTCGTGTGCCGCAAAGAGCGGTGATGGATGCTTTTTCCGCCAGGGTGGTTCCTTCCCCCGCAGCCATATCAAAATGTTTGCGCAGCAAGTATCGAACACCGAACCGGGTCAGCGGTGTGCCGCGGTCGTTGAGAAAGCCCCTTTGCTCGGCGGGACAGGGCGATACCAGACGAAGGTCAAAATTCGAAGTTTCAGGATTTCCTGAACTCGTGCATCCGTATTGAACATCAGCGAGAACAGCGCGTAATCCCGCTGTCCAGAGGCGTGCGGCGGTCAATACGCGCCAGGACGCTCTTGATTTTCCGGGCCCTTCGAGATATTCGACAGGTGCCACCCGCGCGCCCTCTTGAAGGGAAGTGTCACCACCAGTTGCAGCGTATCCATATATTCGGGGTGCTCCGAGATCAGGGACCGCGCAAAGGTATGCATCGCCGCCAGCCTTGCATTGCGGGTCGCAACTGCCACGCTCGACCTCAAGTGACGTGAGAAAGCTGCCGATCCTGTCGGTATTGATGTCGGAGACCGCTTCTTTCAAGAATATCTTCCCGCTCTCCGCGGCATGAGCCCGTGGCATGCTTCGGCCCAATGCGGTGGATTGATGTTTCTTCATGCCACAACCTCGCTGACGAGACCGCCGAAAGCCCCTTCAAAGCGGTCGGTGGCGATCTCCCTCAGCTTTGGAAGGTAGTGCATTGATTTTTCGTGGATGAGGACCCTGTTTAAGGGGTGATTTTCGTCCAAACGGGACCCCTTAACGATGGGGTCATCAAGATGCCTCCGGTTTGATCGGAGGCGTTTGTGTTTTGGATGTTGGTTTTGGAGACGATTGCAAAGATACGTCGGCTGTCGCTGGTCCAGGGGAAGTCGATCAAAGCGATCTGCCGTGAGCTGAAGATCTCGCGCAAGGTGGTGCGCAAGGTCCTGCGTTCTGAGGAGACGGAGTTCCGCTACGAGCGCAAGCACCAGCCCTATCCCCGCATGGGAGCTTGGCGTGAGACGCTGGACCGGCTGCTGTCGGCGAATGCGGCCAAGCCGCAGCGGGAGCGGCTGATGCTGATCCGTATTTTCGAGGAGCTTCGCGGCCTCGGCTATGACGGCAGCTACAGTTCGGGGTGGCGGCATGCTCAGAGCTGGGCGGCGGAACGCGGCAGCGCCGTGGCCGAGGCCTACATTCCGCTGAGTTTTGCACCTGGCGAGGCCTACCAGTTCGACTGGAGTCACGAGATCGTCCTGCTCGACGGCATGACGGTGACAGTGAAGGTCGCGCACATGCGGCTCTGCCACAGCCGCATGTTCTTCGTGAGGGCCTATCCGCGCGAGACGCAGGAGATGGTGTTCGACGCGCATGACCGGGCGTTCGCCTTCTTCCGTGGCGCCTGCACGCGCGGCATCTACGACAACATGAAGACGGCGGTGGACGCGATCTTCATCGGCAGGGATCGCCGCTACAACCGCCGCTTTGCGCAGATGTGCGGGGCATTACCTTGTCGAGCCGGAGGCCTGCACACCGGCGGCGGGCTGGGAGAAGGGGCAAGTCGAGAACCAGGTCGGGCTGGTGCGCGAGCGCTTCTTCACACCGAGGCTGCGCTTCAAGACGTTGGAGGATCTCAACGGCTGGCTGGCCGACAAATGCGTTGCCCAATGCCAAGGCGCGTCGGCATCCCGAACAGGGTGAGCGCACGATCTGGGACGTATTCGAAGAAGAACGCGCCAGCTTCATTCCCTATGCCGGTCGCTTCGACGGCTACCATTGCATTCCCGCGTCGGTGTCGAAGACCTGCACGCTGCGCTTCGACAACAACAAATACTCGGTGCTGTCGAGCGCCGTCGGTCGGCCGGTCGAGATCCATGCTTATGCCGACCGCATCGTCATCCGCCAGGATGGCGCGGTCGTCGGCGAGCACGCACGCTCTTTCGGCCGCAACGAGGTCGTCTACGATCCCTGGCACTACGTGCCGGTGCTGGCCCGCAAACCGAACGGCCTGCGCAACGGCGCGCCTTTCCGGGAATGGGTTCTGCCATCAGCCATGGAGAAGGTGCGCCGCAAGCTAGGGGCGGCCGATGACGGCGACCGGCAGATGGTGTCGATCCTCACCTGCGTTCTGACCGACGGATTGAGCGCGGTCGAGAGCGCCTGCCAGGAAGCGCTCGAGCATGGCGTCTGTTCGGCGGCGGTGATCCTCAACATCCTGGCCCGCAGCCGCGATCCGGCGGCGGGCACGATCCTTTCCATTCCCCAGGCCCTGACGCTGGCTCACGAGCCGGTCGCCGACTGCGCCCGCTATGACAGTCTCAGGAGGACAAACAGCCATGGAACGCACCGAGGTACTGGAACTGATGGGAGCGCTGAAGCTCTACGGAATGCGCAGCGCCTATGACGAGATCATGGGCGTCGCCATCAAGCGACAGCACGAGCCGCCCAGGATTGTCGGTGATCTCTTGCAGGCCGAGATATCGGAGAAGCAGGCCCGCTCCATCAAATACCAGTTCGCCGTCGCCAAGTTGCCGCTGGCCAAGGACATCGACGACTTCGACTTCGCCGACACGCCGGTCACCGAACCCCTGATGCGCGATCTCGCCCCGGCGGCGCCTTCGTCGCCGATCAGCGCAACATCGTCCTGGTCGGCCGCCTTCACGGGTCACCCAACTCGCGCGGAAGGTCGACCGCATTGCGACGGGCGCGTGTCGACTTCCCAACCATGTCAGACAGGAGACACAACGCTATCGGAGCGATCGCATTGTCCGAAACGATTTTCCCAGTTGGCACGACGGTTGCGGTCCTATGCAAACTAGACCTGAGAGCCGCACCGCATGAATGTAGCCTCCCAACCTCTCGCGCCTGTGGCGCACCACGAAGCCGGGCACGCGGTGGCCGCCATCGTTTTGATGCGTCAGGTGTTCGACGACGACCGTGAATTCCCTGCTTTCTCAAGTGTTAGTATTTACCCCGACCCCGGTGACGGAGATTACCTTGGTGTTGTCATGAGCAAGTGTTTTTATTCAGCGCAAGGATTCACCTCGAAGCGAAAGCCGATTTTCCAGGACGATTTTGATCGATATTTCGAACGCGATGGTGCGATCCGGCAGATAGTTGCGTATCTGGCAGGTCCTTTTGCAGAATCCGCATTCAAAGGCTATCTGGACCCGTTCGATATGGCGATGAATGCGTCCGACGAGAATGAGGGGAGCGGCGACTACGCGAATGCCGAGCGAATCTATCGTGAGTTGCGGTTCCTGATGCCGCGCCGCCCCGATTGGGGGCGGATCGAAGATCGCACGGCCCGGCTAGTACTCGATCACTGGTCGGCCATCGAAGCATTGGCCGCACATTTGCTGGTCAAGCATGATCTCCAATTCGATGAGGCGCTGACGATTGTTGCGCCGCATCTTCCGCCCATGCCAGCAGCTACGCCGCCAGAGCGTCCATTTCCGCAGCCTGCTTGATCAGCCATTCGATGTGATTTGACCACATCTGCAACGCCTCGCGCTTTTGCTTGACGTAGGTATAGAGATTGTAGATTTCGCCTATGTCTGTCAGGGACGCTGCCTTGTGATTCAGTATGTGCTCGATGACGTGTGGCAATACCTGCCGCCTGCCGAGATTTGTCGCGAGCGTCCTGCGCAGATCGTGAAGGGTCCAGTTCTCCAAAGCCGTTGCCCCTCGCAGGGAAAAGAAACGTGTCATTGGTCTTCGGTACCGACTGGGGGACCGACACCGCCAGTGTGGACAGCGGAATAAGCGTAGGCTCTTCGTTCTTCGTGCGGTCCGCCGATAGGTCCCATGTTCCGGCTTCAAGGTTGAGTTCAGACCAACGCATCGCGGCAACTTCCGTACGCCTCTGTCCGGTCAGCATGAGCAGCTTGACGATGGAGCCGAACGAATAGCCGATATCGCCCGGTTCGGGCTCACAGCCCGTCCATATAGCCGCCAGTTCGGCATCGTTCACCACTCGCTTGCGCTTGACGATCAGGGCCGGATTTTCCAATCCCTCGCGGGGAAACCGCGACGAGCCGTTGCGGCGGTTTGCGACACCGGATAGCCGCCAGTTCGGCATCGTTCATCACTCGCTTGCGCTTGACGATCGGGGCCGGATTTTCCAATTCCTCGCGGGGAAACCGCGATGAGCCGTTGCGGCGGTTTGCGACACCAGTTGAAAATGCCCGCATATACCAGAAGGCCGTGTTAGCCGCTTGCGGGTGACCCCCGGCGACGATCTTCTTGGTGATTAGCAATGTCGGTGTCGATCACATCGGATAGAGCGACTCCCGAGGGCAGGCACAAGATACCGGTTCAGGCTGGCCTCGACCAGTTCCCAGAAATCCCATTCTGCCTTGCCGGTCTTTGCAAAGCCCGCTCCCTTGCATTCGCGCCGATCGGCCGACCCCGTTCGAGGAAGGGCGTGATCTGGTCGGCGGCATGCAGAATCCGGGTGGCGCGGCTGGTCCGGTCGGACGCGGTCTGATCGAGGAAGCCAGCCGGAATGCCGGCGGCTCGTGCGGGAAGGGCGTTCATGAGAAGGTCCTGTCGGGCAAGCTGTTTGGGGGCACGATCACCATAGTTGATCAGGCTCCCGAGTGGGGCATTCTCGTAAATGTCGCTTGCGGACGTATGTTTGCTCTTTGTCCAGAAACAGAAAAGGCCCGATGGGACGGCCGGGCCCAGGGCGGTGTTTTGAGGGTCGTTACTCGGCGGCCTGGAGGTGATCGCCGTCGCCGTCCTCGGTATCGTCAGCGCTGATCTGCGCCTGATTGGCAAGGAAGGCTGGCAGTTCCGATGGAGCTATGCTGGAATTTGGGTGACGAGGCTGATCAAGCGGCGCTCTGCGGCTTCGTTTCGATGACCTCGATTCCGTCCAGGAACCTGGCACCTGCGATGAGTTTCGGCAACTGATTTTGTCCTTTCAATCGTCGCCACGTCCTGGCCGCGGCCATGACCAGCTTGAAGACCATCAGCTGGGCGGTTTTCGAGGATAGCGATCCCTTGGTACGCACCGTGCGGTGGCGAACGGTCGCAAAGACGCTTTCGATGGGATTGGACCTTCGCAGATGATCCCAGTGTTCGGCGGGGAAATCGTAAAACGCCAGGGACGCATTCTGATCCTTCGTCAGGCAGTCGACCGCCTTAGCATACGCCTCGGCTTCCATCTCGATCGCCTGCGCAAGCAATTTGCGCGCGCCGCTGCGAAGTACATCCGTCAGGTATCACCGATTTCGTCGGGCTGACGAAGGCGAACAATGTTGATAGTCTCGTTCATGGCGTATCGCTCTCCTTGAGAGGTACTGGCAGGCTTCATCACCCGCCTCGATACGCCGCTCTCCTCAAACCGTCATCACCCAGTTTCCGCCATAGCTCCCCCCTGATTGGTCCGCTTCACCTGTGCAACTGCACAGGCTGCCATAGCGGGGAGATTGGCCTCCAATGGCGAAAACTTGCCGCAGGAGACCCTCCGATGACCGTGCCTATGGCGCCGCCGCTACGAAAACTTGCCGACAGGCAGCTCCATCCACTGCCGCGCTTCTGCGCCTTCAAGGGACGTCTGGATGGGACGCAGGAGCCGATGACGGTGACGGAATCAATTCCCTCGGCGTGCTCAGGTCGCGCTGGCCGTCACTGTGCGGGTTCAACGGTCTGGTGGCAATTTGCGCACATCTTCTGTCGCCGACAGTGGCGATGGCTGACGCTTCAACAAAAAGGTGCCTTCGACGTCTGCTGCCTTCGCCGGTGCTTTGCGAAGTGGCATAATGTTTCTACGCACGCAGGCGCGGGCAGGGGGTGTCAGTCATGAATCTCCTGACTGGCGCGGATCAGGCCGATTGGCGGGATGAAAGATCATACGACTACACCGCTGGCCTGACGCTGCGGGAGTGGGCTTGGGAGTTCTTACGCCGCAACCCGGCGTTCCAGCGCGATCTGACCGCTGCGCGCCAGCATTGCAAGACTTGGTCTCTCCAACCCTTTCTCGATATGGTCGCGTCGGCCGGCGACCTGTCACGCTGGGGTGTTCTGTTTCGCGGAGTCGTGTGGCCGCGCTTCGGTCGTATTCTGGTGTCCGCTCTGGTGCGTTCATGTGCTGCCGGTCATTGCGGAACGGTTGCCTGCCTCGTCGCCGACACCGCCGTTCGAACTCTCGGCATTGCCCTGTCGTGCAACCGTCCTGCTGGCGCCCGACAAGAGCCAGCATGTTCTTCTTCGCAATGCGGACCACGCGCTGCAGCTCGCCGTCTCGGGCGCGAATATCCTCCACCCTGTTTGCCTGCATACGCAAGCCATCTGGCCCGCGGTGCTTTTAAAGCATCGACTGAGGGGACTGGAGTGCCTCAATGCTCTCAGTCTAGGGCAACAGTTGCCCCCCCGCTTGTTTGCGCCGGAAAAGCGCGGCGTCCGTTTGTCCTTCGTTCTTCGTGCGCTCGACGGTTCGCTCGCCGGAGCACCACATCGCGAGCTCGCCGAAGTTCTCATCGGTCAACGGCGCGTCCATGCCGACTGGGCGGATCCTCGCGATCATCTGCGCGACCGCATCCGTCGGGCCGTCTCGCGTGGCCGCGCGCTCATGAATGGTGGCTACAGAGATTTCCTAGTTTGAAAAGCGACAGTCCGCGCTGTGCGTCGGTGGATGAACGTTCGCTCGCAGCTGTACCCGCCACCAACAGTTCGCCCGCCGACAGATCTGCATGGCGCCTTGCGGGTACGCTCTGGTCAGGCGTCGGCCGACGCCACAATGACATCGGTGAAGTTGCCAAGGCGGTGGTTCATTAGGGCCGGCCTCGACCTGAACCCACATCAGTGGTCGGAAAGCGGCGTGCACCGCAATGTCGCCATAGTAGCCAAGATCATTTGAGTCCGGACCTGCAGTCCTGTTGGACGGCGGGTGCAACAATATGGAGGGATTTGAGACCTCAAACCGTTCCCTGGATCGACAGCTCGGTCAGACATCGCACCCATCGCTTGATTAGGGAAATGGTGTGCCTGGAGTGCAGCGAGTAGCGCTTGCTGCGCACTGTCCTCAGAATAGCAATCATGACCCGTCTGGGGGTCTGCAATGCGACGATTCAACCGCTTGGGCATTGTCGCATATCCCACAATGTAGAGTGCGGATAGGGCAGAAGGTGATCCATCGGCTGTTTATCAATGCTTTTGGCCTTGGCACGGCACATGCAACGCAATCGGCAAAAGGCGCACGTACTGAGTGGCCCCTCGGCCCTAGGAGCGCTGACTTATGCCCTCCCAAGGCATGTCCGGCCCGGCAGCGAGCTCAGTCTCCTGCCGGGCATCCGCGTTTCAGGTCAACGGCGTTTGGAACTTCAAAATTAGGTGGCGGCATTGACCGCAGGCCGCCCCCCGGTGGGCGGAGAGACAGTGCAGCAGGTTTCAAATCCCGCCCATGCAGAGATATTTCATTTCCAGATAGTCCTCGAGGCCATGGCGGGAACCCTCCCGCCCGATGCCGGATTGTTTGATACCGCCAAACGGTGCCGCCTCCGAGGACATGCGTCCCGTGTTTATGCCAACCATGCCATATTCCAGAGCCTCTGCCACACGCCAGACCCGCTTCAGGTTCGAGGCATAGAAGTATGCGGCGAGGCCGTAAATCGTGTCATTGGCCTCGCGCACGACCTGATCCGCATCGTTGAAGCGAATGATCGGCGCCAGCGGCCCGAATGTCTCCTCTTGCGCGACTGCCATGACGCTGGAAATCTCGGTGAGGACCGTGGGTTCGAAAAACGTGCCATTCTTGCCGATACGTTGGCCCCCACATCGTATTGTGCCGCCCTTCGCAATGGCATCTGCGATGTGAGACTCGATCTTGGCCAGAGCATGCCTGTCGATGAGCGGTCCGATGTCTACTCCGGCACCGAATCCGTCGCCAACTGACAAGTGCCGGACTTTCTCCACGAATTTCTTGACGAACTCATCGTGAACGCTCGATTGGACGTAAATGCGGTTCGCCGAAACGCAGGTCTGGCCGGCATTGCGAAACTTCGCCTGGATCGCACCGTCAACAGCAGCGTCGATGTCGGCATCATCGAAGATGATGAAAGGTGCGTTGCCGCCGAGCTCAAGGCTAACCTTCTTGATCTGGTCAGAGCACTGACGCATCAGCAGCCGCCCGACCTCGGTCGAACCGGTGAAGCTGATCTTGCGGATCTTGGAATTGGTGCAGAGTTCACGGCCGACGCGATCACCTTCGGACGCATAGATCAGGTTGACCACGCCATCGGGAAAGCCGGCCTGATGGGCAAGGGCGAACATTGCGCCAGCCACGAGCGGCGTCTGTTCAGCGGGCTTGAGCACGATCGTGCAGCCCGCAGCCAAGGCCGGCGAGATTTTGCGCGCCACCATGGAGGCCGGGAAATTCCATGGCGTGATCGTGCCAACAACGCCGATGGGCTGCTTGATCACTAGCATTCGGCGGTCTGTCGAGGGTGCCGAGATCGTCTCGCCATAGACGCGATTGGCCTCCTCGGCATACCATTGCAGATACGCCGCCGCATGCGATACCTCTGACATGGCTTCGGCAAGCGGCTTGCCCATTTCCGCAGTCAGAATCGCGGCGAGATCGCCTGCATGGTCGATGATCAGCTGATGCCATCGCCAAAGAACGTCGCTACGCTCTCGGGCAGTCAACGCGGCCCATCCCGACTGCGCAACATAGGCCTTGTCTACCGCAGCACGTGTCTCCTCCACGCCCATATCGGGAAGCTCTGCCAAAACTTCGCCGGTCGACGGATTGACGACCTCGAACGTCTTATTGCCAACCGGTCTGCCGAGTGCCGGCAGGCGGTCGATGGCGCCAAACAGGTGCGGGGATTTCAGACGGCGGATCATCGGCAGGCACAGGGGCAATACCGGATTCCTCCTCAACGCAGCGAACATCCAGGTCGACAGGCCGTCGGTGTGTATTCTGCACCAGCGGGTTCGTCCTAGGGCCTCGGCAAAGCAGCTGGTAGACCAAACATACGACAACAGTTCGGTTAGTTTGAGTGCCCGCGGTTCATCAGTTGATGGATTGAGCAGCCGGATGTTTGCTTCATCCACCGCTGCCTGCTGGTGGCGTGCGACTGTATTCTGCAAAAGGCGGCATACATGCTGAGGAGCGCCGTTTCGGCGAGAGGCCCGCCTGGACCGCCAATGCCGCGCAAGGCCCGCGAAACGACTCCGCGGGTCTGCATGATCTGCTTGGCCCACCGGCCTCCATATTCGCTCTTCCCACGAGAAGCCCCAAGGAAGAAGGAAGGCGAGATGAGTTTCTTTACTCATCCTTGCCGCCCAGCGGCGGGCCGACCACCAAAATGGCGGGCTCGGCCGAAAGCAGCTTCTTGGCCGCCGCCTTGACCTGTTTGAGCGTCACCCGACCGATGCTGCGGGCGCGACGCTGGTTGTAGTCGACGTCGGCCTTGTGAATCTGCAAATCCAGGAGCCGGTCTGCAATCGAGCTGGTCGAGCCCAGACGGTCAATGGCATAGGTGCCGATCAGGTGCTTCTTCGCCGCCTTGAGCTCGGCCCCGGTCGGTCCTTGCTGCGCCATCTGCTTTACCACATCTCGCACGATGCTCAGCGTTTGGGCGGCGCAGTCCGAGCGTGTCTCTGTCGTAACCAGAAGCTTGTCAAGGGTCAGTTCAGAGCTGACGTGATAGGCAAGGCCGCGTTTTTCGCGCACCTCCTCGAAAAGGCGGGAAGTCATGCCCGAGCCGCCGAGGATGTCATTCATCAGCACGGTGGCGAAGTGATCCGGCGCGCTACGCTTCACGCCAGGCCAGGCCAATCGCAGCGAAGTCTGCGGCAGGTCGCAGTTCTCCTCCACCAGTTGGCCGAGCTTCGGTACGACATCGGCGACGGGGGCGAGGGTTTGTTGCTCAGGCAAGTCACCAAACAGCTGGTCGAGCCTTTCCCTCAGCGTGTTTGCATCAATGTCACCGACCACGGCAATATGGAGCCCGTCGCGAGCGAAAATCGCCTTGTGGAAGGCGAGGAGGTCGGACGGCGTGATGCCGGCGAGGCTCTCTTTTGTGCCTTCTCCCGGCCTCGAAAAAGGATGCGTGCCATAGATCGCGCGCAGCCATTTGCGCTGAGCGATTGCGTCAGGGTCGCGCTCGCTGCCGACGATGTCGGAGACAATCTCGGCGCGGACGCGATCGATCGGCCCCTGGTCGAAGCGCGGCGCGTTGAGTGCGAGCCGAAGCAGGCCGAACGCGGCGTCCTGCTGTTTGGGAAGCATGCACACCGATCCGCAGATGTAGTGTCTTTGCGCCTCCAAACCCATCTCGGCGCCGGCATCGTCGAGCTTCATCTGGAAGGCATCGCTGTCGTAATTACCGGCGCCTTCGATGAAGAGGCCGGCCATCAGATTGGCCATCCCCTCCTTCCCGACCGGGTCCTGCGTGATGCCGCCGTTGAAGGCAAAGCCGATGTTGACGATTTCCACTGTGTGGTCCTCCACCAGCCAGGCGATCATGCCCTTTTCGGACTTCACCTCCTGGATGTTCATCGCAGCATGGGGCTGAGCGCCGAGCGTCATCTCTTCATTCTCCGTCTTGGGCAAGAGATAGCCCGTGGTCGAACGGTCGAACGCGAGATAGCGGGCGGCAACTGCTTTGATTTGCGCGGCGGTAACCCTGCGGATGCGAGACGGCCGTTCCTCGACATCTTTCACGGTGCCGCCGGTGGCCAGCGTCGAGCCGTATATGCAGGCGAGGTCGTCCTGGTCGTCTTCGGCAAAGATCATATCGCGCACAAAGCGCTCCTTGGCCTTGCCCAGTTCCTCGCTGTTGACACCATCCTTGGCAATGCGAGCGACTTCGGCAGCGGCCGCCGCTTCGAGATCGGCCAGCTTGGCATCGCCGCGCGGCGCGCCATAGATGGCGAACCTGGTGTCGTCGAGCATGGTGCCCTGGAAATAGGCGCAGGCGTTGGAAGCGATACCTTGCTGGACAGCGAGCGCCTGGTAGAGCCGGCTGCGGTTACCGCCGCCGAGGATTTCGGACAGCAGGTCGAGCGCTTCGGCCTCGCCCGGCTTGGCGGTATGGTAAGACGGCACCACCCACTGCGTCGAAAAACTGGGCACGCTGACGCGGGCGTCGGAGAGCGTGACGGTGCGCCTGGTGTTCTGCTCGGGCTCAACCGGCCGGATGCGCGGCGGCAGGTCGGGCCCGCGCGCCACCTTGCCATAGGTCTTCTCGGCCAGCACCTTCACCGTCTCCGGCTCGACATCGCCGGCCACGATCAGCACGGAGTTGTTGGGCCAGTAGTATTTTTCATAGAAGGCGGTGGCGTCGACGCGGTTCAGCTGCTCGATCTCCTGCATCCAGCCGATGATCGGGATGCGATAGGGCTGGTTCTGCCACAGCGTCGCGTCGATCTCCTCATGGAGCACGTCCTGCGGGTTGGTGTCGGTGCTTGAGCGGCGCTCCTCGATGACCACGTCGCGCTCGGTCTTGACGACATCGTCGGTGAGGATGAGGTTTCGCATTCGGTCGGCCTCGAAGCTCATCATCAGCTCGAGCGCCGACGGCGCCACTGTCTGATAGAAGGCGGTGTAGTCGGAGGAGGTGAAGGCATTTTGCGAGCCGCCGATCTCGAACACTGCGCGGTCGAATTCGCCGGCCGCATGGTTGGTCGTCGCCTTGAACATCAGATGCTCGAAAAAATGGGCAATGCCGGATTTGCCCGGCGGCTCGTCGGCGCTGCCGATCTTGTACCACACCATGTGGGTGACGATCGGCGCCCGGTGGTTGGGAATGACGACCACCTCCATGCCGTTGTCGAGCACGAAATCCGTCGCCTTGCCGTCCTCCCATGCGACGGGGATCGGAGCCGTCCTCGCGCCGCCCAACTCGGTCGCAACGGACGTCCTGCGAAGCCCGTGAGTGCGGGGCTTGCTTGGTAGTTCTGATAGGGAGAGTGGTATTATGGGCTGGGTTCCTGGCAAAGTGATTTGTTCCTCATTTTGAAGGCTCTATGTCTCCCGACGCCTATTGGGAGAAAGTGGATCGGCACGCGACGCCGAGCCAGATGAGCCGTCAGCGTGTTGCCGGGCCTGACGCGGGCCTCATCTTTGGATGCGTCCGGGGAACGTTCGGCAGTATTTTGGTGAGGCCATGGGAAGTCTGCTCGTTATCCATTGGGTGTTTGCGGATACCGAGCATGCGCCGTGCCAAGTAAGAAAGCCCCGATTTGCAAGGTTTGATCCAACCTTGATACTTGCGATATCCGACATTGTCGGGCATCCGACAGAAAGCGCCTTTCGCCGGCGCGCCGGCTACGGCGCTCGCCTCCTCCGGCGTGACGACGATCCTTTGGCGGGCGCCGCGCACACCGATCTGCCCGCCTATCAGCACCGCGACATCGAAGGACAACGCGATCGTGACTGATGGGTCTTACGCAAACATGCAGCAGTGCCACCGCCATCAGGACTTCATCCGCCCCTCAAAGCCCCGAGCGCGAGGGGACGACGTGTAAGGCAACATGTCATCCTCGACAATGATGCCGCGCATAAAGAGGTAAGGTCCCTCGTCGTACCGGCGAGCCCCTTCGCTGGGTTCGCCGAGGGTCTGGTTTGCGAACGTCGACCGACAGCATCACGCATGGGCGGCCGGATCGATAGACAAGCATTGACCGTGCCACCAGCGCATTGAGGGCAGCGCAGAGTCCAATTGGCCTGTGCCAGCCGGTATGTTGGAGCTTCAAGTGTGGCCAGCCAAGCGGGCTGAGGCCATGGAACTCCTGATATCCTGGACAGTCCAGATTGCAACGCACGACGCCTTTGGTCATCGCCCGAACGTTCATTGACGCTCAGCGAAGCTTGCGTCATCCGGACGATCTGGGAAAAGCTTGGCCGGGCCGGCGCCTTCCCAGGCGCACGGGACGCGCGACGACCCATGTGGACCTTGGATTTCACTCCGCACCTACGCTGCTTTGGCCTTGTCAGCAGCCTGGGCGGCATAGCTGAGTCCCGCCCTTGCTCAATCTGCCAAACCATCTCGCTCACAATCGATCGGGTGGTTTGTGCCGTCTGAACGCGCATTGTCAACTTGCCGACAGTCTGGGGTTCCGAACCCGACAGTTGATTCAAACCGACAATGGCCCGCCTCAGAAGCAGGCAACCGCGCTTCGTAGCAGGCCGAAGCTAATCGAGGTTCGCGGGTCTCGGTTTGAGTGTGCAGTGTCGCTGCGCGCCTGATCTTTCGGTCTGATGACAAAAACGTCGTCATTTTGGCCGACGATATCGGTCGGGAGCGGGTATTGCGGTCGAGCAGCGACCCAAGCACGTCCACAAGATGTGCCGAGTTTGCAGGGTTGGGTCATTGTTTCTGTCGACGTTTGAGCGACAGCGCACGACGAAACGTCTGGCATACGCCTCGTCTGGCACGCGCCTCGCGTGTGTGGCAGGTGCTGCTGGAGATCAGGCGGTCGAGTGGGCCTTGCAATTTTCCGATTTTGCTGCGCCTAAAGTCTCGTGTACAAATCAGGCTGGCGTGAATGGCCTGCCTAAGTTGCGACTTGTTACAAAGGAATGGATATATGGCGACTGGAACGGTGAAGTGGTTCAACAGCACCAAGGGTTTTGGTTTTATTCAGCCCGACAACGGCGGTCAGGATGTCTTTGTCCACATTTCCGCTGTTGAACGAGCGGGCCTGTCGACCCTTAATGAGGGCCAGAAGATAAACTACGAGGTCGAACAGGATCGCCGCACCGGCAAGTCCTCTGCAGGCAGCCTCAGCAAGGCTGGCTAACGCGTGCGGCAAGGATGCGGCATACTCCGAACGCATTGACCGGCTCGACACCCGGCCGGAGCATGCAACCAGGTAATGCCGCGGCAGCGATTGCTGGAGCCGTCGCGAATTCCTCTGGAATGAGGCTCTTGGACGGGAAAGGCGGGGCTCGTCCCCGCCTTTTGATTCCGCGCAGATTGGGCCTACGGCTGCCGCGCGTCCCGAACGACTGTTGATACGGATTTAGGCTGCGACCTTTTTGCGGGTCCGTTTCGCCGGCGCCGGCACCGGGGCTTCCGGCTCTTTCGGTTTGCGGCCGAGTCCTATGGTCTTGGCCAAGGCGGAGCGCGTAGCGGCGTAATTCGGCGCCACCATCGGATAATCCGACGGCAGACCCCATTTGGCGCGATATTCGTCCGGGGTCAGACCATAGTGCGTCGACAGATGGCGCTTTAGCGATTTGAATTTCTTGCCGTCTTCAAGGCTAATGATGTAGTCCGGTTCGATCGACTTTTTGATCGGGACAGCAGGTTTTTTCACAGGCACAGGCTCTTCTGCCGGTATTAGTCCGGCCGTGCCTTTTAGAGCCCCGTGCACTTGGGCGATCAGGGCAGGAAGCTCCCCCGCCGGGACGGGGTTGTTGGAGACGTAGGCTGATACAACATCGGCAGTGAGCTCGATGAGGATGTCGGTGTTGTGGGCTTCTTCTGTCATAAACTTCTCCGGGCAGCTTGAAACACAGTCGGGCGAAGTGTCGCTACATAGTGGCGGTTGCCGCTGAAAGCAAATGGATCGACGGGTGCGCTGCTCCCCACCATTGAAGTCTCGGGGACGTATCCCGTCATCGTCCATCGGCCTAGAGGCAGCGTATTGCATTATGGGAGCGGTCGCGCCTGCCCCAAGTTAGAGGCAGGCATTCGCGCGTGAATTAATCAAATCCATCCTGAGCGTATCTCGCGTGGCAACCACGAAGGCGCTCTGGCAACGAAGCGAGGCGGATGGCCTTGCGGGTGGCCGAGAGATGTCATCCGGCTCTCCTGCCGACCTCTGCCGGCCAGATCTGGAGCAACAGCTTTGCGCAGATATGGCTCTCTTCAGAGGCCATCTATGATGGGAGCCGAGCGCGTCTCGAGCCGGGGAATAGGCTGCACATGCGCTGTGCCCACCTATTGCGATCGTGCTAACCTTGGCTGTTCGGACTTGCCGTTAAGGCAAGCGACAGATTGAAGTTATGCTGCACCATCTGATTCCCTGGCTCGGTTTCGAGAGCTCGCCGATACAGGGCCTGTGCCGCGTCATGCCGCCCCTCAATGTCCAAGATCACGCCCTTCGCATTCAATGCACGTACGTTTGCTGGGGCTGCAACCAAGACGCTGTCGAGCACCTCAACCGCTTCGTGCGGGCGCTTCTGGGCCACCAAGGCTTTTGTAAGCCGTATCGCCGCATCAACATTGTCCGGGTGCTGCTTCACCTCATCCCGCAAAGCCCGCTCTTGAACATCCTGACCAACTTCGCGCAAAATGCGTTCGCGCATAGCCGGATCGATTTGATCGGCGCTGAGCAACTCTGGGGAAGATGTCTCCTGCACGGAAAGAGCGGGCTTTTGCCAGCTGGCGCAACCGCCCAAAGGCAGAATGGCGAGTACGGCAAAAAGAAGTGAGCTCCGGCGCAGAAACATAGGCGATGGAGAAACTGTATTTCTAACAAATTTCATATTATCTCTCGGTTATCAGGGAGGCGGGTCGCGTTCAGTTAGGAAAGGTGGAACTACTCTAACAATCCGCTGTTCGATCCGTGCGGGAGTTTGACGGATCCTGCCGGGCGAATTGTAAAGTCGGAGGCGAGGTCTTGATAAGACAGCACGGCGAGATCGATCCCGTTTCGCGTCAGAAAGCCGCGGACGAAACGTCGGACATCCATTGACGTCAACAGAATAGGGCGGGTTTGACCCGGTTCTGTGTTCGAAAGGACCTGACGTATCTGTGATAGCATCGCTTCGCTTTGCCGATCCTCCAGTGCGAGATAGGGGCCTGCATCCGAATCTCGAACCGCGCCACGCATCACATCCTCGCTCTCGCGTTCGACGACCAGGGCGGACACGATGCCCTCGGTGTTGGCATAGCGGTGGCAGATCTGTCGCTTCAAACCAGAACGGACATATTCCGTCAGCAGGGCAACGTTTTGCTCACGCTCGCTCCATTCGGCCAATGCCTCCAACACGAGACGGGTGTGGCGGATTGGGATACCTTCCTCCAGGAGGCGGCGCAGAACATCGGCAATCCGAGGAATCGGCGTCGTGCGCAGCACCTCTTTCACAAGATCAGAATATTCCTGCTCCATTCGGCCCAGGAAATGTCGGGTCTCTTGGATGCCCACCAATCGCGGTGCGTAGCGGGTCAACGTTGCATGGACGCGCAAGGCGAGGAGTTCGCCGGGAGCCCAATGCTCCGTGCCGGCGCCCGTAAGGGCCTGTGCAGGGGTATGTTCGACCGGGAGTCTGTCCGTTTTCGGCTCACGCCTAAGGGGGATACCGCTCGAGTCGACGTGCGCTACATCGGCTCGGAGCGTCATCTGGCTTGGATCTATCGCGTCCTGTTCGACTGGCACGCCCTCGACATCTATCCGGAATTGCGATGTAGGCAGCTGCTCGTCAACCAAGACAGGGATGCGGGGAACGATAATGCCCAGATCGGCTGTGACCAGGAGCGAAACGCGCCCAATATGTTTTTGCAATTCGGCTTGATCGATCGCCTGCATAAGATTTGGCGCTAAAAAAAATGCGATCGGGAATTCCTTCGCAGGCGCGGCTTGCTTAGGCTCCGCTGCAGTTCCATCTTTCGCATCGGCAGTGCCGGCGCCCAGTACATCAGCCTTGACAATGCTTACCGCAGCGAACACTGCGGCCAGCATCAGAAAGACGGGGAGGGGAAACCCAGGAACGAACCCCATCACGACCAGGACGCCGGCCGCCAGCCGCAAGGCTCGAGTACTGGCCGTGAGCTGACTGACCATTTCGGTACCGAGGTTGATCCTCGCCGTCCCAGTCACACGGGTGACGATGGTCGCCGCAGTAATGGAGAGCAGAAGGGCCGGAATCTGCGATATCAATGCATCGCCTATCGTCAGCAGAGTATAGTGATGCAGCACCTCGCCGAAGGACATGCCCTTGGAGAGCAGACCGATCGAAATTCCACCCAGCATGTTGATGCAGATAACCACCAGCCCGGCGATGGAATCGCCCTTCACAAATTTCATCGCGCCGTCCATCGCGCCATATAGTTGGCTTTCCTTCTCCAATTCGGCGCGCCGCCGGCGGGATTCGTTGGCATCGATGTGGCCGTTGCGTAGCTCTGCGTCGACCGCCATTTGCTTGCCCGGCAGAGCATCCAGCGTGAAACGCGCCGCCACTTCTGCCACCCGTTCGGCACCCTTCGCGAGGACCATGAATTGCACCATGGTGACGACCAGAAATATGACGAAACCCACCACGATATTGCCTGAGATGACGAAATCGCCAAAGGTATGAATAATGCTGCCGGCCTCCCCCTCGGCCAGGATCAGTCGCGTCGTTGCGACCGTCAGCGCGAGACGGAATACAGTGGAAATCAAAATAACGCCGGGCAAAGAGGAAAAATCAAGTGGAGTACTGACATACAGGGCAACCATCATCAGCAGTATGGCCAACCCCATATTGAATCCTATCAGTGCGTCGACCACCACGACCGGGATAGGCATGACCATCATCGCGACAGCCAGAAGCAGCATCAACGCAACCATTAAATCCGGGCTGGCCGGCGCACGCTTGATGAAGTCACGCAGGACGTTGGCCATCGAGACACCTTTGCAATCGGTTGAGACTTACTCTGCTGTTACGCCCTGAAACGTAGCTTTCGAACTCCGAAGGCGCCTCGGCCTTGGCCAGCGCGTGACCCTGCATGAGAGCCACAAACAGGCGCGAAATGGCTGGGCAGCAAATGTTTCCAACGCAGCCAGCTTGTCAGCACCGAGCGCGACAGGATGTTTGGCTGGCCATAGAGTGCTGCTTGATGGGGCCTGCGAGCTTTCAATATGGGAGAGCAGCAATGCGGCCATTCCTGCTCAGCAGCACACGGCTGTCCTCAATACGATCGACTACCCATCCATCAGCCAAAATGGCCCCGACAAAATACTTCTCGCTGTCGATGACAAGATACGGTTGGGCCCCATGCCACACAGCTTCGACCGCGATTGCGGATGGCGCCTTCTCCTCTTTGATGAGCACTCCGTTCACCAGTGTTAGAGTACCCTTGGTGCGACGATCGAACGATTGCTGAAGCTTCTGCCAGCTGATGACCGATTCAGACGTGACGGTGCCCTCGGCGGTCACAACACCCTTTGCGGAGCCAATCTTGACGTCGAGAAGACCCGCTCGATCGACTTCCTCCTGCAGCTCTTTGGCCGCTGCCCCCGTAAGTTCATTGTCAGCGCGGTGACTGATCGTTCTGGACGCGACTTCAGCCCGAAGTGAATTGGGGCTCGATCCACTTGCATTGCCAAGATAGGAGAACATGCCCGAAAGCGCGCCGATCCCGAGTGAGCTGATTATGACCATGGCGAGCACACCGATCGGTAGGCGCGGTATGCCGGTCGAACCAGGCGGCTCTGCATCCTGCACGGACCAAGCAATGGACATCTCGCCTACGAGCAGGACGGCAGGAAGGGGCACAACAACGGACTGGCCGGCGGCGATATTCCGGTTGCCCTCGATACTGAGACCGGGTGCAAGCGCCTCGAGTTCGATCGACTTGCCAAGAAGAGTTACACGAAGATGATGCGGTGCCAGTCCTTGCTCGACAAAGACCAAATCGGCATCGAAGCCGCTGCCGATTAAACACGTTTGAAGATCCGTCTTGCCGGTCAGTCCGCAATAGAGCCCCGAAAGCACTTCGAAACGGAGGGAAACGGCGTCATCCACAGAGCATCTCTCAAACAGGATAGAAGCCGCACGGCAATTGCCATGCGGCTCATTTCGGGACTACGTCGCGTCAATAAGGAGACGCGCTAGGGGCAGTCTAAAAGCCGCTTCCGACATTACGAAACGCGTTCGTCGGCGGCCTTCTTGATGGTCTGGAGATTGGTCGTTAGAGTGCGCAACTGGACACTCCTTTTCGTCGCCTCCAAGCTAACATTGGTTAGTTCTTGCACTTGCGCCTGAAAAGCAGTAGCATCAGCTCCGCTTGTATTGCCGGGAGTGCCACTGTTAGTTTTATCGGTATTGCCGGCGCTACTGGTATTGGTATTGCCTGATTTTTTATTATTATCAACTGCAGCCATGATCATTCCTTTTTCTGTTGGAGTTGTGCCGTCAATAACGGCCTGTATGACCTCACGCCGGATTTTCCCGCGTCAGGCATCTTCTGTGTCATCCAAAGCTTCATCGGCCTCAGCCATCGCATCGTTCGCGAATTGGAACGCGAACGATCGCAGGATACTTTGGAAGGCTTCACTTTGTGCTGCAGACTGTGAGTTGTCTTGAAGTTGATCATTTGAAACGGTCCGGTTATCCGCCCGATCGTTCCCGCCAGCTGGCTTGCCATCATTCCCACCAGCTGGCTTGCCATCATTGCCACCAGCCGGCTTGCCATCACCAGAATGCTCGGATTTCGAATCCCCATGGCCCTTTCGGATCAAGGAAGTCCCGAGGTTGCCAACTCCACTCCCAATTGCTGCTATCATCAGGTACTCCGGCATTTGCCATTGGCGGCGACGTGTTAAAGGTTAACCTCGATCAAGCTAAGGGCGGGAGCTTTCGAGAACCTGACGGCTTTTGACAAAAACCGGCCAGCGCAAAAACGTATGCTCTGCAGGATGTTGCTCTCGCATCGAACAGTCGACCACGATCTCGGCTGTTCGGCCAATCCCGCCGTCCACGCATGCCGCGACCGAATGGCAGCCGCAGCAGCTCGTTTGCATCCTCGATGCTGTGGTGTCGAACAGGAGACACGGTCCACGTGCTGCATGACCGCAATGACCGTATTCTTGCTGGCTCCACGGGCGCACGCAACGAGCAGGAACTCGGTCTTTGCATCACCATTCTCTCGCCTGCACATCACGGCCCGGCGCGGTGAGCTCATTGGCTTCGAGAAGGTCGGCGACCGTACGAACATGGGATGGTCTGCCGGCTTTGGGAGGCCGGTGCGGATCCTCTTCTCACCATATCGAAAGCTTGAAGCGGTCGGATTTTCTTGCCCTGTTCGTGAGAACTCCCATCGTCAGCTAATCGTCAGCCAAGCGGTCTATCTAGGCCGGCCGTGCCTGACCTTCGGATCCAAAGGTCCCGTCTCGACACTTTTTGTAACTATAGATCGAAATGGTTTCCCGCGCGATACGCAACGCACACGCTTCTCTGAAGCAAATGTGTGACTTTGTCGGTGGCGAACGAGAGGAGTGACGCCTCAATAAAATCGTCAGGCACGTGTCTAGGAAGGGGAGCTAGCCGAGTTGGTCTGATTTCATTCGCTGTTCCTGGAAATCGGCGGACTGAAGCGCTGATAATCTCAGGACATCGATGGCAACGTTGCGAAAGTCCTGTGAGCTCGGGCCAATCTTGGCCTGCACTGAGAAGCACTTTGGCGGGAACATTACGCCGTCGCGGGTCTGGCTGACCGTGACGTTAACCGAAAGATGCCGCTGGTCTCGTCAGCCGCCAGCACAATAGCAGCACATTCTCGCCTACTACGGAGACGCAATATGAAGGGCATTGGCCGACCACGGAAATCGCAGGCTGAAACTGGAGCCAGCCGCGCGGGGCGGGCGAGCAGTTCCCTTTCGCAATCAAGTCTTGCTGCGGGAGAAGGTGGACAGTCATTCGATTCCGTTGTGGAGCAGATGCGCTCTGGGGACGCCGATAGGAGGCCCTCCTCCCTTCCAGTTGCGCGCGGTCCAGGCGATGCCCGCGAAAGTCTGCCAGGCGCCTCGATTGGCGAAGATCAAATCCTGAACGCACCGCCACGTGGAGCCGCTGCGCCACCACGCGGAACCGTAGCGCCACGTGGCGCAGCCGCAAGGCGGCGCGGTTCTCCCTCCATGTCTGAGGGCGAAGCCATGGCGCCGGTCGGTAGCCAACTATCAACCGCGCAGGTGGAAGGCACCAGCTCATCGTCAAATGAAGATATCAGTCCGACACAGCTCAGAATGAACAGTCTTGTTCAACAACTGACTGATTGCGAGGCTGCGGCCAGGAAAACCGACGTCCCCGAGGAGGCGGTGGAGCTGATCAGTCGGGTCGTCGATGCAGCCTCAGCAATTCTAGAGTACCGCGCTAGCCTGCCTGCGGCTGAGGCGCAGACAATTATGCCAGACGACAAGGTGCGTAGATGTTGCCAGATCGTGTGCGACGCCGCGAATGAAGTAGACAAACTTGGCCTGTCGACGATCACGAAATTGGACAAAAAGACCAAGAAAGCGGCAGGTATGGTCGATAAACTCTACTCCTACTCCCAGGCGGACCGGCAGGAGCTGTTGATTTTAAATGTGGAGAACCACCATACGGCGGCAATTAAGTGGTGGGAAAAAAAGGCATGGCGCTCCGAACGGCAGCGATCCGCCTGCGCTGCCACCGCTAGCCTATCCAGTGGAACGCCCGTGATGCGGGAAGCCGAGCGGTGCGCACTGCGGCTGCGTGCCGGCTCGGTACTGAGTGTCAGGATCTGGCTGGTCCGTGAGCGGATCGGTCTTGCGCGGGCCAAGATTGAACTGCGGGCGAGCAGGTTCGAGCCAGATTTGAAGGAACTCCTCGTCGGTCGAAATGGAGTGGTGCAGCTGATGGCAAGCGCCGTTCAAGAAGCTCTTCGCGCCCTCTCTTTGGCGAAGGGCATAATGGATGATGGCAAAGCACTCAACGCTCATGATTGCGCGGTTGTAGAAAAAATCATGGAGCGGCTTTCGGATTTTGGATTGGCGTTGCACGAGGTGCATACCAAGCTAAGCCATACCTACCCAGATGCCGGCCTCCCATTGAAACTGTTCGAACGGATCGTGGACGATGCATGGATCACTGCGCACGATGCCATGCACTTGTTGAACCTGCAGTCTCCGCCGTCAGCCATCATGGCGCCACAGGCCCAGGCGGGCGCTGCGATGCCGGCCAGGGCAGGCGCTGCGATACCGGCTGACACTGCTGGTACGGCTGCAGTGTCAGAAGGCACTACAGCGCGAAGGAAAGGGAAGTCAAAGCATAAGTCGGCAGCTCGCGCCGGGACTTCTGCCGCCGGGCAGCCATCAACACCAGTCGCTGCGAACGCCGGCACAGTGCCAGCAGCCAAGGTTCTCGCGCGCTCGGATCAAGTTGCGAGTACACAGGTGAGAGCGCAAGAGGTGGCTGCGAGTTCGTCGGGGGCAGGCTCGACAATCGGGGGCGCCGCGTTGTCAATGGAGGTATTGACGGAGCGGCTCAAACGATTGGACGAACTTTTGCAGTTCGATCTGGCCGGTCAGCAAAGCGTCGTCTCCCAAGTGCGCCAGATGAAGCCTGAGGAGGCCGGTAAGGTCGTGGACGATGTGGCCCAGTACCTGCGAGCCCAGGCCATTGAGATGCAAACCTGTCTCGCCGGGTTGCAGGGGCGTAATGTACGCCTGCTACTCACCTCCACCCAGCTACCCAAAGTGCACGAACGCACAGACCAGCTCAAAGGGTTGCTGAACATGGTGCTGGGACAGGCCAACGCATTGAATGAAGGAAAAGCCGGCATTACGACTGATTGCATGAAGACCTACGCATTTCCGGCGCAAAAATACCTGGAACATTTGTGCAATGCCGACGAATTGATGCCGCCGGAGGCACCGGTCGCGCTGCGTGGCGAGCCAGGAAAGCTGTTTGAGATGAAGCTGCAGCCCAAGATGCTGGTCAATGGTGCGATGCCGAGCCCGATGTGGGTGCACATCCACACGAGTCGCCCCGTCATGGCCAGAAACTTGGAAGGGCTGGCTGATTCCGAATTCACCGCTTGCCACGTTAAATCCAACGAACAGCGCGGCTACAATCGAGAGCGAGAGGAAGCCGATGCTAGGTCCGGTCGCGAGAAGGTCATAATTCATCGCGGCAAACTCACCCCCGCTTTCTGTAAGTCCTTGTTGACCTCGGGGCTTGGCCGCCAACCACGCCATTCGCGTGCCGAGCTCCCGTCGGCGCAGGCTGCATGACAGGGCACGTACTTTGGGGTCTAGGGCAGAATGCGGCCGGCCACGCTGTGAGTCAGCGAGCATTTCTCCTGGCCAAACCGCGAATGCCGCTGCGCGAGTTGCGGTCCGGCGATTGGAGTCGATCGGCTACCGTCAGGGCCGATTTGCGATGTCGCGTTACCTGCTGTTGACGTGGCGGCGTATCTTGCCTCCCATCCAACTTATCGCCGAGATCGCGCCGCCAAGATCGAGGCGGAAGGTCTTCCTGCGAGCGCGGAGCAGGCATAGCCGATCCGATCGGGATCGGCGCATCGCAACGACCCAACGGTGTGGTGGAGAAAATTGGATTCGGGAGAGCTCGTATCCAAGAGGCGGAGTTCCGGCCCGAATACAATCCGCTCGCAAGCACCCACGATGCGCATCCGCAGTTTATTGTCTGGGAGATGGGCTGGATTGCTCGGCGGCGCTGGCGCTAAGGCGGGGCTGTCGCCGGACAATTAGCATTCACTGCCAACAGCCTTGCAACCGTCACCAGTTGCAAGGCTCGGCGGCGGGTCGACAAATCACATGAAATCGTCGTCGGACCCGCTATCGCTGCTGTCGCTGTCCTCGGTTTTGTGGAGATAGAGTGGAGGTTTGCCTGCACGCTGCCACTCACCGGCACTGTTCTTCGTCCATTTGTCGGGATGCTGCGTAGGGTCAAGCACCAGGTCGCCATGATCCACTTCAACAAACCCCATCGTCTGCGCGCGCGCTTGTGCTTCCGGATTAGCCGCACGCCAATTCAGCAACGGTCGGTCGCCGTCTATCCGAAGTTGATGCTCCAGCAGAATATCGCCCGCATTTTCGACGAGCGGATGGGCGACTTGAAGATCCACTATGGAAGTGACCTCAGTTCGACCAGGAAATTGTTCCCGCCAACTTTCCGATTCGAACTCGTTCATGCTGAATCCGCCTTCCATTCTCAGCAGTCCGGCACTCCGGTCTCCCAATTGGTAACTGAAATATCGCGCGTGCTCCGTATCTCGACGGATGCCATATTGCTGAGCAACGTCCGCGGTGCGCCTGGCTCGTGACGATACGAACTCCGAATACTCTTGAGGATTGTCGGCGATGTGCGTGATTTCATCACCATGAAATTGCCTCACCTGTCTCCTGAAGGAAGTCCTGTTGATCTCCACCACAGGAGGTCGGGAATTGAGGGAGTATGCTTGGGGAGCCGCCGATGATGAGGCGCCGCTACCTTCCGATCCGGGTTGTGTGCGTCAAGTTCTGCAAAAAGGGGCGGCCATATTGCTGGTCATGCGGC
>SAQE01000149.1 GCA_004020545.1 Mesorhizobium sp. | reverse complement strand
GAGGGCTTTGCACAGAATCGGATCGGTGATTCCATGCGGATATCCGGCAAGGAGGATTCGCGATGGTCGATCGAGTGCTTGGTCAGCTGAGCCTAGCGGACGGTTTTGCGGCGTCGGATGAGACGATCTTCGACCTGATAGCGAAGGAACTGGACTGGGCGCCGATCCGAACCTTGCTTGGTCATCGCAGCGGTCCTGGCTCTGGCAACACCAGCTATCCAGCCGAGCCGCTGGTGCGTTGTTTGCTGCTGGGCGTGTGGCATGGGCTGAGCGATCCCGCGCTTGAAGCGCAAATTCGGGACCGGCTGTCGTTCCGCCGCTTTGCCGGCTTCAGCCTTTCGGATCGCACGCCCGATCACTCGACGCTGTGGCGTTTCCGCGAGGAACTGACGCGCGAGCGGCTGATCGACAAGATCTTTGAGGAGATCAACCGCCAACTGGAGGCGAAGGGCCTGATCGTCAAGCGCGGCACCTTGGTCGATGCCACATTCCTGCAGGCCCGCGGCCGCCCGCCCAAGCAGCCCAAGAAGGGCCATCAGGGTCCGATCAAGCCGTCGTCCGACAAGGATGCGCGCTGGGGCAAGAAGGGCAAGAAGAGCACCTTCGGCTACAAGATGCACATCGGCGCTGACCAGGCGCACACCATCATCCGGCGCGTCGAGGTGAGCGACGCCTCGCTCACCGACACCGAGCCGGCCGACCAGCTGATCTGCGGTGACGAGAAGGCGGCCTATGGCGATCAGGCCTATTACACCCACGCCAGGCACGATCGGCTCGCCGAGGCCAACATCAAGGATCGGCTGATGCGGCGGGCCAACAAGCATCACCCCGAGTTGCCGCCGCGCCAAAAGCTGCGCAACCGGCTGATCGCCAAAGTGCGCGCGGCGGTCGAGCGGCCGTTCGCCGTGTTCAAGGAGCACTATGGGATGCGGCGCGTGCGCTTCTTCAACCTGGCCACCAACCGCACGCAGTGCATGCTGGCGGCCTGCGCCTACAATCTGAGGACCATGATCGGCGTCCTCTTTCCACCTGCTGAGAGACGAGCATGAGGAGGAGTGCGTCCGCAGTCCAGCGGATCGGCCGCCTAACCCGGCAAATGCCCCGCAAAGCCGTCGAAAACCGCTCCCCCGGGCTTCAAAAAACGCCTCATTAGCCCAACAAACAGAACTCGCTCCCCCGTGCAAAGCCCTC
>SAQE01000148.1 GCA_004020545.1 Mesorhizobium sp. | reverse complement strand
GGTGATGGAGGAACGTCTTCGTTTCGTGGCCCGTCTTCTCGAGGGAGAAGGGATGAGCGAGGTGTGCCGAGCATTCGGCATCTCGCGCAAGACCGGCTACAAGATCTTCAACCGCTACCAGGATGAAGGGCTGGAGGCGCTTTGCGACCGCTCGCGGCGGCCGGTCAGATATGCCAACCAGTTGCCCGAGCAGATCGAGCGGCTGATCGTGCAGACCAAGCGCGAGAAGCCGCATTGGGGTGCCCGCAAGGTACGCGAGCTGCTGGTCAGAAAGCTTGCCGGCGACGTGCGCATCCCAGCCAAAAGTACGGTGCATGCGGTGCTCGACCGCCACGGCCTTGTGAGCCGGGCCCGCACAAGGAAGCGGGCGAACAAGGCCGTGGGCACGCCTCTGTCGCAGGCGGTGGCACCCAACGACCTTTGGTGCACGGACTTCAAAGGCGAGTTCAGGCTCGGTGACGGCCGCTACTGTTACCCGCTCACGGTCACCGATCAGGCCTCACGCTATGTCCTGGCCTGCGAAGCCCTTGAATCGACGAAGGAAGCCCCGGTCATCGAGGCTTTCGTGCGGTTGTTCAAGGAGCGGGGATTGCCGCTCGCCATGCGCTCTGACAATGGGCTTCCTTCGCCTCGCCCAACGGACTCTACAACCTGTCCAAGCTGTCGGTTTGGTGGTTGAGGCTCGGAATTGCTATCGAGCGCATCAGGCCCGGCAACCCGCAGCAGAACGGCCGCCACGAACGCATGCATCTCACACTCAAGAAGGAGACGACCAGGCCGCCGGGCATGAACGCCCTGCAGCAGCAGGCAAGGTTCGACAGTTTCGTCAACGAGTTCAATCACGAACGTCCGCACGAGGCGCTCGCCATGCGAACACCGGCCGAGGTCTACGCGCCGTCTTCAACAGCCTATGAAGGCCTGCCGGAGTTGAACTATCCCTTCCATGACCGCGACATCCTCGTCACCGCCTGCGGCCGCATCTGCATGATGAGTAAGAGGATCAACATCTCCATCGTGCTCGCCGGTCAAAGGCTCGGCATCAAGGAGGTCGACGACGGAATTTGGCTCGTCAGCTTCATGCACTATGATCTGGGATACATCGATTTGGAGCAGAGAACCTTGCAAACCATCGACAATCCGTTCGGCACGAGATTGTCACCCATGTCTTAGGTACAAACTGTTACCGATGTCTCCGGGCCGGACA
>SAQE01000147.1 GCA_004020545.1 Mesorhizobium sp. | reverse complement strand
GCAGGGCTGTCCGGGGAAAGAGAGAGGTGAATCGAAATGCCGCATGTGCATGCCCCGTAAGACGGCGTTTTTCCGTCTACCTTCTGGTTGTCGAGACTCAGAAAGGGACGGGGCATGCGCTTTAGGCCTAGCATTCTTGGCAAGCTGGTTGAACCGATCAATCGGCGCCGCTTCCAGACGATTGTGGATAGCCATGACGGGGACGCCTACGACAAGTCGTTCCACAGCTGGGACCATCTCATGGTGCTGATCTACGCGCAGTTGAGCGGCGCTGACAGCCTGCGCAGCCTTGAAGCTGGCTGGAACGCCAACTGCCAGCACCATTATCACCTGGGCAGCGACCGGCTGAGCCGCTCGACCTTGTCGGATGCCAACCGACGCCGCCCCGTCGGCGTGTTTGCCGCGACCTTCCAGACCATCGCCAACCAGCTCGACCGGCACATGCGCCGCGAAGGCGCGGCCATGCTGCGGCTGATCGATTCCACGCCCATCCCGCTCGGCAAGACCTGCGGCTGGGCCAAGTCGAACGGCCGCATCCGCGGCATGAAGCTGCATGTCGTCTACGATCCCGACAGCGACTGCCCGCGCGTCCTCGACATCAGCGACGCCAATGTCAACGACGCCGAGATCGGCCGCACGATCACCCTCGAGACCGGCGCCACCTATGTGTTCGACAAGGGCTATTGCCATTACGGCTGGTGGACGGCGATCGCCGCAGCCGAAGCCTTCTTCGTCACCCGGCCCAAATCCAACATGGGGCTCAAGGTGCTCGGCAGCCGCCCTATCAAGGTCGCGCAGGGCGACGGCTTCACCGTTCTCGAAGACGCCGAGGTGAGCCTGGCCAGCAAGAGCCACCGCAAGCTGCCGATCCCACTGCGACGCCTGATCGTTCAGCGTCAGGAAGGCGACACCATCACGCTCCTGACCAACGATCTCCAGCGCTCCGCCGTCGAGATCGCCGCCCTCTACAAGGGCCGCTGGCAGATCGAGCTCCTGTTCCGCTGGATCAAGCAGCATCTCAAGATCCGCAAGTTCCTCGGCACCAACGACAATGCCATCCGCCTGCAGCTCTTCGCCGCCATGATTGCCTATGCGCTGTTGCGCATCGCCGCTCGCGCCTGCCGCATCGCCATGCCCATTCTCAGGTTCACAGAGCTGGTCAACCGATGTCTCTTCGAGCGACGAAACATCGCCGCCATCGACAAACCGCCGCCCCTCAATCCAAGTCAACGCAAGCTCCGCTCCTCTCCAAACCAGATGAGCTTCACCTATGCATGACTTTCCCCGGACAGCCCTGCCC
>SAQE01000146.1 GCA_004020545.1 Mesorhizobium sp. | reverse complement strand
CCAGATGCCGACATTCGCAAGTGCAGCCGCGCAGGTGATCGGGTTCGCCGTGTAGGAGCTCGAATGGAAGAAGGTCCTGGCCCGATTCCTGGAAAAATGCGCGCGAAAAATCGCATCGGTGGCGAGCGTCGCCGCGAGCGGGAGCGAGCCGCCCGTCAGGCCCTTGGAGGTGCACAATATGTCGGGCGCGATCGCTGCCTGCTCGCAGGCGAAGATCGTGCCGGTGCGACCCCAGCCGGTCATAACTTCGTCGGCGATAAAAAGCGTTTCGGAGCGCTCGGCAATGCGCTTGAGTTCGGCGAGTACCCAGGCGGGATACATCAGCATGCCGCCGGCGCCGAGCACCAGCGGCTCGACGATCAGGGCGGCAACCTGGCGGTCGCGCGCCAGCCGTTCGAAGGCATCGAGCGTTTCCTGCTCCCGGCCCACGGCGGGGAAGGGGATGGTGTCGACTTCGAACAGCAGCGGCTCGTATGCGGCGTTGAAGACGCCACGCGCGCCGACACTCATCGTGCCGATCGTGTCGCCGTGATAGCTGTGTTCCATGACGACGATGCGCGAGCGCGGCGCGCCGTTGTTGCGGTGAAAGCCGAGCGCCATCTTCAGCGCCACCTCGACGCTGGTCGACCCACTGTCGGAGAAAAAGACCCAGTCAAGGCCCGCTGGCGTCATGTCGACCAGTGCGGCGCCCAATTGCTCGGCCGGCTCGTGACTGAGCCCGGCGAAGATCACCTGGTCGAGGGTTTCGGTCGCCTCGCGGATCGCCCCCATGATCTTCGGGTGGCGGTGGCCGTGGGTGATGACCCACCAGGAGGAGATCGCATCGAGTATGCGCTTGCCCTCGCGCGTCTCGACATAGGCGCCCTCGGTGCGCGCGATCGTCGGCGGTACCGGCTCGACGGCATGCTGGGTGAAGGGATGCCAGACAGCGGAGCGGCTCAATGTGGGGCCTCCATGAAGTCGGCGCCGTTGAACGAGACCTGCATGGCCGCGGCAAGCGTCTCAGGCGTCAGCGGATCGAGACGCGGCAGACGACCAAGCACCCGCACCTTGCCCATCTCGGCAATCGTTTTTTGCGTATCGGCCATCTCGTCGCCGATGAAAGCGATGCCGAGCAATGGAATGGAGCGGGCACGCAGAGCTTCCAACGAAAGCAGGGTGTGATTGATGGTGCCGAGCGCCGTGCGCGCGCAGAGAATGACCGGCAGTTGCCAATCTCGGAAAATATCGATGAACCTCGTCTGCCGATTGAGCGGCACCATCAGGCCGCCGGCACCTTCGATGATGAGCGGGCCCGGCAACTCTGGAAGCGAGAGCTTTGCCGCCTCGATCGCAACGCCATCGATTTCGGCCGACCGATGCGGCGACAGCGGCATCTTCAGGCGGTACACTTCCGGCAGGACGCGCCCCGAAGGTAGGCC
>SAQE01000145.1 GCA_004020545.1 Mesorhizobium sp. | reverse complement strand
CTAGTACCTCAGCACAGAGGATTTGACGGGTTCGATGGGTTGTAACTTGGGTAGACTATCGGGTTCGACGAGCAGTTCAATGCTGCGCGCGAGGCCCGGTTGCCTGCGGATCAATCCGGCGCGCTCGAGGGTAAGCACCATCTGATGGACGGAAGGCGCGGTGACGCCGAAGAAGCGTTGCATGTCGCGCTCGGCCGGCGAGCGAGCGTTGACGAGGCCGTAGGTCCAAATGAAGGCGAGATACTGGCCCTGCTTTTCGGTGAAGCGGGGTGGGGCTGGCGACTGTCCGTCAAGTAATTGATTCATTTTCCGATTCTTCCGGAACCTCCGCAATCGAAGGAGGCCATCCGGATGAATCTACGCTATCGCGTCGATCTCGACCAACCCGAACGCGACGAACTCATGAGCATGCTGCGCAGCGGCAAGCATCCGGCGCGCAAGCTCAAGCGGGCGCAGATCTTGCTCGCTGCCGATGCCGGCCAGAGCGACGAGACCATTGCCACGACGGTGGTGGTCGGCGGCTCCACGGTCTACCGCACCAAACGCCGCTTCGTGGAGATAGGCCTTGCGGCGGCGCTCAGCGAGGTGCCGCGCCCCGGGGCGGAGCGCAAGCTGAGCGGCAAAGAGGAAGCCTTGCTGGTGGCCACCGCCTGCTCCAGCCCGCCGCCCGGACGGGCTCGCTGGACACTGGAGCTGCTGGCCGACGCGTTCGTCAAGCTGACCGAGCATGAGCAGCTGTCGCGCGAGACAGTGCGCCGGCGCCTGGCCGAGAACGATCTCAAGCCGTGGCGCAAGGACATGTGGTGCATCCCCAAGGTCGATGCCGAGTATGTCGCGCGCATGGAGGATGTGCTCGACCTCTACGCCGAAGCGCCCGACCCGAAGCGGCCGGTGGTGTGCTTCGACGAAAGCCCGACCCAGCTCATCGGCGAAGTGCGCCAGCCGATCCCGGCCGCACCGGGAAGGCTGGAGCGCTACGACTGCGAATACAAGCGCAACGGCACCGCCAACCTGTTCGTCTTTCTCGACGCGCACCGCTCCTGGCGCAAGGTGAAGGTCACCGAGCGGCGCGCGGCACACGACTTTGCCCACTGCATGCGCGATCTCGTCGATAGCCATTATCCCGAGGTCGAGTGCATCCGCGTGGTGCTGGACAATCTGTCCACCCATACACCCGCCGCGCTCTATCAGGCCCTGCCGCCATCAGAGGCGCGACGCATCCTGCGACGTCTGGAGTTCCATTACACACCCAAGCATGCCAGCTGGCTTAACATGGTCGAGATCGAGATCGGCGTCCTGCGCAGCCAGTGCCTCGACCGCCGCATCGAAAGTCGCGGCAGCCTCATTGCCGAGGTCGCCGCTTGGGAAAACCAGCGAAACAACAGCGGCGCCAGCATCAACTGGATGTTCTCAACCGAACAGGCCCGCCTCAAATTGGCCAAAGCCTATCCAAAGCCCTTCGCCAAAGAGTCATAATCCCTGTGCAGAGCCACTAG
>SAQE01000144.1 GCA_004020545.1 Mesorhizobium sp. | reverse complement strand
GTCGTCCGTGAAGAACACGGAAGGCTTTGATTCAATTTAGGATTTTCCGCTGATTTTGGGTTTGAGTTTGCCGGAAATCGTGGCCTTAGGGGGCGATTTCTGGCAAATTGTGATGGTGCCTGTACGCGTGATTCGGCTGGTTTGACGCGAGGGAGCGCGCGATGCGGCCAAAGGAACGACGAGACGGCGGCCAGACCGACCTGTTGCGGGCTCGGCTCGATCAGATCCTCAACATGGATCATGCGCTGGTGAAGCTGGCGGCGGCGATCGACTGGCGCTTTCTCGAAGAGCGGCTTGGCGAGGTCTATGACGACGGCCCTGGCCGGCCGCCGCTGCCGACCCGGTTGATGGCGGGCTTGGCCATCCTGAAGTCGATGCACAACCTGTCCGATGAAGGCTTGTGCGAGCGCTGGCTGGAGAACCCCTATTACCAGATGTTCTGCGGCGAGGAGTTCTTCCAGCACCGCCTGGTCTTCGACCGCACGTCGCTGACGCGCTGGCGTCTGCGCATGGGCGAGGAGCGGCTGATGGCGCTGCTGCAGGAGAGCCTGGCGGCGGCGACCCGGCTGGGCGCGGCCAAGCCGGCCGACTTCCGCGCGGTGATCGTCGACACCACCGTGCAGGAAAAGGCCATCACCTTTCCGACCGACGCCAAGCTGATGCAGCGGGCCCGCGAGCGGCTGGTCAAGCTGGCCAAGAAGCATGGCGTCGTGCTGCGCCAGTCCTATGCGCGGGTGGGCAAGTTCGCGCTGATCAAGCACCAGCGCTATGCCCACGCCAAGCAATTCAAGCGCGCCAACCGGCAGCTCAAGCGGCTGCGCACCATGCTGGGCGCGGTGATCCGCGACATCGCCCGCAAGATCGCCGGGCAGCCGGGCCTGATGCAGGTCTTCGGCCTGTCGTTGTCGCTTGCCCGCCGCGTCAGGGACCAGCGCCAGCGCGAGCGGGGCCGCAAGGTCTACTCCCTGCACGCTCCCGAGGTGGAGTGCATCGGCAAGGGCAAGGCCCACAAGCCCTACGAGTTTGGCGTCAAGGTCTCCGTCGCCACAACCCTCAAGCGCAGCCGCGGCGGCCAGTTCGTCGCCCACGTCAAGGCGCTGCCCGGCAATCCCTATGACGGCCACACGCTGGCCACCATCCTTCCGGCAATCGAGAGCTCGATCGGCGCCAACCTCGGCAAGATCGTCGCCGATGCCGGCTATCGCGGCCACAACGCCCCGAAGGACAAGACCTTCAAGGTCCATGTCGCCGGCTACAGGCGCGGCCTCACCAAGGCCGTCAAACGGGCGCTGCGACGGCGGGCCGCCATCGAGCCGGTCATCGGCCATCTCAAGACCGATCACCGCATGGGCCGCAACTTCCTGGCCTTCGCCCAAGGCGACGCCAACAACGCCGTGCTCGCCGCCGTCGGTTACAACTTCAGCCTCCTGCTCAACTGGCTGGGGCTTTTGTGCGCCTTCATCCTGGCGATGCTCGCAACCACAGCAACGCCACCCCTCCGGCCGCGAATAGCCTGACGACGCAGCCCAGCTGGTATAGCCCGCTCCAACGGTGCGCCTTCCGCAACTGATGCTGGGAAGTCGCATTCTTCACGGACGAC
>SAQE01000143.1:1488-1714 GCA_004020545.1 Mesorhizobium sp. | reverse complement strand
GGCGACGAAAATCTTGCTGCCGTCGATCTCGACCGCCTCGACGGCGATCTTAGCTTCGCCGGCGGCAGCCGCGGGCGCGGGCGTCGTGGCGGCAGCAGCCTGATCGGTAGTGGCTGGGGCAGTCGCGGCCGGAGCCGACGCCGCCGGCGCCGTCTCGGCGGCGGCCGGCGCCTGAGCGGCAGCCTGGTCCGTGGCGGCAGGCGCTGCCGGCTTGGCTTGCGGCTGC
>SAQE01000143.1:0-1478 GCA_004020545.1 Mesorhizobium sp. | reverse complement strand
GAGCAGCTCGGACGGCTTGCCCGGCTCCTCGACCATCGCCAGCACCTGGCCGGTCGGGCTCTGCGGTACCGAGACGACGGCGGTCTGCGCCGAGGCGACGGCAACGCCGCCGGCGCTGGCGCGCAGCGTGATCGTGTAGTCGCCCGGCTTCAGCGGGTCGTCGAGCACGATGGCGAAAGCGCCGTCGGGGCCGGCATCGGTCGAGCCGAGCACCGCCCCACCGTTCAGGATCTCGACCCTGGCGTTGGGCGCGGCATTGCCGGCGACGACGATCGAGCCATTGCCTTCGACGCGCACGACATCGAAGGTCGGCAATGTCGGACCGGCAGCGGGCGCCTGAGCGGCCGGTGCGGATGCCGCCGGAGCCGTCGCGTTGTCCGCTGGCGCCATTGCGTTGTTGGCGGGTGCCATCTTGTTGGCCGGAGCCATCGTATTGTCGGTGCTGGCTGGAGCCTGTGCCTGCGGCAGGCGCGCCTCGGTGGACGTGCTGTTGGATTCAGCCGGCTTCGTGCCCGCCTGCGGAAGTGCCGCGACCTCTGCCGGTTTCTGGTTGTTGATGTAAGGGCCGAGCGCGCCCGACCCGTAGGCGACCGCCGCGACGACGGCAAGGCCGCCCGCCGCGAACAAAAACGCCTTTGAAGCACTGATAGCCATAATCTTTTCTGCCCCTTAGCCACCTAACGCCGGTCTAGCGTGTTTTATCAAGTGCTACAAGAAAAAGCCCGTCCATGGGCTTGACCACGCCGACCGTCCCCATCACCAATCATCGCCATGAACACGATTCGATCCGTCTGCGTCTATTGCGGTTCGTCTCCGGGCCGCGACGAGGCCTACGTCAAGGCCGGCCACCTGCTCGGCCGCTCGCTGGCGAAATCCGGCCTGCGCCTGATCTATGGCGGCGGCACCAAGGGGATCATGGGCGCCGTCGCCGACGGGGCGCTGAAAGCCGGCGGCAAGGTGACCGGCATCATCCCGCGCTTCCTGATCAACAGGGAGGCGACCGAGAGTGCCCTCGACAAGCTCGACGAGCTTTTGATCACCGACAACATGCACGAGCGCAAGCACAGGATGTTCGAAAAATCCGACGCCTTTGTGGCGCTGCCGGGCGGCATCGGCACGGTCGAGGAGATCGTCGAGATCATGACCTGGGCACAGCTCGGCCATCACCGCAAGCCGATCGTCTTCGCCAATATCAAGGGCTTCTGGGACCCGATGCTGGCACTGATCGAGCACATGGCGGAGGAAGGCTTCATCCACACCGCGCATCGGGTGAAGCCGCTGGTGGTCAACGACCCGGAGGCCATCGTCGCCGCCATCATGGTGGCGGGCTCGTCGGTCGACGCGCCGACGGAAGGCGTGCAGGCGGTGATAGACAAGATGTAGGTTTAGGGGAGTAAGGGAATAGGGGAGTAAGGGAGTATGTGGCCGCCGGCTGATGAGGCGCCACCCTACTCCCCTACTCCCCTACTCCCCTACTC
>SAQE01000142.1 GCA_004020545.1 Mesorhizobium sp. | reverse complement strand
GCTTGATCGCGCTCTTGTGTACGCCGCCGCCAACCCGGCTCACCATTACGAAGGGCGCTTGAGGAGCGCGATCAGCCTGTCGGACGGCTGGAACGCGCCGCGCCGCAGATGCGGTGGAACGATCGATTCCATGGCGTCGAGCTTCTCTGTCGGATCACCACGCGTGTAGATTTCAGTGGTCGTCAGAGTGGCGTGTCCCAACCACAGCGACACCTTACGGATGTCTTGCGTTGCTTGCAGGATGATCATCGCGCATGTGTGCCGGAGCACGTGAGGCGAGATGCGCTTCTTGTTGAGGCCGGGATGCGCTCGAGCGGCGGTTGCTGAATGCTGTTTGAGCAGATAGGCGAAGCCCCATCGGCTCAGCGGCTCTCCCCGGGCATTGACGAACACCTCGGGTGCTGCAATCCGCCCGCGAACGGCGAGCCAGGCGCGCAGGGCTGTGGCCGTGGTCTTCCACACGGGAAGTGTCCGTTCCCGCCGTCCCTTGCCCAGGACACGAATGCTCGCCGACGACAGGTCGATGTCCTCGAGCTTCAACCCCGTCAGCTCGGACACGCGCAGACCCGCACAAACCGCCAGATGCAGCATGGCCCGGTCGCGGATGCCGTCGCGCGTGGCGGGATCCGGAGCGTCGAGTAGCGCTTGCAGCTCCTCCCGCAGGAGGTAGGGGACCAGACGCTGATCCGTCTTCTTGAATGGGATCGCCAGGACGCGGCGGATATGCTCCAGGGCTGCCGGCTGCCTGTATTCGAGGAAACGGAAGAAGGACTTGATGGCCGCCAGCCGGACATTGCGCGTCACCGGCGCGTTTTTGCGCTGATCCTCGAGATACTCCAGGAAGGCGCTGATGAGGCCGGCGTCGAGTTGCTCCAGCGTCAGCGCCGATGGCGAGACCTTCAGCCTCTTTGCAGCGAACATGAAGAGCAACTGGAAGCTCAGGGCATAGGAGTCGCGCGTATGCCGACTGACGCCCCGCTGGCGGGCGAGTGTCTCATCGAGGAACGCTTCGATGAGGGGAGCAATCGGCGTCATGATTGCCTCCCCCCGGACATGAACCCTTCTCCGGCCGCGGCGACGTCGCGCATGAGGTCGGCGGTGGCCTCCAGGTACCAGTAGGTCGCATAGATGTTGACGTGGCCCATGTAGGTCGCAAGCGCCGCCATATGCGCGCCGCTTCGGCTTCGATCCGCCGGAGTGCCTTGCAGCGCGCGCACCGCAAACGTGTGCCGCAGATCGTGCAGACGCGGGCGGCGCTTCGCCGCCGGTACGATACCCGCCCTGCCGGCCAGCCTGTCGAAGGTCTCTTTGACCCCAATGTAGCGCAGCGGCAGACCACGCGCGTCAACGAACACCGGATCAGTCTCGGAACAGGGCCGGCGATGCGCCAGATAGCCCTTCAAGCCCGCTTCTGCCGTATCATGCAGCGGCACCAGGCGGGTTTTCCGGAACTTGGTCTCGCGGATCAGGAGGCCGTCGCGCGTCACGTCGGCGACCGTCAACTTCAGCGCTTCGGAGATCCTCAATCCGGTGACTGAGAGCAGTGCAATTAATGTCGCGTAGGTCCGTGAACGCAAGCTGCCTTTGGGTCGAAGCCGAAGAGCGGCCTCGATGAGGTGATCGATCTCCGCTGCTGAGTAGATATGCGGCGGGCGCCGCGTCTTGCGGGCGCCGAAGTGATTAACCGGCGGCAGCTCATGCCGGGCGTCTTCAACCCGTACATGACGCACAAAGCGGCAGACGGCTTTCAGTCGAGCATCGCGTTGCGCGACAGACGGTCCCCGTGCCGCCCAATCGATTGCGGTTTGCTTGTGGACGTGCGTTTGCCCGCGCTCGGTCGCCAAGGCGGCAAAGCTCCTGAGTAGGTATTCCGCATTCAGCATTGCGAATC
>SAQE01000141.1 GCA_004020545.1 Mesorhizobium sp. | reverse complement strand
ATACTGTACGTGCGGCAGTCGTCGGCCCATCAGGTCCTGCACAACCGCGAGAGCAGCACGCTCCAATATGCGATGCGCGATCGCCTGACGGCGCTTGGGTGGTCTCGCGTCGAGACGGTCGATGATGATCTCGGCCGGTCCGCCGCCGGCGGCGTCGCACGCGCCGGTTTCGACCGAATGGTCGCGGAAGTCTGTCTCGGCAAGGTCGGCGCGGTCGCGGCGCGGGAAGTGTCGCGGTTTGCCCGCAACAGCCGCGACTGGCAGCAGCTCATCGAGATGTGCCGCGTCGTCGACACCGTGCTGGTCGACCAGGAGACGGTCTATGCGCCGCGCCAAGGCAACGACCGGCTGCTGCTGGGGTTAAAGGGAAGCCTCAACGAGTACGAACTCGATCTTTTGCGCCAGCGGTCGCTCTCGGCCCGCTACGAGAAGGCACGCCGTGGCGAACTCGTGGTCGCGGCACCTGTCGGCTTCGTAAAGGTCGGGGATCGGCTCGAGAAGGATCCCGACCGCCGCGTGCAAGAGGCGATCATCCTTGTGTTCGACAAGGTCGCCGCGCTCGGCAGCGCCCGTCAGGCCTTGATGTGGTTCCTCGAGCATGGCCTGGATTTGCCCACCAGGCGCAACAACGGCGATGTCGTCTGGCGCAGACCCAGCTATGGCACGATCCACCGGATGATCGAGAACCCGATCTACGGCGGCGCCTATGCCTATGGTAGGACTCGTGCCGCGCCGGGATTTGGATCGACGGCTCCTCGGTCGGGCGTTCGTCGCCAGGCCCGGGAGGAATGGCTGGCTCTGATCCCGGGCAGCCATGAAGGTTACGTCAGTTGGGAACGAGCGGAGGCGATCCGCACAATGGTGAGCGACAACGTGCCAACGGGCCGGCATCACGGAGCACCGAAGCATGGCGATGCATTGCTCGCCGGGCTTGTCCGGTGCCGCCGCTGCGGCCGCAAGCTCACGGTGCGATACACCGGTATCAAGCACAACATCCCGCGCTATTCCTGCTGGCGGGGCCTGCTCGACAATGGCGAACCGCGCTGCATCGCCTTCGGCGGACTTCGCGTCGATGACGCTATTGAAGAGGCCCTTCTGCAGGTGGTCGAGCCCGGCGCGGTCGCGGCTGCCGCCGAGGCCGAAGCGCAGGCTGCCAATCGCCGCGACCAGGTTCGGGACGCTCTCGGTCGCGATCTGGAGGCTGCACGCTACGTCGCCGACCGGGCTTTCCGGCAATATGACGCGGCCGACCCCGAGAACCGGCTGGTCGCCGCGGAACTGGAGACGCGGTGGAACCGTGCCCTCGCACATGTCGGCGAGATCGAGGGGAAGATCGCCACACATGATACCGCAAGGGCGAAGCCGTCACCTGTGTTGACGATGGACCTTGGCGCGCTGGCCGCGAACCTCCACATCGTCTGGGCGGCACCGACGACAGATGCGCGGCTCAAGAAGCGCATCGCGCGTACCGTCATTCAGGAGGTGATCGCCGATATTGATGATGAAGCCTCCGAGATCGTCCTGCTGATCCACTGGATCGGCGGGGTTCACACCGAACTGCGCTTGCCGAAGCGGCGCCGCGGACAACGCAACAGCACCTCCGCCGACATCATCGCCGCCATGCGGCAACTGGTACTAATCGCCAGCGACGATCTGATTGCCGGCATTCTCAACCGCAACGGCCTAGTGACCGGGCATGGCAATCGCTGGACGCGCGAACGGGTCACGGCGCACCGGTCGCATCACAAGATTCCGGTCTTCCGACCGGCGCCGGAGGGCAACGAACCGTGGCTCAACCTGAACAAGGCCGCACGCCTTCTCGGCGTTGCACCGAAGACCCTCAGGCTCGCCGCCGAGACAGGCGAGATCGAAGGCGTTCATCCCCTGCCGGATGGTCCGTGGATCTTCAGCCAGTCAGAACTCGGAAAGCCGCATGCCCTGCAGATCGTTCATCGCGCGCGACAGAACCCCAAATACCCCGCAGGATCGCATCCCGATCAGCAAAGCCTATTCCCTTCAACAACATAGACAGATGGGTGTTATGAAACAGGATTGTAG
>SAQE01000140.1 GCA_004020545.1 Mesorhizobium sp. | reverse complement strand
TGACCACAGCACGAAGCAAATGTGTGCGCACGCTAGCCCCTTGTGGGAGAAGGTGTCGCCGAAGGCGACAGATGAGGGGTGTTGGACGGAGTGAGGCATTGGTGATCTGGCACGATGAGCGCTCGGTAACGAAAGTGCCGCCAAGCTGGAACACCCCTCATCCGTCTCGGCGCTGCGCGCCGATCCGCCTTCTCCCACAAGGGGAGAAGGGAAGGGCGCGTCAACCCTTGCACCACGCCGCATTGGCCATACCTATAGAAAAAGACCCGCAATTCAGGATCGACCGATGACCATCGAAAAGGTTTCGCGCTCCGTCGTGTCCGTGCGCGCCACGGTTCCGGACGACGCCTTCACCGCCAATGCGCTGGGCACACGCCGCGAGGGCAGCGGCGTGGTGATCCGCGACAACGGGCTGGTGCTCACCATCGGCTATCTGATCACCGAGGCCGACGAGGTGTGGCTCACCGACCAGGACGGCCGCGTGGTCGCCGCGCATGCGCTGGCCTATGATCAGGAGACCGGCTTCGGCCTGGTGCAGGCGCTGTCGCCGCTCAACCTGCCGGCGGTTAAGTTCGGCAACGCCAGGAAGGCCAATATCGGCGACGCGGTGACGCTTGCCGACGGCATCGGCCAGCAGGTCGATGCCCACATCGTCACCAAGCAGGAATTCGCCGGCTACTGGGAATATCTGATCGACGAGGCGATCTTCACCGCGCCGGCGCACCCGTCCTGGGGCGGTGCGGCGCTGTTCGACCGCGACGGCAAGCTGCTCGGTGTCGGTTCGCTGCGCCTGCAGATGAGCCGCGCCGGCGAGGTCGCCGACATCAACATGATCGTGCCGATCGACCTTTTGACGCCGATCCTCGACGATCTGGTGAAGCGCGGCCAGGTGGCGAAGCCCGCGCGCCCGTGGCTCGGCGCTTTCTCGGCCGAGTCGAACGGCATGGTGGTGGTGATGAGCGTCGCCGAAGGCGGTCCAGCGGCAAAGGCAGGCCTGCGTCAGGGCGACATCATTTCCGACGTGCGCGACGGCGAGGTCGACGGTCTCGCCGACTTCTATCGCAAGCTATGGCAGAACCCGGCAGGCGCCGAGATCCCGTTGCGCGTGGTGCGCGACGGCCGCGAGACCTGGCTCAGGGTAAAATCCGCCGACCGCAACTCCTTCCTCAAGAAGCCGCAGCTACAGTAGCGCCGCCCGCCCGATGCATCCAAGGCTGCTGAAGACATTTCTCGCGGTTGCGCGCACGCGCAACGTCACCCGCGCCGCGGTTGAGGTCAATCTCGCGCAGTCGAGCGTCAGCGACCAGATCCAGGCGCTGGAGGCCGAGCTTGGCGCCAGCCTCTTCACGCGCTCTCGGCGAGGGCTGGAGCTGACACCGGCCGGCGAGGCGTTGAAACCCTATGCCGAGGAATTGCTGTCGCTCGCCGACGACGCGCGCGCCGCCATCGATGCCACCAGGAGCGCGACGGTCGGCCGGCTTGCGATCGGCGCGCTGGAGACAATTGCCTCCGCGAGGCTTGCCGGCTGGCTCGCCGACTTCCATGCCGTTCATCCCGACATCGACATCAAGCTGAAGATCGCCGGCAGTGGCGACTTGCTGCGCAGGCTCGGCGACGGCGAGATTGATGTCGCCTTCTGCTTCGACCGGTCCGGCGCAAGCGAATCGGACGAGCGCTTCGCCAGGCGCGTCGTCGCCGCCGAGCCGTTGGTGCTGATCGCGCCGCCCGGCGAGAACAGGACAGAGGTTGATCTGGCGGAGCTTGCTGAAAAACGCTTCGTCGCCACCGAAACCGGATGCGTCTACCGCGCCATGGTCGACAGGGCTTTCGCCGAGGCGGGCCTCGGCGGGCCGAGGCTCGCGGCCGAGGTCGGCAGCATCGATGCCATCGCCGGGCTGGTGGCGGCCGGCGCCGGCTTCGGCATCGTGCCGCGCCTGGCGGTCGCGGCCTTGCTCGATCGCGGCGAGGTGGCGGAGGTTGCCTGGCCCGGCCCGGTCCGTTCCGCGGACTTGGTCATGATCTGGCGCCGCCGGCGCGTCCAGCCGCCTGCGCTCAAGGCGCTGCTCGGCGCTGCGGGCGAGAACTTCGCAGCCGTCAGACCAGCCGATGCCCGCCCTCGACATGCAGTGTCGTTCCCGTCGTGAAACCG
>SAQE01000013.1 GCA_004020545.1 Mesorhizobium sp. | reverse complement strand
CGCGCTCGCGAGCGGCTTCATAACCCGCAGCTACACCACCTGATGGGACACGACCTACTCGGACGGTCGCCGATAGGAAAACATTGCTTCCTCGATAGTGTGACGATGTAGCGGTCCAGCGACTCGAACCCCCGACAAGGGCCAGGTCGACACCCTCGCGAGATTGCCTGTTGTCCGATTTGCAGGCCGGAGCCGCTCGTTCCCCACCACACAGGCAATGCCTCTTCCACCCTCCGTCCAAAGTGGTCAGCCTCCCTGACTAATAGCTGATTTGGGAATCGTCATGACTGGAAAGGCCAACGTCAAGCGGCCTAGTTTGGACGCGTTGAATAGCGCACCATGCGCCGACACTGCTTCCTCTGACACTTCATCGCCTCGCCATAGCTTGCCAAAGCAGACAATCCGAAGGCCGGAACTTCGCAAGATTGTTCCTCTGGCCGACACCACGATTTACGAGATGGAGCGGCGTGGTGAGTTTCCTCGACGTTTCCATCTGACTTCGCGCTGCGTGGTTTGGGATTTGGCCGAGGTTGAGGCCTGGGTCGAGGAGCGACGCCGAGCCTCGGATGCGGAGATTATCAAACGTGCTCCGTCGCCCGACGTACGCCAGCGGAAAACAAGACCTGTTCGACATTGACGTGGCCCCAGCACCGGTGGCGCTGGCGAGCGACCCTCGGGACAAGGGCAACGTCAGCGCCATTTTGCGCAATTGTCCGCGGTGATGCCGATTCCGGTGCTTTCACTCACTAGATTCTCGCTTCCGGAGCGATCAAATGCATGGTCGGCGGATAAAGCGTCGGCTGATGCGTCCGACCGTCCACCCAAGCGTCGACAGCGTCGGCCCATTCCTGGAGCATGTGACGGCGTTGCAGTTCATACTCGGCCTTGTTGTAGACGCCTCGGGAGGATTTTCCCTCCTCGTGGGCCAGGCATTTCTCGATCCAGTCGCGATTGAAACCGAGTTCGTTGAGCAGGGTCGAGCCGGTCCTGCGCAGATCATGCACGGTGAACGGCTCAAGCGGCAGACCTTGCTCCTTGGCTCTCACGACGACAGCGGTGGTAATGCGGTTGAACGTGGCGCGGGACATCGGCGCGTCGGCATCGTAGCGCGACGGCAGAACATAGCGTGAGTTCCCGGCGCATGTTTTGAGCGCGATCATGATGTCGACCGATTGGCGAGACAGATAAACGTTATGGGGCTTGGAGCGCTTCATGCGCTCTTTGGGAATGCTCCACACCGCTTTCTCGAAATCCACTTCGTCCCAGACCGCATCTTGCAGCTCGCTCTTCCACCATGGTCAACAGGATCAGCCTCAGTCCAAGGCGGATCGTGGGCAGCGTCGGGACGTGCTCAAGCTGCTTCAGCACAATCCGGACTTCGGTTGGCGAGAGAGCACGGTCTTTCGGCACGAAGGTCGCGATCGAAGCAGGACCAACATCTTCGGCCGGGTTCGGCACTTTCTCGCCATGCAGGATCGCGAATGCGAAGATCTGCTTGACGATGTCGCGGACGTGGATGGCGGTGGCCGGTGCTCCCCGGTCCTTCACTTTCTTGCAGAGCCCCCGAAGATCCTCCGGCGTGATCTCCTTGAGGAGCCGGTTTCTCCAGGTCGGCACAATGTCGCGGTCGAAGATCGCTCGGCGCATGGCGCACGTGCTGTCAGCCATCCGCGCTTCCTTGAACCAACGCTCCCCGAACTCGCCGAAGCTCTTGGCTTCCTTCAGGCGGCGCTTCTGTCGCTGCTTCTCCTGCGCGGGCGAGATCCCCTCACCTACCATGCGGCGCGCGTCGAGGCACAATTCTCTCGCGCGGGCGAGCGTGATGCCGTCAGGTCCGTATTGCCCGAGCGTCACGGTCTCGCGACGGCCGTTCATCCGGTAGTCGTATCGGAAGCTCAACGAGCCCGAACTCTTGACCAGAACGTACATACCGTCACGGTCCGCGACCTTGTAGTCTTTTGCCTTAGATTTCAGATGCTTAAGGGCTGTGTCCGTCAGCAAGGTGACCTCCATTTCTGGTGGAAATAGACCGGTTTTCGGCCTAAAAGACCGTCAGGCAAAATTCGTCGTGCTGCAGCGCTGCTTTTCCTAACGAATTCAGGGCGTTAGCTTCCGAAAAAAGGCCGTCGTCGGCCGAATTGGGCTGACGGTATTGCGATTTTGGCGCTCGGACAAGAAAACGGATACCGTCAAAAAGACCGTCAGAGCGGTCCTTTTGTACGCGATAGTCCGCGATTGATGCTGAAGATTTCTGCTTTTTAAATCATAGACTTAGAGTGGATTTCCGATAGCCCGCGATAGACCCGGAAGGACGCAAAATCATTCCCCACTCAATCATCAATTAAGGCCGTACCTGATTGTTTCAATTACTTAATTTAAGTCACACAACCAGTGAGTACCGTCAAAAATACCGTCAGATTCTTACGCTGTTGAAAAGACTGAAACAATGTGGTCGCTGCCGCGGTATGCACACTTTTGATTGCATCATTTGCGAGCTGCCATTCGGCGAGGTAAAGCTGGAGTTCTCAGAACACAACAAGGACGGTGTTTGCTCATGCTCGACAGCTCTAGGTTCGAGTAGACGCGCGGCTGTATCGGGGGGAATGGGCTGGTAGGAAATGGATGTCGTGCCGCATCACTCTGTCGATCGACCAAGCTTCGCATTGCCTCATCTGCTGCTCGTGGCGATGGCCCCCGATCGGAGATGCGCTATAGGAACACGCGAATTTCGATTCTGCCCTCAACTCTCGGGACCACTCACTCTGAGTAACAACGTCACGCCGATCCCACCTTCCGACGCTATTTTGCGGCAATGCGGCCAGTAAGCGCCGCGCCCGTTCGCGATTTCCTAGTGGTGAAAGTCTGACATTTGGTACCCCACGCGTGGAGCAGCTTAGGCTGAAAGAGCACGTTGCACGACAAATAAACCGCCTATCAGCTAACCACGGACCAGATGGAAGGTCAGCCCCGCAAGGCGGTTTTGGATTTCCCCGAGACCTTGCCCAGTTCCGCTTCCCATAGATCGAAGGGGCTCGCGACAATGGCCACGGACTTTTCCTGACGCAGCGCGGCGCGGCTTCCAGCATCCTTGCCACGAACCTTGTCTCGACCTTCCACAATTCGGTCATGGCGGTGATCGAACCCGTCGCGGCCCTGCGAGATCCCGCTGATGTGCAGGTCGTAGAATTTGCGCCGCAGGTGAGCCCAGCACCCGGCGAGCCGGATTGTTTCATTGCTGCCGGCTTTGTCCCGTGCCTTGACCAGGTTGGTATAGGCCGAGTAGCCATCCACTTGCAGGATACCGCTGAACCCGGCGAGGTGGCGCGCGTGAGCGAATGGCGGATGCCGGTCACAACTCCTGGCGCTCTTTAACTGCCAAACCAAGCGCTTGGCTGAGTGGCACCGCCTTGGAGAACAGGAAGCCCTGAGCGGTTTTGCAGCCAAGCTTGTGCAGAGTTTGCCGATCCGCCTCTGTCTCGACGCCCTCGGCCATGACCTCGATCCCGAGCGTCCGACCAAGATCGATCACGGTTTTGACAAGCAGCCGATCCTCCCGCGATTTGGCTAAACCGCGAATGAAGCCCTGGTCTATTTTCACCTTCCTTATCCGACTGTCCTTGAGCGATGCCAACGTGGAAAAGCCGGTGCCGAAGACATCGAGCGCGATGGAAATGCCGGCATGTGAAAGCCGTCCGAGCTTTTCATCGACCCTGTCCGGGTCCACGGGCGATTCTTCTGTTATCTCAATTTCGAACATCGTTGCAGGGAGGTCCTTTGCCGCCAGACCATTCAGAACCATTTCGTCGATATCGCCGGCCTCCAATTCGCGCGGTGAAACGTTCATCGTCACACGAACATCACGACAGTCAGCTTTCACCAAGGCGTCGATAAAAGCGCAACATTCGGAAAATACAGCTTGAGTTAGCAGCTGGAGCATTCCGGTTTCGCGTGCCGCTGTCATGATTTCGGGCGGAGAGATGGAACCGTGAATCGGATGGGACCACCTTAGCAACCCTTCAAAACCGATCACAGCTTCGGTGTCGAGTCTTACGATTGGCTGGAACCAAGGGCCCAAGCTTCTCGTCTTTATCGCCGAATGAAGATCGCGTTCGATTGACTGGCGGCGTTGCAGTTCCCGGTCGAGCTCGGCATCGAACAGGCAAAATTCGTTCCTGCCACGGCGCTTAGCTGTGTAAAGGGCGATGTCCGCCCGCAACAACATTTCCGTCAGCCCCGGGTTTTTAGCCGAGTATATTCCTATGGATGCCCCGATCCGGACGGAGGCGACGCCAGGATAGGGGCGAGCAAGCTTGGATATGAGATTGGATGCGAGATTGCTGGGAGAAGGCGAATTTCTAAGCGAGGAAAAAACCAGCACGAATTCATCGCCACCGATGCGGGCGAGCGTTGAGCCCTCCGGTGCTTCTTCCTCTATTCGGCGGGCGATCCTGGCAAGCAGCTCGTCACCCGTTCTGTGACCGTAGGTATCGTTGACAGATTTGAACCCATCCAGATCAATCAGCATGGCCACAAAGGGCCCATCAGTGTTCTCAAACTGATCGATTGCATGTTCGAGGCCGCGCCTGTTGAGGAGCGCGGTAAGATGGTCCTCCCTGGAATTGCGCTCCATTTCCGCGGCAAGCCGCTCGGCTTGATGTCTCAGGCGGCTCGCGTCACGGAAGCGCGCTTGTCCAACGAACGAGGCTCGAGCCAGGCCGCCCTCGAAAAGCAGGACGGCAAAAGCCAGAATGTAGTTTTCCAGGGTTCCCTTCGTCAGCAAGCATGCGGCGGCAATGAGGAGTGGCGGTGTGATGAAGTATATCGCTGCCGCAGCATATGAGCTGCCGTACGTGACCGCGCCAGCTGAAATGCCCGCCAGAATTATTAGATGCAGCGATGCTTGAGACGTCGTGTACCCAGCCGTTAGGACGGCAAGGAATGACCAGGTGAATCCCGCCAGAAGAGCAAGCCTGCCAAACCAGCGAAGCCGCAGCCAAACCCGTGTCAGATCATCCTGGACTCCGGGTTCCTTCAGCTGATGACGGGCGAGTGCAAGGCGGGCGGCATTTATCGCATTAACGACCGAAAACCAGGCCGCGCCAGCAAGACCGTTCCCGGAAAGGGCCTGCACGGTCAAAATCAGCCCGGACAGCACAATGCTTATCGGCATTGAGACGAAAAGGCCTGCCCTCAGATCAGCGAGCTGGTCCTGAAGGATTCTCGCCTCCAGCGGATCTTCTTTTTCCAGGGCTGGACGGGTCAGCTTGCTTACTCCTGCTTGTCCGCAGCCTATGCAGCCCCCCTGAAGGACGGGTTAATTCTTCAATCGGAGATCAGCGTCGGGAGCAGGATTACTCCGGCGCATGATGCACTCTCTCCCATCGCTCGCCCAGCACATCGCGCAAAATGCAACTGCTGGTGCAGTATCACCGCTGGAGCTCCGCCGAAATCCCATGCCGGACAAGGGGAACATGTTGGGCAAAGCGAAGCCCCAGATGCCTTGCAAGCCGTGCCGCCAGGTGGTCTCTGGAGTAGAGTCCAACCAGTATGTTCGTTGCATGGTAGAGCGGCGCCGCCGACAGGCGCAGCCGCCTTTCGTATATGTGCAGCATGTCGGGGTCGCCAACATTGCGGCCGTCGCGGCACGCAGTCATGATTCCACGGGCGAGTTGCTTCTGGCTGCTGAGACCGATGTTGAATCCGTGAGCGGTCACCGGGTGCATGCCGATGGCAGCGTCGCCGATGAGTGCGGCGCTCGGGGCCCGGAATTTGTGCGCCCAGGTCGTGACCAGCGGATAGGTATGGCGCTTGCTTGCCAAGGTCATTTTTCCAAGGCGCCCTCGACACAGTTTCGTCAACTCCGACAGGAACAAATCGTCATCGAAGGCAAGCAGTCTATAGGCCTCGTTTGAGCGCAATGTGAGCAGCAGCGACGACACGCCCTCCGCGAGGGGCAATATCGCTATCGTCTGATGGTGATCGAACCATTCGATGGCGATCTGGTGGTGGGCGCGCTCGTGCCTCACTCGGCAAATCAGCATCGAGTGGCCAAGCCGGTTGATATCGGCGCCGATGCCCAGCAGATCACGCGTGGCGGACAAACGCGAATCCGCGGCAACAACAAGCCGAGCAGTTAAACGCGCGCCATTAGAGAGCGTTACGACTGCTCCTTCTTGGCTGTTTGTTGCATCGACGACCGAGTGGCCGCACAACAGCCGGGCGCGATCCTGCAAGCGGACGATTTTGAACAGCGCCTCGCGGATCCGGCAATTTGGAACCAAAACCCCCAGCGGTTCTCCAGAGTTGCTGGGAGGATCGAAACGAAGAGCGAATGCGCTCGAGCCGTTGAGCACGCGCGCGCCTTGAATTGCTGATTTGTCCGAAGCCGGGATGACATCCCAGGCGCCGAGCTCGCGAAGGGTTCTGATCGAAGCGTTGGTCAGCGCGATTTCGCGACCATCGAAAGCCGGATTCGCCAGACTATCGAATGTGTTCTGTTCAACAACTGCCACCTTGAGTTCGCTTTGGGCAAGCGACGCAGCGAACGAAAGGCCGACCGGCCCGGCTCCAACGACAACGATGTCAAAATTGTCGTCAGAGCCCATCAGCGTGCCGCCATCCCGTCGGCTATCCTCGTGTAACGGTGGAACTGAGCCGACTGACATCCGCTGAGCTCCGTGCCCGCCGCCAACGCGTATGATGCTCCGCAGCACATTGACATCACGAGGATCTTCGGCGCTGGATCCGAGCCTTGGAACATTTCTACGAAGTCAGCCCAAAGAAGGCTACCTCGCCCACTGGACGAAGCGATCCCGTCTCCATTGCCGTGCCCAGCGATGTGAAGCACGTCGCACTTCGCCTTGTTCGCTTGGACTACAGCCTCACGAAAATGCTTTCGGTCCAAAGCAATGTGGAGCTCCGCGCGGATGTTGACAGTCTTTAGCATCTTCTGTGTGATCGGTCCGTCCGCCCTGTCGGCGAAGTAGTCATTCGCGTTGTGGCAGTCGATGATGTGAACGGCGCTCATGGGATTCTGCCTATTATTATCGTCGTGACGAGTGGATACCACGTGCGGAACACCGTGATCTGCGCTGAGTTTCGGTGACCGCATTGCTGCAAGGCGCAGGGCCGGAAATTGGCATGGATCGGCAATGAAGCATGCAACCCATCAGAGGTGGACGCGTCTGGCCGCGATACATAAGTCATGCATTCTCCTTCGAAGACTGGCCTATAAAGCACCACTGATGCGAATATGACCCTGATCTGGATCAGCCAGGGCACGATCAACCGGCACTGGTAGTTCACGCTCGGGTGATCGATCGCGACGCTCAACTTGTTACCCGTGCGCACAGTGCGAAGCTCGTCCGGCCGCGCGAGGTACTCTCGCGGCATCAGCCGCCTCATACTGGGTGCATGGGAAGGCAGTCCTTCGCACGACAGTGGATTTTCACAAATCAATGTAGTGCCCAGCTTAGGTCAAGCTGGTCATGGAGCATGGACAGCTTGTTCCCGACCGAGCCGGCTCGACTGACGAGCGGGATCCGCGCATCTTATGCACAGCGGATTGAAATCAGCGTCCCGGTTTGTCGTCCCGATCAATTAGTATCCGCTCGGCGGCTCCGTCGAGATCTTCGTATTGACCGCTTCGCAATGCCCAGACGAAGCCGGACAGGCCCAGTGCACCCAGAAAAAGGGCCACTGGTATGAGATAGAGCAAGGTCGTCACGAGGATTGTGCCGAATAGCCGACTGCGGAGCGTCTGACTTTTTGAATAACTTGCACCGTCGCATTCGCCATGAAGCCGTGCAAGCGCAATGCGTTTCCAATAACAAGCAGCGATGAGGCAGACATGGCAATCGCCGCTATCAAAGGCGTGACGTGCCCGAGGATGGCGATTGGTACTGCCACCGCATTGTAGACGATTGCGATTGCGATGTTCTGCCGGATCAGGTTTCCTGCCTTGCGCGAGACGCCCAGGGCGAGCGGCACCGCCAGGAGGCTTTCGCGCAGGAAGACGAAGTCTGCCGCGTTGCGGCCAATGTCGACGGCGGTGGCCGGTGCGATCGAGACATGCGCCGCGCTCAGGGCCGGCGTATCGTTGAGGCCGTCGCCAACCATCAGAACCTTGTGCCCAACTTTCGCGAGGGTTTCGATGCGTTCGAGCTTGCCCGATGGCAGCAGGCACGGAACGAAGTCGTCGATATCCAGCAGCTTTGCCACTTCGGCGCAGGCTGCGGCGGTATCGCCCGACAGCATTTGCATCGACACCCCGGCATCGTTCAATCGCTTGATCGCCGCCGCCGCGTCGGCGCGCAGCGCATTCTCGAAATCGAAGGTCGCGACAATGAACCCGTCTTTTGTCAGGGCCGTTCCACCATAGCCATGTTTGCCTTCACCTCCGGTCCGGGCCTTCCATCCAGCCCATCCGCGTCGACCCAGCCGCCAGGTGCTTCCGGCGACAGTGGCTTCGATCCCGAACCCCGGATGCTCTGTGACGGCATCGAATTTGTGTTGCCCGCCAGGAGCGGCAAAGCCGGTCATGGCCTTTGAAAACGGGTGACGCGAATGCGCGGCCATGTCGGCGGCGATTGCCAGCATGCCCGGATCAATCGAGTCCGCATTGACCAGCCGGGGCTGGCCGAGCGTGAGCGTGCCGGTCTTGTCGAACACGGCAGTATCGATCGCCGCGAGGCGCTCCATGGCCGAACCGTCCTTGACCATGATACCGCTCTCGAAAAGCCGCCGCGCCGCGACCACTTGGACGATCGGCACGGCGAGGCCGAGCGCGCAGGGGCATGTGATGATGAGAACAGCGATGGCGATCGTCATCGCCCGGTGCCAGTCGCCGGTCGCCGCCATCCAGCCCAGGAATGTCACGAAGGCGGTGAGATGAACCAGGGGCGCGTAGAGTGCCGACACGCGATCAGCGATGCGGCGATAGTGCGCGCGACCGCCCTCGGCGGATTCCATCAGCCGAACCATCTCCGCCAGGAACGAATCCTTTGCGGCGGCTGTCGCCTGGATCGTCAGCGGGCCGGTAAGATTGAGCACGCCGGCCTGTACTGCTTCGCCCGGCGCCACGTTTTTCGGCGTGCTTTCGCCTGAGGCCAGCGAGCAGTCGAGATCCGACGTTCCCTGGATGATCTTGCCGTCGACGGGGATCCTCTCACCGGCCGCGATCAACAACCGCATGCCTGGTTCGATCTCGCCGACCGGCAGATAGTCGCGCGCGCCGTCGCCGCGCATCACCATTGCGCCACGCGCGGCCATCTGAGACAGGCCCTTCACGGCAGTCCGGGCACGCTCCCGCATCACATGATCCAGCGTGCGCCCGATCAAAAGGAAGAACAGCAGCGATACCGACGCGTCGAAATAGGCGTGGTCGCCATGATTGATCGTCTCATAGAGGCTCATGGCATAGGCGAGCGAAACACCGACCGCGATGGGCACGTCCATATTCATGCGACCATGGCGCAAAGCATTCCAGGCCGAACGGAAGAAGATTCCGCCGGCGAAGGCGAGGGCAGGAATGGCGATCAGCGCCGAGACCCAGTGAAACAGGTCGCGGGTAGCACCTTCGGCGCCGGACCAGACAGAGACCGAAAGCAGCATGATGTTCCCCGCCGCAAAGCCGGCAACAGCGACAGCGCGGATCAGTTCGGCAAGCGTCTTGTCCTTGTCATCGACCTCGGGTGTGAACAGATGCGCCTCGTAGCCCAGCCTGCCAAGCGCGGCGACGAAGGGTGGCACCTCGTCTCCTCGCCACCGGACCGCGACCCGCTTCGTCGACAGGTTGACGCGCGCGCTTTCGACGTGATCGAGCTTTCCAAGTGCCGCCTCGATCGTCTGGATACAGGCGGCGCAATGAACCGTCGGCACTGAAAGATCGGTCTGCCGAAGATCATCGCCAAGCGATCGGCTCGCCAACCTGATCTCCTGGCTGGATGGCAGGACCGACGTGGCGCCGTTCAGATCCAGCGCCATTTCAGCGCCCGGTGCACAACAGCTCATTGCAGCGCTCCATGAGAAATCATAATCCTGCGGACGTCGCGATAGGGTCGTGTCAGGCCGGCATCGGTGTCGACTTCGACGATCCAGACGCCGTCCTTCGGCATATGCTGGGCGGCGAACTCCTGGCCGGAGGCGAGGGCGAGCGTGACGGACTTGTCCTCTTTCTCGTAGGCGGGATGACGAAACAGCACCTTGACGCCGTGCAGAGGAACCGGCTTGCCTGCAGCGTCGGAGAGGCTGTAGCGGACTTCGCCCCATGCGATGGTCAGCTTGCCGGTCCAACCGAGCGCTGCTTGAGCGCGGCCGGCCTCGGCCTCCTTGTTGAATTGCTGGCTGGCCACATAGGTGTTCTCGACGACGAGGCCGGTCCAACTCGTATTGGCGAGCGTGGCCATGGTCAGGTTGACCGCGATGACCACCCCGAAGAAGGTGAGAATGATGGCCAGCATGTGCCTGCCGGTGAATTCGCGAGGCTTTTGGGCATTGGCGGTCATTTGGCGGCCTCTGGCGCGTTGAATGTGGCGGCGTACTCGTTCGACTCGAAGCTCGCCTTATCCTCGACACGGAACTTGAAGGTCTGTGCCGGGGCGTGGATCTGGTCCGCCGGTTGGCGAACGAAGACCTTCAACGTTTTCAGGCGGTCGGGTTCGACCGGGATGGCGAAAGACCGGCCGGCCGGGATGTCGTCGCCGACGACGACCATGTCGGCACCCTCCAGACCCTGCATGGTGACGACGATTGTCCTTGGCTCAGGGATCATGTTGAGCAGCTTGACGCTATAGCCATTGCGGATGGAGCCATCGGATAGTGTGACGAATTGCGGATTGCGGTCATGCAGCACGTTCAGTTCGAGCCGATCGCGCGTCAGCAGCGAATAGAGCAGGCCCAGCCCGATCAGCGACCACAAGCCCATGTAGACGTAGGTGCGCGGCCGGAAGATCTTGCGAATGTGAAAATGCGCCACCTGATCGGAGAAGGTGCCGACAGCAGTCCTGACCAGCGACGGATTGATTGAACTGGAGCCGCCTGCGGTCGCCAGCATCATGTTGGCGTTGTAGTCGGAGAGCGTCGCGTAGGAGATCAGCCCGCGCTCCTTGCCGAGCTTGTCCATGACGCCGTCGCAGGCGTCGATACACAGCGCGCAGGTAATGCATTCGAGCTGCTGGCCGTCGCGAATGTCGATTCCCATTGGGCAGACCGCGACGCAGGCATTGCAGTCGACGCAGTCGCCGACGGACTGCCCCGAGGCTTGCACCTTCTTGGCGTGGCGCGATCGCGGCTCGCCGCGCCAGTCATTGTAGGTGACGGTGAGCGAATTCTCATCGAGCATGGCTGCCTGGATGCGCGGCCATGGGCACATATAGGTGCAGACCTGTTCGCGCATCAGGCCGCCGAAGGTGTAGGTCGTCGCCGTCAGCACGGCGATGGTGATGTAGGCGACAGGTGCGGCGGTACCGGTGAAAAGCTCGCCCACAAGTGTTGGTGCATCAGCGAAATAGAAAATCCAGGCGCCACCGGTCGCCGCCCCTATGACAAGCCAGATGGCGTGTTTCGAGACCCGCAGCATCAGCTTGCGGGCGGTCCAGGGGCCGGCATCGAGTTTCATGCGGGCGTTGCGGTCCCCCTCAATCGCACGCTCGACGACAAGGAACAGATCGACCCACACGGTCTGCGGACATGCATAGCCGCACCAGGCACGGCCGACAGCAGAGGTAATCAGGAAAAGTCCAACACCGGCCATGACCAGGAGGCCGGCCACATAGAAGAATTCCTGCGGCCAGATCTCGATGAAGAAAAAGTAGAAGCGCCGATTGGTGAGATCGAGCAGCACGGCCTGGTCCGGGGCAAATGGGCCACGATCCCAATGCAGCCACGCAGTCAGGTAATAGATGCCAAGTGTGATCGTCATCACCAGCCATTTGAAGCGGCGAAAGTTGCCCGAGGCGCGCTTCGGAAAGATCTTTTGACGCGCGGCATAAAGGGGCTTGCGGGTTTTGGCGGCATTGACAGTTTCTGTTTCGAGCCGTGTCAACTGCGTCTTGTCACGCACGTGCAACTCCACTTTCCCAGCCAATGTCAGGGGCACCTGTCGAAAAGCCTCGCGGTAGGACAGCCTTGCCGGGTTGTGCAGATCGCATTAGGAATGGTGTCGAGGCCCGGCTCGCGCCGGGCCTCGTCCGCTTGGCAGGGGTGACCGAAGAATAGGGCTTCCATTCCTATTCTCCGCCGCCAAGCGAATGGACATAAACTGCAAGTTCCTTGACCTTGATCTCGCCGAGACGGCCAACCCAGGCCGGCATGACGCCCTGCTTTGGCGCACGAACCTGGGCGGCGATGGCCGTCTCGCCGGACCCGTAAAGCCAGATCGCGTCAGTCAGGTCGGGGGCGCCGAATTCCCTGTTGCCTTTTGCATTGTCGCCGTGACAAGCGACGCAGTTCTCGGCAAAGACCTTGGCGCCGGGTTGGATCAGACTTGCATCGCGGACCTTGCCGGAAAGGCTGGCCACGTAGGCGCTGACTTGTGCGATCTGGTCGGCGGTGATGATGTCGCCGAAGGCCGGCATTTCTGACAGTCGCGTGTCCGGATCGGAAGCAAAGCGGAGGCCGTGCGTGATCGTCTGCTTGATCTGGTCGGGGCTGCCGCCCCAGAGCCAGTCATCGTCATTCAGGTTGGGAAAGCCCTTCGACCCCTGAGCGCCGGAGCCGTGGCATTGCGTACAGTTGACCTTGAACGCGGCAGCCCCGGCAGCGACCGCGAATTCGCGCAAGGCATCGTCGGTCAAGATCTCCGAGACGCTCTTTGCCTGGATGGCTGCAACATACTTGCCCTTGGCGGCCTCGGCCGCGGCAAGGTCGTTCTTGACGTCCTTACGGCTTGAATAGCCGAGCATGCCCTTGGTTGCCGAGGTCAGCATCGGCCATGCCGGGTATGCGGTCGTATAGACGAGCGCCCACGCTATGGTGACGTAGAAGGTAATCACCCACCATCGCGGCAGAGGATTGTTGAGCTCCCTGATGCCGTCCCATTCATGGCCGGTGGTTGAGACGCCGGAGACCTCATCGATGTGCTCGTCGCTCATGATCACTCGTCCTCGAGCGGAATGCGGGCAGCTTCGTCGGCCAGCCTTCGGCTGCCGGGGCGTAGGGCAAAGGCGATGCACCCGACGAAGAACAGCGCCATCGCAACCAGGCCCCAGCTGTCGGCAAACGCCCGCATCAAATTGTAGGTCATCAGCGTTCTCCTCAGCGGTAGCCGGCGGCTTCGTCGTAATTTTTGAAGTCGACCAGTGTGCCAAGCATCTGCAGGTAGGCGAGCAGGGCATCCATTTCGGTGACCTGTTGCGGGTTGCCGTCGAAGTCGCCGATCTTGACTTTGGGGTAACGCGCCTCAAGGCCTGATGTGTCGGCATTGGGATCGGCCTGCGCCGCCAGATCCGCATTGGCGTGCGCGATCATGTCATCGGTGTAAGGGACGGCTACACGCCTGTTGGCGACCAGATGCGTCGAGAAATCCTTCACGTCGATCGGCGTGTCTTTCAGGAACCCATAGCTCGGCATGATCGATTCCGGCACCACCGAGCGCGGGTCGGTAAGATGCGCGACATGCCATGCATTCGAGTAGCGGTCGCCAACTCTGGCGAGATCCGGCCCGGTGCGCTTCGATCCCCACTGGAAGGGGTGATCGTACATGGACTCGGCAGCCAGGCTGTAGTGGCCATAGCGCTCAACTTCGTCGCGGAACGGCCTGATCATCTGGCTATGGCAGAGAAAGCAGCCCTCGCGCATATAGATGTTGCGCCCGACAAGTTCGAGCGGCGAATAGGGGCGCATGCCTTCCACCTTCTCGATCGTATTGTCGAGATAGAAGAGAGGCGCTATCTCGACGATACCGCCGACCGTCACCACGAGCAGCGAGCCAACGAGAAGAAGCGTGGCGTTCTTCTCGATGATTGCGTGTTTGTCCATCAAGCCCATTACCTGGCTCCTGATCGCGCAGGTCGGATGGCGACGGGGCTCGGCATCGGCTCCTCCTCGCGCTGGTGGCCGAGGATGGTCATGGTGATGTTCCAGGCCATGATAAGGGCGCCGGAGAGGTACATGGCCCCACCGATGGCGCGCATGACGTAGTATGGGTGCATGGCAGCGACGGTTTCGGCGAAGGAATAGACCAGGAAGCCCTGCTGGTCGTATTCACGCCACATCAGGCCCTGCATGATGCCTGACACCCACATGACCGAGGCGTAGACGACGATCCCGAGTGTCGCCAGCCAGAAGTGCCAAGTGACGAGCCGCAGCGAGTAGAGCCGGTGACGGTTCCAGAGCTTCGGCACCATGTAGTAGATTGCGCCGAACGAGATCATGCCAACCCAGCCGAGCGCGCCCGAATGGACGTGGCCGATGGTCCAGTCGGTATAATGCGACAGCGAATTGACCGCCCTGATCGCCATGATCGGGCCTTCGAAGGTCGACATGCCATAGAAGGCGACGGCCATCACCATCATGCGGATGATCGGATCGGTGCGCAGCTTGTCCCAGGCGCCGGACAGCGTCATCAGGCCGTTGATCATGCCGCCCCAGGACGGCATCCACAGCATGATCGAGAACGCCATGCCGAGCGTCTGCGCCCAATCTGGCAAGGCGGTGTAGTGCAGGTGATGCGGGCCAGCCCAGATGTAGAGAAAGATGATCGCCCAGAAATGGACGATCGACAGCCGGTACGAATAGACTGGCCGGTTCGCCTGCTTGGGCACGAAATAATACATCATGCCAAGGAAGCCGGCGGTGAGAAAGAAGCCGACCGCGTTGTGGCCGTACCACCATTGGGTCAGCGCGTCCTGGACCCCGGAAAAGGCGGAGTAGCTCTTGGAGCCCAGGAACGAGACTGGCATCGACAGGTTGTTGACCACATGCAGCATCGCGATGGTCACGATGAACGACAGGTAGAACCAGTTGGCGACGTAGATATGCGGTTCCTTGCGCTTCAGGATCGTGCCAAGGAACAGAATGAGGTAGGCGACCCAGACGATGGTCAGCCAGACATCCACATACCATTCGGGTTCGGCGTACTCGCGGCCCTCGGTGATGCCGAGCAGATAGCCGGTCGCGGCCATGACGATGAACAGCTGGTAGCCCCAGAAGACGAACCAGGCGAGATCACCGCCGAAGAGGCGGGCGCGGCAGGTGCGCTGCACGACATACAGAGACGTGCAAAGCAGCGCGTTGCCACCGAAGGCGAAGACGACACCGGATGTATGCAGCGGCCGCAAACGGCCGAAATTGAACCAGGGCTGGATGTTGAGATCGGGATAGGCGAGCTGAAGCGCGATCACCACGCCGACCAGCATCCCGACGACACCCCAGAACACGGTGGCGATCGCGCCGTAGCGGATCGGACCATCCATGTAAGCGGATGGGTCAATCGGAGCTGCTGGCTTGAACTCCGTGTTGCGCAACAGGATCGCAGTGAAACCAGCCACTGCGAAGAACAACACCCACATATGTCGGCGGAAAGGTTCATCCACGCCGAAGCCGGCGGCCACCAGGGCCGCAAAAGCGAACACGCTTAGAAGGACGATCTCTGTGCCGAATTTCATTGCAGATCCCGATCTCGAATCTGGTGGATGCCAAATCCGCAGCGCACTAATTGCGCAGCCGCCGCCCCCTCGCCCTGATCTATGTCAGGCCGCACGATTTTGTGTCGGCGGCGCAATCAGCAGGTGGCGAATGAACGAGGAACGCAGCGCGGGCTCACCCCCTCATGGAAGGCGTTCCCTGGGTTGGGCGGGCGCAGACGCGATCGATTGAGGCGAAAGCTGAGGCTCTGCGACGCGTTGGATGCTATTGCCGATGCCCTGCCAAACGTTGTTCGGATCCCATTGGAAACGAACGCGATCGTTCGGCCGAGCCGTGGCAGCTTAAGGACCGTGCTTCGCCGGTATGTGCCGAAACACACCTGGCGATTGGTCGTCGTCCCTATCAAAGCCCGAAAGCTGTCTGTCTCGACCGTGACGCCGCTTCTTCGAAGGCGCGGCGACATCGCATTAGAAGGCAAGCACGGCCCGCCCCGGAGCCATGCGACATGGGCCTCGCCGCTTAGGGCCGCTCGCGTCCGCCGCCACAGCGCTTCTCCAGACGGCTTATGCTGTCCACCGTCACATGGCGTGCGTTCTCAATCCGAATCACCCCGTCAGCCCGCAATCGCGTCAGTTGGCGGCTCACGGTTTCGTTGGTAATTCCAAGGAAATCAGAGATTTCGGCACGCGTCAGCGGCAGATCGAAGGACGCTGACCTGGAAGCCGCGTCGAGACTGGAATCGATATTCCGGGCCATTATGAGGAGAAAACTCGCCACCTTTTCCGGAGCTGTCTTGCGCCCCAGCGTCACCATCCACTCGCGCGCCTCATCGAGTTCATTCAGCGTCTGTTTGAGCAGGCGATGCTCGAATTCCCGTGACGCCTTCATCATCCGTTCGACGGCCGCTCGCGGAAACGAGCACAGCGTGACTGCTGTTGCCGCTTCCGCATTGATCGAGCTTTCCACCTTGAAAGGACGTCCCAGAAAATTCGGTGCAAACTGGAGACCGACGATCTGCTGGCGCCCATCCGACAGGCTCTTTGATAGCTTTACCACGCCTGAAAGCACGTTCGAGTAGCTGTCGACGTTCTGTGCCTCGCCGGTCAACTCCATTCCTGACTCGATCCGGCGACGCGAGCAAGTCTTGGCGAGCCCAACCAAATTGTCTGGATCGAGCGCACCGCAGACACCGCGACGCCGTGCCTCGCAAGGGAGGCAAAGAACAGGAATGCCGGAAGTATGAATGTCTTGCCGAAAGGTCATGCGTTCGCTTTACCCGATCCTAACTGCCGGCAGGATACCCATCCAGGGTAGAGAAGTCCTGCGGCGGTTTGTCCATGCGCGCGGCTGATCGAGATCAGGGTCTGCTTCAGCGATGCGTGCAGTGTTCGGCGGGCAACACGGTGAACGCGAGATGCAATCGGAAATAGCTGTCAAACTCAGCGAGAACGTCCCACGCTACACAAGCTATCCGACGGCGCCGCATTTCCATTCCGGGGTCGATGCTGCCATTTACCGTGGCTGGTTGGAGGCGCTGGAAAGTGGCGACGAAATCTCGCTGTATTTGCACATTCCTTACTGCGACAAGCTCTGCTGGTTCTGCGCCTGTCACACCAAGCAGACGCACCAATATGAGCCGGTGGCCGCTTATCTGCGCTCGCTGAATGCCGAAATCGTCACGATTGCCGGTCTGGTGAGCGGCAAGGCACATGTCCGTGCAATCCACTTCGGTGGCGGTTCGCCAACGATGCTGAGGCCCGATGACATGGTTGCTCTTGGAGCGGCCTTGCGGGACAGCTTCGACCTTCTCCCGGATGCTACGGTCAGCATCGAAATCGGAACCAACGACATGGACAAGGCGCGCCTTGATGCGCTTGCTCAAATCGGCGTAACGCGGGCGAGCCTCGGCGTGCAGGATTTCGATCCGCAAGTGCAAAAAGCAATTAATCGTGAGCAAAGTTTTTTGCAGACCAAGGCAGTCGTCGACGGGGTTCGTTCGCGGGGCGTTGAATCGGTCAATCTGGACCTGCTCTACGGGCTCCCGAATCAGACACGCGAGACGATCTGTTCCACGGTGGCGCAGGCACTGACCTTGGAACCAGACCGGATGGCTCTGTTCGGCTACGCACATGTGCCCTGGTTCAAGAAGCATCAGACGATGATCGACGAGGCATGGCTGCCGAGTCCCACCGAGCGTTTCGCCCAATCTCAACTCGCGGCGCGGGCAATTGTCGCCAAGGGATATGAGGCAATAGGACTCGATCATTTCGCGAAGCCCGACGATGCGCTGGCCATAGCGGCCCGCGCAGGGGTTTTGCATCGCAATTTTCAGGGCTACACCGAGGATCGCTGCCCGACACTGATCGGACTTGGCCCTTCGTCCATCGGTCGTTTTCGCCAAGGCTACGTGCAGAACATGGCTTCGACTGCCGGGTACGGGCGCATGGTTGCGGATGGCGGGTTGGCTGCCGTCCGGGGCGTTGCCCTTTCCGACGACGATCGCGTCCGTGGCTGGATAATCGAGCGGCTGATGTGTGATTTTGCCTTCTCGGCAGTCGATCTGGTGGAGCGGTTCGGCAAAGCCGGCGAGAAGCTCCTTCATCGCTCGAGGTCCATCGCCCTCCACGATCCTGCCCGAGCGCTTGAATTCGATGGCGACAGTTTCGTCGTACGGGCTGAAAGTCGCCCCTTCGTTCGAACCATCGCGGCCAAGTTCGATACATATTTCAAAGGGGGAACGGCGAGGCACTCGGTGGCGGTCTGAGCAAAGCACAGTGCGCTCGCCGTTTGGTCGATCGCGAACCAGCTGCGTTTCATTTTGACCGCTCATAGGCGACTACCGCATCCAATCGAAAATGCAAACTTAGGCTGTTGCGCGGTATTTCCTTCCACATCCTCTCTTACGCATACCTGCATTCCAAGGTGTTTGATCCTATGCTTCGCGAGGAGCAGGTAGGCCGCGACAGCTAGGCAATGTTCCAGCTGCCTCTAGCGGAGGAGTCACGATTTTTCGGCAAGCTCCGTCGGCAGACCTTCTTTTCGGGCCTTGGCAAAGGCTCGGTCGCCTTCCAGAAACGCCGCCAGCATGAAAGGGATGAGTTCTGCCACGGTTTCAGACTGACGATAGGTCTGACGGTAAAGTGCAGCATACTCCTTGAGTGTTTGGCCCAGCTCCGCGCTGACGGTAATGGTGATCTTCGAAGCTGTTCGGTCTGGAAGCTTTCCAAGTTTCAGGTCAGCCATGGTAACTCCTGCTCAACTCGCGTATGGCCGCAGCACGATGTCCTTGTGCACGATGACGCGCAGTGGCCAACCTGGGCGGACGATGATGGTGGGCTGGATATTGAGGTTTTTTTCGGTGATGCGCTGGCCGGCTCGACTGGCGTTCTGCTGGGCTGATTCCCGGATCGCCTTGACCAGATCGCTCTCGTTTTCGCCGAGGCTGAATTCCGTGCCGACACCGAGCAATGTGGCAAGCGCCACCCCCTTGATCAGCTGCCAGGTGTGGAAATCGACTTTGTCTTCCAGCCCTGCGTAGCCGGCGGTGTCGCTCGCGGGCAGATTGTCGATTTCGACCGACGAGCCGTCGGGCAGCAGAATGCGCTGCCAGACCAGCAGCGCTCGCTTTTGCCCGAACGCGACGACGCTGTCGTAGACGCCGATAAGACGTGAGCCCTGCGGAATCAGCAATATGTTGCCCGTGACCGTGTCGTGCACATTCTCGGTGACTTGCGCGACGACAAGGCCCGGCAAATCGGAATTGATGCCGGTGATCAGGCTGGCGGCAATCACGCTGCCAGCCATCAGTTGATACGGCGAGATCGGCGTCTGCAGCGCATGCGGATTGTAGATCCCGCCAGTGCTCCGCTGGCTGAGGAAATCAAGCTTTCGCTGCTGATTGTTCTGGTCGCCTTCCGCCGGCGCCACCGAGGCTGACGCGCGTGCTGCTTCGGATTGGGGAAGTGCCTCAAATGGATGCTGAGCAGTTTGCACGCTCTCACCGACATCTGTCTGTTGAGCTCGATTTTCGACGCGGAAAAGCACCTGCGATTCACGCGCTTCGATCGCCTGCTGCGCTAGACGCTGCTCCTCGGCCGAGATGTCTTGACCCGGCACGATGCCGAGCTGGCGCTGCCGCTCGAGGATGGGGCGACCGAGGTCGCCCGGCAAAGGTGGCCCAAGGACGGGAGGCTTCGGCTTCATGCCGGAATAGTCATGGGGAAGCGTATCGAGTCCCTCGACGGTTGGTTTGCGCTCAGTGCTGTAGGGATCTTCCGCCTGATCCCTGATGCGAAGGGCCGGCCCCTGGAGCGCCATCATGGCAACGCCGAACACAGCGCCGGATCCGAGCGCTGCGATCGCGATGATCACACCGCGCCTGAACCGCACCACGCGGCGGGGAGAGGCCCGAAGCTGCAGTTCCTCGGGATCCAGTTTCGGCGGGATGCCAGAGCGGGAATTTTCGATCATGAGCCCTCACCTCACCGGCTGGAACGCGAAAAGAGCGAGATCCGCCGTAGCGGTTGCCTGTCGTCAATCCTGCTGATGCGGATCACCTGCTGCTGCTTGGTGCCGAGGCGAAGTTCGGCCGCGGCGAAGAGCCGATCGACGATGTAATAGTTGCCGCGCACGCGATAGTTGACGAGCTCGCTGCTCCCATCTGCGCCGACGATGAAGAGTGGTGGCGCCTCGCCCTGATCTATGCGACGAGGGAACTCAATATAGACCTTGCTGCCGTCGTCGAAGGCTCGCGTCGGTCTCCAGGGCGGTGTGTCGCCACTGATCGAGTAGCGAAAGCGAAGGTTTTCGAGCGCGATATTCGACGCGACCGGTGTAACTGCCTCGGCTTGAGCATTGCGCTGGCGAAGCGCGATGATCTGGTCTTGGCTGTAGGTCCAGGAGATTGCCGCCATTGCTGTCTTCTCGGTGCTTTGAAGCTGCAAATGATAGGTCCGCCGGTCCGTCGTAATGACGACATTGGTGGCAAGACCCGGCGCGAAGGGTTTCACCAGAACATGGGTGCGCTGATTGTCACCGGTGCCGCTTGCGGTATCGCCTATGACCCAGCGCACGGTGTCGCCAGCCGACACGGCGGTTAGTTTCTCGCCCGGCTGCAGAGCGATGTCGGTCACGCGCTCCGGCGCGGCATAGAGCTGATAAAGCGCGCCATCGGTGAAGGGGTAGACTTGCACGGCATTAACATACCCGTACTTGGTGGGTTGCTGGGTCGCGGCTTTGTTGGCATCAGCGACGCGTTCTTCAGGGGGGCGCTTGTCCTCGGCCTTGCCGGACTCGGGCTGCAATTGGCCAGGCAGCGGCAGTGGTTTTGGCACCTCGACAATTCTAATCGGCCTCTCCGGCGCCTTCTCGATCGCGGCCGGTTTGAAGTCAGCAGCGTCATAGGAAATCTCAGGCGGCGGCACCTTCTTCGATGCACAAGCGGAAACGACCGCTGCCGACACCGATAGGATCAGCACGGCACGAATCGGTGACATTTTATCTTTCATTGGTGGACTCCGTCGGAGAAAGGGGGGGTGGGACGGCGCTGTCGAGCTCGCGTGACCAGTCAATGGCGTTGATGAAGACGCCGAGCGGATTCTTGCGCAGCTGATCCGTATTGCTTGGCGAGCGGATCACGATCGTGAGGATCGCAGTCCAGCGCATCGTGCTGGCAAGGCTTCCGCGCTCAAACACCTGCTCGGTCCATTTGACCTGGAATGAACTTTCGGAGGCCCTGACCACGCTGGTGACCTGTACCGAGACACTGCGCGTTCCGATCTGACCGAAGGGGTCGTTCGCCTTGGCGTATTCGTTGAGGAAGAGCGCTGCGCGATCGCTAGCAAAGTCGTAAGCTGCGAACCAGTTCTGCCGTACCAAAACCGGATCGGTGGAAACGGAACGGACATTCTGGATGAAGCGGCCGAGATGCCAGGCGATCTGAGCATCCGAGGGCTCATAATTCCGGATTGCCGGCGCGACGGCGCGCGTCTCGCCGAAGCCATCGACCTCGACGACGTAAGGCACGACACGGCTTTGCATCGACTGCCATACGAGTCCGCCGGAAAGTCCGGTCGCCAAGGCCAGGCACCCAAGGGCCATGAGCCGCCAGTTCCTGGCCTGCAGTCGAGATGAGCCGATGCGCTCGTCCCACAGCTGGGCGGCTTTTTGATACGGCGTGACCGGTTCGGGTGTTTTGCCGTAACGGTGCACGGGTCGCTTGAAGAGCATCTAGTCATCCTTGTCGTTGAGAGAGGGGTTGGCGCTGCCTCCCGGCCGGTCTCCGTCTCGGACAGCTTGCATGGCAGCGTGGCGATGTGCACGGGCGGTCTGTTCAGAACGTAGGCGCCTTGCCCACGTCGGCGCCGAAACAGTGGCCGAACCGGCAGAGCGCTCGGTCATTGACGCGGTCGGCGTGCCGCCGGTCGCGGTCCACGCGGCATCGCGCCCGGCATCGGCGTTGCGCCCAACACTTGCAGTGGCGGATCGCGCTACGCGTATAGCGGCGCCGCCAGCGGCACTGGTTACACCATGCATTCCAGCAGCCACACCGGAGAGGCCAACGTCGGGCGAGGTTGCGCGCCCGATCTGCCAGGACGTGGAAGCAGCCGATCCCATTGTTGTGCCGGCGCGGATGGCGGCGAGACCGCCGCTGGTTGCCATACGCGCGCCAGAAAATGCCGTGCCTCCAGCAACGAGTGATACACCCGCTGCCGCCGCGGTCGTGCCGAGGGCGGCGCCCGCGCCAAGCTGCGGTGCGCCTGAGACAAGACCCGACGCGATCCCCGGCCCAAAAATGCCAAGGCCAAGCAGTGCCAGTGCGCCCAGTACCTGGGACATGGCAGCGGCCAGATCCGGCTCCTTGCCTTGCAATGCGGAAGCGAACTCCCCGAAGAGCGTGGAGCCGATGCCGACAATGACGGCGAGCACCATCACCTTGATGCCTGACGAGATAACATGGCCGAGCACGCGTTCGGCCAGGAACGCTGAACGGTTCCAAAGTGCGAATGGAACCAAAACAAAACCTGCCAGCGTGGTGAGCTTGAACTCAAGGATGGTGATGAAAAGCTGGATGGAAAGGATGAAGAAGGCGATGATGACCAGGAACCAGGCCATCAGCAGCACGAAGATGGTCAGTGCGTTGCCGAAGATTTCCGGGAAGCCCAGGAGCTGACTGGCTTGGTCAAGCATTGGCCAAGCACCTTCGAAACCGGTCGCGGCAATGCGGCCCGGGCGCAGGAGATTGTCTGCCGACAGATTGCCGGCCGACGCATTAATCCCGAGACCGGCAAAAGAACGATAAATGATATCGGCGAGGTTCTTGAAATTGTTCAGGATGAAGGCGAAGACGCCAACATAGAGCACCTTGCGGACAAGCCGGCCGAGAACGCTGGTCTCCTCGCCGAGCGCCCACGCCAGGCCGGCAAGTGTGATGTCAATGCCGATCAGAATGGTAGTGAGGAAGGCGACGTCGCCCGAGAGCAGACCGAACCCGCTGTCGATGTAGCGGATGAAGGTCTCCATGAAGCGATCGATGACGCCAAGGTCGTTCATGCCGCTGCCTTCCTCGTCGTGATGAACTCGTGATTAATTGCCGGGATAAGCCGAGCCGGTACCCAAGAATCGCTTCGTCATCTCGCGGGCGGCTTCCTCTGACTGGGCCTTGCGGGCGGCATCCTCGGCCTCAGCTCGAAACTGCGTTGCGAGCAGCGTCTGGATCTGCATCTGCTGCTTTGTCGAAAGCGCTATCAGCTGGTTGGTGGCCTGGCTTGCCTGAAGCGCACCGGCCGCCCCTTGGCTGCGGTTGACGAGATCGGCGAGCAGATCGCCGTCGGCGCGGACGTTCTCGACGATTTGCGACTGGACCCCCATGGTCTGGCGGAACGCCTGCATGGCGCTTTGCCAACGCTCGCGCGCAGCACTCGCCACATCGCTGACCTTGATCGTGGCGTCGTAGCTTTCCGGATATTGGCTGCGCCACTGGTCTTGAAGCTTGCCCAGATCAAAGCTGAGGCCACTCGCCTGGTCCATCAAGCCGTCGATGCGATGGAGCGAACCGGTGAGTTGGCCAACGGAAGAGAAATCCAGACGCTGAAGATTGCGCGCCATGTTCTGCAGCATGGTCGCCTGATTCTGCAGCGACTGGATCTGGTTGTTGATCTGCTCCAGGGCGCGCGCGGCCGTCAGCACGTTCTGCGCATAATTGGACGGATCGAACACGATAAGGGCGTAGGCGGGCTGCACATAGTCGGCCATAGGCTTGGCGATCAGGGAAACGGTGATCAGGCCGGAGAGAAGGCGTCGCCGCATCATGCTAATTGCTCCTTGTCTGGTTGAGGGAATTGCTTGAGAAGTTCGCCGGCCCAATCGAGGCCGCGCGCGATCAGGAACTGCGAGGCAAAGCTGCCTTGCCCGTCTTCGGACAGGATCCTGTCGATCAGAGTCTGCGTGGCCGGATCGGAAGCACCGCAAAGCGCAAGAGCGATGGGGCCAAGCCCGAGCTCGAACAGACGGTTGCCGCGGCGCGATTGCAGATAATACTGACGCTTCGGCGTGGCGCGGGCGATCAATTCGATCTGCCGCTCGCTTAAACCGAAGCGTTCGTAGGCTGTGCGCGCCTGGGGTTCCACGGCACGATCATTGGGAAGGAAAATGCGCTGCGGGCAGCTTTCGATGATTGCCGGCGCTATGGCAGAGCCCGCGATATCAGCCAGCGACTGCGTAGCGAAGACAACCGACACGTTCTTCTTTCGCAGCACCTTCAGCCATTCGCGGATGCGGGCGGCGAACAGCGGATTGTCGAGATAGACCCACGCCTCGTCGAGCATGATCAGCGTGGGCCGTCCGTCGAACCGTTCCTCAAGTCGCTGGAACAGATAGGTAAGCACCGGCAGCAAAGCGCCTTGGCTGTGCATCAGCTCCTCGGTCTCGAAACACTGCACATCCGACAAGGCCAGCCCATCATGATCGGCATCGAGCAGGCGGCCGAAGGGACCGTCGAGCGTGTAGGGCATCAATGCGGACTTCAGCGCATTGGATTGAAGCAGGACCGAAAGGCCGGTCAGTGTGCGTTCCTGCGCCGGCGCGGTGGCAAGGCTGGCCAGCGCTGACCAGATAGCCTCCTTCACCTCCGGCGTGACGGTGACGTTCTCGTGGGCAATAAGGCTGGCGATCCATTCGGCCGCCCAGCTTCGGCTAGCCTGGTCGTTGATGCTGCGCAGTGGCTGAAAGGCAAGGGAACCGTCCGCTCCTAGCGCGTGGTGTTCTCCACCCATGGCAAGTGTTGCAGCACGGGCCGAATTGCCTTTGTCGAAGACATAAACCTGGGCGCCGGCATAGCGCCTGAACTGCAGAGCAATCAGAGCAAGCAGAACCGACTTGCCGGCGCCGGTCGGACCAACAGCCAGCATGTGGCCGACATCTTCGACGTGGGTGGAAAGCCGAAACGGTGTCGACCCGCTGGTCTCGGCAACGAGAAGCGGTGGCGCTTCGGTTTGGGTGACTTTCGCGAGATACTCGTTTGTCGCAGGACCGGCCCAAACCGACGACAGCGGCATGAGATGGGCAAGGTTCAAAGTATGAACGAGCGGTTGGCGAACGTTAGCGTAGACATGGCCAGGCAATGAGCCGAGCCAAGCCTCGACCGCATTGACGCCTTCTCGGATCGTGGTGAAACCGATCCCATTGATGATGCGCTCGACCGCGCGAAGCTTCTCTGCAGCGGCTTGGCGATCCTCGCCCCACACCGTCACGGTCGTGGTGAGATAGCCGAAGCTCACATGATCGCCGCCCAATGCCTGAAGGGCTTCGTCGGCATCGAGCGCCTTGTTGTCGGCATCGCTGTCGACAAGCGGGACCGGCTCGTTGGTAATGACCTCGCGTAGGATTGCCACGATCGATTTGCGCTTGGCAAACCACTGCCGGCGCAACCGCGTCAGCGTCTTCGTGGCTTCCGTTTTCTCGAGCGGAATGAAGCGCGTCATCCAGCGATAGGCGAAATCCTGATGATTGAGGGCATCGAGAATCCCGGGCCGGGTGAGGTTCGGAAAGCCGAGGATGGTCAGTGTGCGAAGATGCTGCTCACCCAGCATCGGCTCCAGGCCACCGGCAAGCGGCGCATCGACCAGGATGGCATCCAGATATATCGGCGTTTCCGGGACCATGATAGGATGGCGTCGAGGCGAAATCGTGCCGTGGAGATAGGTCAACGTCTGAGCATCATCGAGGACGCGTACTTCGGGCATGAAGCCCGAGAAGAGATCGAGCACGCGGTTGGTCTCGTCACGGAACCTCGCCAGATCCTGGCGCCAGTCTCTTTCTCCTTGGGAATAATGAGAGTCGACGAGCGCGCTTTCCGCGCGCGCCTGGGCGTCGGGCGGTGGCATAAACACTAAGGTCACATGATAGCGGCTCTCGTAGTGCGCTACCTTCCCCTCGAAAGCAGCGCGGCGTTCTTCGTCGACCAGCCACGACGCGGCGTCAGGAAAATGCGAGTTCGGATAGCCCAGCGCTTCTATGCGCTCGGCCTCAAAGAACAATGCCCAGCCAGAGCCAAGGCGTCTGAGAGCATTGTTCGCCCGGCCGCAAATGCCGACGAGTTCAGCCTCCGTCGCACTTTCGAGATCCGGGCCGCGGAACCGCAACGTCCGCTGAAAGCTGCCGTCCTTGTTGAGCACGATGCCGGGCGCCACCAAGGCAGCCCAGGGTAGATGGTCGGCAAGCCGGTCGGCTTTGCTTCGATATTCCGAAAGGTTCAGCATGCAAGCCACCCCTTCAGACGAAGGTGGCGCACAAGCACGCTGGCGAAGTCCGGATCGCGTCTTGCGGCAAAGACCGCTAACGAGTGGCCCGCGATCCAAAGCACCAGACCAGCAATCCATTGCTGCAAGCCGAAGCCAATGGCCGCGGCCACTGTACCGTTGAGGATCGCCACCGCGCGCGGAGCCCCGCCGAGCAGGATCGGCTCGGTCAGCGCCCGGTGGACCGGTACTGCGAAGCCCTCGATATGCTGCTCCCCGGCGGCCATCAGACGAGCGCCCCACCACCGAAGGAGAAGAAGGAGAGGAAGAAGCTCGATGCCGCGAAGGCGATCGACAGACCGAAGACGATCTGAATCAGGCGCCGAAAACCACCGGCGGTGTCGCCGAAGGCAAGCGTCAGGCCGGTGGTGATAATGATGATCACCGCAACGATCTTGGCGACCGGTCCCTGCACCGACTCCAGGATCTGCTGCAGCGGCTGCTCCCACGGCATGCCGGAGCCGGCCGCATAAACGGGGGCCGTGATAAGAAACGCGAGCGCTGTGGACGAAAGAAAGCGAAGCTTCTTGCGCATGAGGAAGGCCTTTCAAAGCTGCTGGAGTTGCGAAAGCGTGAGCGGGGCAACGGCGTAATCGCCGCTGCCGTCGAGACCGGTGACCTCGGCGATTGCGTCGATGTGGCGCGACGAGCCGCGGCCGGCGATGAAGACGAGCAGGTCGACGGCATCGGCGATGAGGCGGCGGGGAACGGTGACGACTGCTTCCTGTGCGAGCTGCTCGATACGGTAGAGTGCGGAGCGCGCCGAATTGGCGTGAACCGTGGCGATGCCGCCGGGGTGCCCGGTGTTCCATGCCTTCAGCATGTCGAGTGCTTCCGCACCTCTTACTTCGCCGACGATGATGCGGTCGGGCCTGAGCCGCAGCGTTGAGCGCACGAGATCGGCAAGGGTGACCGAGCCCCGCCTCGTTCTCAGGGCAACGCAGTCCCTGGCCGCGCACTGCAGTTCGCGCGTGTCCTCGATGAGGATCACCCGCTCGTCGCATTCTGCGACCTCCGCCAGCAGCGCATTGGCAAGGGTTGTCTTGCCCGAAGACGTGCCGCCGGCGACCAGGATGTTGCGCCGCTCGCGGACTGCCCTCTTGAGCACATCGACCTGCAGCGGCAGCATGATCCGGTCCGCGACATAGTCGGCCAGCGTGTAGAGCTTTGCCGCTGGTTTACGGATGGCAAAGCATGGCGCGAGCACGACCGGCGGCAGCAGACCCTCGAAGCGCTCGCCCGACGGCAGTTCGGCACTGACAATCGGATTGTCCGCGTGCGCCTCGACCCGCACATGGGAGGCGACCAGGCGGATGATGCGTTCCGCCTCGGACGGGTGCAGATGCACGCCCGTATTGACTCGGCCCTCGCCCAGCCGGTCGAGCCGCAGCGCACCGTCGGGATTGACCATCACCTCGATGACGGACGGATCGGCAAGGGCTTCGGTGATTGCCGGACCCAGGGCGGTGCGCAGCATGACACGCCGCCGGTGGTCGGCCTCGGGATGAGAGCTCATCCTTCCCCTCCCCCACCATTGTCTTTGCTAAGCGACCTTTTGCCGGAAGCGATCTGGCGGCCGACCTGCTCAACGAATTTGTCAAAACGCTCCTGGGCAATCGCCTGGGTCGCCCTGTCCGGCACAGGCGTGTGGGCATGAAGCGTGATCGAAAAGCGGATGAAGAGCGCCAGACTCTCCAGGATCACCTCGGCATCGCGCCTGACGTGGGCAAGGTCGCGGGAGAGCCGGTCAAGCCTTACGCCGTAGCGCCGATCGAACTCGTTCTCGCCACGCCGCTCGATGAACGCCTCGACCGCCTTCGCCACGATCGCTGATTTGGTCGTTGACGGATCGCGACTGAGGTTGTCCAGTTTCTCGCTGAGCTCCGGCTCAAGCAGAAACTGATGGCGAATGCGGTGGGGCTTCATGCGGCTCGTTCCGACGGCCCGGCGTTGCGCCGGCGACGGGAGAAGGATCGGCCAGACGCTCAAAATTGCTTATGGCCGTTATCTACGCTGAGATGCGCTCTGCAACTCAGCGGACTTCAGAAGCCGGGAATGACATCCTTGTCGTCGCCCCTGCCCTCGTTGATACCGTAGGCGCGGGCCGCAGTGGAAATCCGATCCATGACACGCTTGTCCGCGAGCGCTTCGCTGTCATCGTCTGCGGGCTTCAACAGATCGGCCTGATCGGGCTCTTGAGAGACAACAACGTCTTCTACGGGCAGGCTTGGATGGCGTTGCTGCTGAACGCCTCCCTCGTCTTCAACTGGCGCGTCGGCGCTTTCGTCGTCCGCAGCAAGTCGGCTATCGACGCTGCACACTTGTCCAGTCCAGCCGTCCGGGCGTGATGCAGGGCAGTCCGCATAGGGACCGTCGCGCAGCACCGGCGCAGGCAGCACCCGGTCTGTGAAATTCTGATCCTGATAATAGCGCAGCTTCTTGGCGCGGATCGGCGGCAACCCAGAAACCAGGACCAATTCGTCTGACGGCGGCAATTGCATCACCTCGCCTGGCGTCAGGAGCGGGCGCGCGGTTTCCTGGCGGCTCACCATGACATGCGAAAGCCAGGGCGCAAGCCGATGGCCCGCATAGTTGCGCATCGACCTAAGTTCGGTTGCGGTGCCGAGGGCATCCGAGATGCGCTTGGCCGTGCGTTCGTCATTGGAGGAAAAGGCAATTCGCACGTGGCAATTGTCGAGAATAGCATTGTTCTCGCCATAGGCCTTTGAAACCTGGTTCAAAGATTGTGCGATCAGATAGGAGCGAATGCCATAACCTGCCATGAAGGCGAGCGCCGTCTCGAAGAAGTCGAGGCGACCGAGCGCCGGAAACTCGTCCAGCATCATGAGCAGTTGATGCTTACGGCTCTTCTTCGGGTCCCCCTCCAGGCGCTCCGTCAACCGCCTGCCGATCTGGTTCAAGATCAGTCGCACCAAAGGCTTGGTGCGCGAGATATCCGAAGGCGGCACGACCAGATAGAGCGACAGCGGTCGCTCTCCATCCACTAGGTCAGCGATGCGCCAGTCGCAGGACGAAGTGGCCGTCGCGACCGTTGGATCACGATAAAGCCCGAGAAAGGACATGGCGGTCGAGAGGACGCCTGAGCGCTCGTTCTCCGACTTGTTCAGGAGTTCGCGAGCCGCCGAGGCCACTACGGGATGGACCTGAGGGTTATGCCCCGTCCCGAGATGGTTTGTCGTCATCATCCGCTGTAGCGTTGCGGCAAACGAGCGTTGCGGGTCCGACAGGAAGGTGGCGACGCGGGCCAGCGTCTTTTCCTCTTCAGCGTAGAGCACGTGCAAAATGGCGCCAACTAGGAGTGAATGGCTGGTCTTCTCCCAGTGGTTCCGTCGCTCCAGCGCGCCCTCGGGATCGACGAGGATGTCGGCGATGTTTTGAACGTCTCGGATCTCATCTGGGCCTTTGCGTACCTCCAGCAGCGGGTTGTAGCGTGCCGATCTCGGGTCGGTCGGATTGAACAGAAGGCAGTACGAGAATTTCGACCGCCAGCCGGAGGTCAACTGCCAATTTTCGCCTTTTATATCATGAATGATGGCAGACCCGGTCCAGGAAAGTAGCGTTGGAACAACCAGCCCCACGCCCTTGCCCGAACGCGTCGGCGCAAATGCCATGACGTGCTCCGGGCCGTCATGGCGCAGATAGCGATCGTTCAGCCTACCGAGGAAAACGCCCGCCGGCCGTAACAACCCTGCCGTCTCGACCTCATGAGTCGTGGCCCACCGTGAAGACCCATAGGTCGTAACCGACCCGCGCTGTCGCGCGCGCAAAAGCGAGCCAGCGATTGCGGCGGCACAGCCCAGGAATCCGCTGGCGCCTGCAAGCGTACCGGCTTTGTCGAAGACCTCCGGCGCATAAGCATCGAAGTGGAACCACCATTCAAACAGCTTCCACGGCTTGTAGATTGGCCAGCCGGCGAAGAGAAACCATGGTGCGCCGAGAGGCGTCTGGTAGGTCAGCATTTGAGCGCACCATTGGGTTGCCGTCCATACGCCGATAATGACAATTGCGCACACAACGGCGATCTGCCCGATCAGTAGCTTCGTAGGTGTCATCGGCTTGGCCCGCTGAACAACGCGACCTAGCATCGCGCGGCGCAGCCGGGACAGGAATGTTCCTCACATACGATTTGGGAGCAATGAACGACTTCCTACGTATCAGGTCGGTCAGCACGCGTGTTGCGCCTTCACGCGACACCATCCGCCACTCCATCCTTTCCATTCACCCTGAGGCCCGGCGCCGCCGACAGTTGCGTGACCGCTCCTCCGCAAAGTTATCTTCTGCGTTCAGGGAGCCACGGCGCCTGGGCTGGCTGATGAACACCGTCCGCTCGCGCATGTGGGGTCGAATTGATTTGTGCCCAAGTGGAGGCAGGCTCGTCTTCCAACAGTTGCCGCAGTTCCCCTGGCTCGAACGCCATCATCGGTGGGGAAGCGGGTTCATCCTCCAACAGCTGCCGCAGTTCCCCTGGCTGGAACGCCATCATTGGTGGGGAGGCAGGCTCGTCCTCCAACAGTTGCCGCAGTTCCCCTGGCTCGAACGCCATCATTGGTGGGGAGGCAGGCTCGTCTTCCAACAGTTGCCGCAGTTCCCCTGGCTCGAATGCCATCATCGGTGGGGAGGCGGGTTCATCCTCCAGCAGCTGCCGCGGCTCTTCCTCGTGCGGCAAGCGCCTCCTTAGCCGGTCTTGCAGCGCCTGCCGATCGGCAACGAGGTTGTCGAGGGGCAGCGGCTCGTGGTCTGGCCGCTGCCCTTTCACCAATCGTTCAACCAGCGCCCACGTGCCCTCCAGGACAAATACGCCGCAATCATAATGGTTCGTCTGTCTGGCCATGGGGGCTGGCGCCAAGGTGGCATTCAGCAGTCCTGCGAGCTGTTTTGCAGGCACGTCGTTATATCCCTCTCGCTGGAGGGAGTCGTAGTGATAGGCGAACCGCCTTTCCGGGTCGCGGCGATCAACGAGCAGCAGCGACCAATGGGTGCCGGGGCTAGTAGCCGTGCCATTATTCACTGGCAAGAACAGGAAGTCGGCTGTGGCGTTGTTTTGATTATAGATGGACTGCAATATGCCTCGAGCGTCTTGCGGCGACGTGTGTCGCAGTAGATGGGATACGGAAGGATCCACCAGCCGAGTCCGGGCAGCGAGCGCCGGATTGATCCCCTGCAGTTGCCCCTCCAGCAAATTGTAATCTCTCTGGATATGGGCGTCGCTCAGCCATTCGGCGGCGCCGAGCACCCGCCCCGTTGCAACGTTGGACGGGGCTGTCGGATCGAGCGCCCCGATCTGAGCCCCAGAGGAACTGGTAGTCAGTGTGGTCACATCAACCAGTGGAAGGCCGCGGTAGGTGCCTGGCAGCCTAGCGGTTGCTGGCGAGGCGGGTTGGGGAGCTCTTGCCGGTGCCGCTGGCCCAGCTTCAGCAGCGGCCCCAACGCGCCTGGTGACTGCGTCTGCCGGATGAGCAGAAAGGACAGTTTCGCGCCCGAGCACAATGCGCGGCAGGATATCCCGGAGGTGAGCCAATGCAGAACTGATACTTAGCCTATTACCATAGGAGACAGCCTTGAAGCTCTCAACATCTTTATCCAGCGATTTGTCGTGAATCCGAGCCGCAATCCCAAGCTTGTTATTTTGACGCAGGTACTGACTAAAATGTCTAAGAAAATTTGTATAGCCGCCCACGGTATCTGGATTCCGTCCGGTCGCAGGCGCTGCCAGGTACTCCTTGGTCGAAGCGGCTCTGTAATTTCTAATGAGCTCGGCATCGTCAGGATAGGGGATCACGACAGGGCGAGCCATAATCTGGGCTCCGCCTGTCGACTTCTTGAGGTAACGCAGTGCGCCAGCCACGGTGGAGGAACCACCCGTACTCTCGTACTCCTTGAGATCCTGATCCAGCGACGAATGGTAAAGCCGAGCAGCAAACCCTGGCTTGTTGTTTTGAAGGAGCCACCGACTAAAGCCGAAAAGAGAATTTACATTGTAAGTGACCGTGTTCGCTTTGGCCTTACCCGCGTGGAATGCTGCCCTCAGCCCTTCGATAGCGGTCGCATCGTTGGAATAGACAGGACGCTTGTCGGCACCGTCGGGGACTACAATTGGACGATCCGGCTGCACTGTCGAGGGCATCGACCCACCACCTCCGGGATGCGGTGCTGGGGTGGATTCGTGCTCATCCCTCTGCCTGACGAGCTGCGCCTCACATTCCGGTGTAGCCACCTTATGAGGATCCTGCATCGGTTCGATCCCCTCCATCTCCTGCTGCAACCAAGCCAAAGCTTGGCGAGCGGCCTGCGCGGCTTCATCAACCGCGGAGGATGTCTCCACACCTCTGGCGGACGCCGGCAGAGCCTGCTCCGCCCGCCGTCGAAAGAGCTCTGGCGAGGCGGATTTCTCCGCCCACAATCTGGGCTGCGTAGCGAGTCCCCGTCCAGATTTATGTGGCACCGCCTCGCTTGGCAGCGGGCTGCTCCTGTCCCGTGCAGCTACCAGCTCCTCCGGGGCGCCCTGGTCGCCGTGGCGCCAGTTCAAGTGAGGGACGGCCTCTCCAAAGTCGGGCGCTTGGTGTTGGTGCGCGGTTGGGGCGAGAGACAATGGTAGATCGGTGCCCTCCTTATAACCTACCGGCAGGAGCTCCTCTGGCCAATCGAATCCCTGCTGTGGTGCGGTATGCTGAGCAGCGTCGCCACGGGGACGAGCCTCCATGCTGACCGCGTTTTCCAGATGATTCCCGAGTATAACGCGCGGCGGGTTCTTGCGGAGATAAACCAGCGCAGATTCGATCGGAGCTCCACCATTAGAGGAGGCGGCCTTGTAGCTCTCAACATCTTTATCCAGCGATTTATCGTAAATGCGACCCGCAATTCCGAGCTTGTCATTTTGACGTAGGTAATGACTGAAATGGTTAAGAGCAGTTGCGTAGCCGCTCGCGGATCTGAAATGTCTGGTGAGCGCGGCGTCGTCAGGATGGGGGTTCAGGACAGCGCGACCCACAATCGGGCCGGCTCCGCCCATCGACTTCATCAATTGACGCAGTGCGCCAGCCACGGTGGAGGAACCACCCCTACTCTCGTACTCCTCGAGATCCTGGCTCAGCGACGGATGGTAAAGCCGAGCAGCAAGCCCTGGCTTGTTGTTTTGAAAGAGCCAACGACTAAAGCCGAAAAGAGAATTTGTGCTGCGAGTGACCGTGTCCGGCCTGGCTTTACCCGCAAGGAGTGCTGACTTCAGCCCTTCGATGGCGGTGGCATCGTTGGAATAAACAGGACGCTTGTCGGCACCGTCGGGGACCACAATTGGACGATCCGGCTGCACTGTCGAGGGCATCGACCCGTCGAGATGCGGTGCTGGGGTGTATTCGTGCTCGTCCCCCTGCATCACAAGTTGCGCCTCCCGTTCCGATGTACCCACCTGATGGGTGGGGAGTTGCATCATCACGCGAGCGCCTGAGTTGCCAACCTCACCTGGTTGCCGCTCAGTGACAGCATGCTGCAGATTGCTTTGGATCCTCTGCCTCTTCGTTGGTCTCAACTCACCTTTACCATGCGAGCCATTGACGAGGACCTCCTCGCCTGGCGCACCCATCAACTCGTCCGCCGCCTGCAGTTCGCCCAAGTGCTGCTCAAAACCGGCTTGGCCGGCCTGTCCGCTTGCTCGTGCGGTACGGCGTGCTGCACCTGCAGCCAAGCTGCCACGATGAATGTCTAGTTTGTACGGGTGCACGCTATCCTCACTTCCACAGATCACATGAGCAACCTACTCAGGCAAGCTTTCGAGAGGCTGACGAGGTCCGCCGCCGCGGAAGGCGAAGGCTGGTTTTCTGCTCAGCGGTTGACGGCCTCGCGTGTTGCGGCCGCGCCGGGTATCACGCCAATCAATCTGAATAGTCGATGCGTCAAACGAACCAGGATGGGATTTTCGTAGCGGGGCTGCTCTACTCACTCTTGTCCTGAGGGCAGAATTCAACCATATCGCCGAGCAACTGGATGCCGATTGGATACCCGATCCGGAAAGCTTCAGCTCCTATGTGACGCGATGATGAGGCCTGGTCTCGCAGCGGCATGCGTTCCGAGAGATGCTGCACCAGGTACGAGGCGACCTTATCCAACAAGGCACCACTTGCGCTGTTTTGTGGAGACGAGCGTCGGCATGCATCCATGCGGGTGCTTGAGTGGTGAAGACTCTGAACGACGGTTCCTATGGCGCTGCCGGCGCAATCAGCTGCTTGGGGACGCGTGACGCAGATCAAAGCTCCCCTTGCCGAGCACGGAGCAGGCGAGTGAGAGAGCAGATGAATAGGCGTGTCGCCAATATTTTCGCATTGCTCTAATCGATTATAGTTGTGAGGAGCAATTTGAGACCATTTACTTGCGGCTCAAGTCACCCATAAAAGAAGGCAAGCACCGATTCGGTAGCTTATCCCCTGTCTTTCGCGTACTCGCGGCCGTGGCGCCGGGTGAACGATTGAAGACCGCCGGTCTCACTCGCAGGTGGGTGCCAGGGCGTGGGGCGGTTGGCAAGCCACAGGAGTAGGACAATGTCGAAGGATTCGGGTAAGGGCGATAATCACGGCGGCGGACCGGGCAAGATCGAGATCACGGTGGTGGTGAACGGCCAGCCCACGCAGGTCGAAGCCAATCCCAACCAGCCGCTTCACGTCATTCGTACCAAAGCCCTTGAGAACACGCAGAATGTCGCCCAACCAGCCGAGAATTGGGAATTCAAGGATGAGGCCGGCAACTTGCTCGACGTCGACAAGAAGCTTGGCGATTTCGGTTTCCCGAATACTGTGACCCTGTTCCTCAGCCTGAAGGCGGGCGTCGCAGGTGCCTAAACCCCAAAGTGTGGATCCGGAGGTCTCCCGAGCGAAGTTTGATCGGGAGATCGGCCGGTTCCGGCCATATGCTGATGTCTATCGGGCTCAGGGCTGCTTCTTGATCGAGGCGACTTTTCCGCGCGCTTTCTTCATTTTCGCCAGCCCCAAGTTAAAGCCACGGGTGGTCAGCGCAGCGAGCGAGGTCGACTTCACCGACTACGACTTAAGACCACCGTCCGTGGTCTTCGTCGATCCGTTTACGCGTGATCCGATTGCCCGGAAAGATCTATACCTGAAAATGCTTAGACGTCCGCCGCTGCCCGGAACGCCGCCGGAGATGATAGGAGCTCTCATCCAGCAGAACGCCGTGCCGCTGACGGACTTCATCCAGGCCAACAGTCCCGAGGACGAACCATTCCTGTGCATGGCGGGCGTCCGGGAATACCACGACAATCCAGCCCATTCAGGTGATCCATGGCTACTTCATCGGGGTTCTGGCGAAGGCTGTTTGGCCTTCATCCTGGACAAGATCATCAAGTACGGAATCGTTCCTATAGAGCAGTTGCAGATTCAACTCCAACCGACAATCGTAGGAATGGTGGTATCCCCTCAGGCGATACAAGAATGACTGGTTTGAGAGATGTAACGATCGTGACTCTCCCGCGCGGCTGCATCTCGACCACGCATGGGCATCTGCGCTCAGTTGGTCGCGAGGGCAATGAGGGGATGGCACTTTGGGTCGGCGTTCAGGAAGACCGGCACTTTGCCGTAACAGAGACGGTTATCCCGGCGCAGCGTCACATTCGAACAAACGATGGCGTTTGCGTGATCGTTGCGGCCGAAGAACTGCACCGGCTCAATGTCTGGCTCTACAAAAGCGGCCTGAAACTCTTGGCCCAGATTCACAGCCATCCGGGCCGCGCCTACCATTCGACGACGGACGACGCTTATGCGGTTGCTACCACGGTTGGGTGTCTGTCGCTGGTGGTGCCGAATTTCGCCCGCGAGCCTTTCGATTTTGCTCGGGTCGCCGCCTATCGGCTTGACGAAAAGGCCAAATGGAATGCGCTCCCTCCCGCGGCACTGTCGCGAATGATCATGATATCGAGTTGAACAATGGCATTCGCTAACTTCATCGATCGCGCCGCCACGGCGGCATCTCAGGTCCTGGCCGATTTTCATCTGGGAGACTTCAAAGCAGCTCTTGAAAAGCAGGTCGTGGCAGTCGCCTTCGACCATCAGGCCGCTTCCTGCGCCGAAGGCCAGGCGACATTAGATCTTGCGGTGAGATTGCTCGCTAGGCTCTACCCGGTTCTGGCGATACTCCCGCTGGACAGCGCGGCGAGCTCTCAAGCCCAAGCGCTGGAGCGCTTGGCAAAGTCGATCAATCCAAAAGTCGGCATCCGGCGTTCCGGCAAGTCTGCCACCGTCTGCGTCGTTGCAGGGGTAACGCGCCCATCACTCCGGTGCCCGATCTTTTTCGTGGGATCGGACGGTTGGGCGGCAAAGCTGTCGCGTACGGACCCGGTGGGCTCTGGCCCAAGTCTGCTGCCTTATGGAGCTGGCGCCGCCAGTTGCTTCGGCGCCGCCAACGTCTTTCGAACTATCTTCGCCGCCCAGTTGACCGGCGCCGAGTTGGACGAAACCATCGACCTCTCGCTATGCAGCTACGACAAGACCAAAGCCGGGGAGGCTGGCCCGATCGACTTTCCAGTCGACCTTGGCGAAACCCACCTCGTTGGGCTCGGTGCGATAGGCCATGGCTCGCTTTGGGCGCTAGCGAGACAACCCGATCTCAAGGGTCGTCTGCATGTAATCGATCACGAAGCGATCGAACTCTCAAACCTGCAGCGCTACGCATTGGCCGGCCAGGCGGAGATTGGTATGTCCAAGGCGGTTCTTGCAGCCACCGCCCTTAGATCGACTGCCCTTGAGGTCGAGGCGCACCCTCTGACGTGGGCAGAATATGTTGCGCGCCGGGGCAATTGGGTCTTCGACCAAGTGGGTGTGGCGCTTGACACCGCCGCCGACCGTCTGGCTGTCCAAGGTGCACTGCCGCGATGGATCGCAAACGCTTGGACGCAGGAGCACGATCTCGGTATCTCCCGGCATGGTTTCGATGACGGCCAGGCTTGCCTTTGTTGCATGTACCTGCCATCCGGAAAATCCAAGGACGAGCACCAGCTGATTGCCGAGGAACTCGGAATACCGGAAGCACACGAGCAGGTGAAAACGCTCCTGCAGACCAATGCCGGAGTTCCCAACGACTTTGTAGTTCGCGTGGCTACAGCGATGGCTGTGCCGTTTGAACCGCTAGCCCCGTTTGTCGGCCAGCCCCTGCGCTCCTTTTATCAGCAGGCTATCTGCGGCGGTCTGGTGTTCCAGCTTAGCGAAGGAAGTCGCCGCGTTCGAACTGTCGTTCCGATGGCCTTTCAGTCGGTGCTTGCCGGGATTATGCTTGCCGCGGATTTGGTCAAACATAGTGCGGGGTTTCCCATGAGCCCGACGACGAGCACTCGGGTGAATCTTCTGCGCCCCCTTGGCTCTCACTTGCACGATCCGAAGGCCAAGGACTCCAGCGGCCGCTGCATCTGTAGCGACGACGATTTCATTGCCGCTTACAGGCGCAAATACGGCGAGCCCGTTGATCAGGTAAGCGATGTCTCGGCCGCCTAAGCAGACGCGCACCTCTCCGTGGACGCAGGGGGCGCGGCTTGTGGGCGTGACCATGGGCGCCATTATGACACGCTTGGCCCGCTCCTTTGCCCGCCTATCGTCCTCCGCGCATGATCCCTGACACCTCCTTGCCGACGTGATGATCCAGCACCAGCCGCCATGGCACCAGAGGCTGGTCAAACCTCCGTTGTTGGCCGGTTTGGACAGTGCTGCATCAGGTCTCGACCGACGTCTCGACAGTCAGGGCTGCTTCGACGGGTGTGAAGATGTCAACATCGACCCCAGGCGCCCGAATCGTCACAATCAGGGCGTACCGAGCCAGAGCGTCGACGCGTTCCAGGTAAGGCTTCTCCTTCCACCAGCCCCCGACCGGGAACACGCCGATCGCGTCACGCTCGGCGAGATCGGCGGCGCTGCCCGACCAGAAATCGGCGTGCAACGAGCCGCGATCGCGGAAGGTGCCGAGCAGCCACTCTTCTCCGCCTCCAGCAGGCGCCCCTTCCTCCTCGTCCCGAGCGGCCTGATTGATGCGGGCTCGGAATTCGTCGACTGTCTCGGTCGCTGACTTTACTCTGAACCGAAGACCATGGGACGCGTAACGATGCCGGCGGGTCCATCCGCGTTCACCGGGGTTGGGTTCGATGAAATAGGACAGCGTGACGCGGAGCTCGACCTGGGCAGCGCCGAGCGCCGCGAGCTGCTCCTTCGGCCAAGGCAGGCGATGCAGCTTCATGTCACGCGTTTTGGCAGCCGCGCCGCCCTCGCGCTGGAAAGGCTGAAGCTCATCTTCAACGATAAGCGTGAGGTCGTTCACCGTTGACAGAAGCGCGCGCCCAAGATCTGGCACGCCATAACCATAGCGCCGCACGAGCGCCTGGATCTCGCCCTTCGCTCCGTTGCACGCATCGATGCGTGCGCGCATCGCCGGAGTCCATTCGGCCGAGTGGACGATCAGGGCGCGAACCGTTTCAGGCCACAGCTCGGGGCGCGCTGATAGAATTAGTCCCGCCATCCGTGCGGCATGGGCCGTTGCCGCGCTCGTATCTCCGAGGGTGGTGAAGTGGCGCAGTTCGGGTCGATAGAAAGTGGTCAATATCTGCAGATCGTCGATCGGCTCGCCAGGCAACACACCGTCATGGGCGAGATTGCCGCCTTCGAAGACGACCTCGGGCTTCACCGGCCACTGCCTGTCCCAAACGACCGAAGTGCGACTGCGCGGCGAGAGCTCGCCGACCGGCGCGATCGGAGCGTAGCCCGCAAAGTCGGTGTCAATGATATCGACCTTTTCTGTGAAAGCGCCGACCGTCAGCGCATTCCAGGCCTGAGAAGGATCATCGACTGCTTCCAGATCGTTGCGCGTCAAATGCTCGGCCGGCATGAGGTCATCGCCGATGTTGCCGGCAGAGAGAACGATCAAGCGTCGCTGTTCCTCTTCGAAACAGAGTTGGTCGATAGCGGCAGACCACGATGTGGGCCTTCCACGCGCCGGACTGGCGCTTGTCACAGCCATTGCGATCGCGCGGCGGCGCTCCGGCGCCTGCACCTCGGCGCGGGCGATCGCTTCCGCGGTGATCGCGCCATAGAGTTCTGGATCGTTTGCCTCGTCTTCTGGCGGAAGGATACGAACACTCTCCAGCCGAAAGGGCAATGGAACTGGATCGCCTCCGACCAGGAGCGGGACCAGATCACCGTACAGGCCGACACCTGCCATTCGCGTCCCGTGGCCGCTCCACGCAGGTGTGTCGTCGCTGCCCCATGCCGGTTTGACGGTGTGCCAGTCTTCAACGGCAAGTGCGGGTTCGATCAACGGGTGGGTGCGACGCACGCCGCTGTCGAGAATGCAGACCGCAATATCGGTTGAGGCGGTCTGACGCGCCCGAGAAGCTCGTCGCTCCAGTCCCTTTGCTCCGCGCCGCCAAGGCCCATGAAGAAGGACGGCGTATCCTTCGCGCGCCGCAGCTCGGCGACGACATCGCTGTGCGCAATCATGCGGTCGAGCATTGCCGTGCTGGCGAGTGCCAGCATGACCACCCGCTCCGGAAACCTGACCGCATGCGTGCGCAAAGTGATGTTCAGGGCTTCGGCAATGTGCTCGAAGTTCTCGCGGCGACCGTCGCGCAGCCAGACTTCCCACCACACCTGCTCGTCAGCGGCCTGGGGGAAGAGGTCGTCGTGGTCGGTAAACAACGATCGTGCAGTCGCCAGCCTGACTGTCTCCATGCGGGAGACGAGCGGCTCGTTGCGCGGTCTGCCGCGGTCAGTGTCAACGTCTCGATACGCCTCGACTTTCCGCAAATAATAGGCTTGCGCGCTTTGCGGCAGGAACACCGACGCTGTGATGGGAGCACCGGGTTGAGTTGGCTCATGGACGGCGACCAGCTCCATGTGCTGGCGACGATCGGCCAACTGGTCGAGGGCCGCCCGTCCGGACATGGGCAGATCGATCTCGAGATAAAAGCCAGGCGTGCCGACCGACAGCTGGGGGTCACGCGCCGCAATCTGCTGGCGTGCACTTTCGACCGCTTGTTCGATGGATTGCGTCAAGGCCGCAGCATGCGACGCCCGATCACGCGCCGGCAGCGGCGGTGCATGTATAAGTTGGTTGGGCCGCCGATAGGCTTCCCGAATGCCGTTGTTGCGAAGGTGGATATGGGCGCGGTCGCGCGGAAAATCGTCTGCCATTATGATCTGTGCTGTCGCTACTCAGACAGCGAAGCCTGCCGGCGTTCCTTCAGAGCGTCGATGAGCGCTTCCGAGGTGATCCGCCCCCCCCCGCAATATGATGGTTTTTGCAGCGTCGTCGGCCGCGCGGGTGATCTCGGCCTGCGACAGTCTCTCTGCCTGAGAGATCGCCTCGTTCCAGGCAAGCCCTCTGGTGTCGAAGCGGTCGAGTCGAGCCCGAAGCAGCGCCTCGATAATCGGCCGATCGGGCACGGCGTATTCGATGACATCGTCGAAACGGCGGAACAAAGCTCTGTCGAGCAGCTCGGGATGATTTGTTGCCGCAATAATCAGGCTGTGGCTGTCGTCTTGCTCGAGAAACTGCAGAAACGAATTCAGCACGCGCCGAATCTCGCCAACATCCTGGCGTTCGCCTCGACGCGCGCCGATGGCATCGAATTCGTCAAAGAAGTAGACGCCCCGCGTCGCCTGCATTGCATCAAAAACAAGCCGCAGCTTTCCGGCAGTCTCTCCCATGAACTTGGTGATCAAACCATCGAGGACGATCGTGAAAAGGGGCAGATGAAGCTCCCCGGCCAATGCCGATGCGGTCATCGTCTTGCCTGATCCTGGCGGGCCGACCAGAAGCAGTTTGCGACGGGGAACAAGCCCGTGCTCGCGCAAGCTTGCTTGTTGGCGCTGCTCTCCCAGCACGCGGTGCAGGCGCGAGCGCAGACTGTCCGGCAAAATCATGTCGGTCAGTCGCAGGTCCGGATAGCGCACATGCAGGAGCCCTGCGAGCTCGCCCTTTGGCTGAAAAAGGGGAACCGGCCGACTGCTCTTGGCAATCCGGGCGTCCCTGCTCTTGGCTGCGTCGACCAGATCCTTGAGCTCCTGAGCAAGCTTGCCATGGCCTTGACGTGCCTCATGCGCAGCAAGCTGCATCGCGATAGAGAGGAAACGATCCTCGTCGCCGGCAAAGTGGCTTTTAAGCAGCGTCACGATATGGCGGGCCGTGGTCATGGCTCTCTTCTGGGGTATCCGTTTACTTGGCGAAGCGCATGCAACCTAAACGCTTTCAACGGCGATTTGTATCGCGCAATGGTGTTTTTTCTCTTGTCGATGTTCGCCCGTGGCAACTTCAGCGGTGAACTGTTGCGCCGCGGTCATAGGCCAGCCGGAATAACGCCGGCCAGCAGACAACAGTCCGCATCTTCGAGCGCTCGAAGTCTGGCCACTCACGCAGCGTGTCGGGTCCGAACGCTCCAAAGCCGCCCCGCCTGGCAGGTCCATGCGACCGATTGCGGGCGTGCGGCCATAAGGTCTACGCGGGCTCGCATGGCTGCCCGCGCCGCTGGCTAAAAAAGCTGTACACCATCTCACGAAACACCAGGTCCGCTCCTTTGCCGGCCGACGGTCCATGAAATCCCCTCCCCACTCACGACACCGGAGACCTCCTTGCCCACATGGCGCTCAAGCACCGGCCGCCATGGCACCAGCGTGAACTCGCGCGACTTCTCAACGACGGCATATTTTCCGCTGGCAAGCTCGACGGAGCGGCGGAGCGTACCCTCTACTCGTCCTCCGGATCGCGCTTCGGCATAGGGCAGGCCAAGTTCCTCCGACAGTTGGCCAGCAACACGGTTCAGTTCTCGCTGGCGCAGGATCGAAAGCATGTTGGCTCGATAGACGATCCGATCCTGTTCTTCATGCGCGTGGCCTTGCGCGATCAGCCACTCCCGCCGGCGAGCTTGCGCCTCTCTCACGTCGCAGCCGAAGCCGGATCCGTGCAAAGGCTCGGGTCTATCGGCAACCAGCTCCCGGTCGAGCCAGGTGGCGCCGTTGAAGCTGACCTGTCGCTCCAGCGCCATTGAGGAGAGCTTGTCGACAACGAAAGGCTCGGCCCTGGCCCGCTGGCCCTCATAATTCGCGACGCGATCGAGATGGTCCGGCGCGATGAGCCAGGTGCCGTTCGGCTCTCGCTCAACGCCGCCGGTCGCGCGGCGGATCGCCTCCAGCCGCCGCACATGCGTTCGCGCAAAGCTCTCGGTGGCGGATGGGTCATGCTTCAGGTGGATATCGACGTCGTAACGGCCGCCATTCGCGGCGGCGATTTCGGCGATGGTACGATCGACCCGCCTCGGCTCGGTGTTCCTTGGCGCGACACGCACGATGCAGCCATTAGGCATCGTTTCCATCGCCTCGCCTCTACCGATGTCGATCCAATGGCTCTTACCGTCGACGGCGTCGACGATCATGTAGTGGCGGTCATTGATCTCGTCGGCCAGTCCACGCGCGACAACGCGACCGACGAGAGACTGGACGGGCTCGCCGGCTCGATCGTGGATCACCCAGTCGGCGGCACTGCGTGCAAGCCCCTTGCCGGCCAGTTCGCGGTGGATGGTCTTGATGATGTCGCCGCGTTCGCCGGTGCGGCGCAGCGTGGCTTCGAGCTCATCGTCGAGGCGCCAGGAGCCAGCGCCGACCTCCGCGGCCAGACCCATCCGCTCGAGCTTGCGCAGCCGTCCCTGGTGCAGCGTCTGGCGAATGGCGTCGGGACCGCCCGGCGAGACCAGCCCGTCATCATCACGCATGCTGAGCAGCCGACGGTCGATGCTGGTGAAGCGTTCCTGCTCCATTTCCCGGCGCAGGCGAAGCTCAATCTCGCGGTCGGTTCGCGGACCGAGATCGAGGCTGACCAGCTCGGCCGCCCGCTCGCGGATGCCAGATGAGATATATTCGCGCGCGATGACCAGGTTCTCGCCACGGTCGTCCCTGCCTCGGACGATGATGTGGCTGTGCGGGTGGCCGGTGTTGAAATGATCAACCGCGACCCAGTCGAGCTTCGTGCCGAGGTCTTCCTGCATCTGCGCCATGAGCCGCCGCGTCAGCGCCTTCAGGTCTTCATACTCGATGCCGTCTTCGGCAGCGACGATGAAGCGGAATTGGTGGCGGTCGCCGTCCGCGCGATCGATGAACGCCTTGCCGTCGACGCGGTCGCTGTCGGCGCCGTAGAGCTCGCCAGGCGCACCTTCTCGGGTGACGCCGTCGCGCTGAAGATAGCGTAGATGGGCACGCGCCCCGTCCGCGCCCTTGCCGGCGAGCTTGACGATCCGCGCCTTGACGATCACCCGGCGCTGGCGGAAGGCGGCATACCGGTCGCGCGATTTCAGCAGCGCCGCAGCCGCCCCGCCGCGCCCTGTCCGGCTGCCCGTGAAGCGACCGCCGGGCTGGGGCTGGCCGCCGGCTCGGTTGACGGCTGCCCGGACTTGACCGGCATAGCGTTTGCCTGCCTTCGAGCCGCGCGACCCGATTTTGCCGAGCTTCGGCCTGAACTCGTCATCCTTCATGCGAGCCTCCCAGACATATCAAGCAAAATCAGACACTTACACGTCCAACCCTCTTGGCACCGGCGGCAGCCTCCTGGAAAAACGATGTGCAGACAAAGATTTAACCGCCTCCTGGAGGCGGTACCTTTATCTTGCCTTACGCGCCCAGCCCCGCCAGACGCGCCCCCGTCCGCCCATGGCTAACGCACCGGCTCCTTCGGCTGCGCGCCGTCCTTGCCGAGCGGCACGAAGAGATCGCCGTTTCGCACGCCTGAGTGAACACCGTCATGAATGAAGAACAGCGACCGTCCGAGAGGAGCGATTTGCGCCTTTGGAGCGACAGATTGGCTTTCGAACGCCTCGATGTCGGCCGCCGAAACTCCGGCCGCCTTGAGTTGGTCGAGGTACTCGACGGTCTCTTCTGGCAGCGGTTTGCCACGCTTCAAATGCTCGTCGTAGCGCTCGGGACCGGCATTGTAGGCGCCAAACAGGCCAGGAAATCCGAAGCGGTCATACATGGCGCTGAGATAGGCCGTGCCGGCCAGGATATTGTCGCGCGGATCGTGGGGGTTAGGCCCAAGGCCGTGTTCGACCCGCATCTCCTCATAGGTGCCGGGCATCACCTGCATGAGGCCCATGGCGCCAGCGGGGGAGGTGATGGGGCGGCCGCCGCGCATTGTCTTGCCGCCGCTTTCGGCAGCCATGACGGCATAGATCCAGGCTTGGGGAATATGGAAGCGCCGGCTTGCTTCCGATACCAACGTCTGCCACTTTCGCAGCTGCGGACTTTGGGAGATGGCGACCGGCTCAGCGCCGGTCGAGGCGGAACAGGCGCATGGCGCAATGGCGATCATGCCCAACAAGAGGAGGGTCACTCGGTCCATAGCGGTACGAGCCTCCCGATGACATTTTGAGTGGGAACAGGCCCGAAATAGCGGCTGTCGAAGGAGCGGTTTTTGTCGCTGCCGAGCAGGAAAACCTCGTTATCCCCGAGCGCTCGGCAGCCGTTCCACCATGGCAAAGGTCGGCCTTCGGCGTCGATTTTGAGCCGGCGCGCGACGATGTCGCCGCCGATGATGATGGCGTCATTGAAGGCGCAGACATTATCGTCCGGCAGCGCTGCAAGACGTTTTGCCAGCGGCACATTGCGAGGCAGATAGCTGCGCTCGGCGGCGAGATACGCCGCGTATTCAGGCGGGCGCACGAGCACGAGATCGCCACGCGCCAGCGCTCCCGCAGCGATGCGGTAAAGGCCGATCGGCGCGCTGGCCGAGGCGTTCCAGACCAGCCAAGGGGTGGGCTTTCCCAGCGCCGTGAAGCCCAAAAGACCGAGACCGGCCGCGGCCAAGGCGACCGTCTTACGGGCTCGAACACGCCTCAGGCGGCTGCCGATCAGATGGATGGAAGGGCGCCGCCTCATGAACGGCCTCCCGTGCCGCCCTGGCCGGAACCGGCCTTGCCATCGCCGGCGGTGGAGTGCTGCGGGTGTCCTTTCGACCAATGGTCGAGTTCGTCGATGTGATAGCGGACATAGCGGCCGTGCTTGCGGAATTTCGGGCCGCCGCCCTTGAGCCGCATCTTTTCGAGCGTGCGCTGGGAGAGCCCGATATAGAAGGCGGCTTGGGCTGTGCTGAGAAACGGGCTGCCCTTTTTCGCGCGGGCCGCGCGTTCGTTTTCGTCGTCCATGATGATCCTCGTTTCGCTTCGGACAAGCGAGGGCGAGGATGGGCGAGGGAGATCGTCTCGGGGACGGGCGAAGAGTCGGGGGAGAGTTTTCGCCGCCCTTTAGGGCGGACGGGGTTTGGGTGGAACTCCTGGGAATGAGCCCCGCGCCGGGGCTGCGGCGCGAGGCTCTATCTCGGCCGGTCAGTCGGCCGGGTTCCAGATGATGGCGTAGGTGTCGTGATCGTCCTGGCCGGCGGCGCGGCCGAGATTGGCGTAGAGCTTGCGCGGTCCGAACTCCGGCGCTGCAATCGACAGGCTCACATAATCCTTGCCGGAAGTCTCGCCGGTGCGGATCCAGCCGGCGCCAACTTCGACTCCTTGCGTAAGCACCCGGAAGTCGGGATGGTTGTCGGCGCTCTTGGCCTGGTTGGGGACGATATCGATGTCGGCGCGGACGCTGAGCGTCTTGAGCTGGCCCTTGTAGGCGCCGTTTTCCTGCTTGTTGACGTAACCGATCGCGGTCATTTCGAAGTCTCCTTTTGTGGTTTCGCCGGGGACCATCCCCTGCGATGGCGCACCGTAATGGGCGCGTCAGGACCGCCTGAATCCGACAGGGCCGCAGCGACAGCGAAGGATCCGAGCGGGCAGCTTTTTTGTGAGCGAAGCGGCGCGAGGAAGCCGCCGCAGGCGGCGGGGAAAAAAGCTGATGGCGAGGGTTTCGGGCGGCCGGACCCGCCCATAGGTCGACAAGCCAGCCGCAGGGATGGTCCTTGGAGAGAGCATGGAGACCGCTCGCCAAGTGCGGTCTTTCAGCCAAGCAGGACGCCGGGATGAAACGGCCTGCAAAGATGCTGCGCCCTTATGCCGGATCGAGATCGTGCCAGCGGGTCGGGCGCCAGAGCAGACATCCGGCATGGTGCGATCTATGAAAGCAGGGCTCGCCAGCGGGAATTTGATACGCGAAGGGGCCAAAGCAAGGCTGGATGAGAAGCCGGTGCTACCTGCAGGTCCAGTGTCATGTGGCGGCGCTCGGGAAACCGCTACGCAACGTGACGCGCTCTTATGAGGCGAACAGACCGGCCCCAAAACCGATCGACCGGTGGTCGGCGCGAAACGCGTCATGCCTGTCCGAAAGCTGACAGTGGCAGAAGACGCATGTCGGGTTCCGCACAATTGACCATGCTGGATTTGTGAGGTTTTCAGGGAGAGCCATGCGTTCACTACCCAGTGAGCTTTGGCACGGCATTTGCACTTGAGATGTGGCAACACGGATCGAAGGTTGACTGCATGCACAAGCGCGAGATGAGCAATGCTCTCCTTTCCTGGAGGCTTGGCAGCAGATTCGATTGTGACGTTGCGAGGAGCTTCAGCCGCTCGCGGCGGAAGTGATCTCAAATCTGAAGGCACCGTTGGGACCGCAGCCATCAAACACATCTTTCTCTTTTTCGCAGCTCGTCATCAACGCGATGCGGACTTCTTCGCGTCGACGGCGGCCGAAGGTGGAGAAGGGCTCGACTTGCAAAAAGGAGTTGTCAATGACGTCTTACGTTCGCACCAACAGCCCGGCGCAGGTGCGCTCACTGTCCACCTTTGGCAAGCATCTGCAAAGGAGCGTGCTGACGGCGACGCTGCTTGCCGCGGCTTCGACGGGAAGTGAAGCGCAGCCCTATGTTCGTGCTGACGGCAGCACGACTGACGACTTGGAAGCGGCGCGCGCAAGTTGGCGTCATGACGCCGAATTCAATGGAAATGTGGGGCTCGCAGCCATCAACGCGGATGCGCGTATGCGTTGGGTTCCACCGGGGAGGGGGCCAGAGCTCCTCGCCTGCCCTCGTCCGTCTTGACGAGTGCCCGCTTACAGCCTACCTCACTATCGCGTTAGCACTCGTCCATCGCGAGTGCTAACAAAAACCCCTCAACATCCGCACCAGGGAAAAATCCGAAAATGGCAAAGTCGAAGTTCCGCCCGCTGCATGACCGCGTGGTCGTTCGCCGGGTCGAATCCGAATCCAAGACCGCTGGCGGGATCATCATCCCGGATACGGCAAAGGAAAAGCCGCAGGAAGGCGAGATCATCGCCGTTGGTTCCGGCGCCCGTGACGAAGCCGGCAAGCTCGTCCCACTGGACGTCAAGGCCGGCGATCGCATCCTGTTCGGCAAGTGGTCGGGCACCGAAGTCAAGCTCAATGGCGAAGACCTTCTGATCATGAAGGAATCCGACATCATGGGCATCATCGGCTCATATCAGGCCCTTTCGTCAACTGAATTCCCGGGCTCGATTGAAGCCCCTGCCAGGAGCTAAAAATGGCTGCCAAAGACGTAAAATTCTCCCGTGATGCCCGCGAGCGCATGCTGCGCGGCGTCAACATCCTCGCCGACGCGGTGAAGGTCACGCTCGGCCCCAAGGGCCGCAACGTCGTCATCGACAAGTCGTTCGGCGCCCCGCGCATCACCAAGGACGGCGTCACCGTCGCCAAGGAAATCGAGCTTGAGGACAAGTTCGAGAACATGGGCGCGCAGATGGTCCGCGAAGTTGCTTCGAAGACCAACGACATCGCCGGCGACGGCACCACGACCGCGACCGTTCTGGCGCAGTCGATCGTCCAGGAAGGCCACAAGGCGGTTGCCGCCGGCATGAACCCGATGGACCTGAAGCGCGGCATCGACCTCGCGGTAACCGACGTCGTTGCGACGCTGATCAAGAACGCCAAGAAGATCAAGACCTCCGAAGAGGTTGCCCAGGTCGGCACCATCGCCGGCAACGGCGATGCTTCGGTCGGCAAGATGATCGCCGAAGCAATGCAGAAGGTCGGCAACGAAGGCGTCATCACGGTTGAGGAAGCCAAGACCGCCGAGACCGAACTCGAAGTCGTCGAAGGCATGCAGTTCGACCGCGGCTACCTCTCGCCCTACTTCGTCACCAACGCCGACAAGATGGTTGCCGAGCTCGAGGACGTCTACATCCTCCTGCACGAGAAGAAGCTGTCCAACCTCCAGGCCATGCTGCCGGTTCTCGAAGCCGTCGTGCAGACCTCGAAGCCGCTGCTCATCATCTCGGAAGACGTCGAAGGCGAGGCTCTGGCCACGCTGGTCGTCAACAAGCTGCGTGGCGGCCTGAAGATCGCCGCCGTCAAGGCGCCGGGCTTCGGTGATCGCCGCAAGGCCATGCTGGAAGACATCGCCATCCTCACCGGTGGCCAGGTCATCTCGGAAGACCTCGGCATCAAGCTCGAGAATGTCGGCCTCAACATGCTCGGCCGCGCCAAGAAGGTGTCGATCTCCAAGGAGAACACCACCATCGTCGACGGCGCCGGCAAGAAGGCCGAGATCCAGGGCCGCGTTGCCCAGATCAAGCAGCAGATCGAAGAGACCACTTCGGACTACGACAAGGAGAAGCTGCAGGAACGTCTGGCCAAGCTCGCCGGCGGCGTTGCGGTGATCCGCGTCGGCGGTGCGACGGAAGTCGAAGTCAAGGAAAAGAAGGACCGCGTCGATGACGCCCTCAACGCGACCCGTGCGGCCGTCGAAGAAGGCATCGTTCCCGGCGGCGGCGTCGCACTGCTGCGCGCTTCGCTGACCATCAAGGAAACCGGCGCCAACTCCGACCAGACCGCTGGCATCGCCATCGTGCGTCGCGCGCTGCAGGCTCCGGCCCGTCAGATCGCGGCCAACGCCGGTGCGGAAGCATCGATCGTTGCCGGCAAGATCCTCGAGAACAAGGGTCCGACCTTCGGCTTCAACGCCCAGACCGGCGAATATGGCGACATGATCGCCATGGGTATCGTCGATCCGGTCAAGGTCGTGCGCACCGCTCTCCAGGACGCGGCCTCGGTGGCCGGCCTGCTGGTCACCACCGAAGCCATGATCGCGGAGGCTCCGAAGAAGGAGTCGGCTGGCGGCGGCGGCATGGGTGGCGGCGGCATGGGCGGCATGGGCGGCATGGATTTCTAATCCAGCTCTGGCAGCTTTCGCAACGAGAGGGCGGCAGCAATGCCGCCCTTTTTTGCGAACCTCGGTCCGATAAACGATCGGCGCCAACGCCGGCCATCGGCGTTAGCGCAACCTCAAAGAGAACTGTCGAGTTGGTTGCGCGCGGCTTTTGCGTCATCAGAGGCGCAAGGCGGTCGCGTGTGAGGATTGCGCGCTCCCATGGGCGGTTTCGGCATGTGCCTCGCCTTCGACATCGGCATTGAGGCCAAGCAGGAAATCGGCGGCTTTCGAGGCATGGCTGGCAGCGCGGAAGATGGCGCGGTTGTCCTCGCGCAAAACCGTCAGCCATGAGCCGATGTAGTCGGCATGACGCACGGTCGGCTCGATGCCGAGACTGCTGCAGATGAAGGCTGATGCGATTTCCGCGACATATCCTGACAGTCAAGCCTGACGATCGTGGCTATCGCGGAATCGGAGTTTCAGGCCTCAGCGTTTTGGATCCTCGCGGGCTGGGCGGCAGCCAAGGTGAAAAGGCCATGGCTGCGCGTCGGTGGCGGCCCTAAGGCGACGTGGCGCTCAGCTCGGCGGCTGTCGCGCGTGCATCCAGTCAGCGGCAGCCTGCGCTTTGCTTGCGGCAGTGAAAATCGCCCGCGGGTCGTCCTTCAGCACCGACAGCCAGGATGCCACATAGGCTGCGTGGTCAGGACGGGGATGATGCGCCAGGCCCAGATCGGCTAAAATATAGGCTGCAGCAAGTTCGGCGGTCAGTTCTTCGACTGCCAAAGCCTGGCGGGTGAAGCGTTTGGTGAAGTCTCGATCGAGCCGATGCTTAGAGCCCGTGGCATGCGCGGCCTCGTGGACATAAGTCCCGACGTGAGCGACCGCATCGCGGAAGCGATTGAAGTCCGGCATAAAGATTCGGTCGAGATCGATGCGGTAGTATGCAGCGCTCGCGCCAAAAGTAACTGGGATGCCGAGCGCACTGATGAAGGCATCGGCATGCGGGACTCGTTCAGAGTCAGGCAGGATTGGAGCGGCGGAAGGCGTGAAGCCCTCGACCTGAGAGCTGTTGAAGACCGAGAAGGCGCGCGCGAAGAGGCGTCGCTGGGGGTGCTCATCGTCGCCGACTGCATCATCGTCACTGTGTGCGGCAAACTCCTTCCAGAGCACGACGGTCGTTGCGCGTTCGCCCTTGCGGACCTGGGCGTCAAGCGCCTGCCATTGCCGGTATGTGCCCCAGATGCCGCTTCCAAAGCCGTGAGCCTGAGCTGCGATCCAAAGAGCGAGCGTATTGACGCCGCGATAGGCCTTTCCGGAAGAGATGTTGGTTGGGCGAGCAATCGAGCTTCCATCGTGGTGCCAGGGCATCCGCCATTCGCCGGCGCCGGCCTCGATGGCGGCAATGATCTCGGAGGTGATGCGGGTATAAACGTCGGTGCGGTTTTGCGTGTCCATCGTCGGAACTCCTGTCCCGCCGGGGCCAATCCCCGGCGGCGGAGCAGCCATCTGCGATGGCCTAAGGGCCGACCGCGCACTCGAAGAGCCGCAGCGGAGCGAAGGACGGCGATCAGCCGTTGCGCGGGCGGACCTGACATCGCGCGCTCCGCCGCACGCCGGGGTTGGTCCGACGGGACATCCGATCATTGGGCCGCACGCGAACCGCCACACCGCCTCAGGTCCGACGATCTAAGCCATCAAGAACCGCCTGGATCCGCTGGAGATCCTGCTTCATGATGGTCCGTTGCAAAGGCGACAGACGCTTCTCCTTCAGCAAGGTCTTGGCGTCCTCGGCAGAGCGTGACCAAGCTGGCCGATGGCGTGCGGTGATGCAGGCATTGGGGCAGCGGGTTGGCTGGCAAAGCGCGGTCAGCGGCATCTTGCCGTCGATGTTCGTTGCCTGCTTAAGGCAGGCGGCCGTGCCGGGATCAAAGAAGCAGTCGGCCAGCACTCCGACATGCAATGTCCGCGCGAGGCTCGCTAACATTGTGCGGAGCCGCCCACGATCAGCGATCATGGCCGGAAGCGGACCGAGTTCTGTTGATATGCCGTCGAGTGTCTTTGCTACACGCACTGCGGCGGGCCCGGACAACGTCGCCCCGGCCTGCCGCTCATCGAAATACGTCAACAGGTCATCAAGCTGGCCGAGACTGCGCTGGTTCTGCACCTCCGCACGGAAGCCGGATCGGCTGGAGCCGGCATAGCCCTCGAAGGCGGCGACGGAGGCATGCTTGTACTGGATCATGCCGGCAATTGTGCCGAAGGGACGGTTGGCAATGTGCCATGCAATCGTGCGTCTGAACTGCCGCGTCGTGATCCGCCAAGGCTGATCACCTGGTCCGTTCGGGACCGCCGGCGTATCCGGTGTGCCGAACAGGTTGTTGAGATGGTCGCGGAAGTGGTTGAGTTGGCGGACAATCTCGGCCGAGAGGTGATCCTTGCAAACGGACCTTGCGATAAGAACGGGCCAGAGCGTCGTGAGCCCGCGCGCGGATGCCGCCCGGAAGGACAAACGTTCCAGCACTTCTATCGCCTTGGCTACAGGCTCAATTGTAATCCAATCAGCCGGCTCACCTTGGCTCGACCTGCCCTTGTAGGCAACCGAGCGAACGCGATGACGCATGACCATGCCATCTTGGCTGCGCGTTACGGAAAGGCATCCGCGCTGCATCGCCTGGACCTCGCAGTCCCGCATCCCGGTCAGGTACGCGCAGAGGATATAGGCTGCCGCCTGCAGCATCCGCTCTTCCTCCGCCAGTGTTTTGGCGTCGAAGCGGGGCCGCCATGGCTTGCCGGTCTCCGGTAGAATGGCGATGGGAGTCTCCATTCCACCTGTCTCGAGGCCGAGTTCGAGCAACGCGGCCCTGATCTGGCGAGGTGCGCCGCCGGTCAGCTGAATATGCATCCTTGGCTCGGCCTGGGCGTCGATGCCAATGTGCAGGTGAAGCAGGTGCGAATTGACGGGCGGCGATACGTCTCCTGTCTCTGGGTGCCGCAAAACGGTGCCGTTGTGCGCGCTCTCCCAGATGGGCACGCCACGGCCTTCGCTTCGTAGCTTATCGAAATAGTTCTGAAGACGCCTTCGCTGTCGGCTACGGCGTTCCGTGTATGTGAGAGCCTGATCTGACTGGAGGAGCGCGGCGCAGTGGGCTTCCAATCGCTCCAACTCTGCACGGGCGGCGAAGATGTCTGAGGCGAACTGGGTGATATACCGGCTCGACCAGGCCAGCAATGGCGAGATGATCTCTTCTGGCATGCGTGGCGTGAGGTTCTCGTGAACAAAGCGATAGCCGGCGACCCGGGCGGGCGCCTGGCCGCCCCAGGGCCGGAAGTACAGGCCTCCAGACGGGAGGTAATCGCGAAAGGCATAGAGATCAGCAGGGACTTCCAGGAGGTGGCCGACTATAACCGGCCGGCGAGCACGGTCAGTCTTGAGATGGCGAACGTAGCGATCCAGCAGTTGCTGATCGACACGGCGAAGATCGACAGAACCAAGCTCATCGCGCACGAACTCGAAGAAGCGTCGCGCACGATTGAAAACCTGCCGGATACTGCCGGGAGGAAGCTTCTTGCGGTGACCCGGCATGTCGACGTTGAGCCGGGCATAGAGAAGCTCGCGAAGCGTCTCGCGAACACTCACATCCTCGACGGACCCGAAATGCACGGTGACATGGCACCGCCTGGCGTTCTCGCGAAATACGGCCGGTCCGAGATCCCAGCTCGGATCGCCGTAGCGCGAAAGGGTGTCCCGATCAAAGCCCGGCTTCAACGGAGCGGACGCGAGAACCGGGCGAAGATCGAGTTCCCGGGAGGTGGAGGCTACTGCGGCCAACCTGATCATTGCCGGGCCTCCGGCGGCAGATAGAGGGCGTGCCCTTCCGCCTCGCGGCGAGCTTCGGCAACTACACTCTCCGGGAAAGCAGGTAAGACCTGCTTCGCGATGCGATGATGCGCGCGGCCGAACTTCATGGCCCAGTCCGCGGCGGGGAGACCCGTCCGTTGCTCCTCGATAAACCACAGGAACGCGATGATTGCCGGCAGCTTGCGCGCGGTGATGACGGCGTTGCGGCATTCGAGACAGCCCCAGAACGGTTGCGGACAAGGTGATCCCAGCTCTCCGAAAGGACTGCGATCAAATCCCGAGCACGCAGCGAGCCAAACATCCTGTTCGCCGCCTAGAAGCGCGTCGACATCACTGCTTCCTTCCGAAGCGGTGTGGCTTTGGCGCCAGGAATCCTCGTCGCGAGGCCCCAATATGATTGGGCCGGCGGCCGCGGCGACTTCGGAAAATGCCTCCGCCACGGTGGCCTCATGAAGCGGGCGCAGCGAGGGAATGTCCGCATAGTGTCGAGCGGCAATCTCGGGCGTATGCCCGACCGCAAAGCGGGCCATATGACCCTCGGTCTTCAGATACCAGATCGCCTTGTGGGTTTTGCGCAATCGCGAAAGAACGAGCCGAAGAGGCTGGCCATCGTCATCGACGATCCCATGGCTTCCGGTCCATTGGTCGACGCGTTCATGCGGATGATCGACACCTGCGCGGAGTTGCTTCCGGCCGGTATAGTAATAGAGCCAAAGGCAATCGCTTGGGACGAACTGCCTCGTAAAGGCCGTCACCTCGATCAGCTTGCGAACGAGACCACCCGGTGTTCCGATCCCGCCGTCACGCACACGAATATGTTTGTGCTCAGCACCTCGGGCGCGTCGCTTGATATAGGCTATGTCGATGGTTCCAGGTCCGGGGTTCTGGAGGCAGTCGATCGTCAAAGCCTTGCAACATTCTATCTCCAGGCCGGTCTCCAGTGACAGGAAGGTCAGAAGCGGTGGAATGTCGGTGGCCCGCAGATGATGACGACCGTGGATGTCTTCGGCCAAGGTTGAGACAGGTAGACCGCGACGTGCCCTCATGAAGTACAAGCGATGGAAGGCTCTGTCCCCGCTGCTGAGCGCGCCCGAGGCCACGATCCTGTCGTTCGCTTCGTCGGTCACTCTGCGAAGATTGGAGTCGCCCTCATCATCATCGAGCGACTTCCCGATGCGTCTGAAGATCTTGCCGATGTCGGCGCGGGCCGCATCGCGAAGCTGCCTTGCGACGTACGGACTGTAGGCGTCGCGCGGTTGCGATCGGCCGGCGGATTGTGTGCTGGTATAACTTAGCCGACGCCGTACCCCTTCATCGAGAAGGCCAGGTTGGTCGGCATCAATCGAGCGCAAGGCGAGAATAGCCTTGGCAAGAATGATGTGCCGGTAGATAGGCTTCATCCCGCCGGCTTCGAGGAAATCCTCATATCCGTCGATATCGTCAGCGCGCAGATCGGCGGGCGTTTTTGCCTTCGAGTGCTCGCGCAGATACGCGAAGAACCTAAGACATGCATTTAAATGCCCCTTGATGGTACTCCGCGCCCCCAGCGAACCACCAAGCTCCGCCTGCCGGCGAAGAGCACCGGCAAATGCGATGGCGAGAGGTCGCGGATGCAGGCCGGTAAGGTCAACGTCGATGCTCCCGCCATAGCGCGCCTCGATGTTGAAGCGCAGACCGAGGACCGGATCGCGGGCGTGTGCGGTAGCAATGGCATCGGCTGGTGCAAAACGGACTGGAGCTCCCTTGCGCGGCCGCCCCGTCATAATGAAGTCTCCGATGGAAGCAGTGCGAGCAGTTCCTCGACCGCAGCATCGACGGTATCCGCGCGTGTCGCGATGTGGTCGAGGTAGATGTAGGTCGTTGCTAGACTGGCATGACCAAGGAGCCGTTGGACTTGCTGAAGAGGATCGCCGAGAACTTGCCGGTATCCCTCCATCGGTCCGGCAGGCAACGCCGCATCACGGAGGCGATGCTGAATGAGCATCGCCAGCATATGAACTGCAAAGGAATGGCGGAGCTGATGCGGACTGATGTTGACGTCGAAGCCGAAGGATCTGCACCGCGCGGAAGCACGGGCGAAGATGACTGCCCAGGAGTTCGGCTGTACCGGCAAGCCGACCTCCGAGAGCCATAATACCGCCGGTTCGCTCGGTGTGCCGTCGTCGTTGCAGACAATGATCCGGCCGCGTTCCTCGGGGCTGAGCAGGTCAAGCGCGATGTCGCCGCCGTCACGCAGTCGTAGCCGGGAATTGCTCCGCTCCCGGTGTACGAGGATCGGGCGGTCAAGTGATTGCCACCCCGAACGGCGCTGAAACTTTGCAATAGCATGGGAGCGCTCGACAGCGATATAGGCGCGCATCTGCTCGAGCAGCCGAGCGGGAACGAGTATCTGGCGACCACGATCGCCCTTGGTCAAAGCATCGGGCAGCTCGAGCCAGACCTGACGGCATGGCGGCTGACCAACGACAGCAAGATCGGATGCGAAGAGAAATGAAGCTTCCTCCAGCCGGAGGCCCGTCGTAACCAGGAGATCTGAAAACAGCGCATTGCGAATGCCGTTGCGATCTCGGGCGCCAGGGCGCGTTCCGCCACCAGGCAGTAGCCCTCTCAAGCCAAGATCCCGAAATCTCCGGTAGTCGTCGAGTGTGACGAAGCTGACATCCGCGCGGCGCGCGGCAGGTTCATACGCATCGTTGCGAGCCGAGATCCGCGCTCGCCGGCCAGTATACCCTTGCCTCCACACGGACCGATGCGTGAACGGCGCTTCCGCAATGAGACCCTCCTGGGCGCCCCATCGATACACACGGTCGAGGCAGGCGACGGCACGATTCCAGGAAGCAGCAGAGATGCGTTGGCCGGCCTCCGCACGGCGCCGAACTCGGTGATAGGCAAGGACGTCATGCCGACCCGCCTGCCATACCGTCTTGGCGCAGGCTTCCGAAAGAAAACGGACCCAGACAAGAACGTCATAGCCATAGGCACGAAGAGAATGGTGGGAACGAACGCCGTTGAGAGGCAGGTCGCGGAAGAAGCGATCCAGATCAGGATCGTAGAGTGCCCCATCCCTAAGGATCATGGGAACGTGTGCATCAAGCCCGTCAGCCGATCGGCGCTCCTGAATGGTGATGTTCGAAACCGGCGCTACATTGTCCACAAGTTGTTCAACCTCCCCCGGACCCCCATCCGGGAGCCAGCATCAACGAAGGAGTTCAACTTGCCCGGCGCTATCCAGGCCGGCCTCCGCCAGCTATGTGGGAGCGCTGCGGCCGGCCTGGACAACGCCTCCGTCAGTCCTGTTGCATCGACGCCAGCAAGACACGGAGAGTCGGTGCAGACTGTCAAGATAAGGCGACCAGTTCCTCGCGCGCATAGGTGTTGGACCCGAAGGAGCCGGACAGGTCGCGCGCGAGTCGCGTCGGGTGGCCGGTCCAGTGGCCAAGCTCGTGAAAGCAGGTCCGGTAATAGTCGATCTGGTGGAAGAAAGCCGGCTGCGGCGGCACCTGTATGGTGTCGCTGCCGGGCATGTAGAAGGCGCGCTCGCCGCCGATGCGAAAATCAGCGCCGGTTGCATGAATGAGCGCCTCGGCCTGCGGGACCATCTCGCGCTCAGGCAGAGGCTCGCCGGCGGCATAAAGATGTTCGGGCAGATTATCGCACTGCGCGACATTGAAGACGGTAAAGCGCTTCAGGAAGGGCACCGCCTGCGGTTCGTCGCCATCGGTGTCGGCGCGTTGCTTTTCGTTCTTGGGAACAAAGCGGTCAGCGTGAACGATGGTGGTGCCGTGCTCACCCTTCCTGACATTGCCACCTAGGGAAAGCGCCTGCCGGAAGGTGAGCCAGTTCTGGCTGGGGAAACCGCGATCGATGACCCCGCCCCACAGGATCAGGATATTGATGCCGGAATATCGGCGCTGGGTGGCCGCATTCCGCGGCAGGCCGAGGCCTGTCCTTGCCCTGCCCCACGGCTTGACCCATGGCACGGTGCCGCGCTCCAGTTCGGCAATGATGCGGTCGGTGATTTCCTGATAAAGGCTGGCGCCGGTGCGCCCGCCACTCTCTGCGCCAGCCTGTCGGCTGCCGCAACGTTTGTTGTTTGCACGCATCGTGATGTCCTCCGCTCTTCAATCGCGCCCTCCCCGGAAGCGGGGTGGGCGGCGAAAGCGACCGGAAAGGCCCGACGTCGGAGGCGGACTGCATCCGCAGGACCGGAACGGAGTGGAGGACCCGAAGCGAAAGCGAAGGGTTGCGGGACGCCGCGGCGGGCCTAGAAGGGAGTGCTGCCCGCCCTGCGCCACCGGGGAAGGCCACGATAAAAACGACGCCGGCCGACAGGCCGGCGACCGTCAGCAGCCGAAGGCTGCCCCGCGCCAGGGGGCGAAGCCGCAGGGCCAAGACCGCCTGAGCATGGCGAAGATAAGCGGGCTCGGTTCACGAGCACCCGGCCAGCGCCTTCAGGCGCGGGCGCTCAGGATTGTTGTTGGCGCCCACGGCAGCTGGATGACCGCAACAAGATGCCGAGGAGCAACAGCAAAGCCAGCTGCCACAAACGGCACGCTCCGGCAACAACAGCGTGGCCGATCTACAGATGCTGCCCCGCACGAGAGCCTGCACGCTTTGAGCGCGCATCGGCGAGCAAGCGTTGCAAGCTGGCCATGTCGACCAGGTGGGCGATCACTATATCGCCGACCACCAACGCGGGCGTACGGTCGATGTGCAGACCTTTCGCGAGTGCGCGGACGCGCGCAAGTTCATCTGCGATGGCCGGATCTTGCATTCCCGCTTGAGCTGCTCCACGTCAAGGCCCACACGCGCTGCGATCTTGAGAGTGATCCTTTCAATGATCCAACTGGGGGAAGTCATAAGGGCGCGGTGGAATTCGTCGAACTTTCCCTGTTTTCTCGAGGCGAGTGCGATTGGGAATCCGGTCCCAGGACCGGGAACCGTCTGATCACAAGCTTCAGATTGGGATCATTCTTGAAGGCTTTTTGGTAGTTGAGATCTGCCAGTCTGCAATGCGGACAGTTGTGGTAGTCATTGAATATGACCAGAACGGCATCGCCTTGCGGGTTGCCGGCGATTGGCGAAGGGGGTCGTTGTCGAATGCGCCGCTCCACTTTTGCCTGTCGATCGACCACGCCTGCCGGTGCAGGTTCGCGCTATATTGGCTCGCCAGCACGGCGAGGAGTAAAAGAAGAGCTGCGACAGTGATGGCAGTCGGCTTAGACATGAGTCTCCAATCCATGGACGGCGTGGCAGCAACGGCCCGCCTTTTGGTGTAAAATGCTTTTGATCGAGCCCCGCACTTGCCACAGGGCGCAGTCGCGAGGGCGCACAGCTATAGATGCCGGTGCGCTCTGGCGGTTTCTGGAAAGATGGCCTTGCGCCATCGGGCCCACCCCACCCAGCTGAGCGTCGTTCGCGCGGGCCGGGCAACCGCGACCGCCATTCACCACGCCGGGCGACTGACCGTCCGCCCGGCAGAGCGCTGAAGGGTCCCCGGACCTTCCGGGTTGCCGGCGATTTGGCGAAGCGGGGTCGTTGACGAGTGCGCCGCTCCACTTTTGACTGTCCATTGGCACGACTGCATGGGCGGGGGCGGCCTTTCCCGCGGCGGGTGCGCGCTATTATGGCTCGCCAGCACGGAAAGCAGCACGGCGAGGAGAAAAAGGAGAACCGCGAGAGTGGTGGCCGTTGTCTTAGACATGAGGCTCCAATCCATGGACGGCGTGGCAGCAACGGCCCGCCTTTTCGGTGTAAAATGGGTCGCTTTTGATCGTGCCCCGCAGTTGCTACAGGCGCACAGGTGCGGGTGCGATCTGGCGGTTTCTCAAATACGGCTTTGCGCCATCGGGCCCACCCCAATAGCTGAGCGTCGTTCGCGCGGGGAACTGCGTTCACCACGCCGGGCGACTTGACCGTCCACCGCCAGAGCGCTGAACGGTCCGCTAGTGAGGCGCTCCCCGAATCGTCGTTTATCCCGCTCGCCCCAGACCGGGCGACAGCCAGCGTTGCCGCTACGCTGCGGAGAAATATCGTCAGCGCGTGGCATTCGGACATAAGCTGATCGACGCCAAGAATAAGACCCACGGAGGTGACCGGTGCGGCCGGAACAAGAAAGAGCGTTGCAGCCATTGTGACGAGGCCTGCACCGGTAATGCGGGTTGTTCCGTTCGAAGGGAACAATGCGACGAACAGCATGAGGATCCGGCAGCCGATCGGCAGATCAGTTTTCGTGGTCTGGGCGATGAAGAGGGCGGCGAGCATCATATTCGTGCCGTCCAGATTGAATGGAATGAGACCCACGACCGAATGCGTGGCGCCGGCCTTTTCCATCTTCTCCATGAGCGAGGGCAGCGCGGCCTCCGAGGAGGACGTTGCGAGCAGCAGCTCGTCCTTGATGTATCGGACGAGAGAGAAGATCGAGCGGCCGTTGTAGCGGCAGACCGCGCCGAACAGGACCGAGAAGAACAAGACTTGCAGGATGTCGCCTTCCGCGAAGGCACTGGCAATGGTTGATGGGATGATGTTCATCAGGAAGCTGGTCACGGACTGCTCGTGAGCCGTGGCCACATAGCCCTTAACGGCTTGGACATCGAGCGAGGCCGGATCGATGTTGAGGCCGGCGCCAGGCTGAACGATATTCGCGACAATCAGTCCGACAACGAGTGCAAGTGTCGAGAAGGTGAGGAAATAAACCATCGCCTTGGCGGCAACTCGGCCGACCTTCTGCAGATCGCTCATGCCGGCAATGCCGGTCGCTATTGTCAGGAAGATCGAAGGCATCGCCGAGCGGCTTCAGGCTCTGGCCGGTCTCCAAATGGAAATAGCCGATTGCAGCACCCAGGATTATGGCGGCAAGCATCTGCACGTAGGCCCGGGCAAAATGGCGCTTGCGGGCCGCTGCGTTCGCTATGGGGACTTGTGGAACCAACACCGTTTCTCTCCTTGACCGGATCGGGGTGGGGCTCCTCCTTCTCCCATGCAGTGCTCCGGTCGAACGCTGCGCCCACTTCGGCGCAAGCGATGTGCCAAATAGCAAAGAGGGGAAAACGCGCAGGACCTCTCACGCAGTGCTTGTTCGCTCTCCCGCACTCGCGCTGCGGTTGCCAGTCAACTATGGAAGGGTCCGTTCTTGGGAATTCCAAAGGTCGCTCTTTGCTTCGGCGCAGCTTGGCTGGCTGGAAGGTTCCCTGTTTGCCTTGGGGTCTGGGACCTGCGTCCAGATGGTCAACATTTTCCTGCGCGCCGCACGGGGCTCCAAAGATTCAATCGAGGACGGGCCCTCTTCGAAAACGGCGGCAGCGTTGGTCAAGCCCTTCCACCCTGCTGTCCCACCAAGGGTGTTCAGAAGCTCAGTTCACGATTAAGCGATGGATCAGCGTCATCTGGCGTTTGCGCCATCGCGGCGGCGTTGCAAGGGGTCTGCCAAGGATGAGCAAGCCGCGAGGCAGGGCCCGAGACCTAGACTCCATCCTCATCAACAGCGCTCGGCTCGCGTTAGGAATGTTCGAACCGCAGCACGATCAGGTGGCCACACCGTTGGTCGGAACCGGAACCCGACGAATGATCGTTCGTGACCGACATCTGTGAACAAGCAGTGTGTGTCATTGCAATCACCACCCATTGCGCGCAATTGCCCATATGGCCGTGAATGAACTGGATTTGGTGATTTTCCAGATGGCGGTGGAAAGCGTCCGCTTGCTCTCTTCAAGCTTTGATGAGAAGGCGGCTGAGATAGCCACGAGGAGCCGTGGTAGCCTTCTTTTCGACGTGCGGGTTGACGGTGACCTGGAGGTCCAGCGAGTCGCAGCCATTGGATATCCAGGCGACAAGATCGGTGTGGTGGCATTGGACCGAGAGGGCCTTGTTAGCTGCTGTTGCCTTGTCAATGGCACCTTCTCACCTTTCATTGCACCATTGGAGAACTGGACCAGCATGCCCCTGTCCATGCAGGCCCAGATCGATGTCACAGGCTATGCGAGGCTCCTTCTGGCCGCCCTGCGAAATGCTGGACATATGCTGGGCAGGTAGCATCACCGATGATGTCTGTGATGAGATGGTGCAGACGGCTGGATGAGGCGATCGCTTGCCGGCAGCTTTGGCCGCCAAGCGATCGGTGAGTTCGCAATGCTGGACACGTCCTGTAGACTCTGCCAGTTAAGTTAGCGGACAACCATCTGACGAATGCCCGATCTGACAGTCTGGACGGCGCGGCATGCCCTCCTAGGAATGCAGCCGTGGTTCTACTCCCTCGGCTGTTTTTGCGTCGAAGGCGACGGGCACACCGTGAACGATGGACGTCGCCGCCACCAATTCCTCAACTCGCGATCGGTCGCTTTGCACGCCGGCATAAGCGTTCGAATGGCGCGGATCGCCTGGGCGGTGGAGAGGAACCGGGCCTTGCCTCTGGACAGAACATAGGCTTCGGCGGCTTTTTCACCCGCCTCCCTGAAACTCTGACTGACACGATCTAGGACGGGAGTTCGGCAGCCTTCAAGCCTATGTCCGATACCGGACAATCAGGCAGCGGTGGCCAGGCCGAAATAACGTTGCTCCTCCTCGCCGTAAGCGCCATGCGTGAGTTCCATCAATCCGACGCGGTCGATAATCGTGACCTCGCCGCGCTTGGCACGGACAAGTCCTCGATATTCAAGCATTTGCAGGGCCGTGGTGACCCCGGGACGGCGGGCGCCGAGCATGGTCGCCAGAAATTCATGCGTCAGGTAGATCTTGTCTCCGTCAGAGCGGTCATGGATCATCAGCAACCAGCGGGCCAGCCGTTCCTCGATTTTGGAGTGGCCATTGACCAGTGCCGTCCGGGACGACTGGACAAGGAACGCGTGGGCATAGTCCAGCACTGACGTGCGCAGCGACGGGCTTTCCGCAACCGCAGGACGAATGATTTCAACCGGCAGGCGCCAGCCATTGCCTGCGACCTGGATATAGGTCTCGTTGGAAGAGCTGTCCTGTCCGAGAATGAGGGCAATTCCTGTCATCCCGTCATATCCGATAATGCCGACTTCACATTGCCGTCCGCCGGTCATGGTGGCGACCACCGAGGCGATGCCCCTCTCGGGAAAATATCCATTCCTGATCGGCTGATGCGCGATCTCCAACTGAGCCTTGATGTCCAGTTCGACGCGATGCAGCGATGGTCGCAACAGCGCGAAGTCCTCCGGCGAAAGGGATTTCAGCACCCGGTTGCGAAAAAGGGATTCGGGCAAGGCTCTCTCTCATGCGGGCAAGAGCGCGTACCTCTTACTGTCGGCTGCATCCGAAGTAACTGACGGCCGATGCCAAGCATAGGCTTCGAAACGCGCGATTGCAAAGCCCTGTCGGGGCAGTGCAGCCATGCTAGAAGTCGCGCGGCCTTACGATAGGCGCGGATGACATGATTCCCTTCTGCGGCCACCAAGAACGGCTCGGGCACGCTTTAATCATTCATACACAAGCTCGCAGGAATGTAAGCGGCGGAACAGTCGGGTGATTCGTGCCGCCCTGCCCTTTCAGAAATCAAGTCATTGGACGTCAATTCGGGCTGGAACGCCTCGTCGCGGAACGGCACAGGAAACGCAGCCGGATCAGCAATGGTGGTTCACCTTATGTGCGGTCCGGATGTGCGGTCCGGCGGCTCATCGCCCAATGGCTTGTCGAGGGGAAGTGGAACTCGTCATGTCGCCGCGAACCGTCACCGCGCTAAGCGGCGCTTTTGAAGACGCCGGTGTTTTCTTTGTGGAACTGAAACTGTGAGGTGATTGATGCATGACTCAAACATTTGCGTATTTCCGCTGCATCGGCGACGCACATTGGTCGAAAGTATCGCCCAGGCCCTCGAGACCAAGAACGGCGAGGCGGCGAGTGCGTTCTGGCGCTGTGCTGCCAAGAAAATGCTCATTCAATTGTCCGATGTAGGAATTGCGCCAGAGTTCGCTGCGCAGGAGGTTGGAAGGCTTCTTCATGCGGTCTTGGACGATATGGCCAACCGAACGGTAATGCACATAGCATAGGCTTGGGCGCTGTTGGATCGCGCGTCAGCTCGGGTCCTTATCGGGGGACTGCTCCGACTGGCCGACGGTCCGGCCAAACCGGCATACCGGCAAAGGTTTGAGGTTGGGATCGCTCACGGCGGCCGGTCCAATATTCCAAGGCGATCTCAGAAGCCACATTGGCTTCTTTCCAAGCGGACGGGCGCCACTTTGGCGTGCTCACGCTGGACTGCGGGTTGCGCCTACGGAAATCCGAAGTCCGGCCGCGCGAGTCGATCGACCGGAACAGTCGAATGCTCGTGGGGCCGGGTCCGCTCAGCTTGACGGCGGGCGGTGGCGGCCGTGAGCAGACTTAACCCAGGTCACGGCTGACCATCCGCAGGCGCTATGCCGATTGGACGAGAACTGGTTGCCACAACACCGGCCCGTTCAGGCGTCCCCTCCAGCGGATGCGCAAGAGACTGGCGTAGGAAATCTCGAGGAAGCCGGCGACTGCCTCGGTGTTGCCGACCTGCTGGGGCTGTCCGATACGTGACAACGGCCAGGTCGCGAGACGAAGGATCCTTTCGATGCGCGTATCTGTCACCGTTACGATCCCGGAGAGATTGTTGGCCAAGCCGAATTCGATGATGCCCGCGAAGAGCTCGTAGGTTGCTTGTGCCAGGCCGCCAGCAGCCTTCGGCGCTGTCGCAGGGAGATCGAGCGCGAAACGACTACTCTCCCAGATATCGGCACTCGCAGGGACCACCATCTCATCCAGCAGCGCCGGAAACGTATCGCGCAACATAGTCGGTCCGGTGGTCGGCAAAAGGCGGACGCAGCCGCAAGTTCGCCAATCGGACCCCTTGAGAAGTAGGTAGACGGGGTTCAGGCTGTCAAACGGGTCCGTTTCCATTTCGCCTTCGGTCTGCACTTCCCAATCGAGCCGCTTCTTGAAAACCCGATACCTAAGCCCGTGCATTTCCCTGAGTTCGCTCGCGAACTCGGCGTAGCAGTCGGGTGTTATCAGCTGCATCATTGTCGTCTCCGTGCGGGATGTGTCCACGCAATCGAAGGGCAAAGCCGTCATGAATGCAGCCTGTAGACCTTTACAGCTAGCCTTGGAGAGGATCAGGATCTCGCCCGAGCAGCCATCCGCACTATGGCCTGGTTGATGGTTCGCACGCCAAGCTTCGCCTTGGCGTTTTCCTGATGGAAGGTCACGGTGCGTTTCGAGACACCGAGAATCTGGCTGATATCCCAGGCCGACTTGCCGCACGCCGCCCATTTCAGGCACTCGAACTCCCGCGGGGTGAGCGTTATGCCATCTACCACGCAATCTTCGGCGAGCCTGCGCCGGGCATGGATATGAACGTTGATCGCAACCAACTGCATTGCTTTTTCGTAGCGCGTCAGCGACCTCAAAAGTGGCGGATGCGCCTCGTTGGAGGCGAAGGTCAGTGCGGCGAACCGGCCGCGATGATCATGCATCGACATGGTCAGTCCGCCGCGAATGCCGAACTCAGCTGCTTTTTCCAGGACTTCCTGCTGCGAGGTCGGCAAATAACGGTGATCGCGGTCCACACCCCAGTCGAAGGTATCCCAGCCTCGCAGTCCCCGCAGGATCACGGGATCCACGCTGTGGTAGCGCAGTTGCAGGTAATGTGATGTCCATGATGATGGATAATTCGAGATCAATCGCGGCGTGTCGCCGGAAGCGGATGGGTAGGTGAAATAAGCGAAGAACGGAAAGTCGAACCCGGCTGCGGCGGACGCCATTGCCTCATGGAGATCGACGGCATCGACGCTTGCAGAGAGTTGCTCGACCAAGGTTTCAAATACGCGATGCATCTGCGCTTTGCCTACCTCGCGGAGGTTGCTGGAAGCCGGGCGGAGACGTGGTTCTAAATGATGGCCTGTCCCTGCAGGGCGTACGACGCGCCGCCGTCATCACCGCAATTGCTGTGCTGCTTCCGATTGGAGAGAGCTCCGCGCACCTGACCAACTACCGATGGGTGATATTGCGACGTTATCGATGAGCCGCGTGTCGCCAAGCCAAGCCGCAGCAAGCAAGCGTGCCGGTCGGTCAAGGCTTGCTAACGATTGCAGGTCTGTTTCTCCGCGAAGCTCCAGGTATTCGAGCTCGCGATAGCCGGCAGCCAGAATTGTTGCACGCGCTTCATCAAGCGTAGGCAGGATGGGAGAGCCGCGTGCAAGCCGCTCGGCCGTATCGAGCAGGACCGATGCTAGTTTTGGGGCAATGGCGCGTTGGGCTGGGGAGAGCCGCACGTTATGCGACGATAGCGCAAGACCATCGGCTTCGCGGACTGTCGGACAGGGCACAATAGTGATCGGAATGTCGAGGTCCCGGACCAAGCGCCTGACAAGCTGAAGTTGCTGAAAATCCTTTTCGCCAAAAAAGGCGAAGTCAGCGCCGGCCTGCAGGAAGAGCTTGGCCACGACCGTCGCCACGCCATTGAAATGGCCGGGCCGGAATGCGCCGCACAGGCATTCGCTGATGCCGGACACTGAAACGACCGTGGCGAAGCCCGCCGGGTACATTTCCTCTGCGTCCGGCACATAGAGCAGATGCGTGCCCAGCGGCGCGAGCTTGGCAGCATCTTCGCTTTCCGTCCGAGGATAGGCAATCAGGTCGGCGGGGCTGTTGAACTGCTTGGGGTTTACGAACAGCGTCACGATCACCCGCTCGGCCCTTTCAAGCGCCTTCCGCACAAGGCTCAGATGCCCGTCGTGCAAGGCTCCCATGGTCGGCACAATACCGATCGTGGCACCCGAGCGACGCCATTGCGCAACGACGGCGCGCAGCTCGCTCACAGTTCGAGCGATCGGCACGCTCATGTGAAGTCTCCGGCCTTCAAGGCGTTGACATAGAGATGTTCGACCGCCGGAAAGTGCCGGTTCCGCACATCGGTGGCGTAAGCGGCGATTGCCGCCTCAGCCTGCTCACCGAGCTCGGCATAGCGTTTGACGAACTTCGGCCGAAATGAGGTGAAGAGCCCGAGCATATCGTCGCTCACCAGAATCTGGCCGTCGCAAGCTGGCGAGGCACCGATGCCGATGGTGGGTATGTCGATATCGGCGGTTATCTGCCGTGCAAGCTGCTCCGGTATCTTTTCGAGCACCAAGGAGAAGGCGCCCGCCTCGGTTACCGCCCTGGCGTCGCGCCTGATCCGCTCTGCATCGGCTCCCCGGCCCTGCACACGATAGCCTCCGAACGTGTTTACCGCCTGCGGCGTCAGCCCCACATGGGCCATGACAGGTACGCCGCGCGCGGTAAGGAAGCGGATGGTTTCCGCGATGGTCTCGCCGCCCTCGAGCTTCACCGCTGAACAACCGGTCTCACCCATCACGCGCGCAGCGTTGCCGAAAGCGTGCTCTGGGCTTTCCTCGTAGGAACCGAAGGGCAGGTCGACGACCATCAGCGCGTGTTCAAGGCCGCGGCGAACGGCCTGTCCGTGCATGATCATCATGTCGAGCGTGACGCCCAGCGTCGACGACAGGCCGTGCCCACCATGCCGACGCTGTCGCCGACAAGAACGATGTCGCAGTGGCGATCGAGTAGCCTCGCGACCGGCGTGGTGTAGGCCGTCAAGCATACAAGTGGCGTTTGGCCTTTTCGCAATCGAATATCTGGAGGGTTAATCCCTTTTATCTCACCAGCCGCGCTCAACCGACGCCCCCTTCCCTTACGTTACCAACAGCGGGTGTCGCGTTTGGCATATTTTTGTGCGACTGCGAAGAGCTAAAAACAGTGCTTGAGTAGTACGGTGTTGACGTGCTGGCTGCCAAGGTTACATTCAATCGATTAAGGCGCTCCGTTGGGCCAACCCACTTTCGCAAACATGGATCCTCAGACAAGAAGAACCAAGAAAGGCAAAGCCGCCGTCAAAGCTGACGAAGCCAAAGTGGACCTGACTGCCGTCGTGGTCGCCGTAAACGACAGTGAGCCCTGTGTCCTCACCGTCGGTCATGCGGACACCCTCCCTTCTGGACCTTTTGCGCTTGAGCATCGATCGCTGCAGTCGGGTTTGAGGGGGTGGGTGGAGCAGCAGACCGGCCATGCACTGGGATACATCGAGCAACTCTACACCTTCGCCGATCGCGATCGCATCGGCACTGAGCGCCACCAGCGCGTCATCTCAATCAGCTATCTCGCATTGACCAGGAAGGAACAGGCAACGAACTCGGCCGCGTGCGGCTGGCAAAGTTGGTACGAATATTTTCCCTGGGAGGACCACCGCTTCGGCACGCCGCCTGTGCTGCTCGATAGATTGCGGCCCCGCCTGATTGAGTGGGCCGGCGGCGCCAGCGAGCCGACCACTCAACGCGAGCGCCGGCAGCGCGCTGCGATAGCCTTCGGCTTCGACGACCGCCATTGGAACGAGGAACTCACGCTCCAACGCTACGAGTTGCTCTATGAAGCTGCTCTGATTGAAGAGGCCGGTGGCGGCAGGGACGCGATTGCGGCCGCGGCTGGCAAACCAATGGTCGCTGACCACCGTCGTATTCTGGCAACCGGGATTGCGCGGCTGCGTTCGAAGATCAAATACCGGCCGGTCGTGTTCGAGCTTATGCGGCCTTCCTTCACGCTGCTGCAACTGCAGCGAACCGTGGAAGCTCTGGCTGGCAGGCTCATCAACAAGCCCAACTTCCGGAGACTGGTCGAGCAGCAGGATCTTGTTGAGGAGACTGGGGAGACCTCCCTCGACACGGGCGGCCGACCGGCGAAGCTTTATCGCTTCCGCCATGCCGTTCTCGACGACAGGGCTATCGCCGGGACAAAATTACCGCTGGCGCGGGCTTGACATACTTATAGTCAAGGTAGACATATTCCCTTATTGTCAAACCGAATATAATCGAGGCGCCAATGGCTGGGGCGTTACCTATGGCTGCGTCCCTGTATGAGCGTGTCCGGCGGGTGATCCCTCCCGTTGAATGGCTCGCGTTCGCCGGCGATATTGAAGCCATCTTAGCGCTGAAGCGTGAGCGCAATGCGGTGGTGCTGGCGCACAATTACCAGACGCCCGAAATTTTTCATTGCGTGGCAGACATCGTCGGCGACAGCCTGGCGTTGGCCCACAAGGCGGTGACGGTCGACGCCGACATCATCGTGGTTGCCGGCGTTCATTTCATGGCCGAGACGGCAAAACTGCTCAATCCGAACAAGACCGTGCTCATCCCGGATCTCAGCGCCGGCTGCTCGCTGGCCGAATCGATCACGGCAGACGACGTGCGGCTAATGCGGCTGCGGTATCCGGGGGTCCCCGTTGTTACTTACGTCAACACTTCGGCCGCCGTAAAAGCGGAGTCCGACATCTGCTGCACGTCCGGCAACGCGAAGGCGGTGGTGGAATCGCTTGGCGTGGCGCGTGTGCTGATGCTGCCGGACGAATATCTGGCGAGGAACGTGGCAGCCGATACAGACGTCGAGATCATCGCCTGGAAAGGCCATTGCGAGGTGCATGAGCGCTTCACCGCAGCAGACATTCGGGAACTGCGCGATGCCCATCCAGGCGTCATCGTGCTGGCCCATCCAGAATGCCCACCAGACGTTGTCGCGGAGGCGGAGTTCTCCGGCTCGACCGCAGCGATGTCGGATTATGTCGAGCGGGAGAAACCGACGCGTGTCGTCCTTCTGACCGAATGTTCGATGAGCGACAACGTCGCGGTCGCGCATCCCGACGTCGAGTTCGTTCGCGCATGCAACCTGTGCCCGCACATGAAGCGCATCAACCTGGCCAACATTCGCGCCGCGCTCGAGCAGAACCGGCATGAGGTCCGGATTGATCCCGAAATTGCCGGCCCCGCCCGCCGCGCGGTCGAGCGCATGCTTTCCCTATGAGCCTGGAGGTTCGCGACATCGCCGGGGCGCCGGTCGTCATCGGTGGCGGCATTGCCGGCCTGATGACGGCGCTTCATCTGGCGCCGGAACCGGTCGTGCTTTTGACCAACGCGCCGCTTGGAACCGGAGCCTGCAGTGAGCTTGCCCAGGGCGGTCTTGCGGCAAGTCTCGGCGGCGACGACGGCCCGGATTTTCACCTTTGCGACACGATAGCTGCCGGCGACGGACTCTGCGACGAGGCCACGGTGCGGCGAGTGGTCCGAGCTGCACCCGAAGCGATTAGGACGATCCAAAGGTTCGGCGTCGCCTTCGACCAGCACCCTGACCGCGCGTTGCGACTTGGGCTCGAGGCGGCACACTCGCGACGGCGGATTGTGCATGCAGCCGGCGACGCCACCGGTCGCGAGTTGGTGCGCGTGCTCATCGCCGCGGTTCGGCGTACAGCCTCGATCACCACTATCGAAAATGTGGAGGTCCGCCGGCTGGTCGTGCAGGACGGGTCGGTCATCGCCGTGGTCGCCGCAGGACGAGCCGGCGCGCTCGCTCTGCCCACGCGTCGCGCGGTGCTGGCGACCGGCGGCGTCGGCGGGCTGTTTTGCGACACGACAAACCCCGCTGGCTCATGGGGTCACGGGCTGGCGCTCGCCGCATGGGCGGGGGCGGAACTCGCCGACTTGGAATTCATACAGTTCCATCCAACTGCGCTCGACGGTCCGCGCCGGCCGATGCCGCTGGTGAGCGAAGCCGTGCGTGGCGAAGGCGCGGTGCTCATCGATGAGCGAGGAGAGCGCTTCCTCGCTGACACACCTGGCGGTGAACTTGCGCCTCGCGACGTCGTAGCGCGCGCCATTTGGCACCAGCTTGCCGTTGGACGCCGCGTATTCCTGGATGCACGGCAAAGTCTCGGCCCGAGATTTGGCAAGCGTTTTCCAGGCATCGCCGAATTGTGCCGGAGCGCAGGGGTCGACCCCGCGACCGACCCGATCCCGGTGCGCCCGGCGGCACATTATCACATGGGCGGCGTCGCCGTAGACAGCGCCGGCCGCAGCTCCATCGAGGGATTGTGGGCCTGCGGTGAGGTCGCCTGTACCGGCCTGCACGGCGCCAACCGCCTGGCCAGCAACTCGCTCACCGAAGCGGCGGTCACCGCGAGCTGGGTTGCCGAAAGCGTTGCCGGCACGTCGTATACCCGGCGACCGCGCAGATGCTCCACATTCGTCCCTCCACGACCAGACGCTTCCGCGGTCCGCCCAATTGTCTCCGCCGCCCTGGGTATCATCCGCGACGGCGAGGCAATGCGCGAAGCGGTGGCGACCCTGCTGCCGATCGCAGCTGACAATGTCGCTGCCTCTGGTCCGGCTTTGGTCTCACTGATGATCGCCGTGGCGGCCCTGGGGCGGGAAGAGAGTCGAGGCGCGCACTGTCGGTCCGATTTCCCGCTCCACGATGCCGACGCGCGCCCATCACGGCTGACACTGCACAGCGCAATGCGGGCCGCGGCCGCACTCGATTGCCGGGCTACCATACGGAGCACCTGATGTGATTTCATTCTCCCCCCTCCCCGCGACCCTGATCGAACCGATTGTGCGCGGTGCGCTCCTCGAAGACCTGGGCAGATGCGGCGACCTGACCAGCGATGCGGTTATCCCGCATGATTGCACTGCCACGTTGGTGCTCAGATCGAGGCAGGCGGGCGTCGTTGCCGGGCTCGATCTGGTCTCGTACGCCTTCCTGCTCGTGGAACCGGCGATCAACATCCAGATCTGGCGCCCTGATGGCAGCGATGTCGGGGCCGGGGAAACCATTGCAAGATTGTCCGGACCCGCGCGAGGCCTGCTCACGGCCGAACGCACTGCCCTCAATTTCTTATGCCGGCTGAGCGGCATTGCCACTGCCACAGCGGCGATGGTTGAGGCCGTGCGCGGTCACAAGGCGAGGATCGTATCGACGCGAAAGACGACGCCCGGCCTGCGGGTATTGGAAAAATACGCCGTGCGCGTCGGCGGCGGTGCCAATCACCGCTTCGGCCTCGATGACGGCGTGCTCATAAAGGACAATCACATCGCGATCGCCGGCGATATCCGCACAGCAATAGAGCGGGCGCGCGCCGCCGCAGGGCATATGGTGAAGGTCGAGGTTGAGGTCGACACGCTGAAGCAGCTCGATGCAGCGCTCGCGATTGGTGTTGACGCGGTGCTGCTCGACAATATGTCGGTCGAGGATCTTGCCCGCGCGGTTTCTATAGTGGGTGGCCGTACGATCACCGAGGCTTCCGGTCGGGTGACGCCGAAAACGGCGGCGGCGATTGCGGCGACCGGTGTCGATCTCATCTCCATGGGATGGCTGACGCACAGCGCCCCGATCCTCGACATCGGCCTGGACATGCCGGACCACCAGAACATCTGCAAGCATTTGAACTGAGGATTACGGCATGAGGAGCAACATCAGCTCGGCAGGCGTAGGAAGGCGGTGGAAAGACGTGCCGCAGCTCGCCTTTTAGCGAGTGCGCTCCAAAGCCAAGTCGGACCGAGCTTGCCGGTCGACAGACTCCTGAAGGCGTACCGGACTAGCAACAAAGGTTTGACGATGACGGTTGGAATGAACTCGGAGTTCGACGTGAACCAGACCATGCAATCGGTCGATGGAACGCCTCCGCGATGGAACCGCAAAGAGGCTGAGGCCATCTACGGCATGCCATTCAACGATCTGCTGTTCCTAGCTCAGACGATCCACCGCCAGAACTTCGATCGAAACCGAGTGCAGCTGTCGCGGCTCCTTAGCATCAAGACCGGCGGCTGCCCCGAAGATTGCGGCTATTGCAGCCAGTCTGCGCATTACGAAACCGGGGTGAAGGCGTCGAAGCTGATGAACGTCAAGCATGTCATCGACGAAGCGGCCAAGGCGCGTGATGGCGGCGCAACGCGCTATTGCATGGGCGCAGCGTGGCGAAGTCCCAAGGAGCGCGACATGGACGTTGTGGTCGCCATGATCGAGGGCGTCAAGGCGCTCGGCATGGAGACCTGCATGACGCTCGGCATGCTCGATCTTGAGCAAGCTGCTCGCCTGAAGCAGGCCGGTCTCGACTACTATAACCACAACATCGATACCTCTGAGCGCTACTATGGCGAGGTTATTTCAACCAGGACTTTTGCCGACCGGCTGGAAACGCTTGGGCACGTGCGCGCGGTTGGGATGAAAGTCTGCTGCGGCGGCATCGTCGGGATGGGGGAAGAAAAGACCGATCGCATCGACATGCTGGTCACGCTCGCGAACCTGCCCGAGCCGCCGGAAAGCGTGCCGATCAACATGCTTATTCCCATCGAAGGCACGCCGCTTGCCGCGGCCGACGCCATCGATCCGATCGATTTCGTCCGCATCGTTGCGCTCGCGCGGGTGATGATGCCGAAATCCTGTGTAAGGCTGTCCGCCGGCAGGACGGCGATGAGCGACGAAACGCAGGCGTTGTGCTTCTTTGCCGGCGCTAACTCGATCTTTGTCGGCGACACGCTGCTGACGGCGGACAATCCCGGCGAGGACAAGGATAGCCTTCTGTTCCAGCGTCTCGGCATCGAGCCGATGGAACTCGCCACGCAATGAACGAGGCAATTCTTGCCCGCTATGACGCATCCTTGCGCGGACTGGCGCGCAAGGACCGGTTGCGGACGCTCGCACCGCGCGCCGGTCTCGACTTCTCGTCGAACGACTATCTCGGACTTGCCGCCTCCAAAAGACTTGGCGAAGCGGTTGCGGCGGCGATTGCGCGGGGCACGCCGGTTGGCGCCACCGGGTCGCGGCTGTTGCGCGGCAACGCACCGGAACATGAGCAACTGGAGGCGGACGCCGCGGCATTCTTCGGCGCCGACCGTGCGCTGTTCTTTGGCAGCGGCTACATCGCCAACTTCGCCCTGTTGACCGCGCTGCCGCAGAAAGGCGACCTGCTGGTCCTCGACGAACTCGCCCATGCCAGCATGCATGAGGGCGCGCAGGCCGGGCGCGCCGAGTTCAAGCTGGCCGCGCACAACGACGTCGACGCTGTCGAGGACGCAATCACCCGCTGGCGCGCCGAAGGCGGCACGGGGCGCGTGTGGATCGCCGTCGAAAGCCTTTACAGCATGGATGGCGACCGCGCGCCGATGGAGAGCCTGGTCGCGATGGCCGATCGGCACCAGGCATTCATCGTCGTCGATGAAGCGCATGCCACCGGCATCTGGGGACCGGACGGCCGGGGACTGGCCGCCGCGTGCCAAGGCCGCGACAACATCGTCACGCTCCACTCATGCGGCAAGGCGCTCGGCGCATCCGGTGCACTCGTCACCGGGCCGAGGACACTGTGCGATTATCTCGTCAACCGGTGCCGGCCGTTCATCTACGCCACCGCGCCCTCGCCGCTGATGGCGGTCGCGGCGCGCGAAGCGCTGACTATTCTGTCCGACGAGCCCATGCGCCGCGCTCAGCTGCAGGAACGCGTTGCCTGCGCCGGCCGCCAATTGGCCGAGCGCTGCGGCGTCGTACCCAGCGGCTCGCAGATCCAGCCATTTGTCATCGGCGACGTTGGGCGCACCATGGCGGTGGCGGCGGCCCTGCAGGCACGCGGCTTCGACATACGCGGCATACGTCCGCCGACGGTGCCCGAGGGCACATCGCGCCTGCGCATTTCGCTGACGCTCAACGTCGACGAGACCGACATTTCCGCCATGGTCGAGGCTCTCGTTGAGGTGTTGGCCACAGCATGACCAAACGCATCGTCGTCACCGGAACAGACACCGGAATTGGCAAGACAGTATTTTCGGCCGGACTTGCCGGGCTGCTCGACGGCTTCTACTGGAAGCCGGTGCAATCGGGCCTCGACGAGGAGACTGACAGCGAGGTCGTCGCCCGGCTTTCCGGCTTGCCCGACGGACGCGTGCTGCCCGAAGTCTATCGACTGACGATGCCGCTGTCGCCGCATCGATCAGCCGAAATCGACGGCGTCGCGATCGAGGCCGACGATCTTTCATTTCCGGTCCTGCCGACACCGCTCGTCATCGAAGGCGCCGGCGGGCTGATGGTGCCGCTCAATCGACAGACAAGGTTCATTGACATATTCGAACAATGGCGGCTGCCGGTAATACTGTGCGCCCGCACCGCGCTCGGCACCATCAATCATACGCTGTTGTCGATCGAGGCCCTGAGAGCCCGCTCCATCCCGCTCATCGGCATTGCCTTCATGGGCGAAGAGGTGGCCGATACGCAAAGGACAATCGTGGAATTCGGCGGCGTGCCGCAGCTCGGCAGGCTGCCGCACCTCGGTCCGCTGACGGGTGAAACGTTGAGAGATGCAATGATTTCCGGCTTCGACCTGGCCATGATTGCCGGAGGCGACTGATGGCGCAGTCTCGAGTCTGGCATCCGTTCACGCAGCACGCGCTAGAGCCCTCGATCCCTGAAATCGTGCTGACTGAAGGCGCCTATCTCCACAAGGCCGACGGCTCCCGCATCCTGGATGCGATTTCTTCCTGGTGGGTCGTCACTCATGGCCACCGCCACCCCCGCATCATGAAGGCCATCGAGACGACCGCGTCGAACCTCGACCAGATCATCTTCGCGGGCTTTACCCACGAGCCGGCCGAGCGCCTGGCCGAGGCGCTTGTCGGCCTCGCACCCGCCGGCCTTGACCGGGTGTTCTATTCCGACAGTGGCTCGACCTCAATCGAAGTCGCGCTGAAGATGGCGCTCGGCTATTTCCGCAACATCGGCGCGCCGCGTTCGCGCATCGTCGTCATGGAGCACAGCTATCATGGTGACACGATCGGGGCGATGAGCGTCGGCGCCCGTGGCGTGTTCAACGCCGCCTACGAGCCCTTGCTGTTCGAGGTCGACACCATCCCCTTCCCGGCCGCCGGGCGCGAGCAGGAAACGCTGGATCGGTTCGAGGCACTCTCCCGCGACCGGCGCGCCGCCGCGCTGATCGTCGAGCCGCTCGTGCTCGGCGCCGGCGGCATGCTCATGTATCCGGCCTGGGTTCTGACCGAATTGAAGAGGATCACTGAGGCCGCCGGCACGCTGCTGATCGCCGATGAAGTGATGACCGGCTGGGGGCGCACCGGAACCATGTTCGCCTGCGAACAGGCGTCCGTCTCGCCGGACATCCTGTGCACCTCGAAAGGTCTGACCGGTGGTACCATCCCGCTGGCCGCCACGATCGCCACCGATGCCATCTTCCAGGCTCACTATTCCGAGGATCGCAAGAAGACGTTTTTCCATTCGAGCTCCTACACCGCCAATCCGATTGCATGCGCGGCGGCACTTGCCAATGTCGAGATCTGGCACGACGAGCCGGTGGCCGATCGGATCGCGGCCTTGAGCGAGCGACAGGCCGCCGGGCTTCGACGCTTTCGCGACAACCCTCGCTTCACCGATTGCCGGACAACCGGCACCATCGCGGCACTCGACCTACGCACCGGCTCAGCCGGTTATCTGGCCGAGATCGGGCCAAAACTGCGCGCTTTTTTTCTTGAGCGCGGCCTGCTCGTGCGCCCGCTCGGCAATGTCCTGTACCTTCTGCCGCCCTATTGCATTACCGGCAACGAGTTGGATGGGCTCTATGACGCCATCGAGGAGGCCGGCGAACGCTTCGGCTCAAAGCCATGAGCCGATCATCGCGCATTCTCGGGCTTGGCCATCATGCGCCCGCGCGCAAGGTGGAGAATCCGGAAATCGAAGATCGTCTCGGGCTTGAACCCGGCTGGATCGAGCGGCGCACCGGGATACGGTCGCGCTTCTGGGCAGCGGACGAAGACACGCTGTCGGCCCTTGCCGCGCACGCCGGCGACATGGCGCTGACCAATGCCGGTATCGACCGCGGCGACATCGGCCTGCTGTTGCTCGCTACCTCCACACCCGATCATCTTCTGCCGCCAAGCGCGCCCCTGGTCGCACATCGGCTGGGACTAGGTCGCGCCGGCGCGATCGACCTGACCGGCGCTTGCGCCGGCTTCATCTATGCGCTGATGTTCGCCGACGGGTTCATTCGCCTGCATGGCAAAGCGAGCCTTGTCATTGCCGCCAACATCCTCAGCCGCCGCATCAATCCGGCCGAGCGCGCCAGCGCCGTGCTGTTTGCCGATGCCGCCGGCGCGGTGGTGATCGGTCCGTGCGATGACCCGGATCGAGGCATTCTCGGCGCTTCGGTGGATTCGGACGGCTCGCGTTACGGGCTGATCCAGATTCCTGCCGGTGGAAGCAACAATCCGTTCCATGGCGGCCTCGACCTCGAGCAGACCCGGATGACGATCACCGATGGCCGCGAAGTGTTCGCCAAGGCCGTGGAGATGATGACCGCCTGCTCGAGAGATGCGCTCACTGCTGCCCGACTGAGGCCGCAAGACCTCGATCGTTTCGTGCCGCATCAGGCCAATGCTCGCATTTTCGACGCGGTCGGCAGGAACCTCGGCATCACAGATCACTCGATGGTCAAGACGATCGCCGAATATGGCAACTCTTCCGCCGCGACGATCCCGCTCTCGTTGTCGCTCGCCCATCGGGCGCAGCCGTTTCGGCCTGGCGAGAAAGTCCTCTTGGCGGCAGCGGGTGCGGGTCTCAGCGGCGGCGCGCTTGTCGTGGGAATTTAGCAAAGCAACGCTTGCGCATAGGACTGCTCATGAATGAGACTATGAGAATGGCTCAATACGCAAATAGTCGCCGGCAAGCTCCATAGAGCTGGGTTCCGTGCGGTGCTCCGCGATGTCTAAGTATCGACCCACTTGCTCAAATCGCAGCGCTCATCGAAGGCCAGCAAAACCTCATGCAGAGCGAAAATCCTCAACCGCCCGTTTCAAAGACGCTCGCCCCATTTCGAAACAAGGTGTTTCGCTCAATTTGGACGGCCACCCAGATTTCCAGCCTCGGTTGGCTAGTGCAAACGGTCGCCATCAGTTGGCTTATGGCAACGATTTCAGCGTCCGACCTTATGGTGGCTCTCGTCCAGGCCGCATCCACACTGCCGGTGTTCTTCCTCTCAGTTTTCGCCGGAGCCATTGCCGACAACTTCAGCCGCCGGTGGGTGATGTTTGCGGGACACTGCCTGATAGCATCGGCGTCGATGACGCTGATGATTTCTGTGGGTCTGGGATTTGTCAGTCCTTGGCTGATTCTCGGGTTAGGTTTCCTGGCCGGCTGCGGCTTTGCCTTGAATGATCCGGCCTGGCACGCTTCGGTCGGCGATATCCTTCACAAACGCGACATTCCGGCCGCAGTGACGCTTATGTCCGTCGGATACAACATTGTGCGCAGCGTTGGTCCGGCCTTAGGGGGCGTGATCCTGGCCGTCTTTGGGCCGCTGGCCGCTTTCGCCTTGGCTGCGGTGAGTGATCTGGCGCCTATAAGCGCGATATGGCGCACCAAATGGGAGGTCCGCTCTTCGCCTCTCCCTCGTGAGAGAATGACGACGGCAATTCATGACGGAGTGCGCTTTACGGCGATGTCTTTGGAGATCAGGGCAGCGACCGCCCGAGCAGCTCTTTTCGGATTGGCAAGCATCTCCATTCTGGCGTTGCTCCCTCTCGTCGTCCGGGATCAGTTGAAGAGTGGGCCAATTGTCTACGGTATCTTATTGGCCGGCTTCGGCATGGGTGCTTTCATCGCGGGCATGGGCAACGGCTTCTTGAGGAAGGTCACGTCTCAAAACAGGCTGGTGGCCTTCGCCTCTGTGGCTTGTGCAGTCTGTTGCCTCTCCCTTGCCCTGACATCGTCGGTTCCTGTGGCGGCCATTTCGCTGGCGCTCGGCGGAGCGGGTTGGCTTATCACCTGGACGGGCATTGACGTGTCGGTGCAGTTGGCAAGCCCAAGGTGGGTTGTAGGCCGCACGCTCTCCATTTACTACGCCTTGAGCGCAGGCGGTATGGCTGCTGGCAGCTGGATCTGGGGTTCTGTCGCGCAAAACTATTCCTTGACCTCAGCATTGGAGGGCGCCGCGGGCGCTCTGTTGCTGGTTGCAGCAGCGGGGATCGTGTTGCCGGTCCGTCCCTGGGAAGAAACGGATCAAGAAAGTTCAGTTTTTCATCCGCCGGACGTGGCTCTCGATCTGAAACCCAGAAGTGGCCCTATCGTGGCCAAGGTCGAGTATTTGATATCGGAGGAAAATATCGAGGCCTTTCTGGGCTACATGCGCACGCGGCGACACGTCCAGAGCCGTGCCGGTGCACGAAACTGGACGCTCCAGCGAAATCTGCAAACACCGTCACTTTGGACGGAGACATTCCGCACCCCCACCTGGATGGACTTTCTCCGCCTAAATCATCGACTCACCGCAGCAGATAAGGAAGTCGGCCAGCATCTCCTGTCACTGCATGAAGGAGAGGTGCCTCCGCAGACAGTGCTTTCGATTGAACGAACGACCGAGGCAATTCGTACCCGTACCTCGACAATCTTTTCTCGTCCTCCAAGATGACGCCATCAAGCTGCTATCCAGGGACAGGGTGGATCACCGGTGCTTTGCAGAGCACAGCCTCACGCCGAGAGCAGCGTGCTCCGAGTTGTGCGATCGAGCGCACCCAGGCGAGATGATGATGAACGCGGCGTCAAGTGGAGTCCCCTGCATGCGCTTGCGGAGTCTTCTGCGAGAGCCCATGCCGACGAGCGCCAAACAAGGTCTGATGCCTTCGGAGTCGTGGCCTCAACTCATCGATTCGCGAGAAAAGCATCGAATGCAGCAGCAACGGCGCGAACAACAAAGCGGTGCTCCGGCCGCACGCGGATGAAGCCGTTTTCGACGTCCACGATCCCCTCCTCAGCCAGCGTCACCAAACGCTCAACTGAATCGAGAAAACGAGCTGGTTCGATTTCGTGGGCGGCACAGATGGTCGGCACGTCGGCCTCCAAATCGCACATCAGTCGCTCGATGATTGCTGCGCGCACCCGGTCATCGTCGGTCAGCCGGTGGCCCTTTGATGTCGCCAGACGTCCACTTGCGATGTGCCGGGCGTAAGAATCCCGTGTTACTTCGTTCTGAACGTACCCCTCGCCGACTCGGCCAATAGCCGACGCGCCGAAGCCGATCACGGTTTTGCAAGTATCGGCCGAGTATCCCAGCGAATTACGCCGCAGGCGCCCGGTCTTCTGCGCTAGCGCGAGTTCGTCGTCCGGCAGAGCGAAATGATCGAGCCCGATCTCCCGGTAGCCGGCGCCAACCAGTGTCTCGGCGACAGCTGCAGCCTGTTCGGCGCGAACATCGCCGTCCGGTAGACCTGCCTGCTCGATTAGGCGCTGATTCTTTATCACGGAAGGAATATGCGCGTAGCCGAACACCGCAAACCGGTTGGGGCGCATGGCGACCGCAGCCATCGCGGTCTGGATGCAGGACTGCACAGTCTGTTTCGGGAGACCGAAGATGAGATCGAAGTTGATATGGCCAACGCCATGCCGGCGGAGATTTTCGACGGCAGCGGCCGTCTGCACCTTACTCTGGATCCGATTGATCGCCTTTTGCACATCGGGATCAAAGCTCTGCACGCCGATGCTCGCGCGGTTGACACCGGTAGCTGCCAAGGGTTCGGCCATTTCCGGTGTGAACGTTCGGGGATCGATCTCCACGGCGATCGCAGCAGTTTTGCTGAAAGCGAAGTGGCGGCGTAGAAATTCCATCAGCGCCAAGTGCTCGGCTGGCCCGATAAGGTGAGGCGTTCCGCCGCCGAAATGCACATCGCTCACCGGCAGCCCTTGCCGAACTTGCTCCGACACCAAACTGATCTCCTGACGCAGCACGCCAAATAATTAAGGATCGGGCCGTTGCGACGGGTGACGGCGGTAGGGAAGCCGCAATACCAGCACATGGATCGGCAAAACGGAATGTGGAAATAGAGCGACACCGATTCGTCGGCCGGGAGGCCCCCCAGCCATTCCTCATAATCGTCAGCACCAACCGCCGCAGAGAAGTCTGGCACAGTCGGATAGATGGTATACCAAGGCGGCCGGGGGTCCCGGTACTTTGTCAGGATTGAGGTGTGCAAGGAGCTGTCGTCCCACGTCGCTGATCCATCATTGTTTCGTTGCGCGCTCGTCCTGTCTCTGACCTAAGTCAGTGCGTCCCGCTTTCTCCGCGTTTTCAAGGCGGAGGCGGCGATGTCGCAGTCTCGCTTGGACAGGACGGTATCAACCGAGCGCGCGTGCCATGGTCCGCCTGAGGTGATGGTGCGGTGCCGCATTCAACGTTTGAGTACGTGACGCCGATGCAGTGTGCTTGAGGCGTCTGCGGAAGAACTTTGCAATGCGAAATTCATGTCCGACGCCAAACGTCGCAACGCACCTGTCAAGCCTCGGTCAGACGCCATCCAGGTCCAGCCAGCGGCCTTCCCTGCCGGCCGAAAAACCATACCGGCTTTAGCCACCGAGACGCTCTAAAGCTGACGTCCGCTCATTTGATGAAAGGAAGGCGCCGCTAGGGGGTGCACAAGGCTCCCCAGCTTGACGTCGCTTCGAGCGATGAGCGGCGGTGTGGCTTGTCGTCAAGCGCCGGGCAGCGTGCCCCCTACCGATATCCCGAAAAGATCGACCAAGATCGCCATCCCGACGCCACACGCGGTCTGGATGAGGCCGACCATGAAAATGCGATTGGCGCGTTCGTAGATGGGGCGGCGCAAGGAACTCATGTCGAGCAGCATGGACAGCGCTCTCATCTGCAGTGCGATGCCGAGCAGGATCGGCACTACGGCGAACAGATCGTAGAGTTGCCATGGCAAGGGGTTCGCCGCCCAATGAGTGAGGAAGCCGAGCGAAAAGGCAAGCAGGATACCCACGGCAGTGATTGTGCCGTTGCGGAAAATGGTCTCGATCAGTTCTTCCTTCGGATCGTGCTCGTCCAAGCGGCTTCCTTTCGTTGCTCTTTCCGTCGAGACTAAGTTCTCGAGAATGCTGTTCATCGCCAATTACTCGAGGCGAGCCCTAGGCAACCGTTTCAGGGTGCGATCCCTTCTCGCTATCGGCCGCGCAATGTACCTGCACGGCGAACTTACAGCGGCGAAAAGGTGCTTCGGCCACCATGCGACACATCGGACGTGGACGCCCTCTGTTCCTGGCGCAGCCCTTGCGGACCGCACGCGCGCAGTAATCCTTCTCGGTAGCGCATGAAGCGGCCTCCGTTGCGGTCAGACGGGAAGCCGTCGCTGTTAAACGAGACTGTCACATATCGAACATGGCGAACCGTGTCGCACATTGCTTTTCGCAGTGACCCTCAAAAAAAGTGATTCCAGCGAGACGAAGGCGCGTCGGCCCAATTTTGGTGTCGGCCGCATCTACGCTTCAGGTTGGCATGTCGCTTGCTGCTCTATTCCGAGGCTGCAGCGGTCTGACCGGAGTGTTTCACATATAAACGATAATGAATCTCCTAGCAGAAAACACTATTCTAAGTACATGTGGCTTTTACGCTGGATAACCTCCCATGTCAAGCGCTTTTACGTCCACAAATTGGAGACAACACGCACAAAATTTAGAGTAAAGCTTGCTCTTACGCCTCTATCCTTTTTATTCCTTCATGGAGATCTAGACATGTACATCAAGATTCGTCTTCTCGGCTTAACTGCTCTGATCGCCGCCTCCGTCGTTCGAGCAGCTGGCGCCGAGCGGGAACCGGCTGAGTACATCAAGATCTGCGACGTCCTCGGCTCGGGGTATTTCTATATTCCCAACACCGAGACCTGCCTGCGCATCGGCGGCTATGTCCGTTATGATATCGGCCTGGGTGATGTCCGATCGTATGACAGCGCAAGAACCTCGGATGTGAGAACTGGCGAGGACCAAGGCACTTGGCGAAACAACACACGCTTCACGTTCAAAACTTGGAGCGGCCAGCAGACCGAGCTCGGCGCGTTGACGACCTATACCGAAACCCACGTGAATTTTGGCAATAGCGCTAACTCGCGTGACAGTCCTCAGAACTATGGTTTCAACAGCGGCCTCGCACTGGCTTCTGCCTGGGTCGAGCTGGGGGGCCTGCGAGTTGGCAAGGACGGGTCGGCCTTCGATACGTTTGTAAGCTACGCTGGCAACGTTCTCGATAGTATGCTCGTTCGGTCGGCCGGCTTCGACACCAACGTGGCTCAGTACTACTTCGACGCCGGCAACGGCATTTCGACCGTGATTTCGCTCGAACAAGGATCGGGCTCAGCCGGTACTATCGACAGCTATATTCCGCACGTTGTCGCCGGCTTGAAATACACGCAAGGCTGGGGCTCGATCACCGGCGTCGCGGCTTATGACAGCAACTACGAAGCTTTGGCCGGCAAGATCCGTGTCGACGTCGCTGTCACAAACCAGCTGTCGCTGTTTGGACTGTTCGGCTACGGTTCCAATGGCAGTCTCAACGAGGACTCAAACGGCGCAATCGCCAATCATGTGCGCGGCTCGTACAAAATCTGGAACGGCCAGTGGGCTTTCTGGGCGGGCGCCACCTACGAGTTTGACGAGAAAACTTCGTTCAACTTTCAGGTCTCGAGTGATCAGCTCAAGAATTCTGGTTTGGCTGCAAACGTCGTCTATATGGTCGTTCCTGGCTTCACGGTCACAGCCGAGGTCGATTACGACCGCTACGGCAACTTTGGCGTCGGCCCTGCCGACCCTACCACCGTCAAGGGCACGAGCAAGCCGAACAGCGTCGGCGGCATTCTCCGCTTCCAACGCTCATTTTGAAATCTCTCCAGCCGCGAGCATCTCTGGCAAAGGCACTTGCCTCGACAACGCACGCATAGAGAGCTTCTTTCGCCATCCTTGAAGTCTGCATCGACCGTCCACGGCCCATCGTACCAACTTGAGACTGAAAGGGGTGAGCCCTGTGTAATACAGCCTAGCCCTTGACCTGCCCAATGAACCGGCCAGGGGTGGTCAGTTCAAATTCGGGGCCGTTTAGAGGGCAGTGTGAGGCCGTGTCAGGTAAGTGCCACTGCTATGTCGGGACCGCGACACGCCTGTCGCTGTGGATGGCTGGAATTGCCCTTCGCGGCGCCATTCATTCTCTCAACATTTACGTGATAATGCACGCTTAGTCCGATCCGCGTGGCAGCACCCATCCTAGGTCGCTATCGGGTGGCCTTAAACCTGAACAGCTCCATCGTCGCGGCTGCTGCCGAAGCAGGAGCAATCACAGGGACCCGCACTGGTGCTTGTCAGCCGTCTGACCCGCTACTTCGTCTTAGGAAGAGCATTGTCTTTGCCAAAAGCCGGCCAGTATTTCGAGATTGCCAGTGTGGCGCCGGCTGAAGAGAAATGACCATAGTCGAAATACATAAACTCTCCTCTGTCGGAATAGGGGCAGCGTCCTGCGCTGCACAGGAATTTCAGCGGATCGATGAATGTGGCGCCTTTGGTAAATGAGCGCACACGTTCGTTGATGCCGGGGTCCATCGCCATCGGCCAGGACGTATCGTCCAGATTTTGGCGCTTGGCGAAGAACGCAATTTTCCGGACGTCAGTTGGGAACTGCGGAGACTGGCCGATGACAAACACGCGCACGCCCAGGGCACGAAGCGTATCGATTGTTTGCTGAAGACCGTCGAAGCCTCTGACCTCATAGTCACTCCATTTACCGCTGAGGATAACCGTCTTGATGTCCGCTTCCAAGATGATGTCCAAGGCCTTGCGATTGAACCGGACACAATCAAGACGAGCGTAAGAGTAGTAAGAGAGTATCGGCGGGCAGCCGGCGTACGTATATTTCACGATGTTCGCCTGCAACCGATTTATGTTAGCACCCAGGCCGGAAACATAGTGCGCGGCGAAGGAGTCGCCCCACAAAAAAACCGTTGTTGGAAAACCGCGAGTGCGCGTGCAATCCTCCATATTCCAGCTTTCGATCCGGCTGGTGCCCTCGTTGAAACAGATGCCATTCCTCCAGTCCCCGACGGAAATGCGCCGCTGGACATAGTCCGGAAACCGTTGCGGAAAGCCGTTGCCGAGCGCCCCCGCCGCTCCGCCGGCACAAAGAACAACGATCGCGAGCGCTGAAAAGGCAAAGATAGGCCCCGGGGCGGTGAAGGCCCTCTTCTGTCGAAACGGCTGCTCTACAAACTTCCAGGAGAATGCAGCCAATGCGAGGCTTGCTACCAACATCGCACCGGTCATCAAAGGATCGAGTTTTTGGAACGAAAGATAATGCGCGAACGCATTGAGCGGCCAGTGAACAAGATACAAAGAATACGAGATGAGCCCAATCCAGACCAGCGGCCGGACTTCGAGCATGCGGCTGGCGACCGTCGAGGGGGAATTTTGGCCAACATAGATCAGAAGGGCCGTTCCGATGCATGGATACAAGGCGTTGTAGCCTGGGAACGGGTCGCTCTCCGAAAGCGCGAAGAACCCGATGGCGAGAAGGCCAAATCCGGCCAACCCCACCGACTCCATCAGGAATCTGTTGCCCAACGGCGGGGGGCGTTTGAGCATGAGCAGGGCGCCCAACATGAGTTCCCAGATTCGGGTCGGCAGCAGATAGAATCCGGCGGTGGGCGCCAGCGATGTCGCCATCACCGCCATTACGAAGCTGCAGAGAATTATCGGAAGAAGTGTCGTCAGCCAGCGCTTCCCGATGTAGCGATAGATTAGGAACATCAGGATTGGGGCGAAGATGTAGTACTGCTCCTCTACGGAAAGCGACCAGGTGTGCAACAGTGGTCGAAGCGCGGCATCGATCGAGAAGTAACTTGACGTTTTCCAGAAAAAAACGTTCGACCAGAAGGTCGAGGCAGCTATGATGCTAAGACCGAATTCGCGCAGATCCGATGGCAGAAGAATGAACAATGCGGCAATGCAGGTGAGAAGCATCACAAAGACGAGAGCCGGCAGAATGCGCCGGGCACGGCGCCAGTAGAAGTTGACGATCGAAAATTGGCCGCGTTCAAGGTCATCCAAGAGGCTTCCGCTGATAAGGTAGCCGGAGATGACGAAGAAGATATCAACCCCGCTAAAGCCACCCGGGATCGCCGAAATTCCGAAATGAAAGAGTACGACCGGAAGTACAGCAACAGCCCTAAGGCCCGCGATATCGCGCCTATATTGCATCCAGCGGTTCCTTTGATTTTAGATCAGGACGAGATTGGAAGCTTTCAATCTCCGGTAGGAGTGCTGCCAAGATAAGGGCCGGTATCAGCCACCTTTATCCGTCCCGAACGTTCTGTAAGTGGCAACTGGTACAGAAGCACGATCGCCATCGCCGGACTTGACGGCCTGATTGTCGAGCAGATCGCGCGGATCGTTGACCATCACGGCCAGGTTAAATCCTGTCGAACAACCAAGCGGCTGTTTGAAGGATTCTTCATTGGGTAAGGCACCATATGAGGGACAGACCGGCGGACGGGCGTGATAGACAATCGCCTCAATTCGCACTGAGCCGGCGTCGTGTTGATCGAGCAATTGAATGTTGTCTGCTTCGATTGCCAACTGCCTGGCCTGATGGGCTACCCCTGCGCTGAGCTGGGGCGAACCGCTGATGAGGAGGTGGAGGGCATCGAATCGGCCGCGACTGGCCTTGTTTAGGAAATCACGCAAACGCTGCCGTTCGGAAGCGCGCAGGCTTTGCAACGTCAGGAGGGTGGTCTCCTCTCGGACAAGCATTGATGCCGATGGTTCGACATCAACTGGCGTAGTGCTTGTGCAGCCACTTACGCTTGGTGCCAGAGCGACAAAGAGGACTATAAAACGCAACATCATTGGACGACACTATTCGATGATGAAGCCGAGACCGCCCTGGGCGCTTGGCGCGCCCGCACGGATAGCAGCGCGGTCTCGCGGGGGACTTGCCACGGAATTCGTCGGAGCGCCCCCTCCGTTCAAAGCCGGTGCCGCCCGCTCCGTAGGTGCGCTCATCTGGTTTGGGTTGGAGCCTGGTCTTACAATGTAAGGCGTAACTAGAATGACCAGTTCTGACTCCTCTTTTTGAAACGAGGACGAGCGAAAAAGCGGTCCCAGGATCGGCATTTCTCCGAGCCAGGGAAAGGCCCTGACATCATTGTTGACGTTCCGCCTGATTAGACCGCCGATTGCGAAGCTCTGCCCACTGGCGAGTTCGACGACCGTATCGGCTCGGCGCGTGGAAACTGCCGGCACGGAAATTCCGTTGATTTGCACGGCACCTTGCGTCGACAGTTCACTGACTTCGGGCGTTACGTGAATGTTGATTTGATTGTTGCTGAGAACTGTCGGCACAAATTCCAGACTGACGCCGAAGTGACGGAATTCAACCGATACCTGCCTGTTTTCCTGCAGGACAGGAATGGGAAATTCGCCGCCAGCTAGAAAGCTGGCTTTTTCACCCGACATAGCGGTGAGGTTCGGCTCAGCCAGGACGGAAGCTATATGCTCCTTGGCGAGCGCGTCGAGAACCGCGCTGACGTTGACGACACCGTTGTCGAATCCGATTTCTGCTGTACCGCCACCCTGGGTTGAACCAGATCCAGCGCTTGCACCGCTTCCGCTTAGAACGCCCACTTTGAAATTGCCGATTTGACCGAAGGCGGACAGGTTGACGCCAAGTGACTTCATGGCGCTGCGTGAGACTTCGGCTACGCGCACGCTGAGGTTAACTTGCAGGGATCCAGCGACCTTGATGTTGTTGACGACTTGCGCTCCGTCGCCCAGATATTGCTCAGTGACTCTTTTTGCGGTGTCGGCGACCTCTGCGTCGGGCGCCGTCCCGCTAAGGATTGCGCCGCGCGGCGTATAGTTGACGCGGATGGGATAGTCGCCGACCTGCTCCCGCAACATGGCGCGTAAATCCCCGATCGGTTGCGTGACAACGATACGCAATTCGGCGAGAGGCTCGCCGTTGCCGTCCAAGGCGAATAGGCTGGTCCGCCCCGATTTCTTGCCAAAGACGAAGATTGTTTTGCTCGATGGTGCCTGAAAATCCGCGATCGTCGGGTCAGCAACAAAGATGGTCGTGGCTGGCGCGGGCAGATGAACGGTCTCCCCGAGCGAAGAGGAAAGGGTCAGCGTGGCATTGATGCTATTCGAAGCCGCACGCGGCGCGCCTTTGTCCTGCTTGTTTTGCGCCGCGACACCAAGTGGGAAAGTCACAATAAGCGCGCAGAGGAGATGGCCCAGGTAACGGGGCACTGCAGGTCTCGGAACCTTGATGGCGATCGCCCGCCAATTGAGCGCAGGGCAAGGATGTTGAAGGATCAGCAAAATAGATCTTCTTTCGATTCGACAAACTATGCGGATGACGCGTCAGTCAATTCTAGAATGTAGCCAATGCCACGGATGGTCTTGATCCGTGGCGTTGCACCTGATCTGGTCAGATGTCCACGTAAACGATAGATTCCGACTTCAAGCGCGTTGGCAGACACGTCGTCGTTGAACGAATAGAGGTGATCTTCCAACTGCGCACGGGGCACGATGCGGCCTGCCCGGTTAAGCAGATGCTCTAGAATACAGAGTTCGCGACGTGCGATCATCATTGGGTGCCCAGCAACGAAAACCTGCCGGGCGACCGGATCGAAGTTGAGATTGCCAAATACGAGCCTCAGGTCGGTCATCTGTGACGCCCGGCGCAGAATGGCTCTCATTCTGGCGATAAGCTCATCGGTAGAGACGGGTTTGAGCAGAAAGTCGTCCGCACCACCGTTGAAGATCGCAATTCGCTTATCGAGATCGTTAAGGCTGCTCATAATGACGGCAGGAACTGAATGCCCGTGGGTCCTCAACTGCCTCAGCCAACCCAAGCCATCGCCATCTGGCAGAGCCAATTCCAGCAGGAGAATTTCATAGCTGGCGCAAGAAAATGCACTCGAGGCCAGTTCCAGAGTACCAACGACATCAACGACGAAGCCGCCATCCCCGAGCGCAAGTCGCATGGCGCGCGCAAGATCCGCATGATGATCCACGAGCAGCGTTCGCATTTCATCTCCTATCGAAGAGAGACGCGTCACCGGCGGCCATCTGATCGGAGCACACGGCGCACAACTCGTCGCATCTCTCGGAACAGGTCCGAGTTGGAGGGACATGCAAGTCGCTCGGTGGCAATAGGCGCGGGTGAGGACCAACTGACGGGCTCAAATACGCCGGTCGGCGAACCCACGACGCCAGCAACCCGCGTGCGATTTCTCGTTGCATCATCTCTCCTACGTGCAGCCCCTGCGCTCGCAAGGCAGCGTCGCGGCCCAGAGCCCGATTCCCACAGAGGGTAGGGTTAGCTTTCGAGAAACTGATTGAACAAATCGATTATTTGGATCGAATGCATCCACGGTATGGATGCAGCGCCGCATCTTCAACGACTGCGGCTTCCTGATGGATTGTTGTGTCTGTCGTGCTCTGCTATTTCGCTGTCCTTCAAGGCTGGCGAGTCTGGTGGAACCTGCGCGTCATTGGCTGTGGTAGCTTGATGCTCAAAAATGGAGCGCCCCGCGGAAAGCCGCTCTCAGATTTCCAAAAAGCCTTGCTGGTCCAAAAGAGCACTTCGCATCTCGACACCAAAATGGGCGAGGAAAACTGACGTCTGACAGGGATGTGTATGCAACAGCCGATTTGCGGCACCAGGAAACGACCGCGTTCAGGCTGGAGATCGACGACCAACGGCTCCTCGATTTCCGCATTCAGGCCACGACGATCGACCGCTTTCCAAGCTCTTCCTGTGCGGGCGGATGCCGGCAAACAGCAGCACAGGGTCAGGGAAACCGCGAGCGGGCCTGCTTGATCGCCATGATCACATTGCCGCTGTTGCGCGTGCGGACCGGAATGCATTCGGTCCAGCCGGTGGCAATTTCGGTCAGCACCATCGTCTGCACGAAGCTCCCCGACCAAGACGTGCCCGAATGCGCTCAACAAAGCCGGGCGGCGGATCTTTCCAATCGCCGAGGTGCGGGCTTGCACCGAGCGGCGAACTGCCGAACTCATTCCTGCCCGGCGGCGCTGGCCGCCGCGAGCGACGATGCGGACCTCAGCCGCTCCGAAGCCTCCCACAACACGATGAGCGCCTCGCGGACATCGCTGCCGTAACAGCGGCTGCGGCTCTTGCTCGCAGACGGCCTCTGCTCACGACGGTTCATAAGACGGATCGCGCGCGCTTGCGATAATAGCCGATTACCGCCCCGAACTCATTCAGAATGCGCCGCTTGTCAACGCCGCGATAACGCTCCACGATCGCCGCTTCAGTTCCGACCGTGTCGCCATGCTGAGCCGCGCCATACTTCCCCCGAACCGGAATGGCACGACCTGTCCAATGCGGCTCGTTGCCTTCGTTAATTCGCTGACCGGAAAGGTACCGGAAGTCGTCTAACGCATCTTACCCGCTGAAACGGCGGCAACACCTCGACCTCAATCGCAGATCTTAGGAAATAGACGATCGCGTGGGGGCCTGTGAGCATCCGTTCACCGGATTTCCGTCATCGGCTGAGGCGAATTGCCACCATCGACCGTTATCGGATGGGCCGCGATACGTCGCCGTATCATGATTAGGGGGCGCACCTAGCGGAGCCATAGCTCTCCACCCAGCCATGTTCCCCTCGTTGGAAGATGTCCGGCGGACCAGAGGGGTGCTGTCCCGTCAGCTTTTCCTGAAGAGCGGCCAAGGCAATCCCTACCAATCCATCACCACCTTCCCCGAATTGCCGCTCTTCATCGCCTCGAAACCGTCGAGGTAGTCATCGACCCCGATGCGGTGTGTGATCAGGCCCGACACGTCGAGAGGACCCTGCACCAGCGCGATCATCTTGTACCAGGTCTCGAACATCTCGCGGCCGTAGATGCCCTTGAGATGCAGCATCTTGAAGATGACCTTGTTCCAGTCGATCTCGAAGCCGGTCGGCGCAATGCCCAGAATGGCGATCTTGCCGCCATTGTTCATGGTATCGATCATGTCGCGGAAGGCGGGGGCTGCGCCCGACATTTCGAGGCCGACGTCAAACCCCTCGGTCATGCCGAGCGCCGGCATGACGTCGCGCAGCTTTTCCTTCGAGGCGTCGACGACATGCTGGACGCCGAGCTTTTTCGCCAGTGCCAGCCGCACCGGGTTGATGTCAGTGATGACCACTTTGCGCGCACCGACGCATTGGGCGACGAGCGCGCCCATGATGCCGATCGGCCCGGCGCCAGTCACCAGCACGTCCTCGCCGACCAGATCGAAGGACAATGCGGTGTGGACGGCATTGCCCAAGGGATCGAAGATCGCGGCAATCTCATCGGGCACATCGTCGGGGATCGGCACGACATTGTGCTGCGGGATCGCCAGATACTCGCCGAACGCGCCCGGACGGTTGACGCCGACGCCGAGTGTGTTGCGGCACAGATGCCCTCGCCCGGCGCGACAGTTGCGGCAATGGCCGCAGACGATGTGGCCTTCGCCCGATACACGCTGGCCGACCTTGTATTCGGTGACCGCTGCGCCGAAATCGGCAACGGTGCCGACGAATTCATGGCCCGTCACCATCGGCACCGGCACCGTCTTCTGCGCCCACTGGTCCCAATTGTAGATGTGCACGTCGGTGCCGCAGATCGCCGTCTTCTTGATCTTGATCAGCACGTCGTTGGGGCCGATTTCCGGCACCGGCACCTCTTCCATCCAGATGCCCGGTTCGGCCTTGGCCTTCACAAGCGCCTTCATCATGTTCGACATCAGGATTTCCCTATTCCGTGATTGCGCTTCTGGCGAGATAGCCTGCACAACGGGAAGGTAGGCCACTAACTCGTTTGAACGTCCGGAATGGTCAGCCCCGCCTGCTCGGCCTCGCGGCGCAAATTCTGACGGGGCCTGGGGCCGATCTGCTGGATCACCAATCCGGCTGCCAGTGAGCCAAGGTCGCCGCAGGTCTGCAAGTCACGGCCTTGCGTGTAGCCATGCAGGAAGCCGGCGGCATAGAGATCGCCGGCGCCCGTCGTGTCGATCAGCTCCTTGATGGCGGTCGCCTTGATCACCACGGTCTCGTCGCCGCGCACGATCACCGAGCCTTTTTCCGATCGGGTCACGGCGGCGATGCGGCAATCCTTGCGAATCTGCGCCAGCGCTTCGTCGAACGACGCCGTCTGGTAAAGCGATTTGATCTCGTGGCTGTTGGCAAAGACGATGTCGACGGTACCCGAACGCATCAGCTCGAGGAACTCGTCGCGGTAGCGGTCGACGCAGAACGAATCCGACAGGGTCATCGACACTTCGCGGCCTGCCGCGTGCGCCAGCATCGCCGTCTGGCGGATTGCTTCCTTGGCGCGCGGCGGATCCCACAGATAGCCTTCGAAATAGGTGACCTTGGCGCCAGAGGCCTTGTCCGCCTCGACATCCTCAGGCCCGAGCTCGACGCAGGCGCCGAGATAGGTGTTCATCGAGCGCTCGCCGTCGGGCGTGACGAAGATCATCGAGCGCGCCGTCGGCGGTTCACCCTTGAGCGGCGTGGTGTCGAAGGCGACGCCTTGCGCATGGATGTCGTGGGCGTAGATTTCGCCCAGCGCATCGTTGGAGACCTTGCCGAAGAAGGCGGCGCGGCCGCCAAAGCTGGCGACGCCGGCCGCCGTGTTGCCGGCGCTGCCGCCGGAGGCCTCGATCGCCGGACCCATGCGGCTGTAGAGCAGCTCGGCGCGCCTTGTGTCGATGAGGTTCATCGCTCCCTTGATGATGCCGTTGGTCTCGAGGAATGCCTCGTCGCACTGGGCGATGATGTCGACAATGGCATTACCGATGCAGAGCACGTCATAATCCGCATCAAAATCTCCGCCAAAAACCCGAGCCGGCTTCTTGCCATGCCGGCCGGGCGTGGTCTCGCGAGTTGAAATGGGTTGCCGCATGCGCTTGATCCAGCCGCCCTCACGCAGCTGCCGGTCCTGCTTCACGCAGCAAATCGTCAGCTTTGTCCGTCTTCTCCCAGGTGAACTCAGGCTCTTCACGCCCGAAGTGTCCGTATGTCGCCGTCTTGCGGTATATCGGGCGTAAGAGATCAAGCATCTTGATGATGCCTTTCGGTCGGAGATTGAAAACCTCGAGAACAAGGCGCTCGATCCTTTTTTCCTCGATCCTTGCGGTTCCGAAAGTATTGACCATGACAGAAACCGGACTGGCCACGCCGATCGCGTAGGCAAGCTGAACCTCGCAGACCTCCGCAAGGCCGCTGGCAACGATGTTCTTCGCGACATACCGGGCGGCATAGGCCGCCGAGCGGTCAACCTTGGATGGGTCCTTGCCCGAAAAGGCACCGCCGCCGTGACGCCCGGTCCCACCGTAGGAATCGACGATGATCTTCCGTCCTGTGAGGCCGCAGTCGCCGGCAGGCCCACCGACCACGAACCGCCCTGTTGGGTTGACCAGAAATCTGATCCCCGAAGTATCCAGGTGGGCCGGCAGGACCGGTTTTATGATCTCCTCAATGACGCCTTCGCGGACCGTGGCTTGTGAGACCGCTTCGTCATGCTGCGTCGACAGGACTATGGTATCCAGCGCCACCGGGCGGAGCCCTTCGTAGCGTACGGACACTTGAGATTTCACGTCCGGACGCAGCCAGCCAAGCTGTCCCGCTTTCCGGACCTCGGCCTGTCTTTTCGTCAAATGGTGAGCGAGTTGGATCGGCAGGGGCATCAATGTATCCGTCTCGTTGCATGCGAATCCAAACATGATGCCCTGATCCCCTGCCCCCTGCCCGAGATCCTGCCCTCGTCCTTCATCAACGCCCTGGCTTATGTCGGGCGACTGCTCGGTGAGGGCCAGAACGACGGCGCAACGTCGACCATCAAAGCCAATCGCATCATCGTCGTAGCCAATATCGAGTATCGTATCGCGGGCGACTTGGCTGTAATCGATGTGGGCATGGCTGGTGATCTCGCCAGCCACAACGACCATCCCCGTCTTCACCAACACTTCACAGGCGACGCGCGCCTTCGGATCGGTGCGCAGGACCGCATCGAGAATGGCATCGGAGATGTTGTCTGCCATCTTATCGGGGTGTCCCGCGCCGACGGATTCGGAAGAGAACACGAACTGCCTGGTCATAAAAATGCCCTCGCTTCAAGTGCTGGAGTTAGTGAGGAGTTTCTGGATTGGGGTGGCTTATCGGTCGGGGATGCCGGGAACATCGAACGCAGTGCAGAAGTCGGCAACGTCTCTTCGTACGCTCGCATGAACTTCCTGGTCATCGGGCTGGCGGCAGACCGAGTCGATGAAAGCGGCGATCTGCACCATCTCCGTTTCGCGCATGCCCATGGACGTCACCGCTGGCGTCCCTAAGCGGATGCCGCTTGTCAGCGCCGGATGCCGCCGGTCGCCCGGGACCATATTGAAATTCGCAATGATGCCTGCACGCGATAAGCGCTCCGCATAGGCTTTGCCTGACAGCGGCCGGTCCCGAAGATCAAGGATCAGCATGTGATTGTCAGTGCCCCCGGTGACGAGTTCATAACCTCGCTCCAGAAGCGCCTGGGCCAGAGCCTTGGCGTTGTGGACGATCTGCTGACCGTAGACACGAAAGGACGAGTTCGCTGCTTCCTGCAAAGCGACGGCAAGCGCGGCGATAGTATTCATATGCGGTCCGCCTTGCAGAAGAGGGAACACGGCGCGGTCTATACGTTTGGCCAGATTGTGTTTGCTCTTCGGATGATGGAGGGGCTGATAACGGTCTTCATTCCTTGATAAAATGAAGCCACCCCGGGGACCGCGGATCGACTTGTGAGAGGTGCTGGTGACCACATCGCAATGGGGCACGGGGTTCGGATGCACTCCTGCGACAACCAGGCCGCTGATGTGGGCGATGTCAGCCACCAGATACGAGTTCACCTCCGAAGCAATTTCGGCCATTGCCGCGTAGTCAAAAATACGCGGATAAGCAGTTCCGCCGACCCAAATTAGCTTCGGGCGTTCCCGCTTGGCGGTCTCGCGCAAGTGGTCATAGTCAATTTGCTGTGTCTTTTCGTGCAGCCTGTACGGGACGCGCTGATAATCGCTGCCGGAAAAATTGACGGACCAACCGTGAGTCAGATGGCCGCCTTCGGGTAAAGGCAAGCCCATCACTTTGTCACGGGGGCTCAAAAGCGCGCGATAGACAGCCTGGTTGGCTGGCGAGCCTGAATAAGGCTGGACGTTGGCGTGTTCACTGCCAAATAGCGCTTTCAGGCGCTCGATCGCGAGGGTCTCAAGCTCATCGACGATCTCGTTTCCGGCGTAGTAGCGCGCACCGGGGTATCCCTCGGCATACTTGTTGGTGAAAATCGACCCGGTCGCTTCCAACACCGCCGAGGAGGCAAAGTTCTCGGAGGCGATCAGTTTGAGAGTTGTCCGCTCCTGGCGCTCCTGTCTTAGAAGCAGTTCGCGAACGCGGGAGTCGACGGCGGCTAAGTGAGGCCGCCCGTAAGTGTCGGGCTGCGCGATGGCGCCGCCGGCGGAGTTATCCATGGTAGTCGCGCTCCATTTGGACTGATCTATTTCACGATCAAGCAGGCGGTCCCTTCAACCGCGCGTCTTGTATTGCTTCCAGGCGTTGTAGGTCTCTTTTATGATGACCATCATCGTGGGGCAGGAGATCGACCACCAATTGAGCCAGCCCGCCATCCTTGCCTCCTGCTTGCATATGGTACGAAGACTGCGGACGTTGTTCGTTGCAGCAAAGAAAGTTGGCTCTGACCAGCCGCCGGAGGTGGCGTCGAACCTGCTCGCGAGGCAGACTGGTAATATCGGCCAGCTCGCCGACGGTTAGATCCGCATGCGCGCAAAGGCCCAGGATTCGAAGGCGATCAAGATGCGCTGCCGTCCTTACGCGATTTACCAGTGTCAACATTGGTTGGCATCAACCCGGACGGGATGCAGCAAGCCGCTAGCCCTTCTATCCCCATCAATCCGCATGAGATCTCTTCTCGTCATTTGCTGTAAATCCGCTGGTATGGATGCTAATGGAAGATGGATCACAGTCCTTTCTACGACTAAGACGCCAGATATTGGGGCTAATGTACCACCTGACAGGAGACTACGCTCACGAACATTATGTGAATTTTTTTTAACGTTGCTGAGAATCAAGGGTGAGGTTTGGCGAATGTCTCGCCGTCGACTGTCGAATCCTGCCCGACGGGATTATGGGGTGCGTAGCCTGCTTGTCCTTTCCACATGACCAGCGACGATGGGGCGAAGGCGGCAGACATAGCTCTGGAGCATGCTGCGGTGTCTTTGGCCTGAAGCCGAGGAAGGCGGACCGTGGCTTCCGCGCCGCTGCCGGGAGCCCCCGAACAGGCCAAGTGGATCAGCCGGGTGTTGCCGTCATAGAGCGTGAGACCCAAAGCTGGCCAGCCGCGCCCTGAGGCTGACGCACCGCTCAGCGTCCACCTTGCTCTCGAAGCCCATCGGCATAGCGCCGATAACGACTTGACCGCGTGCGTGTCGACGAGCGATCGGTGAGCGCAAGGATCGAGGGTGCAGTGCAGGATAATGCTGTTTTAAATCAGCGCTGTTTTCAGCCGACTGCCTTGAGCGTGGGCACAAGGATATAGGCCGCAGGAGATCATCGTCTGGCTGTTCGGGAGGCCGCCCTGGGCGCGCGACAGCCGTTCCTTCGGCTGCGCCAGCTCCGCCACCATCCGCGCCGTGCCTTCCGGAGACCATTCCCGCTGCCGGCCGGCGCCCGTGAAAACCTCGACCCGGCGCACCGGCTCGAGATGGCTGGGCTCAGCGTAACTCTGAAGTCGTCATATACCGAAGCCTTCACAGACTTCGGACATCTCCCTCACAGTCCGATCAAGATGGCGTCAGGAACACCGCTTGCGTTGATGCGGATGAACCCCTGCTTGTGCCACAATGACCCTTATCTCAGCGCGCGAGCCAAAGCTTCCGCGCAAGGCGACGGCTAGGATAAGGCAATGCCGACGAAGGGCACATTGCTTGCCACACTCTGGAATGATGGCATGCTCGGAAGGCCTAGGTTTTGCTCAGGGCCGCCTGCAAGGCGCGCTTGGAGGTTATTCACATAGCCTTCTGCGTAGTCCTGCGCCGTCGAGACCGAAAGATCAATGCCTGCCGCCAAGGCCTCTTCCATCAGGTGCTTTACGAGCCCATTTCGAATGGCCAGCTTGACCTCGGGGCCTGCGATAAGGCCGATCGCCTGCGCGGCCATATTGAGGCCAGCTTCCTCCAGCGCTCGCTTCATATCGCCTCCGTTAATGGCCGTACGCAGGAGATTGGCTGCTTGCGACTCAGCCTCGAGAACCATCGAGGCAAGATCGGCTACTTGTCCGAGGCCCGGAATGAAGCTGAGCAGTCCCACCGCCGTTGCCGCCAAGTCGAGCACTTTCGTCTCGATTTTGAGCACGGAGTCGACGACGTGCATGACGGCCCCGCCGTTCTTTTTGGCTGACTTAATGTCAGGCTGGTCCATCAGGCCCATCTTCATGTCCGCGACGGCATTCTGCTCTTCTGCGGTTTGGGCGCCGTGGGTGATTGGCTGCTGAACGTTGCGGTTCGCAGACGACATGTTTGTGCAAAAATGGGCAAAGTCTTTTTTGCTGATATTGCCGGAATCAACCGTATGCCCGCCGCCAAAGTCGAAGAATTTATGATGGGTCTTATAGCCCGTGATCGAATTGTTCAGGAGGCCAAACAAAAGAGGATCTGAAAGGAGCTGAGAGGCTGCTTCCCGCACTTTCGGATCAAGGCTCTTGTCGTCTTTCATTTTCGCCAGTTTGTCGCGAGTCAGAACACCGCTTCCAAAGAACGTGTCCTGATGGTCCTTGATCATCTCGACCGTATTCAGCTCAGTTTGCGTGAGGCTCATCGACGATGAGGCGACTTGCAGGAAATCCTCTTTGTGCATCTTCCCTTTCGAGCCACCGCACAACTGGTTCCAAGCATCGGGGTGATCGAGGAAATATTGCGCCGCCGCAATGACCTGGGGCGGAAATTTGCCGTTTTTCGATTCGCCGCCGACCATTTTCTTGAACTCATCCAGACTCAGGTCCTTGGACAGATTTTCGGAGTACCGGTAAAACTCCCGCAAGGCATCGCTCAAGGTCATGACCGAAGGCTGCAAACCTCCGCTGCCGTCGGATGGTATGTAGTTCTGCTCGTAGCTTTGCGCTTGGGCTTCCTGAAATGCAGCAACTTGTGGGTGGTGGTTTGAAAATCCGGCCAAGTCCTTGGCGTTGATCTTGCCTCCACAGCGGCCGTCGCCCTGCGAGCCAATCGCATAAAAAAGTCCCGAATCCTGCTGCAGTCCCTTGATCGCCGCTTTCAGATCCGGTGGCGTAGAGGGATCATTGGCTTTCTCGGTCAACGACTTCCAACTAAGCGGGCATTGGTCCTTGTGACGGTTGAGTACCGCAACAATCTGCAACTCAGCCGTGGTCAGCGACCCACCGTTCCACGTGATTCCGGGGCTCGGCCTGGGAGCCGGCTCGATCTTCGGGGTGACGCGGAGCAGATGTTGGGCTTCAGTCGCCTTGGAGCGTTGCGATTGGTCCTCCTTGAGAGCCGCCCTCATATGTGGCGGCAGCAGATCCAGTGGGTGTTGCTCCAAGCCCTTCAATGTCGATTCGACATCCGGTGCCAGATGGCCCAAAGGGTCCTGCCGCAATTTATCCATTGTCGAATCAAGATTCGACGTTGGCAGATCCCCTTGCGCGAAAGAGCCGGGCTTGTTTGCCAGCACACAAGTGGACAGCATCGCTTCGAAGCACGATGCACTTTGCTGATGCTGGGTCGCAAAATGGGAAACTTTCAGGCCCGGCCAACCCCTTGCGGACTGTAGCGAATTTGAGCGGTAGAAAGTTGAAAGATTGCTGGCCGACATTGTGCATCCTCAGACGTGACGTTGAAATCCCCACAAGAGACCCCGACAGAAGATCCCTTGCGTTTCACAAAATTCGACAATTCCAAGCGTCGGCAGGTCACGAATGCGCCTGCCCTGCCTTCAATTGCTGTGTTCCGGGCCGGCTCCAAGGTTCGGTCCAACACAATGGCCGGAGTCACCGCGAGAGCTGCCGGGACTCATCATGAGCGGATTAGCTTTCGAGAAACTGACGAGTTTGCGAAGAGTTCACAAAGGGTAGCCGCAGTCATGTTCTTCAGAGCTGCGGCAAATCCTCAATGTTCATTTCTTGCCCAGCTCAGGCTTCCCGCCAACGCTATCCTGTTGTGGGATGTCAGAAGAATAAGAAGCATCCGGTCGTCCGTCGCGAACGACCGTAGTGGAGGAGCCGCGAAACAAGATCAGCACTGATTCCTTTGGCGTGGCCGCTATGTGAGTCTGCGCCTGCGCCTCCGCCACCAAGCCGTTAAAGGTCTGCTCCACGAGTGCGACGAAGCGCGGTGGACCGGAAACGAAGACGAGGCCATTGCCTGGCACGGGTTTGACCACATAGCGCTCGTCGGAGATATCAAGCTTGTCGAGAGCCCCCTTGAACGCATCGAAGCGAATCGACGTCATCAAAAGCATTCGAGTTTGCGATTCTTGTGCAGCAGACACATAGAGCACAAGGCCGTCATAGTACCATTGGAGACCGTAAAGGTTCGTCAAGCGGTCGAGGAACGCGCGCGGTGGCAAATCAGGCATACGTCCGCGAATTCGCCCCTTCACCGCAGGACTGATGTTGACCCTGATATTCAGGTTGTTGCCGAATTCCTGCAACGCTGCAGCGAGTTCCTGATCCAGAACCGTGTATCTATAGGGTGTCGCCGGAAGGGACAGCGGGACTGCGTGCGCCGGGTGAATCCCGGTGGACAGAAAAAACCCGGCACAGAGAAGTCTCAAAACATGCAGGGTGACGGGTTGGATAAGCGTTCTCGGCATGTCGCACTGATAAACCAAACGCTGAAATCATCACAAGTGACTAAATTGCCGAAGAGATTTTAGATGTCGAAATGACGCCGCCGTTAGTCAGCTTGTTGTCAGCTTGCCCCCCTAGGAGTGTTGCGCCGACACCGGGTGATGAATGGGCGGGGCTCGCCCGGTCAGAGAGAGCAACCGAGTCCTTACATGATGATGCCTGTTACGTCGATCTCTGCCACTCTAACGGCTGGCCTCCCCAGGGTCGGATCACCGTCGATTGTCGAGCAGGCCCAGTTTGAGCGCGCCTTAGGGCATGCAGCCGACTCGCTGAAAAACGATGCCGCCGCGGGGCCAGCGAGTGCGGCGCCAGTTGCTGCGGCGATGGATGTTCAGCGCGCGGCTGCGCCGACGAGCGGCATGGGCGATCGCGTGTTGCAGACGATTTCCTCCCTATATCCACACAACACTGTTTCCTTCCCCGCGCTCGACCATGACATAGCCCTTTCGAAGGGCGCTCTACCGGGACCGGCGCAGAAGCTTCCCGTCGCAGGTGAGGCGGGAACCGGAATCTCGGGCATTCCTCAACAAGGGCAAGACTTCGAAACGATGATGGCTGGTCTTCGGGATGTTTACAACGGCGTCACCCAGGTGGCGCTTATCTCCAAAGGCGTCAGCGGCATCACATCATCCGTGAATAAACTTTTGAAGGAAGGCTGAACCGGGCGCATGATTGGCTTGGCCAAGGGCGAAATCATGCGTGGCCTGTCAGGGTGGCGGTCGATTAGACTTGTCATGCTGCCAGTTCTCGTCGCCCTCAGTGCTTGCAAAACCGACCTCTACACGCAATTGCAAGAGCGTGAGGCAAATGAAATGCTCGCACTTCTTGAAGACAACGGGGTCGCCGCGATCCGGGTGGTCGCCAAGGATGGGACCAGCACGATCCAGGTTGACGAAAAGCTGCTCGCCTTCTCAATCAACCTTCTGAACGCCAAGGGGTTGCCGCGCCAATCCTTCAAGAACCTCGGTGAGATATTCCAAGGATCAGGCCTGATTGCCTCGCCGACCGAAGAGCGTGCCCGTTACGTGTATGCCCTGAGCGAAGAGTTGTCGCGGACGATCAGCGATATCGATGGCGTTTTTTCTGTACGTGTTCACGTCGTGCTGCCGCATAACGACCTTGTGCGAGCCGGCGCCACGCCATCCTCGGCCTCGGTGTTTATCAGGCACGACGCCAAAACAAATGTCGCGGCTCTGCTGCCAAAGATAAAGATGCTCGTAGCCGACAGCATCGAAGGCTTGTCCTACGATAAGGTGGAAGTGGTTTTGGTGCCGGTAGAACGGTCCGCACACGAGCAACGGCCCGATCCGACTGCTGTTTTGCCACAAGCATCAATACCTCTTCCTGCGCCAATTCTGGCGACCGTGACAGGTTTTGCCGCAGCCGTATTCGCCGTGGCCTGTTATCTCTTGGTCAGCGTTGTTACGCGTCGGCGCAAGCAATCAACCGGCGTTTCCAAGGTCGAGGGGCGCCGGGATGCTTCTGCTGTCGAGGCCATTCGCAAAAGAATGCCTGCAATTGGACGTGGGTGACATCTCATTGCAAATGCCTATACAGACCGCCCGACCTGATGGTCCGCACCAATTGCGTTTTCCGGGCGCGAGCGAGCTTGCGGCTTCGGCCCATCCGACCCGTCTAGCGGCGCGTCTTGATCCAGCGTTATCGGCAGAAACGTTAGTGAAGTTGCAGAAGTGTTCCAGACTGCATCCAAGGCTGGCAGAATTGCTGGGCAACTATGACGTGGATCTGAACCACATCGGCTGCAGGCCGGACCTTCTACGCGGGCACGATCCATATCGAGCTGCCCTTCTTGCTGGTAGTATCTGGCATGCCCGTTCGCTGGTCGCGTTTGTCTCTCAGCCTGAGCTTGCCATCCTTGTTAAACGCATCGGCGTGGATGCACACGCATTCGGAATCCGACACCTGCTGCATGCCGTTGAGAACAGACTGATCGCGGACCCAGAAAAACTCGCTCAGCAAATCGAATACGATGGACATGCATGTCTTGGGGCTTGGCTCCAGGACAGTTCAGCGACCGAGCGTAACCGCGTGCTTCTTCGGTTGCCCGAGGGGACTGCCGCGGAGACTCCAGCACCTGAGCATTGGACCGCCGCCGGCCAATTGCTTTCACTTGTACTAGCTCATTTTGAGACAGAGACCCCGGTGAAATGACAGCCGAACTTTCCGAGGGGCCAATAGCGCCGCAGATGCGTCCAGTCGGACCACTGATACCCGCGAGCGAGCTCGAAACCTGGCACAGCGCCGCGCAAGCGCTTGCCGCGGCAGAACGGCATCGGCAGCGCGTTCGAAACTGGGCACGCGCCGTTTACCAGCGGGCGTGGGCGCGCGGCCACATGGAGGGCTCGAATGCAGGCACCGAGGAGATGGCAGGGCTGATTGCGGAGACAATCTCCGAAATCGCGCGACGAAAGGCGGCTCTGGAGCAGGAATTGCCGCAGCTCGTGATGGAAATATTGAGCGATCTTATCGGCGCTTTCGATCCGGGCGAGCTATTGGTGAGGGCTGTTCGTCACGCCATAGAGTGTCAATACAGCGGCGCCGAAGTTTGCCTTCATGTTTCTCCCATGCAAGTCGACATGCTTGCACGAGAGTTTGCTCGATGCGACGGCCAGGATGGTCGACCAAGGGTGCGGATCGAGCCCGACCCGACGTTGTCGCCGCAACGGTGCGTGCTGTGGAGCGAGTACGGCAATGTCGACCTGGGACTTGACGCCCAGATGCGCGCGCTGCGCCTTGGTTTCGGGACGCTCTGTGAAAAAGGCGAGCTATGAGAAAGCCCGTCCCAGAACATAACGCTGACGCCGACACTCGAGCTCTCGTTCCAGCAATCTCGTCGTTGAGGGCTGCGGCCAAGCGAATTGACACGCGTGCGGTGCGGGGTCGGATCACGCGGGCTATCGGCACACTGGTTCATGCCGTCTTGCCAGACACTCGTATTGGGGAACTTTGCCTCCTAGAGGACCCGCGAACCGGGCTGTCGCTCGAGGCCGAGGTGATCGGCCTGTCGGGTGATGGTGTATTGCTGACACCGATCGGGGACTTGGTGGGCCTATCCAGCCGCGCAGAGGTCGTGGCCACTGGCCGAATGCGTGAGGTGCCCGTCGGCGGCGATTTGCTCGGTCGCGTGATCGACAGTCGTTGCCGCCCATTGGACGGCAAAGGCGAAATCAAGACCGTCGAAACTCGGCCACTGCATGGCAGAGCCCCCAATCCGATGACGAGGCGCATGATTGAGCGGCCATTCCCGCTTGGGGTCCGTGTCCTCGATGGTCTGCTGACGTGCGGCGAGGGCCAGCGGATCGGGATTTATGGCGAGCCAGGTGGTGGCAAGTCGACGCTGTTGTCACAGATCGTAAAGGGTGCCGCCGCTGACGTCGTCATAGTGGCGCTCATAGGCGAACGTGGACGGGAAGTTCGTGAATTCATCGAAAGGAATCTTGGTGAAGAGGGCCTTCTCCGTACGGTCGTCGTGGTTGAAACCTCCGACCGCTCGGCGGTGGAGCGTGCGCAATGCGCTCCAATGGCGACTGCGCTCGCGGAATATTTTCGCGATCAGGGCCTACGCGTTGCTCTCATGCTGGATTCGCTGACGCGCTTCTGCCGCGCTATGCGCGAAATAGGCCTTGCTGCGGGTGAGCCGCCGACGCGACGGGGCTTTCCTCCTTCCGTTTTTGGCATGCTGCCAGGCCTGCTCGAGCGCGCCGGCATGGGTGAGCGGGGCTCAATCACGGCCTTCTATACGGTGCTTGTAGAGGGTGATGGCACAGGTGATCCAATCGCCGAGGAATCGCGTGGTATTCTCGATGGCCATGTCATCCTCTCACGCGCTATTGCGGCGCGATCGCATTTCCCCGCTATTGATGTGCTGCAGAGTCGCAGCCGCGTCATGGATGCAGTCGTTTCGGGGACACATCGCAAGGCAGCATCCATTTTCCGCGAGCTCCTATCGCGCTATGCCGAGACCGAGTTCTTGATCAATGTTGGCGAATACAAGCCAGGTGGAGATCCCCTGACTGACCGGGCCGTCGCGTCAATCGACGAACTGAGGGAGTTTCTGCGCCAGAGCGAAGATGACGCGTCAGATTTCGAGGAGACGGTCGCATGGATGTCGCGTCTGACCGCGTGAACTGGGTTCAGTCTTCGAGGTTACGGCTTCTGAAGGAAATGCAAGAGCGTCGTGCCCTTGGCGAGCTGTCCAAGAAGGAAGCCCAGCGCGATGTGGCCGCCTCAGCCGTACAAAATGCCGCTAGGGAGCTTGCAATGGTACAGCAACATTGTTCAAGAACAGAAGCAGCGCTCTATCAGCATCTGATGTCACTCGACAACTTGTCTAGCGCAGCGCTCGACCGTCACCGCCTTCACACTGAACAGCTTGCCGCTGAGATCACTTCCAGACGGCAGATGCTTGATGATGCCCAAATCGCTCAAGAGGAGGCTGAGATGGCGGCGTCCAGGACGAGGGAGCTATGGGTCATATGTTCGGCGGCAAGGGACAAATGGCAACAAATCGAGGACGACGTGCGGCGCGCCGTCGAGACTCATTCGGAGGCCGCAGCCGAGATCGAGGCCGACGACGAGATACTGCTGAAATATGCGAGGGGGTCGCTTGCCTAAATGCCGCGCAACCGGATCCGACAGTCGCAAGAGGTCGTCCGAATGACACGACCGTGCAGTCTTTGATAGCCGCTGCGGTCACACCCGCCATGTTCGAACCAGTTCTGAAACTGTCCCGCACGGTTGTCTCGTGGCTCAATGATACAGCAGCGCCCCGCACGCCGTTTCAAAGCCGGATCAACGAGGTGCCGCTATCGGTGCGAACGGCAGGGCTTGTCTGGCAGCAGGAACCTGCTGCCATTCCGATGCTTGACTGCGTCTGGAGAGTGGGAGCCGAAACGGTCATCTTGTCGCTGTCGCGCCCGCTCGTAGAGGAGTTCATCACGACAGTGCAGAACGGCTTGGCCTTCCCTTCCGAGCCAACTGCTTCGCTTATTCTCGAACTCGCTCTTGAGCCGCTTGTCACTCGACTGGAGGAGACGACGCGTCTGAACGTGCAACTCGTGCGCGTATGCGAAGCCACGATGCTGGCTCCTCATCTTGAACTCGACATCATTTTCGGCGCGGTCAAGGGCAAGGGCCGTCTATTCCTGTTCACGCCTCTTGACGGCTTAGTACCGCCTGCGTTTCGCGCGCTAGGCGAACTGCTTGCCCAGTTGCCGCGGCAGCTGGGCGGGCTGCCTCCAGAGCTCTCGCTCATTGTTGCAGGAGAGGTCGGCACGCTTCGCCTTCCTGCGGCGCTTCTTCGAAGCGCATGTGTCGGTGATGCATTGTTGCCCGATATTGCGCCGTTCGGCCGCGGCCAGATCACCCTAGCTGTCGGCCAGTTGTGCGCCGGGGCGGATCTTGACGGCGATGAATTAATCTTGCGGGGGCCTTTCCGCCCGCGACCGTGTCCTTTGGAGAATGCGCATATGACACAACCCGGATCGCAACTGGAGCTTACTAAGGATCTCGACGATGTCGAGATCGTGCTTGTCTTTGAATGCGGCCGCTGGCCTATTTCTCTTGGGGAATTAAGAAGTGCCGGCGAAGGGCATATTTTTGAACTTGGATGGCCGATCGACGGCCCGATCGACATAGTGGCCAATGGTCAGCGTATCGGGCGTGGCGACATTGTCCGCATCGGAGAAGAGCTGGGCATCAGGCTCCGTGGCGGGTTTGCATGCAATGAGTGAAGCTCAGCCGACAATCCTGGCGCTTCTTGCGGTTACCGCCGGACTCGGTCTGCTGGTTTTAGCAGTTGCCACGACAACGGCCTTTGTAAAGGTATCAATTGTTCTTTTCCTCGTCCGCAATGCGCTCGGGACCCAGACCATACCACCCAATGTGGTGCTGTACGCCGCGGCGATGATCCTCACTATGTTCGTTAGTGCGCCCGTTGCTGAGCAGACCTATGACCGCATGTCGGATCCCAAGCTCCACTATCAGACATTCGACGACTGGGTAAGCGCCGCTAAAGCCGGAAGTGAGCCCTTGCGCGAGCATCTCAAGAAATTCACAAATGAAGAGCAGCGGCGATTTTTCCTATCTTCGACAGAAAAGGTCTGGCCAGAGGAAATGCACGCTGCAGCCACGCCTGATGACTTTGCAATACTTGTGCCATCTTTCTTGCTATCAGAATTGAAGCGCGGATTTGAGATGGGATTTCTACTTTATCTGCCTTTTATTGTTATAGATCTGATAGTGACAACTATCTTGATGGCAATGGGTATGTCGATGGTCTCACCAACTGTTATATCTGTCCCGTTCAAGATCTTTTTGTTTGTTGCCATTGATGGTTGGTCAAAATTGATGCATGGGCTTGTGCTGAGTTATACGTTACCGGGAGGCTGATCATCACTGAATCCAGCATCATTACTCTTATGAGCCAATCACTGGTGGTTTTCATGATCTGGATTCTACCGCCGCTCATTGCATCAGTGGTTGTCGGCCTCGTCATCGGCATCCTCCAGGCGGCGACGCAGATCCAGGATGAAAGCTTGCCGCTCACCGTGAAGCTTCTGGTCGTTGTCGCGGTGATTGGGCTGTTTGCTCCTGTGCTAAGCGCCCCGCTCATAGAGCTAGCCGATCAGATCTTCACCGAGTTTCCCGCAATGACACTTAGCTACTAGTCCGCCCCATGGACGCGCCATCGGCCGATATTCAAATTCTGATCCAGACGGCTCTCGAACTCGTCGTTGCGGCAGGTCTTGGGGCAGCCCGCGCGATGGGCATCATGCTGATCTTTCCCGTATTCACACGCTCGCAGATCAGTGGGCTGATCCGGGGCTGTTTGGCTGTTGGCTTCGCACTACCATGCCTGGCACACGTCAGCGGCGGATTGCCGGCGCTGGATTCTGATACACGCCTGATCCAGCTAACCCTGCTCGGATTCAAGGAAGTTTTTGTCGGTGTACTCCTTGGCACTTTTCTTGGCATTCCGCTTTGGGGCCTTCAGGCTGCCGGGGAGCTTATCGACAACCAACGCGGCATCAGCAGCCCGACCGCTTCGGCCGATCCCGCGACGAACAGTCAGGCTTCCGCGATGGGCGTTTTTCTGGGGATCACTGCGATTGCCATATTCGTCGGATCAGGAGGCCTGGAAACTTTGATCAGTGTCCTGTACCGCAGCTACTTGATCTGGCCGGTGTATCAGTTTCACCCGACACTGAGCGGGCCAGGAGCAATGGAGTTGTTGGGGCTTCTCGACCGCATAATGCGCACGGCATTATTGGTATCGGGGCCTGTCGTGTTCTTCCTGATACTGATTGATATATCGATGATGCTGCTGCGTCGCTTTGCCCCGCAATTTAAGGCGAGCCAACTGTCTCCGGCAATCAAGAACATTGTCTTTCCAGTTCTCATGGTCACCTACGCTGCCTATCTGGTGGAGAGCATGAAACTGGAGGTCACACAAGCCAACGGCGCGCTGGAGTGGTTCGACAAATTGCTGCCATGAGCGACACAAGTGAAGAGAAGACACACGCCGCCAGCCCGAAGAAGTTAAGTGAAGCGCGCAAAAAAGGACAGCTGCCACGTAGCTCCGATTTCGTCCGCGCGGTCGGGACTTGCGCTGGGCTCGGCTACCTTTGGCTAAGAGGCAGCGTGATCGAGGACAAATGCCGGGAAGCGCTCCTATTAGCCACCAAGTTGCAGAGCCTACCTTTCGATACCGCGGTGCCGCAGGCATTGGTTGTGCTCGTCCAACTCACCGTCGCGGCTGTTGGCCCGCTGCTTGGAACCCTCGTCGCCGCGGTGATTTTGGCCAGCCTGCTAGCCAATGGTGGATTTGTCTTCTCTCTGGAGCCGATGAAGCTCAGCTTTAAGAAAATTGACCCCTTTGAAGGGCTGAAGCGCTTGGGGTCTGCTCGTTCCATGGTCGAAGTCTGCAAGACCATGTTCAAGGTATTGGTTCTCAGCGCAACCTTTTCCATTGTCCTTCTCGGGATGTGGAAGACAATGGTCCCTCTGCCGATCTGCGGCATGGGCTGTGTTGGCCTCATCTTTATGGAGACAAAATTGCTGATGGGAATTGGCGCCGGCGCACTGCTGGTCGGCGGACTGATCGATCTCCTGCTCCAGCGCGCGTTGTATCTGCGCGAAATGCGCATGACCAATACCGAAGTGACGCGCGAGTCGAAGGATCAGCAAGGAGCGCCAGAGTTGAAAGGTGAACAGCGTCGCATCCGCGAGGAGGCGGCCGACGAGCCTGCGCTTGGCGTGCATCGCGCCACGCTGGTCTTAACAGGAAGGGCGGTCCTGATCGGTCTGCGTTACGTTCGCGGTGAAACCGGGGTGCCGTTCTTAGTTTGCCGTGCCGAAGGTGAGCGCGTTTCACATGTGTTGAGTGAGGCGCGGGCACTACGCCTGACGATCGTCCATGACCATGTCTTAGCACGTCAGCTGATAAGCACTACAAAACTCGGCAACGCCGTTCCTATGCAATATTTCCAGCCTGTCGCGAAAGCACTCTTTGCCGCAGGCTTGGCCTAGTCATTGGAAGTCCACGACTGCCCAGTTCAAAACTGACCTGGCTCCATGCTAGCTAGTGGCAAATGTCGGCTGGCCATCCGTGCCCCAGTGTCTCTGTCAGGCCAACCGCGCAACCGCGGGCCTGGGGCAATCACTCCCCTCGGATCTGCCACCCAGCAACTACGGCAAGTCCTCCGGGCATGACCTTGCAGCCTCTGCTGGCCGGTGCGTGGCGCAGTCCGAGGTTTTGAGGCCGGCAGTGCGGATTTGATTCGTGCAGCCGTTGGAATGCCCTCGTCAGCTAGTCGTCAACTAAGCGACCTATGTTGAACAGCCGTGCTAACTTGAGCTCGGTTGCGAAACATAGGAGTACGAATCGTCATGTATGGTCGAATTGGTGGCTCATCCGATAGTTACCGCGCGCATAATGCCGGCGAGCAATCGGATGCAGGAAGCGAAGGGTTCGCGGACACATTTGCCCGAATGCACTTATCCGGATCGGGGTAGTGTGCTGAGAGTTCTGCAAATTCGCTGCGAGAGGGCGGTCATGGCAGGCTGGTGATTGTTCACGTCACCGATTCCCGCGAAGGAACGCCACCATGACCAAGACTGAAGATAAATCCGCCATAGCCGCCGTCAAAGACATTCTGCTTTCGAACCCGGATGGATTGCACGAGGTGATCCGTGCGGTGATGCAGGAGGTGCTCGAGGCCGAGATGGACGAGGCGCTGGGTGCTTCGAAGAGCGAGCGAACGCCGGAGCGGCTCGGCTATCGCTCTGGCTATTACGGCCGCACCCTTGTCACCCGTGTCGGCAAGCTCGAACTGCGGGTTCCGCAGGACCGGGCTGGTCGCTTCTCCACCGAGCTGTTCGAGCGTTACCAGCGTTCCGAGCGCGCCTTGGTGGCCACCCTTGCGGAGATGTATGTGCAGGGCGTGTCGACCCGCAAGGTGAAGGCGATCACCGAGGAGCTGTGCGGTCATGCCTTCTCCGCCTCGTCGATCTCGGCCATCAACAAGCGGCTGGACGAGAGCCTGAAGGCCTTTGCCGAGCGGCCGCTTCAGGAGCCCTTTGCCTATCTCATCCTCGACGCTCGCTACGAGAAGGTGCGTGAGGCCGGCATTGTCACGAGCCAGGCGGTGCTGATCGCGGTCGGCATCGACTGGGATGGGCGGCGCCAGATCCTGGCTGTGGAGATGGCCAATCGCGAGAGCCGCTCGGCCTGGAAGGACTTCCTCGTCGCGCTGAAGGCGCGCGGCCTCAAGGGCGTCGAGTTGGTCGTGTCCGACGACCATGCCGGTCTCGTAGCGGCAATCGGCGAAGTGATCCCAGAAGCTGCCTGGCAGCGCTGCTACGTGCACTTCCTCAGGAACGCGCTCGATCACCTGCCGAGGAAGCACGGCGACGATTGCCTGCAGGAGCTGCGCTGGCTCTACGACCGGCGCGATCTCGCCGAGGCCAAAGCCGATCTCGCCGCATGGCTGGCCAAATGGTCGGGCCGCTATCCAAGGCTGACGACGTGGGTGGAGGAGACCATCGAGCGCACGCTGACCTTCTTTTGCCTGCCACGCCAGCACCACAAGCATCTCAAGTCCACCAACATGCTCGAACGCCTCAATGAGGAAATCCGCCGCCGCACCTATGTCGTACGCATCTTCCCCAACGCCGAAAGCTGCCTGCGCCTTGTCAGGGCGCTCGCCGTCGAGACCAACGAGAACTGGATGGAGGCCAACCGCTACATCAACATGGACGACCTGCGCGAGCACAAGAAGCTCGCTCTACGCCAAGCCGCATGACCAGCAATATGGCCGCCCCTTTTTGCAGAACTTGACGCACACAACCGCCGGGCATTTCCCCCACAAGGGGGAGATCGTGCGCTCCGGCGCCGGCGCCCTACCTCCTGCTAGGGAGAAAAGAGGCCGATCAGCGAGCGCTTAATCCCCAGCTAACCAGCGAAGCGATAGAACGCTTGGATGAATTGGTGGATCGGTTTCTGCTGGGTTTTGGGCAGCCTTTGTTTTGCGGCGCTCGATTATCGAGTCCGAAAGCTGGCCGGCAAGCGATGGCTTTCAGACTGGCCCTGGCGCCTGGCCATGTACTTTGCTGTGGGCGGTGGCCTTTTCGCAGCCATCGGATATGCGCCCATCGCCCTTTACCAGTTCGGTGAGGCAATCGTCGGCTTATACGATCGTCCGCCGAAACCGAAGATACTGCTGGCGTTCGTTGCGTCGGCGATTGCGGTTATTCTTGCTATCGAGATTCTTAAGGTAGCTGGCAGAACAATCCGCGAAGCCAGCAGACCACTGCAGGGTGACCGCTCAATGGCTGCCGCCTGGCGGGTCGCTGTTGCGCTCTTGTTGTTCGTGACGGCGGTGGGTCTCCTTCTTGGCGGTGCCTATTTTCTGAGAGCCGCTAAGGCGGGATAGGGTGGCGCTGAAACAGCCGATCTCCCCACAAGAGACCATAAGAGGATCACACTCCGCCCGCCTTGACCCACCCACGTCCCACGCTATCCTCGCCGTCATGCCAGACACCGCTCCCTCCGCCGCCGCTCCGCTCATCGTCATCGACCTCCAGACCGGCATGTTCGACGGCCGTTTCGATCCGCCGATCCATGACGCCGACGCAATCGCCGAGCGCGCACGCGCGCTGATCGACTGGGCGCGCCGCTCCGGCCGCAAGGTGGCCTTCATCCGCCATGACGGGCCGGCGGGCGATCCGCTGGCTCCGGGCGCTTCCGGCTGGCCGGTGTGGCCGCAACTCGGCCAGGCCGCCGACGAGCCGACCTTCGGCAAGACGGTCGGCAATGCTTTCTCCAACGCAGCGCTTGCCAAATGGGTGGCGGGGCAGGGCGCCCGCGACGTCGTGCTCATCGGCGCCCAGACCGATTTCTGCGTCGCCGCCACCGTCAAAGGCGCCTTTGCCGAAGGGCTCGGCGTCACCGTGGTCTCCGACGCGCATTCGACGCTGGATTCGCAAGAGGAGAAGGCCCCGGAGATCATTGCGAGGCACAACGACGCCTTTGCCAAGCAGGGCGCGCGGATGACGACGACGGCGGGGTTGGTGGGGGGCTGAGAACCCGAACGTCGCATTCCGTCGCGCTCTGTCCTGCCGGACATCTCCCGCTTGTGGTCCCACAAGGGGAGATTGGCTGTCTCGGCGCCCCGCTTTATCCTGCCGCGTTGGAGATTGGCGAAAGCCAAGGCGACGTCTGATCTCCCCCCAAGTGGGGAGATGTCCGGCAGGACAGAGGGGGGCGCTGTCCCGCCGACATTTGTTGTTGAAACTTCAAGGAGCCCCACCGTGCCCAACCTTTCCCTGCCCGCTGAAGGAGGCTGCCGCTGCGGCCGCGTGCGCCTGAAGATTTCGGCAAACCCCTTGCTCACCATGGCCTGCCATTGCACCGGCTGCCAGCGCATGTCGTCCAGCGCCTATTCGTTGAGCGCCGCCATTCCCGCGCAAGGCTTCGAGATCACCAAAGGCGAACCGGTGATCGGCGGCCTGCACGGCGCATCGAAACACTATTTCTGCGGCTACTGCATGAGCTGGATGTTTACTAGGCCGGAAGGGCTCGACTGGTTCGTCAATTTGCGCCCGACCATGCTCGATGACCCTGCCTGGTTCACGCCCTTCATCGAGACCTGGACCAACGAGAAATTGCCCTGGGCCGAGACGCCAGCCGTGCACAGTTATGCGGCCTTGCCGGCCTTCGAGGAATATGAGGGGCTGGTCGCGGAATACGCCAGGACGGAAGCCTGATTGCTTAAGAACAAAACGGCGACCCGGGTCAGATCGCCGTTCAGTTCATGGTCGACGCGGCCGTTGGGGGCGACATTGTTGGGGATGTGCTTGGGCGTCCGCGTCGACCACGGCGGCCTCATACCGCAGACTGTACTATCGCACATTTTTTTCGCGCGGAAACTTCCGCGAAAGCGGAATAGGCAGGGAGCACGGACTTCCCCACCGGCTCTTGAGATTAAGGTTAACGGCGGCGGTTTGCACCGGGCGCGCAATCTCCCCCACAAGCGGGGAGATCGGCAGCTTCGACGAAACACTTTCTATCCCGCACCGCCAAGGATGGCGGATTGATCGGCTGAGGGCGGGGTCGCACCTGGAAAATTGGCCGCCGCCAGGCCTTAGCATGGATCGTTTCGCTTGCGCCGACGTTCCTTCTGGTGAAACAGAGATCGGGAGGAATCCATGGCTGAACAGACCAGGGAAGACCGCATCCGCCAGCGCGCCTATGAGCTTTGGGAAAAGGAAGGAAAGCCCGAGGGCGCCGATTTGCGCTTTTGGGAACAGGCGATGGACGAGATCGACGAAGAGGATGAACGGAAGAACTCGTCGGGCAAACGGCAGCGCGCCGCCGGCGCATAGTCGCCCCGAGCGCGTGAACGCGCGGCTTTGAAATAGACCCCGCAACGGCGGGTTGCGCTTTGCTAGAGCATGTCTCCCGAAAGTGGGAACCGGTTTCGGGAGACATGCGCAAAATCAAGAATCTAAAGCGCACGGAGCGAACCTGAAAGATCGCGACGCGCTTTAGCCCGTCCATGATGGTCGTATGGCAATGGATGTTCGCGACGCCATCGATCGAGCGCTGGTCTGGTCCAGCGGATGGCTCGATTATGCCGCCACGCCGTGGCTCCTTTACCAGGCCGTCATCATCCTCGCGCTGTTCCTCGCGGCGAGGCTTGCGGGCCGGCGCGTCGAGTTGCTCGTTGAGGACCGGGCACGCCAGATCAAGGGTCATCCCGGCCTGCTGAGGGTCGTGATCGCCCTGTTGCGGCGCACCGACTGGATTCTTTTCGCGCTCTTCCTGTTCGCCGCGCGCACCGTCATGCGCCCTTTCGTGTGGCCAAGCCACACCTACCTCGTCCAAATCGTGCTTTCACTGTCGCTTGCCTGGCTTCTGGCCTCGGTTCTGTCGCGCGTCATCCGCAACCGCCTCGCCGCCCGTCTGCTCGGCTGGCTGATCTGGATCTATGCGGCGCTTGTCATCCTGGGCGTCAGTGACGAGACCGCAGCGATGCTGGACAGCCTCGCCATCCCCATGGGCGCCGTCCGCCTTTCGGCTCTCGTGCTGCTCAAGGCGGCGCTGCTGCTGGTCGCCACGGTCTGGCTTGCGGTGGTCATCGGCAACTATGTCGATGAGCGTGTCCGCATCTCCGAGGAACTGACACCCTCGATCCGCGTCCTTGTCGGCAAGGTGGCGAAGATCGGCCTGGTGCTGGTTGCCGGCGCTGTCGCCCTTTCCGCCGTCGGCGTCGACCTGACGGCGCTGACGGTTTTCTCCGGAGCGATCGGCGTCGGTCTCGCCTTCGGGCTGCAGAAGGTCGTTTCGAACTTCGTCTCCGGCATCATCATCCTGCTCGACAAGTCGATCAAGCCGGGCGACACCATTTCGCTTGAAGGTACATTCGGCTGGATACGTGAATTGCGGGCGCGCTTCGTCTCGGTGGTGACGCGCGACGGCCGCGAATATCTCATTCCTAACGAAGACTTCATCACTCGAAGGGTCATCAACTGGTCGTTCAGCGACAATCTCGTGCGGCTCGACGTGGACTTTGGCGTCTCCTACGACGCCGACCCGCATAAGGTCAGCGAACTGGCGATAGAGGCCGCCATCAGTGTCGGCCGGGTCGAAGCCGACCGGCGCCCGGTCTGCTGGCTGACGGGGTTCGGCGACTCCTCGCTCAACTTCGTCCTGCGCTTCTGGATCCGCGATCCGCAGCAGGGCCTGACCAATGTGCGCGGCAAGGTGCTCTTGGCGCTGTGGGATACGTTCAAGGAGAACGGAATAGGCATCCCCTATCCGCACCGCGAGGTCATCGTAAGGGAGGCCGGGCCGACCGGGCTGAAAGGCAATTGGGCGGCACGTTGAAACGGAGGCCGGCTAGCGCCCAAGCCCACAAATCAGTTTGCACACAAATGTTTCAGGTCGCCTAGGCTTCGTGAAGCATTTCACCGTTCGCGCGCAATCGGCTGGTTACAGACGGACCTCAAAAGCGGCGCCCGGTGAGCGGGCAGCACCGATCTTTCTGCCGCTGCCTTGTGGAGGTCCCGATGTTTAAGAGCTTTAACCGCATCCGCGCCGCCTTTGCGCAGGCGAGCGAGCGCCGCAGGACGACGCGCGAATTGAACGGCCTGCCGCCGGAAATCCGCAAGGACATCGGCTGGCCTGACTCCGTTCAGGACAACGAGATCCGGTTGCCGTTCTAGATAAAGGGCCGACGCATATGCGTGGCCCCTCACCACAGCCGATGGCGTCGGCCGGGCGCGCCTGGCGGCCCGGCCATCGCCGATTGGCGGCTTCCTCAGCCTATTTCCGCAACGACCGTCCCGGACACCGGGTCCGTCACGCCGAGATCGCCGCCGAGATCCTCAAGCATATCGCGGAACGTGTCGAGAATGCCGATCATCGTCGGGCGCGCCGCGGCGAGGCTGTCCATGTCGCTCCATTCACCGACAAAGCAGAATGTGCGCTCGCCGGTCTTGATAAGGGCGCCCTTGCGAAAGCCCTTGGCGTTCAGCGAGATGTTTGCATGCGCATCGACAAAGGCCTCTTCCTTGCCTGGCTTGGTGCGAAAGCGGACCACATTGTAGGCGGTCATGGCTTCCTCCGATTGGTTTGGGCGGCAATCCTGTTCCGGCCATGGAGCGCCGCGTGTCTCCTGGGCGGCACCCGCCGTGCTGGCGGATCCTCGGTTGCAGATGCCGATCTTTCATGTGCGGACCGGCGGCACGGGCACGTTCAATACGCCCCATGCCGCCTGGTCAAACGGGTCAGCCGGCCGGCTTGTAGACGCCGGCAGCCTTGTTGGCGGCCGCGATCACCGCCTTCATGTCGAGCTCCTCGAGGACGACGAGGTCGCGCACCGAACCGCTTGCCCGCACCGCAAGGGTCATGCCCATCCCTGCAACCTGATCCGGCACCTCGCCATTGACGACGACGTCATAGAGGCCGCGTGTAAACGTCAGGCTGTTCATCTTGCCGCCGACACTTTCGAAAAGCGCTTGGACTGCAGCTTCCCGGTTCGATCCCTGCATCAGCCCCTTGGCAGCCTGGGGTTCGTAATTAGCCAATATGGTAACCTTCATGGGAATCTCCTCCAAATATCATGTCTCGGGCTGCCCGTGGGCAGCACGGACTTGCCTTCTTTCCCTGACATTTGACCTGATCTGCGGACCGCCTGGGTACCATGGCCAATGGCGGTTCGACCGGAGCAACGCTTCGGCTTGGGATAATATGCGCTTAATCTAATATGCCGACAATCCCGTAGTACCTCGCAAACCCGGGCGGCAATTCGCCGGCCCCCCTTTTTCACCCTCTACCCCAGCCACCACCACAGCCCGCCGACCGCCACCGCGATCGCAAGCGCAAGCGCCACGCCGGCCAGCATCACATAGGAACCGATGATCATGTCGCGGATGATCTTCTTGATGCTGGCGCGGTCGTTGAGGTTGGGGAAGGGCTCGTTCGGAATCGGAACGCCGAGGAAATCGCAGAGCGGCCCCCTGCCGTCGGTCACCTTGAAGACCAGGAGCCTTTCCGCGACACCGCTGCCTTCACCTCGTCGATATAGGCGTTGTAGCACGCCACCGCCTTGTCGCGGTCGTTCATCACGCCTTTCAACGCGCGGCCCCAGATCAGTTTCCGCGACATGTCGCCGAACTTGCGGCCGAACGGCGTCAGCCATTCGAGCACCCTGAACTGCCAGACATTCTCGGTGAAGTAGATCGTGTCGATGGTGCTTTCGTACCAGGCCTCGGCGCCGCGCGGATGCAGCGTCAAAAGCACCTTGGCGCGGGGATAGGCGGCCATCAATTCCTTCCATACACAGCAGCCCGGATTGTCGACGGTCGCCCGGTAGTTGGCGAAGACGCGGTTCCAATCGTGCTGGCTCCCGGGCGGGCTGTTCGCCACCTTGCGCCAGAAGTCGAGATGGCCTTTGTTGGCCTTGTTTATGATGACTTCCTGCATGTGGTAGCTCGGAAAGCCGAGCCTGTTCAGCGCGGCGAAAGTCGACCACGTGCCGGTGCGGCCGAATCCGGCCCCGATAAGTTCGAGTGTCATGCGTACCCCCCCCCCTCGGCCGGATTGATTTTCTCTCAGGCTGCCGACTTCTGCGTTTTATGCTGCGCCGAGTTCGCTGAACCCGCAACATTTTTCCATTAGCATTGACGAAAATATGCAGGCCAGGAAGACGACATGCGTGACGATAATGTCGCCTGGACGATGCATCGTGGCCGTTTTGGCTATTCACGCCGAAAGCAAAGGCTGATAATAGGTCAGCTTGGTTGACCTAAATACAAAAATCGCCCCGCGGGAGGTGCGCCTTGACCCTGTTGAACCTTCTGGCCTCGCGCTCCTCGCGCATGAAGGCCTCGGAAATCCGCGAGCTGTTGAAGCTGCTCGATCAGCCCGACATCATCTCCTTTGCCGGCGGCATCCCGGACCCCTCGCTGTTTCCGGCCGAGGCGATCGGCGACGCCTATCAGGCCGTGCTCGGCGGCGCGGAAGCGGGCGCCGCCCTGCAATACCAGGTCAGCGAAGGTTTTTTGCCCCTGCGCAAATGGCTGGCCGGCCAGATGGGCAAGCTCGGTGTGGCGTGCGACGAGGGCAACATCTTCATCACGTCCGGTTCTCAGCAGGCGCTCGACTATCTCGGCAAGCTGTTCCTGTCGCCCGGCGATACGGCTTTGGTCACCTGGCCGACCTATCTCGGCGCGCTGCAGGCCTTCAACGCCTATGAGCCGCGCTACGACAGGCTCAACACGGCCGGCGGCAACATGACGCCGGAAGCCTATCGCGCGGCAGCCGCCGCTAATGGCGGCAAGGTGAAATTCGCCTATCTGGTGCCTGACTTCGCCAACCCGACCGGCAACACGCTTGATGCCAAACAGCGCGAGGCGGTGCTCGATCTCGCCGGCGAGCTCGACATCGCAGTCATCGAGGACGCCGCCTACCGCGCGCTGCGCTATGACGGCGAGGCCGTGCCGCCGATCCTGGCGCTGGACTGCGCACGCTCCGGCGGCATCGATAACGCCCGCACGCTCTATTGCGGTTCCTTCTCGAAGATCCTGTCGCCCGGCATGCGTGTCGGCTGGGTCTGCGCGCCGCGCCATGTGGTGGAAAAGCTGGTGCTGATGAAGCAGGCTTCCGACCTGCACAGCCCCTCAATCAACCAGATGGTGATGCACCGCGTCGCCCAGACCATCTTCGATGGCCAGGTGGAAAAGCTGATCGGCGCCTACCGCCGGCGCCGCGACGCGCTGCTTGGCGCGCTCGAAGCCAACATGCCTGACGGCATTTCCTGGAACCGTCCGGATGGCGGCATGTTCGTCTGGCTGACGCTTCCGGAAGGCTCCGACGCCACCGAACTCCTGGCGCGTTCGGTGAAGGAGGCGCGCGTCGCCTTCGTGCCGGGCAACGCGTTCTTCGCCGACGGCACCGCCCGCAACACGCTGCGCATGTCGTTCACGCTGGCGGATGATCGCGCGGTGGGCGAGGGCGTGCCGAGGTTGGCGAAACTGTTGAGGGGTTAATCTCCCCCCAGGGGGGAGATCAGCAATCCGGCTATCACCTCCTTCTCGCGCAGGCGTGATTGGTGGTGCGCAGGCGTGATTATCGGCGCGGCCGATTCTTCGGCCAGGGTCGCGGCCGATCCAACACCCCCTGGATCGACAGGCCGCGAAGTCCCACCTTCGCGGCCCGAACGAAAGAGCCCCGACGGCCTCCACCGGCGGGATTTTTTTCGTTCTTGGGACGTTGGCGCTGCCCTTTTTCGGGCCGCTTTTCCGCTAAACTCATTACACCTTGGCCAGAAGGGGAGGAAAGCATGACCTTACGCCTTGGCTTCACCTTGCTTGCGCTCACTGCTTTCGCCACCCAGGCATCGGCCTTCGAGATCTCCAGCCCGTCGGTCTCCAACGGCAAATGGGACGCAAAATATCTCGGCGACAAAGCCGGCTGCGGCGGCAAGAGCGTTTCGATCGCGCTTGCCTGGAAGGACCCGCCGGCCGGCACCAAAAGCTACGCGCTCACCATGTTCGACCCCGACGCCAACGGCGGCAAGGGTTTCTGGCACTGGCTCGCCTGGAACATCCCCGCAAGCGCCAAGGGCCTGGCCGAAGGCGCAGGCTCCAAGGGCGGCAAGCGCCTGCCCAAGGGTACGGTGTCCGGCACGGGTGGCGTCGGCCGCGCCGGCTATTTCGGCCCATGCCCGCCGCCCGGCAGCGGCGCGCATCATTATGTGTTCACGCTCTACGCGCTGGGCGAGGCGAAGTTGCGCACGCCGGAAAGTCCGTCACCGGAGATGGTGGCGGTGGCGGCCAAGAGCTCCGCCCTCGGCGAGGCGAGTGTGACATATACGTATGGGAGGTAGCGGAGCGCTCTACCTCCCCCTTGTGGGGAGGTCGGACCGAAGGTCCGGGTGGGGGGCGGCGCCAGCCCCGCTGCTTCGCAGCGACTCTCCCCACGAGGGGGAGGGTAGAGCTCATCACTCCGCTGCCACCAGCTTATCCTGCGTCTTCGTCTCGAAGTCGCTGGCGTCGTGGCGCTCGTGGAGCTGGTAGGCCGGGTCGCCGGAGATGCGGTTGACCATGCGGCCGCGCTTGACCGCGGGCCTGGCGTCGATCGCGTCGGCCCAGCGCTGCACGTGCTTGTATTCGTGCACGGCGAGGAACTGCGCGGCATCGTTGTAGCTGCGGCCCTTGGCGAGTCCGCCATACCAGGGCCAAACCGCCATGTCGGCGATCGTGTAGTCGGGGCCGGCAAGGTATTCGCTTTGCGCCAGCCTGCGGTCGAGCACGTCCATCTGCCGCTTGGTCTCCATGGCGAAGCGGTCGATGGCGTATTCGATCTTTTCCGGAGCATAGGCGTAGAAATGGCCGAAGCCGCCGCCGAGATAGGGCGCCGAGCCCATTTGCCAGAACAGCCACGAGAAGGTTTCGGCGCGGGCGGCGCGCTCGGTAGGCAGGAATTCGCCGAACTTTTCGGCCAGATAAGTGAGGATCGAGCCGGATTCGAACACGCGTACCGGCTTCGGCTCGCTGCGATCCAGCAGCGCCGGGATCTTGGAGTTCGGGTTGACCTCGACGAAGCCTGAGCCGAACTGGTCGCCTTCGTTGATGCGGATCAGCCAGGCGTCGTATTCGGCGCCCGTGTGGCCGAGCGCCAGAAGCTCCTCCAGCATGATCGTGACCTTCTGGCCATTGGGGGTGGCCAGCGAATAGAGCTGCAGCGGATGCTTGCCGACCGGCAGTTCCTTCTCATGCGTCGGCCCGGCGACCGGCCGGTTGATCGAGGCGAAGGCACCGCCATTCGGCTTGTTCCAGGTCCAGACTTTCGGCGGGGTGTACTGGTTCATCGTGGGAGGCCTTGTGGGTTCGGGGGCGGATGCGAGTTGGTTGACGCAAGATTTAGGTGCGGTTCCGCGCACGTCAAAGAAAAAAGTTCAAATTTCGTTGAACTAATGACTGGGCCAGCGGCACCCGCCCTTCTCCCCTTGTGGGCTAGCGTGCGCACACATTTGCTTCGGGTCATTTTTGCGAGGCCAGAACGAAGCCGTCTGTGATGGCGTTGAAGCGTCTGAGGCCGTGGGTGAAGGTGATGGGCCCTGGCGGGCGTTCCTTTTCGTAGCCGTTCCAGCCTCCGAGCCTTGCGATACACCAGGCGGCCCAGGCGAGCGTGTGCGTGGGGTGCGGGTTCTTCTGCTTTTGGGTCTTGCCTTCGAGCTTGGCGATGAGCGCTTCCAGGACGGTGATCTCGGTGGGATCGAAGAGGCGTGCGGCCTGGAAGTTCTGGCCCGGCGAACCACGCCCGTGTACGAGTTGCATGACCCTGGTGGCGACGACCAGAGCGGTGGCGGCCAGACGTTCGAGTGCATCGCCGTCGGCGATGAGACTTTCCTCCAGATCGATGGCCTGCGACTTCACGGTCCGGAACAGCTGTTCGACGCTCCAACGCGAGCGATAGAGGTCGACGATGCGGCAGGCATCGGCGAGCGTTTCGACGCTGTGGGTGGTCAACAGCCGCCAGATCACCGCGTCCTTGGCCGAAGGTGGATCGATCTCACGCACTTCCACCATGTTGAGCGTGAGTTCGCGCGGATCGCGGCTGTCGGCGCCAAGGCGGGGCTGGCGCAAGCTCACCGCGGTGAAGCGAACGGCCAGTTCGACGGTGCGGGCCGGCCGGCCGGGTCGGGCCTGCAGCTCAAAGGCGATGCGGCCGGCTTCCGGCGTCTTGGCGATCGCGCCGAACAGGCGCTCGCCCCGCGTGCCCAAGGCCCGATCCCGTACAGCGCGGATGAGAACATGGGTGCGCTCGTCGGGCAGCCTTGCAAACACTTCGTAGATGTCGGCCTCGCGGTCGCCGATCACCGTCATCTGCGGCGCGTCGGTCAGCGCCTGGCATGCCGCCTTGGCGGTGCCGATCCACTTGTGGCTTTCCTTGG
>SAQE01000139.1 GCA_004020545.1 Mesorhizobium sp. | reverse complement strand
GACCACAGCACGAAGCAAATGTGTGCGCACGCTAGCCCCTTGTGGGAGAAGGTGGCCGCGAAGCGGCCGGATGAGGGGCGTTCCAGGGAACGCCAGCCTCTCACTTCGTCCAACACCCCTCATCCGTCTCGGCGCTACGCGCCGATCCACCTTCTCCCACAAGAGGTCCCACAAGAGGAGAAGGAGAGGCGTTCCTCACCCCATCTTCCCACGCGCCGCCACCGGCAGTGTTTCCAGCACCTTGTCGCCGTCGATCAGGTGCACCTGGTCGAAGAGGTTCGTCACCACGCAGCAATGGTCGGGAACCACCCGCACGCGCTCGCCGATGCGAAGGCCTGCGCCGTCGGAAAGCGTGACGTTGCCATGCTCTTCGCTCAAGCCGGTCACCCGCGCGCCGGGCATGCCGAGCAGCTCGCCGAAATCAGGCAGCCCCAGCGTATCGGAGGAAAGCGCCTTGCTGCCTGAATCGAGGATGGCACGGGTCGGCGTCGGGTGACTGACCACCGTGGCGAGCACCGTCAGCGCGCAGTCGTCGAGCGTGCCGACGCCTTTGGCGACCTGGTAGCGGTCGAGATAGATATAGGTGCCGGGCCGGTATTCGGTGACGACGCTGTCCTCGCCCGAACGCCACATGTCCGGCGTGCCGCCGCTGGAGATGCGTGCGCACTCGAGCCCGGCTGCGGCGAGCGTCTCGCGCGCGGTCCTCAGCCAGGCCTCGGCCTCTCCGGCGCGGCCTGCGGCCGGATAGGTCATCAGCCCGCCGAAGGTCAGGCCCTTGGCCTGGTCGATCATTTTCGCCGGCGCCAGCGCCTCGGCCGGGCTCTGCACGCCGCAGCGGCCCATGCCGGTGTCGCACTCGACCAGAACCTGCAGCGGATGGCCGGCATCGGTGAAGGTCGCGGCTAGCCCTTCCAGCGTCTCATGGCTGTCCGCCGTTACCGAGAGCGCAACGCGACCGTGCAGCGCCTTCAGCCGCTCCAGCTTGGAGCGGCCGAGGATGTTGTAGGGCAGGAAAATGTCCTCAAGCCCGGCATCGGCCATCACTTCGGCTTCGCCGATCTTCTGGCAGGTGATGCCGACGGCGCCGGCCGCGACCTGCTTCTTCGCCCAATATGGCAGTTTATGCGTCTTGATGTGCGGGCGAAGCTTCAGCCCGTGGCGGTCGGCATGCGCCTGCGCGCGTCTGATGTTGGCTTCGGCGCGGGCGGCGTCGATCAGGATCGCCGGCGTGTCGAGGTCGTCTATGCTTGCCATGAAAATCACCGTTCAAACAGCATGTCTCGCGAAAGTGGGAACCGGTTTCGGGACAAGGACATGCGTAAAATCAAAAAAGACCGGATGGGTTATGGCCCCGATCCAAGCTGATGTCACCGGGCCAGAGCCGTGAGTTTGCGTCGACAGCGGACCGGCATTGGGCTATTCGGATGGGCGGATTTCAGCAGGCAGCGGCCGGAAGGAAACACGACCATGAAGCGCTCCAAGATCAACGACATAATCCGCGAAGCCGACGCCTTCATCCGCTCGTTCGGCTACATCATGCCGCCCTTCGCCTATTGGTCGCCGGAAGAGATGAAGGCGCACAAGGCTGACTCTTCGGCCATCTTCACCTCGCGCCTCGGCTGGGACATCACCGACTACGGCCAGGAGAAGTTCGACGAGCTCGGCCTGTTCCTGTTCACCGTCCGCAACGGCCGCTATGAGGACATGAAGCTCGGCATGGGCATGCTCTATGCCGAGAAGATCATGATCTCGCGCAAGGACCAGCTCTCCCCGATGCACCGACACAACATCAAGGCCGAGGACATCATCAACCGCGGCGGCGGCAAGCTGGTGCTGGAACTGTTCATGCATGACCGCGACGGCGGCATCGACCCGAAGGCTGAAGTGTCGGTGCCGGTCGACGGCACCACCACCAGATTGCCGGCGGGCGGGCTGTTGAAGCTCGACCCGGGCCAGAGCGTCACGCTGCTGCCCGGCGTCTGGCACGCCTTCTGGGCCGAGGGCAAGGATGTGCTGATCGGCGAGGTGTCCACCGTCAATGACGACCTCACCGACAACGTCTTCCGCGACCCGATCGGCCGCTTCTCCAACGTCGAGGAAGATGTCGCGCCGCTGCACCTCTTGGTGTCGGATTACGAGAAATGGGTGGGGTAGGGAAGCGACGCGTCGCCTAGGATCGGCCTTATTTCGAACGTTGGCGCTGCCCCTCATTGCCCTGCCGGTGTCCAGCGGATAGATGGGTAACAGATTG
>SAQE01000138.1 GCA_004020545.1 Mesorhizobium sp. | reverse complement strand
ACCGAGGCCATGCAACTCCATATCAACGAGATCAGCCGCCATGTCGAAAAGGGCGTACGCCTCCGGCGAGGGCCGCCTTGCGCGAGCATGGCATGGTAGCGAGGCTGCGCTCTTAAGGTCGTCCTTACGAGCGTAGTTAGCAGCACAGCATGAGCCATGTGACGTTATTGACCGGGCCTGAGCGTCGTCGTCGTTGGAGTGAAGAGGATCAGTGCCGGATACTGGCCGCGGCATTCGCGCCCGGGTCCACGGTGGCGGCGGTGGCGCGTCAGTACGATGTCGCGACCAGCCTGATCTATAAGTGGCGCCGCACGATGAGAGCCCGCGGGACGGGCTTCGCCGAAGTTGTCGTGGTTCCCGATGAGCCTGTCGCCACTTCGAGGCCGGCGGCGCCAGCAGCGGTGATCGAGCTGGAGATCGCCGGCAAGATGCTGCTGCGGATTCCGCTGACCACGCCGCCGACACTGGCGGCGGCGATGGTGAAGGCGCTGGGCGTTTCATGATCCCGGTTCCGAGCCAGGTGCGGATCTGGTTGGCGGTCGGCCGGACCGATATGCGTCGCGGGATGCAAGGCTTGGCTCTGCAGGTTCAGGAGACGTTGGGCCGGGATCCGCATGCCGGCGATCTTTATGTCTTCCGCGGTCGCAGCGGCAATCTGATCAAGATTATCTGGCATGATGGGCTCGGCATGTCGCTGTATGCAAAGCGGCTCGAGAAGGGGCGGTTTCTATGGCCGTCTCCGGCGGATGGCACCGTTTCCATATCGCCGGCGCAGCTCGCCTACATGCTCGACGGGATCGATTGGCGCAACCCGCGTCACACGTTCCGCCCTGAGCGCGCGGGCTGAGTTTTTCTTTGAGTTTGTGCCATTTTCCGCGAGTCAGCGGAGGCGTTTTATGATTCACTCCAGGGCATGGTGGCCACCGCCCAGGATGCAGTTCCGGACGATATCGGCGCGCTGAGGGCAGCGCTGGCCGCGGCGCTGGCCAGAGCCGAAGACGAGGCCGCGCGCGCTGCGCTGGTCGAGGCCGAACTGGCGGTCGCCAGGGCCAAGGCATCGGATGATGCGGCGCTGATCGCACATCAGGATCTGACGATCCGGAAGCTGCAGCGGGCGCTGCATGGTCAAAGTTCTGAACGTTCCGCCCGCCTGCACGAGCAGATGGAGCTCACCTTCGAGGAACTCGAGAGCACGGCGACAGAAGACGAGATCGCCGCCGAACAGGCCGCGGCCCTGACCACCGAGGTGGCGCCTTATGTGCGCAAACGACCGGCGCGCCAGCCATTTCCCGAGCATCTGCCGCGCGAACGCGTGGTCGAGCCAGCACCGACCGCTTGCCACTGCTGCGGCGGTCATCGGCTGCGCAAGCTGGGTGAGGATATCACCGAGACGCTGGAGGTGGTGCCGCGGCAATGGAAGGTGATCCAACACGTGCGGGAGAAGTTCACCTGCCGCGACTGCGAGGCGATCAGCCAGGCTCCGGCGCCGTTCCACGCCACCGCACGGGGCTGGGCCGGTCCCAGCCTGCTGGCGATGATCCTGTTCGAGAAGTTCGGACAGCATCAGCCGCTCAACCGCCAGGCTGAACGCTATGCCCGCGAAGGCGTGCCGCTCAGCCTGTCGACGCTCGCCGACCAGGTCGGCGCCGGCGCCGCGGCGCTGATGCCGCTGTTCAAGCGGCTCGAAGCCCATGTGCTGGCCGCTTCACGTCTGCATGGCGATGACACGACGGTTCCGGTCCTGGCCAAGGGCAAGACCGATACCGGCCGATTATGGACCTATGTGCGCGATGACCGACCGTTCGGCGGCGCCGACCCGCCGGCGGCGGTATTCTATTATTCCCGCGATCGCCGAGGCGAACATCCCGCGGCGCATCTCGCCGGCTGGAGCGGCATTCTGCAGGCCGATGCCTTTGGCGGTTATGGCGATCTCTATGCGACGGGTCGTCAGCCGGCGCCTGTTCTGGAAGCCAGCTGCTGGGCCCACAGCCGGCGCAAAGTGTTCGAGCTGGCCGATATCGAAGCGGCGGCGCGCAAGAAGGCGCGCGGCGACAAGCCCAACCTGGTCTATCCGCTCGCGGTTGAAGCCGTGAAGCGCATCGATGCCCTGTTCGATATCGAGCGCGAGATCAACGGCCTGTCGCCGGCCCAACGCCACGCCGCGCGCCAGGAGCGGAGCGTGCCGCTGGTCACCGAGCTCGAGCGCTGGATGATCGAGACGCGCGACAAGCTCTCGCGCGGACACGATCTGACCAAGGCCTTCAATTACATGCTGCGCCGCTGGTCGTCCTTCACCCGGTTCCTCGACGATGGGCGCATTTGCCTGTCGAACAATGCAGCCGAGCGAGCCCTGCGCGGCATCGCGACGATGCGTTCATTGTGCACCCCTCTCTCAAGTACCTGGAAACATTGGA
>SAQE01000137.1 GCA_004020545.1 Mesorhizobium sp. | reverse complement strand
GCAATCGCGCGGTCATTCTGCCCATGTCGGGCAGGAAGTTGAAGTTTGTTACCGCTGGCACGCACTTTATGGGCGGCGGGTTCGCCGCCTGTACACAGAGCGGCGCGCCGGCGGCGAGGTCGTTCACGTTGAAGTGGCGCCCGGCGTGGTCGTCGTCGTGGCCGCTTGGATGCTCGATCCGGCCATCTGTGCCGGAATGACGTTTGGCGCGCCGCGCGTATCCACGGTGGCGCTCACTGAGTTGCATCAGCTGCTCATCGAGCAGGGAATCAGACGAAGCTCTCTGGGCGATCCAAACATCGTCCAGGAGGAGCAAGATGCGAAGCCTGCCAACATTGCCGCTGCCACTCGCGCCGCGCCAACTCAGCATTCCGTTCGATTCCGGAAAGCTCCAGAGGATCAGCGCCTCGGACCGCCGGATAGCAGTCGCCCAGTTGACCCGTCTGCTATTGGAGGCCGCCAGCGTTGCGGCCGAGGAGCGTGACGATGACGAGCGCTGATCTCCTGCCGGCCGCGGTTTTGAAGCGCAAGGCGGTCGTTTATGTTCGGCAGTCCACTCCGGCCCAGGTTGAGAGCAACCTCGAGAGCCAGCGGCGCCAGTATGAGCTCGTCGACGTCGCGCGGAGCCGGGGTTTTCGTGAGGTCGAAGTGATCGATGACGATCTCGGCCGCTCCGCCAGCGGGACGGTGGCGCGGCCTGGCTTCGAGCGGCTGGTGGCATCGCTGTGCGCCGGGGAAGTCGGGGCGGTGCTGTGTTTCGATGCTTCCCGGCTAGCTCGTAACGGCCGCGACTGGCATCATCTGTTGGAGCTCTGCGGCCTGGTCGAGGCGCGCGTCATCGACCTGGATGGCATCTACGATCCCTGCCGGCCGAACGATCGACTCCTCCTCGGCATGAAGGGCTCCATTAGCGAGTTCGAACTTGGCGTGCTGCGCGCCCGCATGCTTGATGCCGCCCGCGCCAAAGCGCGTCGCGGCGAGCTGCGCATCAGCGTTCCGATCGGCTACATCTGGCATCGCGAGATCGGTCTCGGATTCGATCCCGACCTCCGCATCCAAGAGGTGATCCGGCTGATCTTCGCCCGGTTCCGCGAGCTCGGCAGCGCGCGGCAGGTCTTTCTGTCGCTGCTTGCGGAGCAGGTCCACTTCCCGCGGCCGTCCGACGGCAAGAAGCTGGTCAGCTTCGAATGGACGCCGATCCGCTACCGCAATGTCATCTCCGTACTCAAGAACCCGTTCTATGCAGGCGCCTATGCCTATGGCAAAGGCGAGAAGCGCACCGAGATTATCGATGGACGCGCCCGAACAAGCTACGGCCACCGCAAGCCGCTTGGGGAGTGGGAGGTCCTCCTGAAGGATCACCACGACGGTTACATTGGCTGGACTGAGTTCGAACGGAACCAGAAGCAGCTTGCCTTCAACAACTATGCCAAAGTCGGAGGGGCGAAGTCCGGCCGAGGCGGACGGGCGCTGCTGGCTGGGCTACTTTCCTGTGGACGTTGTGGGCGCCGTTTGATGGTAAGCTACTCAGGCCGTCCGCCGGGTCAGCCCGTCTACCGCTGTGATCGTCCTAACCTAATGCTCGGGCTGCCCAGGTGCTTCACGTTCGGCGGTCTCCGTGTCGACGCCGCAGTCGCCAAGGAGTTGCTCCGGGCCGTCGAACCGATGGCGATCGAGGCGGCAGTGGAGGCCGGACGCAGGTATATGGAAGCTCGCAGTGAACAGCAGCGTATCGTGGAGCTCGAGTTGCAACAGGCTCGATATGAAGCCTCGCTCGCGGAGCGGCGCTACGCGGCTTGCGACCCTGATAATCGCCTCATTGCAGCGCAGCTCGAGAAGGGTTGGGAGACAGCGCTTCGTCGGGTCGAAGCGTGCGAGGCACGACTGAAGGCGGCGCGGGCGCCCGACCCGGCGGCCGCTCTGCCCGACTTCGCCGGGCTGGCCGAGGATCTCGATGCCGCGTGGAACGCACCGGGCGTGACCATGCGCGCTCGCCAACGACTCCTCCGTGCGCTCGTCACCGACATCATTGCCGATGTCGACGAAGCGACACGCGAGGTGGTCCTGACGATCCATTGGCGGGGCGGCCAGCACTCGCAATTGCGGGTCCGCAAGCCGAAGTCGGGCGAGCATGGGTGTAGCACTTCCGATGACGCTCTGGGGGTTATTCGCAGCATGGCGGGACGCTGGGCCGACGACCACATTGCCGCCTCCCTCAACCGGATGGGTTTACGCACCGGACAAAACAAAACCTGGACCGCCAAACGGGTGAGCTCAATCCGCCGTGTCAACGGGATCGATGGGTATCTCTCGGCCGACAAGAGCAGCGAATGGCGCACTATGACGGAAGCGGCCAGGGAGCTGAACGTCACCAACCACAGCATCCGCCGCCTCATCCGGGAGCAAATTCTCCCCGCCCGTCAGCTTGTTCGGGGTGCACCATACCAGATCAGGCTGTCAGACCTGCAGAGCGAGGCGGTTCAGGCCGCGCTGAGGCGCAAAGAGGCTCCGTGTCACACAGATTTCCAGAACCAACTTCCAATGTTTCCAGGTACTTGAGAGAGGGGTGCACAATGAACGCATCGTCGC
>SAQE01000136.1 GCA_004020545.1 Mesorhizobium sp. | reverse complement strand
TCCCCAAGGCGCCGTCCTCGGAAAAGATCTTCCTCAACGAGCAGGGTCAGATCGAAGGCCTGTTCTAGAGCAATTCCAGGAAAAGTGCGCAGCGGTTTTCCGTTCGGAACTGCATAAAAACAAATACTTAGAGCGGGTCAGCGATTCTGTGAAAAGCTGAGCCGCCCCAAGAACAGTCCGGACCCGCAACGACAAAAGGGCGCCGCCTCTCCGCGGCGCCTTTTTGCCTGCCCGAATTTCTCAAGCCACCGTCGAGGAACCGAACTTCTTGATGCCCGCGACCGACATGCTGACGAACTGGTCGAGGATGGTGAAGAAGATGTCCAGGCTGAAGCCGAACAGGAAGGCGAAGGTGAACAGGCTGAAGCCTATTCCGGTGACCTCGCCGCCGAGCTTGGTTCCCGGCGCCATGAACCATGCGAGGATCATGCCGGCCAGCGCGCCAAGCGCGATGCGATGGATGAGCCGGGCCAGCGTTGGATTGGGTAAGAGCGGGTTCAGGATCATGCGCATGTGGAACATGATCCCGCCAAGAGCGCCGTAGAGCGCGGGCAGGATCCACAACGCATAGGGGCTGAGGACCTCGCTGAGTGTCTTGGCCTGCAGTGTCAGCGTCGAAATCGAATTCGGCGTGATGGTGATGACACCTTCGCATTGCAGGCTGCGCGTCGCTTCGTCGAAATCGGCGTTCACGTCCTCCGCCTGGCCTGCCGTGTCCGTGGCGCTGACGACTTGTGTGCTGCCTTGAGCGTTGTCGCTGTTCTTGCAGTCGAAATCCGACTGCTTTAGCGGCTGACTGTTCTCGACCTCGCCGTTTTGCCTTGCGAGCGCGACTTCCTGGCCGCAGAATTGGTTTATGGCCATCTGCCGAGGGCTCGGAAAAGCGGTCGATGCCCCTGCACCGGCTGGCGAGGTGGAAAGCTTGCAATAGGTCCACTGCATGCCCCAGATCGGGAATGGCGCCTCCTGCGTCATGAAGCCTTGCGCCCTTACCAATAGCGAGGAAAAACGTTGGTCGAGCGAATGCAGGCTGTCGACGGAATTGTAATACGCGTCCTTCAGCAACGTCAGGTCGGTCGTCGAGGCCTGCTGGGTCGCGGCTGAGCTCAGTTGCCTCTTCGTCGCCCAGACCTGCCTTATCGATTGTCCGAAGCGGGCGCTGAAATCGTTGTTGTCGATCTCCTGCAGCTCGGCATTGATCGAAACGCCTCTGTTGTAGACATAGGTGAGCTTGCCGATGACGATCATCATCGTCACGGACAGGGCGACGAGAAAATAGGTCGCGATGGCGGTCCGGCGCGACATGTCGCCGGGCGACCAGCCTGACCGCAAGGCGGCCAGGGTGGAAAAAGGCACGGTGGCTGAGCAATCGTTCAGTATTGTCTGGAGATTGACCACCGCAGGTTGGCTGGCGGTGGCATCATCGAGCTTTTCGGCGTCGCCGATGGCGGCGAACAGAGCGCTGTCCTTGAATACGCCATAGCGGCCGTAGCTGGCGACAAGCTTCGCGTCCGCAAGCAGGCCGGAAACAAGGGGGTCTTTGGATGTCGCCATCGTAGCCCCTCGGACGACTAACCCAGGTAGCCCGGTACGAAACCGTACTGGGACGGGCATCCACAGGCGTAGCCGGGAGGCCCGGGCGGCTGCGCCCAGCACCAGAAGAACTGGGTGACGCAGATGGTTCCTGGAGCATGCGGGGGAAGTTGCGCGAAGGCGGGCCACGGCAACAGCGCGGCAGCGGCGGCCAGCGCCAGAACAACCACGGTGCGTGCAACGCGCGCTTTCACGTCAGCCCCCAGCCAATCGCACTTGTTCAATGCATCGTCACTCTTCAGAAATGTCGGGCTTACTTCTGTGAAGTGGGTCACGCTCTTCTTGGATTACTTTTTACACCAAGAAAAAGGCGCCGCATTGCCAGGCACCGCATTGCTGCGGCGCCTTTTTGATGTTCAACACGACGCCCGGTTTAGGCGGCGTTGCGCGCCAGCGCCCGCTGGTTCGACGCATGGATCGTGTCGCGTTCCGGCAGCGTGCCGGTCTTCAGACAATCGATCCATTCGGCGGTCTTCAGCACCGCGGCGAAGCGCGACTGCAACACCACGCTCACCACCCGATGGATGTCCTCGGCCGACGCATAGCCGGCTCGGTTGGCGTAGGGCACAGAACCGCTGGCGTCCGAGAGGAACTCGACCGCAAAGCCCATATGCACGGCGTGGATGATGGTCGACAGATCGCAATTATGCGTCATGTAGCCGACGACCGCGATCGTATCGATGCTGTTGGCGCGCAGCCAGTCTTCGAGATCGGTGCCGGTGAAGGCGGAGGGCAGCGTCTTTTCGACATAATGGTCGCGGGCCCGCCTGGCTATCTCGGGATGCAGCTCGCCGCCATGACTGCCCCTGGCGAAGATCGGCGAGGTCTCCGGCGCCATCTGCTTGACGACGACGACCTTGATGCCGGACGCGGCCGCCGCATCCATGGCGCGTGCCACATTGGCGACGCTGTCGGCGAAGGGCGGATGCTGGATGGCAAGACTGCCGCCGTTGTAGTCGTTCTGGACATCGACGACGACGAGCGCGCGGCGCGGCTGGGTGGCTGGTGCTGACATGGCGGTTTCCTTTCGACCGGGTTGATGAACGCAAGGCTAGTACCTCAGCACAGAGGATTTGACGGGTTCGATGGGTTGTAACTTGGGTAG
>SAQE01000135.1 GCA_004020545.1 Mesorhizobium sp. | reverse complement strand
AAGCTGCCGATCTCCCCCCTTGCGGGGGAGATGTCCGGCAGGACAGAGGGGGGTGTGACGGAGCGCTAACGTCGGCCAAAAGCTACTCAAACCTCTCCGGCAGATGATGCTCTTCCGCCAAATCCGAGAAGCGGGTGAACTCACCATGGAAGGCGAGGCTGACGGTGCCGGTCGGTCCGTGGCGCTGTTTGGCCACGATGCACTCGGCCTTGCCGCGCGCCTCGTTCATCTCGTTTTCCCATTTGATGTATTCGTCGGTGCCGAGCTTCGGCTCGCGGTTCTTGAGATAATATTCCTCGCGGTAGACGAACAGCACCACGTCGGCGTCCTGTTCGATCGAGCCTGATTCGCGCAGGTCCGAAAGCTGCGGGCGCTTGTCGTCGCGGCTTTCGACCTGACGCGAGAGCTGCGACAGCGCAATGATCGGCACGCCGAGCTCCTTGGCCAGCGCCTTCAGGCCCGTGGTGATCTCTGTGATTTCCTGCACGCGGTTCTGTGAGGCGCGGGCGCTCGAGCCCTGCATCAGTTGGATATAGTCGATGACGATGAGGTCGAGGCCGCGCTGGCGCTTCAGGCGCCGCGCGCGGGCGGAGAGCTGGGCGATCGAGATGCCGCCGGTCTGGTCGATGAACAGCGGGATCTTCTGCATCGTCTGCGAGCAGGCGACCAGCTTCTCGAAATCCATCTCGGAGATTTCGCCGCGGCGGATCTTCGATGATGAAATCTCGGTCTGCTCCGAGATGATGCGGGTGGCGAGCTGCTCCGACGACATTTCGAGCGAGAAGAAGCCGACGACGCCGCCATTGGCCGCCTTGAAGCTGCCGTCGGCCTGCTGCGCCGGCACGTAAGCCTCGGCGATGTTGAAGGCGATGTTGGTTGCAAGTGATGTCTTGCCCATGCCGGGGCGCCCGGCGAGCACGATCAGGTCGGAAGGCTGCAGGCCGCCCATGCGGCGGTCGAGGTCGCGCAGGCCCGTGGCAATGCCGGACAGATGGCCATCACGCATGAAGGCGGCGTTGGCCATGTCGACGGCGGTCTTGACCGCATCGTTGAAGCTCTCGAAGCCGCCGTCGTAGCGGCCTGTTTCCGCCAACTCGAAAAGACGCCGCTCGGCATCCTCGATCTGGTCGGAGGGCGACATGTCGACCGGGGCGTCATAGGCGATGTTGACCATGTCCTCGCCGACGGTGATCAGCGCGCGGCGCGTGGCGAGGTCGTAGATGGCGCGTCCGTAATCGGTGGCGTTGACGACGGTGACCGCTTCGACGGCAAGGCGCACGACATATTGCGCGACCGTCATGTCGCCGACCTTTTCTTCGGCGGGAAGGAAGGTCTTCAACGTGATCGGCGTCGCGATCTTGCCCATGCGGATGAGCTCGGCCGCGACCTCGAAGATGCGGCGGTGCAGCGGCTCGTAGAAATGCGCGGGCTTCAGGAAATCGGAAACGCGGTAGAAGGCGTCGTTGTTGACGAGGATGGCGCCAAGCAGCGCCTGCTCGGCCTCGATGTTGTTCGGTGCCTCGCGATAAAGCGGTTGCTCCGCCACGCCGATTTTGCGCGCTGCCTCTGCCATGATGTCCCCGATTTCGATCCCGGCTTCTCGATATCAGAACGCAGCGAGTCGGTGATGACTTATCTGCAACACTGCTCGGCCCAACCAGCTTTGATGCCCAATGTTCACAGGAGCGACAGGTCGTCCACAGGACAGTATTCCGGGGGCCCGATTCCGGTTGACTCGGCACGAGACGATTCTTAGTTGCAGATATAGAACGAAGCAAGAACAATTTCGACGACCGATTGCCGTTGGACACGCTCGCAATCGAGCGGCTAAGTCTGTCGCGGATGGGTATCGCGGACGACCGAGATTGGCCGAAACACTGGTCAAGTCGTCATCCACGGGCGGAGCAAGGAGCGAAGCGACGCGGCGCAGACCCGAGGATCCATTCCGTTACCTGTGAGCGTTGCGGCGGTTCAGAATGAGATCCGTTTTGCACCGTCTTTACCCCCTCGCACAACGTCACGGAATGGATCCTCGGGTCTGCGCGTCCGCTCCGCTCCCGCTCCGCCCGTGGATGACGAAGTCCTCTCACGCCAGCGTATCGCCCCAGTCCGCCCGCCGCGCCGACTTGAACACTTCGCCGTCGCGCTTGCTGAGCAGGCGCTCGCCGGCGCTGCCATCGGGCTGGCAGAGTTTGAGCGCCGCCTTGCCGGATCCGGTCTTCGGCGGCGCGATCACCCGCGCCGCGCGCACCGGCGCCGGCTGCCGCGAGGCGGCGAGGTAGATGAACTTCTCGTCCTCCCACGGCACGTCGGCATCCTTGGCCAGCCGATGCAGGCGCGAGCGGGCGACGCGGCGCGAGAAATGACACCAGTCGGGCGGAACGAGCGGGCAGGGCGCCTCATGCGGGCAAGGCGCCGAGACATGCGCGCCGGCTTCGATGAGCTGCGACCGCACGGCAAGAATGCGCTGCCAGCCGGCCGGCGTACCGGGCTCGACGACGAGCAGCGTGTCGGCCGTCAACCGCCAGAGCCCGCCGACGAGCTTCGGCAGCGAGGCCGGCGCGATCTCGTCCAGAACATAGGCGGCGCTGACGAGGTCGGCGGGCCCGAGACCGTCGAGATCGATGGTGGCGTCGCCGGCAACCCAGTCCGCGCGGGCGGCGATCGCGCCGACCGCCAGCGATTGCCCGATCTTGCGCACCGAAGCACTCGCCTCGACCAGAACCGCCTGCTCGAGCTCAGGCCAGACGTCCACCGTGGCCCAAAGCATGGTGCCAGGCCCGGCGCCGATATCGAGCAGGCTTTTCGGCTGGAA
>SAQE01000134.1 GCA_004020545.1 Mesorhizobium sp. | reverse complement strand
AGCCTATCCAAAGCCCTTCGCCAAAGAGTCATAATCCCTGTGCAGAGCCACTAGCAAAACCGGCACTGGCTTAAGCGGGCTTCGACATCCGTATCTCAATCGCCTTTGCGCCGAGCGCGCCGGCGATGCGGCGTGTATCCGCGCTTGAACTGCCGGAGAAATAGTCGAAGCTGCGCAGTACGGTGACGTTCACGAGCCCCGCCTGCCGGAACAAGTCAAGATAGTCGTCCTCGATCGAGGCACCCACGACGCATTCGGCCCACAGCTTGGGATTGGCGCGCGAGCTTTCGCCGATCGGCTTCGCCACGACGATGTCGGCGATCTGGACCGAGCCGCCCGGGCGGAGCACCCGAAAGATTTCGGCGAAGGCGCGCCGCTTGTCCGGCACCAGATTGAGCACGCCGTTGCTGGTGACGACGTCGACGCTCTCGTCTGGCAGCGGGATGTCCTCCGCATTGCCTTCCAGCGCGCGGACGTTTTTCACACCGGCCCGCTCGATGTTGCCGCGCAGCTTGTCGAGCATGGCGGCGGTCATGTCGAGACCGAAGACGCCGCCCTCGGGACCGACCAGCCGAGCGGCAGAGAGCACGTCCGTTCCCGAACCGGAACCGATGTCGAGGACACGGTGGCCGCGTCTGATTACCCCGGCGCGAAAGGGGAGGCCAACACCCGCGAAGGATTCCACCACCGTCGCCGGTAGCGCATCGAGCCAAGGTTCGGGATAGCCGACGAAGATGCAGGCTTGTCTGCCAGTCGGGAAGTGAAAGACCCTTTCGGGCTCGCACGCCACAGCCGTATACATATCGCGGACGGCAGCCAGAATTTGCTCCCGATTGAATCCCAGAACTGCAACCATCGCGCGCCCGACTCCGCAGCTTGCTAAAATTGATCGATAAGCTGCCTGATCTTCCGCCTAAGCTTCATGGACGGCCGCTTTAGAGCCACCTCGCGCACTTTTTGACGCAGGGCGACCTCAAAGTCTGCCCGCGAGCAGCAACTGCGACACTCTTCGAGATGCTGTTCGATGCTCTCCCGCCGTCCCACCTCCACCTCCCCATCGAGAAAGGCGAGAAGATGTTCCACCACTTCCTCGCAGCGTATACTTTCAGGCATCGGCGACCTTCATCTCGGGAGTTTTCAATCCCGCCTCCTCAGCTTGGCGCCATAGCGCCCGCTGCAGCAGGCAGCGCGCCCGGCTAAGACGCGAGCGCACCGTGCCCACCGGCAGACCAAGCGCCTCTGCGGTCTCCGCGTAGGACTGGCCATTGACTTCGATCATGACCAGGACGGTCCTGAAGACAGTGGGCATGGCGTCGATCGCCGCCTCGATGTCCTGGCGGAGCATCTTGTTGACCAGTTCCTGCTCGGGGTTGCTCCACCACAAGAGGAATGGCTGATGCAGCTTTTCGAAAAGCGAAAACTGACAATCCTCGTCATCGATGTCGAGCGCCTCGAAGCTTTCGGGACTCGTACGGCGCTGGTTCGAAACGAAGGTGTTTGCAAGGATGCGCAGCATCCACTTATGGAAGCATCTGCGGTCAGCAAGCTGACCAAGATGGGCCCATCCCTTCATTACCGTCTCCGCGAGCAAATCCTCCGCGTCTGCGGAATTGCGCGTTAGCCGCAGCGCAGTGCCGTAGAGGCTGTCCATCAGCCTCTCGATTTCGGCCCTGAAGAACGCCTGATCGAAATCCTCGCCCATGCAGCATATTGCCAGCACTCGGGGTTACCAACAATGGGGGCTTCGCTAGGCTTCCATCAATTGCATCAGGGTTTAACCGCCAGAATGGACACGCTCTTGACGCCGTATTTGCGGCTCGCCCCTTTCGCATTCTCGGAGATAAACTGGTAGGCGGGGTTGTCTTCCACTGTCTCGACCCTCAGCCCGGCCCCCTCTATCAGCGTGCGATAGCTGTCCTGCTGCGCTGCGCCGCCGATGCAGGCCGCCCACAGCGTCGAGTTGCAGACGATGTTCTCGGGCAACTGGATTTCGGTCACGATATCGGAAATGGCAAGCCGGCCGCCGGATTTGAGCAGCCGCGCCGCCTCTTGGAAAACCCTTCCCTTGTCGGTAGCAAGGTTGATGACACCGTTGCTGATGACGACATCGGCGCATGCCGCAGGGAGGGGAACCTCCTCGATATAGCCCTTGAGGTAGGTGACGTTGGTGAAGCTGTCGGCATCGCGCAGCCGGTCGGCCTTCGCCCGCTGCTCATCGGTCATGTCGACGCCGATCACCTTGCCCTTTTCGCCGACATGACGCGCGGCGATGAAGGTATCCATCCCTGAACCACTGCCGAGGTCGACGACCGTCTCGCCCGCCACGAGCGCAGCCAGATGGAAGTAGTAGCCGACACCGGCGAAGGAGGCGATCGCTTCGGCTGGCACACGGTCGAGATAGTCCGTCGGATAGCCGAGGCGCTCCGCGAGCGCCCGGCCCATCTCAAAGTGGAATTCGCCGTCCGGATGTTCGGCCACGGCGCGATACATATCCTTGACCTTCGTTTCCAGGTCTTTCGGGTCGAACGCTACAGTTGCCCCACTCATGATAGGAACCTCCCGTTAATTGTGGCAGACGAGTTCGGTTAGAAGGACAGCGTTGCGGCGCCAGCCTTGATCCGTTCGTGCATCTTGCTCGAGCCGGCGATCTCGACGCCGGGGATGAGGTCGTCCTGCCCATAGCCACGGGCTTTCACGCAGGGTGTGCAGGCCCAGAGTTGCCCGCCGCGCCTGAGAAAATCCTGGATAAGGGCGGCGAGCGGCTCTAACGGCTCCGCATGGGTCATGTCGATTGCCTTCTTACGGACAAGATCAACAGCAGCGCTGGTCAGAAAGACCGAAACCTTCAGACCTGCGGTCATGCCTCCATTTGCGATCGTAAAGGCGACGGAAGAGAGTTCATGATCCGCACCATGCGTCATCATCACCACGAGTTCCTGGGTCGCTTCGGCCATGTTCACCCTCCGTTGTTCACAGTCTTCTCCTGCCCGGTGTCGTGAAAGACGCAGCCTTGCCGAAAAAGTTCCCGAAGCCGGTCTCGCCAGTGGGCGAAAGGTCGCGCCCGCCGGCTTTGCAGCCCCCGCCGATCACGGAGGACATAGAGTTCTAGTACACTCGAAACTCTTGGTCAGCGCAGCGGACCAGGGCGGGGCAACATCAGCTATCCCGCCGAGGCA
>SAQE01000133.1 GCA_004020545.1 Mesorhizobium sp. | reverse complement strand
GCCGCCTCCATGATCGAATCGGCGGCGAAGGGCGGCGGCACGAAGACGATGCTCGCCTCGGCGCGGGTCTCGCGCACGGCGCCCTTGACGGTGTTGAAGACGGGCAGGCCGAGATGCGTCTGGCCGCCCTTGCCGGGGGTGACGCCGCCGACCAGCTTGGTGCCGTAGCGCTTCATGTCCTCGGCATGGAAGCTGCCGATCTTGCCGGTGAAGCCCTGGACGATGACGCGCGTGCTGCGGTTGAGCAGGATTGCCATTTTCTCGACCTCCCTCAGGCTGCTTTTTTCTTCTTGGCGGCCGCGCGCCAGGCGGCGACGGCCTTTTCGGCTGCTTCGGCCAGCGTGTCGGCGACGATCACCTTCTCGCCGGAATCGGCCAGGATCTTGCGTCCTTCCTCGACCTTGGTGCCCGACAGCCGCACCACCAGCGGCACGTCGACGCCGACCTCGCGGATCGCCTTGATGACGCCTTCGGCCACCCAGTCGCAGCGGTTGATGCCGGCGAAGATGTTGACCAGGATGGTCTCGACATTCTTGTCGCCGAGCACGGCGCGGAAGGATTTTGCCACCCGCTCGGGCGAGGCGCCGCCGCCGATGTCGAGGAAGTTGGCCGGCTCGCCGCCGGCGATCTTGATCATGTCCATCGTCGCCATGGCGAGGCCGGCGCCGTTGATGATGCAGCCGATATTGCCGTCCAGCCCGACATAGGAGAGGCCGCGGTCGCTGGCGAAGGTTTCGCGCGGGTCTTCCTGGCTCTTGTCGCGCAGCTCCGAGATTTCTGGCCGGCGAAACAGCGCATTCTCGTCGAACGACATTTTTGCATCGAGCGCGACCAGGTTGCCGTCGCGGGTCACCACCAGCGGATTGATCTCCAGCATCGAGGCGTCGTAGTCGCGGAATACCTGGTAGCAGCCGAGGATGGTTTCGGTGGCCTTGCCGATCAGATTGCTTTCAAGGCCGAGGCCGAAGGCGATCTCGCGCGCCTGGAAGCCCTGCATGCCGACGCCGGGATCGACCGTGGCGCGGATGATCGAATTCGGCTTCTTTTCGGAGATGTCTTCGATCTCCATGCCGCCGGCGGCCGATGCCACGATCATGACGCGCTCTTCCTTACGGTCGAGCACGAAGCCGAGATAGAGCTCCTGGGCGATGTCGACCGCTTCCTCGAGATACAGGCGCGAGATCAGCTTGCCGCGCGGGCCGGTCTGCTGGGTCACCAGTTTGCGCCCGAGCATGGCCTCCGCCGCGTTGGAGATCTCCTCGTCATTGGAACAGAGCTTGATGCCGCCGGCCTTGCCGCGCGCGCCGGAATGAACCTGCGCCTTCAGCACCCATCTGTTGCCGCCGATCTCGCGCGCCCGGTAGGTCGCCTGTTCGGGGCTGTAGGCAAGGCCGCCGCGCGGCACATGCACGCCGTGGCGGGCGAGCAGTTCTTTGGCCTGGTATTCGTGAATGTCCATTCTATCCTCCCGAGAACTTTCAGTGGGCTGCTGCCTGTGCCTGGCCGGCGCGCTCGATCGCCTCTCTCACCACCAGCACGTTGCGCGCCATGCGCTCCGATGCGGCGTCGATCATCTTGCCGTCGAGTGCCGCGGCACCCTTGCCAAGCGCTTCCGCTTCCTTGAGCACTTCGAGGATGCGCCTGGCGCGCGTGACCTCCTTTTCCGGCGGCGAGAACACGTCGTTGGCCAAAGCGATCTGCGAGGGATGGATCGCCCATTTGCCTTCGATGCCGAGGGCGGCAGCGCGTCTCGCGGCCGCCGTGTAGCCTTCCGGATCGGAGAAATCGCCGAACGGTCCGTCGATCGCGCGCAGGCCGTAGGCGCGGCAGGCGACCGTCATGCGCGACAGCGCGAAATGCCACTGGTCGCCGGGGTAGTCCGGATTGAGGCCGCCGATGTTGACGGTGCGCGCCTTGTTGCTGGCGGCATAGTCGGCAACGCCGAAATGCATCGCCTCCAGCCGGCCGGGCGTGGCGGCGATCGCCTCGACATTGGCCATGCCGAGCGCGGTCTCGATCAGCGCTTCGAGGCCGACGCGGGTCTTGAAACCCTTGGCCATCTCGATCTGGTTGACCAGCGCTTCGACCATATAGAGGTCGGCCGGCACGCCGACCTTCGGCACCAGGATGGTGTCCAGCCGGTCGCCGGCCTGTTCCATCACGTCGACCACGTCGCGGTACATGTAGTGGGTGTCGAGGCCGTTGATGCGCACCGAGACGGTCTTGCCCTTGGCGCGCCAGTCGATGTCGTTGAGCGCCTGGATAATGTTCTTGCGGGCGCGTTCCTTGTCCGGCGGCGCGACCGCGTCCTCGATGTCGAGGAAGACGAAGTCGGCGGCGCTGTTCGCCGCCTTGTCGATCATTTCCGGGCTCGAACCCGGAACCGCCAGCTCGCTGCGCTGCAGCCGCAGTTTCTTGAGATGATTGATGGTGTGGCTCATCGTCTGCTCCTCACGCCGCCTCGGCGACCGGCATCGCGGCGGTGCGCCGGAAATGCTCGATCGCGGCGCCGACGCCTGAACCCGGCGCCAGTTCGACGCCGCAATCGAGCAGCGTGAGCTCAGCGGCCGACAGCGAGGCCAGCACCATCACTTCGTTCAACCAGCCGAGATGGCCGATGCGGAAGACCTTGCCGGCCACCTTGTTGAGGCCGCCGCCGAGCGAGGTCTGGTAGGTGCGGTAGGCGCGCTTGACGATTTCGGCGCTGTCGATGCCGTCTGGCACCATGATGGCGCTCACCGTGTCCGAATGCCATTTTCGCTGCTTGGCACAGAGCTTCAGCCCCCAGGCGTCAACCGCCTTGCGCACGCCTTCGGCAAGACGATGGTGGCGGGCGAAGATATTCTCCAGCCCTTCCTCGGCGATCAGGTCGAGCGAAGCACGCAGGCCGCGCAGCAATTGCGTGGCGGGCGTGTAGGGGAAGTAGCCGGCGTCGTTGGCGCGGATCATGTCCTCGAAGGAGAAATAGCAGCGCTGGTGGGTCGCTGTCCTGGACGCGGCAAGCGCCTTCTGGCTGACCGACAGGAAGCCAAGGCCTGCCGGAAGCATGAAGCCCTTCTGCGAGCCGCTGACGGCGCAGTCGACGCGCCATTCCTCCTGGCGAAAGTCGATCGAGCCGATCGACGACACGCCGTCGACGAAGAGAAGCGCAGGGTGGTTGGCGGCGTCGAGCACGGCGCGGCAGCC
>SAQE01000132.1 GCA_004020545.1 Mesorhizobium sp. | reverse complement strand
GTTCTGGCCTCGCAAAAATGACCCGAAGCAAATGTGTGCGCACGCTAGCCCCTTGCCACCCACCCCTCCCCTGTTGTAGCCATTCGCTACTCGAACGTCTGGAAAGGAGGGCTGCGTGAACTACTACCACCATCGTCAGCGTGGCCCGATTTGCGCCCCGCGAGCTTGCTTGCAGGGCTGACCAGGACGGTCCGGGAATTTTCCCCGCTTCGATTTTTGGTCTGCCCTTCGTGGCGCCGCTGAGCTTGGCCTGATGGCCGCCGGTGCGCCGTCAAAGTGCACTGAGCCGGACTCCGGCAAGACCAGAGAAATCGACATGGCCCTGATCAGCCTCAAATCCCTTGGCGTCACCATGAGTGCGCCGCTGTTCTCCAATCTCGACCTCACCATCGCTGCCGGCGACCGGCTCGGCATCATCGCCGCCAATGGCCGTGGCAAATCCACCTTGCTCAGGTGCCTGGCGGGTGAATTCGAACCCACCACTGGCGGCATTACCCGGTCGCGCGGCCTGCGCATCGGCCATGTCGAGCAATCCGTCCCCGAGGCGCTGCTCGACCGCGGCTTCCATCAAGTGGTCGCCGATGCCTTGCCGGCCGAGCAACGCGACAGCGAGCTGTGGCGCGTCGACGTTGTGCTGGATTCGCTCGATGTGCCCGAGGACATGCGCGGCCGGCCGATGCGCGCCTTGAGCGGCGGCTGGCAGCGGCTGGCGCTGATCGCCCGCGTCTGGGTGACCGATCCGGACGTGCTTTTGCTCGACGAGCCGACCAATCATCTCGACCTCGCCAAGATCGGCCAGTTGGAAAGCTGGCTCAACGCGCTGCCGCGCGAGGTGCCGGTGATCATCGCCAGCCACGACCGCGCCTTTCTCGACGTCACCACCAACCGTACGCTGTTCCTGCGCCCGGAAGAATCGCCGGTGTTCGCGCTGCCCTATTCGCGCGCCAGACAGACGCTTGACGAACTCGATGCCTCGACGGCGCGCAAGTTCGAGCGCGACATGAAAGTCGCACAGCAACTGCGCCGGCAGGCCGCCAAGCTCAACAACATCGGCATCAATTCGGGCAGCGATCTGCTCACGGTGAAAACCAGGCAGCTCAAGGGACGTGCCGAGAAACTGGAAGATGCAGCCGTGGCCGCACATCGCGAGCGCTCGGCCGGCGCGATCAGGCTGGCGAACCGCGGCACTCACGCCAAGGTGCTGATCACGCTGGACGACGCTACCGTGGAAACACCCGACGGCACGCTGCTGTTCAGGACCGGCAAGCGCCACATCTGCCAGGGCGACCGCATCGTGCTGCTCGGCCGCAACGGCGTCGGCAAGTCGCGTTTCATTTCGATGATCCGCGCCGCCGCCATCGCCGAGCCCGAAACGGTGCAGAGCGTTAAGGTGACGCCGTCCACCGTGCTCGGCCAAAGCGACCAGGCGCTGTCGGGCATAAGCAGCGACGACACGCCGCTGGCGATGGTCTCGCGCCGCTTCGAGGTCGGCGAGCAGCGCGCCCGTTCGCTTCTCGCCGGTGCCGGCGTCGCCATCGAGATGCAGGAGAAAAAGATCGGCGCCTTGTCGGGCGGGCAGCGGTCGAGGCTGATGATGCTGGTGCTCAGGCTCATCAACCCCAATTTCTATCTGCTCGACGAGCCGACCAACCACCTCGACATCGACGGCCAGGAAGCACTGGAGGAGGAACTGCTCAAGCATCAGGCGAGCTGCCTGCTCGCCTCGCACGACCGTTCCTTCATCCGCGCCGTCGGCAACCGTTTCTGGCTGATCGAGAAGCGGCGCCTGACCGAAGTCGACAGTCCGGAAGCGTTCTTCCGCTCTGTCGCCGAGACGGAACGCTGAGACCACGAGAAGGCCGACGAGAAGGCCGGCTCGCTACGGGCCGGCCTTTCGGGCGCAACAAAAAATTCAGGCGATCTGTCGGATCGCCGCAGCACCCCTCGTCCTTGGGATGCCGACACGACGATGCCGGCATCAACCAGGGAGAGTTCATCATGTCGATACTGTCATCCATCGGCCGCATCGCCACCCAATACGCCGCGGCGCGCGCCCGCTATCGCAGCGAGCGCATCCTGCTTTCGCTGCCGGCCGAATTGCGCAAGGACATCGGTTTTCCGGAAATTCTCGACACGCGCAACAGCCGTCGCGCGGCCACCTTCTCGACCAAGGTCATATGACCGCGACCAGCCCGGTGCGGTTTGGGCGGCTCAAAAAAAGTACTGCGACCCTGTAGGATCGCAGCTGCCTCGTTCGTCCTGTGATCCGCAAGGCCAAACCAAATCGCAAAGAGGAGCAAGCAATGACCGACCAGACCCCCGTTCAGCCGGCCGCGAAAGTGCTCGGAGGATTGACCCCTTATCTGCAGCTGGATGGCGCCTTCAAGGCCGCCGAATTCTATAAGAAGGCCTTTGGCGCCGAGCAGGTGTTCTTCTATCCGCCGGATGAGCAGGGCCGCACCATGCACATCCATCTTCACATCAACGGCTCGACGCTGATGATCTCCGACTTCTATCCCGAGCACGGCATGTCGCCCGTGAAGCCGCAGGGGTATACCATGCAGCTCCATCTCGGCGGTGACGACATTGATGCCTGGTGGAAACGCGCCATCGACGCCGGCTGCGAGGTCGTCATGCCGCTGCAGGTAATGTTCTGGGGTGACCAGTGGGGCAATATGCGCGACCCGTTCGGTGTCGAATGGGCGATGAACGCGCCGGTGAAGTAAGCCTTGTGGTTCGATAGCGGGCAGCAACACCCTCGCCGCTGAGGGAGATGATGCGCCCATCTGCGGGTCGCCCCCCGCCGGCCCACGCACGATTTTTAACAAAGAGGAGCTCACCATGTCCTATGTCGATGGTTTCGTGCTTGCCGTGCCGAAGGCAAATCTCGATGATTACAAGAAGATGGCTGGCAATGCCGGCGCCGTCTGGATGGAGCTCGGCGCGCTCGCCTATGTCGAATGCATTGGCGACGACGTGCCTTACGGCGAGCTGACCTCGTTCCCACGCGCCGTCCAGGCCAAGGACGACGAGGTCGTCATCTTCGCCTGGGTCGTTTACGAATCCAGGCAAAGCCGCGACGCGGTCATGGCGAAGGTGATGGCCGACCAACGTCTCAAGATGGACTGGTCTACAATGCCCTTCGACGGCAAGCGCATGATCTTCGGCGGCTTCCAGCCATTTATCGAGCTTTGAGCAGCGCGACCCCAAGCTGGGTGGAGATTGAGGTCAGGCCGAGTCGAGAATGGTGGTTCCCGAGAACCGGAGCGGAGCGTACTTAACGTACGTGTTGGGGTGGACGGCCCCCGACGGCATCACAATGTGCCAGAATGAGGTC
>SAQE01000131.1 GCA_004020545.1 Mesorhizobium sp. | reverse complement strand
CAACGGTGCGCCTTCCGCAACTGATGCTGGGAAGTCGCATTCTTCACGGACGACTTGCTCGAGCAACTCGATGCCGCGCGACGCGCTCTTGTGCCGCAAAACCTGGGCGTTGCCGCCCGTCTTCACCAAGCCGGGAATCTGGCCGAAGCCGAAAAAATGTACCGCGAAATCCTGGATATCGAACCCGGACACTTTGACGTGCGCTATCTCCTCGGCGTGATCTTCCTGCAGCAGCGCAAATATAGCGATGCAGAGCAGGAGATCAGCCGGGCAATCGACATCCGACCCGATGTTTCGGCTGCGCATTTCAATCGCGGTCTTGCGCTTGCGAAGCTTGATCGCATCGATGACGCGCTTGGAAGCCTAGACAATTGCATCGGACTGGAGCCGGACCATGGTCAGGCTCTGGCCCTTCGTTCTGCTTTGTCGAAAAGCCGTCCGCAGGCCGCGAGTCCCGCAGCGTAGGAATTCTCATCTCGGGAACGAATTGTCGATAACGATCGACCAGATATCCTTGTTTATTTCCCTGATGTCCTCGATGGAACCATGGATCCTGCCCATTTCCTCGTCATCGAGTGCTTCAATCTTCCCGTATTTTACCGCGTCCTTTCCGTCCACGATACGCATCAGCTGCGTGCTCCCGTGTGTTCCGGTTTCATCGAATGAATAAATGCAGTGGCTGTATTTGTTTCGCAGCTTCGCCTGACGCGTGAGCTTGCCGGTGACGGCCAGGACCGACCGACGGCAGGCGGCCGGCGTCTTTGGCATTTTCGCCAGCCTTTCGACCAGCTCGATGCGCGCGCGGGTCGTGTTCAGCGTCAGGAAAATGATGATTGCCGTTTCCTTGTCGACCTTGGCGAGGCCGGCAATCAAGTAGATCAGCAGACTTTCGGTGTTGGTCCATGTGTAGTTCATCTGGCCAACAAGGAGCAGTATCTCCTGAAAGCGGGGCATCACCGGCTCATGGCGAGGATTGGATGGGCTGTGGCGAACACGATGGTTCCATGCCGCCGTAAAAGGTGTCCCTGCGCGCATGAAACACGGCGGCCGCCTCGGTCCTGTTATGAGCCCCGAGCTTGGTGATGATGTTGTGCAGATGGATCTTGACCGTGTGTTCGGACAGGTGCAGGGCCGCGGCGATGATCTTGTTCTGCAATCCGCGAGCCACCATCTCCAGGATCTGAAATTCACGGTCGGTCAGTTCGCCCATCTCCTCGAAACCGGATCGGTCCGGCATCGGGTGTTCGGCAGGCGCCGAATGATCCGGGGCCTTTTGCGAAAGGTTCCTCGCGTAAGACTGGAACATCGCCAAGGGGAAATATTCGCCGCCGCGAAGCATGAGCCGGATGACCGAGAGCCAGACGTCCAGCTTCAAATCCATGGGCAGGACGCTGCGCACGATCTTGAGATCGAGAACGTCGTGGATGGAAACGGGAGCCCGGCTGTCGTGCTGCACCAGGACGATCGGCGCCGCTGGATGATACCGCATTAGTTCTGCGGCATAGGCGTCGATCTTATGCAGCAGCTCAGTGTCGACAAGGATCAAGCAAACGGGATGTTCGAATGTGGCGCAGGCGGCTTCGATGCCTGCGGCCTGCTCGACGACTATGGAGGGAAATTCCCTCTCGATTGCATATACGAGACATTCTGGAAAGCTGTCGGTAGAAGAAACAGTCAGGATAATTCTACGCGCCGCCCAACTCTCTCCGGCACCGCTACCCACGGTGCTGCGCACGTTAACTCTGGACATGGTTGCCACCCCACCCTAGACCAATACTGTCGGTTTTCGTTCTTTCCCTTCTCAGATTGTTGGGGGCCTCCACCCCACGAACAGCTAGCCTTAACGACTTATACACCAAATTAGGCAGCGCTGATATAGTTCGGACGAGCTATAGCCAATCTCTCCATCGTCGCTGCCGATCGGAGACTTTCGACAGGGTCGCGTCGACCCCGATCCGGGCCTGAATTCCGGGATTCGTGCGGCTGGAGCACGTCTTCGCGGCGGCCCGGCCGAACGGACTAGCCCGAACTGTCAGCTTACAATAGCCGCCCTGTGGCTCCAAACTTCCCCGGGTTCCATGTGGGATTGGGGCATATCCAGGACTCTCCCGTTTGAACGACCGGATCCGTGGTGATCCGGCGCTCGCCCGGGCTGTGCCTTGGCCCGGCCGCCTCTCCCGAAGTCAACGGGAGGTACTCAAGCAAACCTATGACGAAATTCGGATTGCGGACCTCAGTCCCCTCGGTCCGACAATCCATTCACCGCATTAAACGCAACGTCCGCGTACGGCTCAAAACCGCGTAAGAGAAGAATGCGGTTCGGCAGTCGCGGCCTTAACTGAGGACACGACCATGTCTCTCGACCTCGACAAGAACAACATCAACGCATTCGGTTTGCAGATCGTCGACAGCGAATTCGATATCGGTGACGGCGGTGGCGACAACGAGAACAAGAACCACAACACCAACGACGCCAAGAACGAGAATGAAAACGAAAACAAGGCGTCGAACGAGAACGAAAACAAGAGCGACAACGACAACTCTAACGACAACAAGTCCTCGAACGAAAACGAGAACAAGGCGTCGAATGAGAACGAAAACAAGAACCAGAACTCGAACGAGTCCAAGAACGAAAACTCGAACGAGAACAAGAACGTCAACGAGACCAAGGTCGACGTCGATGTCGGCGTGAAGCTCGAAGGCGAGCTCGGAAACTCGGATGACGATTTCGCCGACATCGGTAAGAACATGTCTGGCGACATGAAGGACAATACGATCATCAACAATAAGGACGGCAACGTCACTTATGATCCTGGCGACGACGTCACCTTCAAGGACATCCTGAACAATTCGATGACCGGCGCCGGCAACAACAGCGCGTCCTTCATCAACCAAGTCAACAAGCTGGACGACAACGACAAGCTCGACAACGCGACTGTCAGCAACACGGCTCCGCTCAATCTAAACTTCAACGCCACGGCTGGCGAAGCGAAGTCCGGTGACGGCATCTCGGCTGGCGGTGGTGGCGGCAGCGGCGGTGACGATGCCAAGGCCAATGGCGGCGAAGGCGGCAATGGCGGCGACGCCAAGTCGGGCGACGTCGAAGCCGGCGACGGCAAGGGCGGCCTGGCGCTCAGCGCGGCCATCGGCGGCGACTCCAAGAGCGACAACAAGGCCGACGGCGGCGACTCCAAGGCCGGCGATGCCGATAGCGGCGACGCCAAGGGCGGCGAAGTCGATACCGGCGACGCCAAGGGCGGCTATGGCGATGGCGGCAACGCCAACGGCGGCGATGGCCTCGGGCTCGGTCTCGGACTGGGTCTTGGTCTTGGTGTCGGCGCCGCGGAAGCCGGCGATGCCAAGTCGCAGGACGGCGGCGACGCCAAGGCCGATGCCGGCGATGCGAAGTCGGATGCCGGCGATGCCAAGGCTGATGG
>SAQE01000130.1 GCA_004020545.1 Mesorhizobium sp. | reverse complement strand
GCCGGAGAGCTCGGCGACCAATGCCGCCAGCTACACCACATCCCGGGACATGATCAGGCATACCGTCAGACGCACCGTCAAAAAGTAGCGCTTTTGAAAACATCGGATTTTTTCGCCCAATAGCCAGAATCGCGGTTTCGCCATCTATCTACGAACACGGGCGCTGTGCCGATCAGAGCACTGATTCAACGCGCATCGCCGAAACTACGCCGCGGTACGCCGAAAACAACTCCGCCCCCAAATTATACCGTCATCTGGACCGACCGCCACGCTACAGGACCTGGCCTGCGAGAAGCGATGATGACGAGCTATATTTCGCTCGTACTATCGCATCCCAAGCCGTCTCAGTTGGGAAAACCTCGCTCAAGAAATTGAGGAATGCCTTGACGTTAGGGCTCGCCCGGCGGCTTTCGGGCCACAATGCGGTGATCGTGGAGCGCGGCGCGATATAGTCCTGGAGAAGCGGGACAAGCTTCCCGCTCTCGACGTAACTCGCGGCGACGAAGTTGGGCGAAATTCCAATACCGCCCCCGGCGGCCAGGATCGCCGCGACTGCGTCGCTGACGTCTGTAATGATGGCTGCATTGGGCAAAATGTCGAAGGTGCGATCGCCTTGCGCGAAAGACCAGCGCAGGGCCTGCCCCGAGCTTTGAAAACGGAAATTCACGCAATCATGGTCGTCGAGATCGCCGGGACTCCGCGGTATTCCGCGCCGCGCCAGATAATCTGGAGAGGCGAACGCGCAGACATTATGCGGAGCCAGTGATCGCGAGATCAGGCGGGAGTCGGCGAGATCTCCGACGCGGATGGCTACGTCGATGCCTTCCTCGATCAAATCGGCGAAGCGGTCACCCAACCTCAGATCGATCGAAAGCTTTGGATGGCGTGCCCGGAAGCGCGGCAGGGCCGGTGCCAAAATATGCACCCCGATAGGCAGGGGGGCAGTGACCTTCAAGACGCCGGCTGGCTCGGACCGGGCGGCGAGCGCGGCTTGCTCGATTGCTTCCGCCTCGCGCAGCAGGCGAAGAGCGCGTTCGTGAAGGTCCCGTCCTTCCGGCGTGAGGGTCAACGAGCGGGTCGTCCGGCTGAACAGGCGCACGCCAAGGTGATGCTCTAGGCGTTGCACGCTCTTACTGATCGCAGAGGGCGAGACGCCCAAAGCTCGCGCCGCCGCGGTGTAACTGCCTACCGAGCCGGCCCGCGCGAAGGCAATCAAGCCAGTGAGGCGGTCAAGATTAATTTGTTCCATGGTGGAATAATTAAAGCGAATATCGGCCCGATTATCAAGTTGTGATCTTCTTCGTAGGGTCATTTCAGCAGCGCTCGTCGCGCGCTCCAGACAAGGACCCCTGCACATGACTGAAACACTCAAGGATCGCTCTGTCGTCATCTTCGGAGGCACCTCCGGCATCGGGCTGTCGGCAGCCAAGCAAGCCAAGGCTGCGGGCGCGACGGTGATCGTGATTGGCTTCGATGCCACCGGCGCCGAGCGGGTTGCCGCCGAGAACGGTTTCGCCGGCTGGCGTGCCGCCGATGTGACCAAGCCCGAAACCATCGCGGCTGCACTCGCGGATATCGATCGCGTCGATCATCTGGTGCTCCTGGCCGGCACCTTCGTCGCTGGCACGATTTTGGAGACTGATGTCGGGCATCTGAGGCGAGCGTTCGACGAGCGCATTTGGGCAGCGGTCCATGCACTGCGCGCGCTGGGCGATCGGCTCGACGCCGATGGGTCGGTGACCTTCATCTCGGGTGCTCTGTCTGATCGTCCGACCGCTTACGGCACAGCGGTACTGGCTGCCGCCTCGGCAGCGATGGAGGCGCTCGGCCGCGGCCTAGCGCTGGAAATGGCGCCTCGCCGCTTCAACACAATCTCGCCCGGCACGACCGATACGCCGCTGCTCGCCCGCACCTTGGGGGACGGCCGTCAAGCATATGTCGAAGCACTGAAGGAAAAGCTCCCCCTTCATCGGCTCGGCACGCCGAACGAAGTCGGAGCCGCCGTCGTCTTTCTCATGAGCAATGGCTTCATGAATGGCGAGGTCCTGCACGTCGACGGCGGTTCCCGCCTCGTCTGATCTCGGTCGAGGATTTGCTATGCTCAACCTTTTCGACCCAATCCGGCTTGGCGCCATCACGGCGCCCAACCGCATCCTTATGGCGCCGATGACTCGCGCTCGAGGCACGCGCGAGCATGTGCCAACGCCGATCATGGCCGACTACTACGCCCAGCGCGCCTCGGCTGGGCTGATCATCAGCGAAGCGATCGGCATCTCGCAGCAAGGCCTTGGCTGGCCCTATGCAACCGGCTTGTGGGGTCGCGAACAGATCGCTGGCTGGCGTCATGTTACGGATGCTGTCCATGAGGTAGGTGGGCGCATCATCGCGCAGCTCTGGCACATGGGGCGCGTCGTTCACCCAACTTTTCTCGACGGCGCCCAGCCGGTCTCGGCTTCGGTCACGACCGCCCCCGGTCATGCCTACACCTATGTTGGCAAGCTGCCCTCCACGGCCGCGCGTTGCCTAAGCACACACGAGATTCCCGGCATCGTCGCGGATTACGCGACCGCCGCCAGCAACGCGCGGAAGGCCGGCTTCGACGGCGTTCAGCTCCACGCATCCAACGGCTATCTGATCGACCAATTCCTGCGCGATAGCTCCAACTTCCGCGGCGACGCCTATGGCGGATCGATCGTCAACCGGGTGCGCCTGCTCGCGGAGACGACGCAGGCTGTCGTCGATACCATCGGCGCCGATCGAACCGGCGTCCGTCTCTCTCCCAATGGGGAGACGCAGGGCGTGCGGGACAGCGAACCGCTGCCACTGTTTATCGCGGCGGCTGAGACACTCTCTGCGATCGGCATCGCGCATCTTGAACTGCGCGAGCCGCCGCTCAATGGCACTTTCGGTGTCGGCTATCTCGATCCGCTCGCTCCGCAGATCCGGCCTCATTTCCGCGGGCCGCTCATCCTGAATTCGGACTTTGACGCGACACGCGGAAACGCTTCGATCGAGGCAGGCATCGGAGATGCTGTTGCCGTCGGGCGACCTTTCATCGCCAATCCCGATCTGCCCCATAGATTGCTGGAAGGGGCGCCCCTCTCGCCTGACGATCCTGGAACGTGGTTCACGCAAGGACGAGAGGGCTATGTCGACTACCCGTTCATGGGTGACGCCGCTGAGGCGCGCTCCGGACGCTTGAACCAGGAATTCCGTAACCGACAGTCCAGAGCCCGTGGTGGCACGAGGCTGCCGCTCGAGCCCCACACCAAGAGGTAATAGGCAAATGTCGATCGATGAGCCTGATTTTGACGCGCTGCTTGGCAGCAATCTCGCGCGCGTTTTTAACGAACGCGATAGCGCCCGACGCGAAACGGCCGTTGGCGAACTGTTCGTTACGAATCCCGTCATGTACGAGCCGGACAATGTCGTGGAGGGTCGCGCAGCAATCTCCGCCGTCGCCGGTGCTCTTCTGGAACAGTTCGGCCCCAACTTCCGCTTCACGCCTATCGGCAACGCGGTCGGGCACCACGGCATGGGTGTATTGCACTGGGAGGCCGGCCCCCAAGGCGGACCGGTTGCCGTAACGGGAGCTGATGTCGCCGAAGTCGTCGACGGGAGGATTTCGCGCCTCTGGGTATTGCTCAATAGAGCAAGCGGCTAGCTCTCATGTTCCCTGTCAAGCAGAGGACGAGAGGAGATCGGCTGCTTGGCAGGTT
>SAQE01000012.1 GCA_004020545.1 Mesorhizobium sp. | reverse complement strand
CTTCACCACCGGCCACGACCTCAAGGGCAACTCGCTGCCCGATTGGGCGAAGCTCGCCATCTCCGGCGCGACCGTCGCCGTCTACATGGGCCGCTCGGTGGCGGCAGAAGTCGCCGGCCGGCTGATCGAAGCCGGGCTGTCGCCGGATACCGCCGTCGCAGTCGTCGAGAATGCCAGCCTGGGCAACCGCCGCCGCTTCCATGGCACGCTGGCCGACCTGCCGTCGCTGGAAGCGCGCGCCGACCTCACCGGCCCGGTCATGACGATCATCGGCGACGCGGTTGCCGGCGCCAATTTCGAACGGTCCGAGCCACTCGCGGCACACAAGCACGAAGAAGCCGCCAGCACGGTGGCCGAAGGAGTACGGGAATGAAGGTTCTGACCGCGAACAGGCTCTCCGACGGTATCGCCGTCTGGTACGCCGATGGCGGCTGGTCGGAGGCCGTCGGCCATGCCGATATCGCCCACGACAAGGTGGCGGAGGACCGGCTGGAAGCGATCGGCGCCACAGCCGCCGCCAACAATCAAGTGGTCGACGTCAACCTGATCGACGTGACTGTGGTCGACGGCGTCGTCGAGCCGGTGCGGCTGCGCGAGAAGATCCGTGCCGCAGGCCCCACCATCCGCACCGACATCGGCAAGCAGGCAAACCCGGAAGCGGCGCGGGCGGCATAGGTTTTGAGCATGATCCCGAAAAGTGGGACCCGGTTTTCGGAGAAGATCATGCTCCAACAAAGAATTGAAAAAACGGGCGGACGCGCCCTGAAAGACGAAGCATGTACCGTTACGACGAGTTCGACCACGATTTCGTAGAGGCCCGTGTCGCCGAGTTCAGCGACCAGGTGCAGCGCCGGCTTGCCGGCGAGATCACCGAGGATCAGTTCCGGCCGCTCAGGCTGATGAACGGCGTCTATCTGCAATTGCATGCCTATATGCTGCGCATCGCCGTGCCCTACGGCACGCTGAACAGCAGGCAGTTGCGCATGCTCGGCCATATCGCCCGCAAATACGACAAGGGCTACGGCCACTTCACCACGCGCCAGAACATCCAGTTCAACTGGCCGGCGCTGTCCGACATTCCGGCGATCCTCGCCGATCTGGCGAGCGTCGAGATGCACGCCATCCAGACCAGCGGCAACTGCATCCGCAACGTCACCGCTGACCATTTCGCGGGAGCCGCCGCGGACGAGGTCGCCGACCCGCGCCCCTATGCGGAAATCCTGCGCCAGTGGTCGTCGGTGCATCCGGAATTCTCGTTCCTGCCGCGCAAGTTCAAGATCGCGGTGACCGGCGCCGAGCGCGACCGCGCCGCCATCCAGACGCATGACATCGGCCTGCATCTGAAGAAGAACGCGGCCGGCGAGCTGGGCTTTGCCGTCTATGTCGGCGGCGGCCAGGGCCGCACGCCGATGGTGGCGAAGAAGATCCGCGACTTCCTGCCGGAAGCCGATCTTCTGTCCTACTGCACGGCGATCCTGCGAGTTTACAACCTCTATGGCCGCCGCGACAACAAGTACAAGGCGCGCATCAAGATCCTGGTCCACGAGACCGGCGTCGAGGAAATCACGCGCCAGATCGAGGCCGAATGGCAGGAGCTGAAGGACGCCGAGCTGAAGCTGCCGGAAGCCGACATCCAGGCGATCAACGCCTATTTCGCGCCGCCGGCGCTGGCGGACCGGCCGGAAGGCGATGTCGCCGTGAAGCAGGCCCGGCTCGATTCCAAGAGTTTCTCGGAATGGCTCGACCAGAACGTCGTGACCCATCGCCACCCCGACTATGCGGCGGTGACCATCTCGCTCAAGGGCATCGGCGAGGTGCCCGGCGACGCGACCGACAGCCAGATGGAGGCGGTCGCCGACATCGCCGAGAAATACGCTTTCGACGAGCTGCGCGTCAGCCACGAGCAGAACCTGATCCTGCCGCATGTGGCGCGCGCCGACCTCAAGGCGGTCTACGACGCGCTGGTCGAGATCGGCTTGGCGACGGCCAATTCCAACCTGATCAGCGACATCATCTCCTGCCCCGGCCTCGACTATTGCGCGCTGGCTACGGCGCGCTCCATCCCGGTGGCGCAGGAAATCTCGCGCCGCTTCGCATCGCTGGAGCGGCAGCGCGAGATCGGCGAGCTGAAGCTGAAGATCTCCGGCTGCATCAATGCCTGCGGCCATCACCATGTCGGCCATATCGGCATCCTCGGCGTCGAGAAGAAGGGGTCCGAACTCTACCAGGTGACGCTTGGCGGTTCGGCCGACGAGAACACGTCCGTGGGCGAGATCATCGGCCGCGGCTTCTCCTCGGAAGAGATCACCGATGCCATCGAGCAGATCGTCGAAACCTATCTCGGCCTTCGGCTCAATCCCGATGAACGTTTTATCGACGCTTACCGCCGTGTCGGTCCCGCGCCGTTCAAGGAGGCGCTCTATGCTGGCGAAACCAAGGCCGCTTGACCGGACCGGCGGCGTCGAGGCCGGCATTGCCGCTGAAGCGGCGGGGCTCGACGCGCTGCTCGGCCATCTGAAGCCGATCGAGATCATCGAGCGGTCGGCGCGCGAGTTCTTCCGCGGCGAGGTTGCCGCCGTGTCGTCCTTCGGCGCGGATTCGGCGGTGCTCCTGCACATGATCGCCAAGGTCGACCGCTCGCTGCCGGTGATCTTCCTCGACACCGGCAAGCATTTCGAGGAAACGCTGGGCTACCGCGACGCGCTGATCGCCGATTTCGGCCTGACCGATGTCAGGGTGATCAGGCCGGACGAAGCGGCGCTCGAACGCGTCGACCCGACCGGCAGGCTGCATGAAACCGACACCGATTCCTGCTGCAACGTGCGCAAGGTCGAGCCGCTGGCGCGCGGCGTCGAGCCGTTCCGCGCCTGGTTCACCGGGCGCAAGCGTTTCCAGGCTTCGACGCGGGCGGCTCTGCCCGTCTTCGAGGCGGTCGGCTCGCGCATCCGCATCAACCCGCTCGCGCACTGGACGACGTCGGACCAGGCCGACTACATGCGAGCGCATGCGCTGCGCGAAAATCCGCTGGTCGCCTATGGTTATCTCTCGATCGGCTGCTTCCCCTGCACGCAGCCGGTGCAGCCTGGCGAGGACGCGCGCAGCGGCCGTTGGGCAGGCCACGCCAAGACCGAGTGCGGCATCCACCTGTCGGGGCTGGAGAAGTCGCTGACCGACGCTTCACTTTAGGGTATATCGCTATTCGCGTGATGTCGGCCCCCCCAAAGTCACGGCTGCTGGCCGTCTGCCGGCTCGCTTGGGACTCTTTGGACTTTAGGATTTTTGATGACTGAATCGACGACACCCGGGACCCGCCTCTGGACCCCGAAGGGTTTTCGCGAGGACGAATGGGTCCATGCCGAAAGCGCCGAAGCGCTTGCCGGCAATGGCCGATTCATCCTGCCGTTGCAGGCTTTCCTCGCGCTCGATGACGAGACCCGCAAGTCGGCCAGGGAGCGCATCGGCGTGCTCTTGCAGCCCGGCGACGAGCTCGACAAGATCGTCGGGCTGCTCGACCAGCTTTCGCTGGTGGCGCTGGCCTTTCCGGCGTTCAACGATGGCCGCTCCTTCTCCAAGGGCGAACTGCTGCGCGCCCGGCATCATTTCACCGGCGCGGTCCGCGCCACCGGCCAGGTGCTGGTCGACCAACTACCGCATATGCTGAGGCTCGGCTTCGACGAGTTCGAGGTCTCCAACCCGGTGCTGCTGAAGCGGCTGGAGGAAGGGCGCACCGGCGGCCTGCCGGTCTACTACCAGCCGGCCGTGGAGCCGGAAGCCAAGGGCCCGAAATATTCCTGGCGGCGCAAGCGACCGGGCTGACGCTGCGGCATCTTTACAAGACCAACGACCGGGTCTTCTCTCCAGGAACGGACGGAAATATCCGCCGGGGAGGACACCATGCGTTACGACTATGTCATCGCCGGCGGCGGCTCCGCCGGCTCGACGCTTGCCGCCAGGCTTTCCGAAGACCCATCGAAGAAGGTTTGCCTGCTCGAGGCGGGAGGCGACGGCAAGGACCTGCTGATCCGCGCGCCGGCCGGCATCATCGCGCTGCTTCCCGGCCGGCCGAGAATCAACAACTGGGGTTTCGAGACGGTGCCGCAGGAAGGGCTGGGCGGCCGCAGGGGCTACCAGCCGCGCGGCAAGGCATTGGGCGGTTCCAGCGCCATCAACGCCATGCTCTACACGCGGGGCAACCGCCGCGACTATGACGAATGGGCCGACCTCGGCTGCGACGGCTGGTCGTGGGACGAGGTGCTGCCCTATTTCCGGCGCGCCGAGGGCAATCAGCGCGGCACTGACGCGCTGCATGGCGGCGACGGGCCGCTCCGGGTGGCGGAGCAGCAGGAGCCACGTCCGATCGCAAAAGCCTTTGTCGAGGCTTGCGGCGAAAATCAGATCAGGCGCAACGAGGACTTCAACGGGCCGGAGCAGGAAGGGGCGGGGCTCTACCAAGTCACGCAGTTCTGGGGTGAGCGTCGCAATGGCGAGCGCTGCTCTGCAGCCGCCGCCTATCTGCATCCGGCGATCGGAAGGCCGAATCTCACCGTCGTCACCGGCGCGCATGCGACAGGCGTCTGGCTCGACGGCAAGCGCGCCAAGGGCGTGCGGTATCGCATCGGCAAAGGCGAAGCGGTGGCGGAAGCGCGACGCGAGGTCATCCTTTGCGGCGGGGCGTTCGGCTCGCCGCAACTGCTTCTTCTGTCGGGCATCGGTCCGGCGGTCGAGCTCGCGGCGCACGGCATCCCGCTCGTCCACGAATTGCCCGGCGTCGGCAGGAACTTGCAGGACCATCTCGACTTTATCCTGGCCTGGAAGTCGCGGGAGACGGATTTGATGGGCATCGGCCTCACCGGCATGCCGGGCCTGGTCAAGCATATGCTGCGCTGGCGCAAGGATGGCACCGGCATGATTGCCACGCCCTATGCGGAAGCCGGCGCCTTCCTCAAATCCGATCCGGCGATCGAGCGCCCCGATCTGCAATTGCATTTCTGCATCACCATCGTCGACGACCATGGCCGCAAGCTGCATATGGGCTATGGCTTTTCCTGCCATGTCTGCGTGCTTCGACCGTATTCGCGCGGGGAGGTGGGGCTGATGAGCGCGGATCCGCTGGCGCCGCCGCGCATCGACCCGCGCTTCCTCCAGGATGAACGCGATGCCGACCTTCTGCTCAAGGGCGTGAGGATGACGCGCGCCATATTGGAGGCGCCGGCGCTGGCGAAATATCGCGACAAGGAAATCTACACTGCCGGCGCCGCCAGCGATGCCGAACTTATGACGCATATCAGAGCCCGCGCCGACACGATCTATCACCCCGCCGGCACCTGCAAGATGGGCATCGATGACATGGCCGTGGTCGATCCGATGCTCAGGGTTCGCGGGCTGGAAGGGCTGCGTGTGGTCGACGCCTCGGTGATGCCGACCCTCATCGGCGGCAACACCAATGCGCCGACGATCATGATCGCCGAGAAGGCTGCCGAGATGATCCGCGCGGTCGCCTAACATTAACCCTCTTGGTCAGACCAGGTTCCTCGATCTCGCCTCGGCTGTGCCCGCTTTTCGACCGTTGCGGAAAGGTTGAGTCCATCTGGTCAGACCACTTATGCAATTTCTACTTCCCCTTCCGCCGTCTTGCCCTTAGGATAGGGTTATTATTTCGCGTTCCGAAATAAATAGCCAGCAAAGGGAGGAACCGGCATGGCAGGCAAAAGGATTTTGATGCTCGTTGGCGAGTTCAGCGAGGAATATGAGATTTTCGTCTTTGAGCAGGCCATGCATGCGGTCGGCCACACTGTCCATGTCGTGTGCCCTGACAAGAAGGCCGGTGACGTGCTCAAGACCTCATTGCACGACTTCGAGGGCCGTCAGACCTATACCGAAAAGCTCGGTCACGACTACATCCTCAACAAGACTTTCGCCGAGGTGAATCCGGCTGACTACGACGCCGTCTACGCTGCCGGCGGGCGCGGTCCGGAATATATTCGCATCGACAAGCGCGTGCAGGCGCTGGTCAGGCACTTCCATGAGACCGGCAAACCGATCTTCACCATCTGCCACGGCGTGCAGATCCTGATCGCCGTCGACGGCGTGGTGCGTGGCAAGGAAGTGGCGGCGCTGCATTATTGCGAGCCCGAGGTGACGCTCGCCGGCGGCACCTATATCGACGTTGCGCCGACCGGCGCGCATGTCGACGGCAATCTGGTGTCGGCCAAGGGATGGCCCGGGCTTGCCGCTTTCATGCGGGAATGCCTGAAGGTGCTCGGCACCGAAATCCGTCATGGCGAAGCGCTTATGCGCGACGAGCGCAGGGCGGCCTGATCTCTCTCCGCGCCTCGCCCCGCGAACTTCACACTTAAGCATGTCGCCCAAAAGTGCGCAGCGGTTTTGGGCGAACGACATGCATCAAACAAAGACTTTAAAGCGCGTCGCGTGAATCCGTTTCGTCGCGACGCGCTTTAGGTGAGTTTCACACCTATAGTGGCGGCAGGTTATTGATGCCGTTCGCCGCCCACTTCGCCCGCTTCTGCCTCGTCGAGGCGGTCGAGCAGGTCCGTGAGCCGCTTTGGCACCTCTTTTTCCAAGCGAAATGCCGGCAGCGTGCGCAGAAAGCGCTTCGTCGCTTCGCTGCCGACTTCACGCCTGATATCGTTGGCGAGTGCGGCGCGCCGTTCGCTGTTGTTGCCGGTCATGGTCCCAAAATCCTGTGTCGGCTTCGAAACTCCTGCGCGCGGCAATGGTTCCCGCATCGGCCCTTGCAAGCAAGCAAAGCCGTTCGGTACGGTAAAATTTGAATTAATCTGGAACGACCGGCAGATGGCCGCCGACGGTGCTTGCCCCTTGATTTTTGGCCTTCAAACCTCGATATCGGGCGCAAATCCAAACCAATCCGAATGACGGGAAACGGCGATGAGCGACCAGGCAAAAGACGAACGCGCGCCAGAGGAAATCGAAGCCACCCAGGCTTCCGGCGAGCGTGCGGAAGGCGGCGTCGACGGCGACTACGAAGCGCTTGTGCGGCTGCTGAAGGAAAACGAGGAACTGAAGGACCGTGCGCTTCGCATAGCTGCCGAAATGGAGAATTTGCGTCGCCGCACCGCGCGCGACGTGCATGACGCGCGCACTTACGCGGTGGCTAACTTCGCCCGCGACATGCTGTCGGTGTCGGACAATCTGCGTCGCGCGCTGGATGCCATCCCGGCCGAGGCCAAGGCCTCCGGCGATGCCGGGTTCAAGGCGCTTATCGAGGGCGTCGACCTCACCGAGCGCGCCATGCTGTCGGCGCTCGAGCGGCACGGCGTGAAGAAGCTCGCGCCCGAAGGCGAGAAGTTCGACCCCAACTTCCACCAGGCGATGTTCGAGGTGCCCAACACAGACGTTCCGGCCGGCACCGTCGTCCAGGTGGTGCAGCCCGGCTATTCGATCGGCGATCGCGTGCTGAGGCCGGCGATGGTCGGCGTTTCCAAGGGTGGCCCAAAGGCGGCCGCCGAGGCGCCGGTCGAACCGGGCCCGGTGAACGAGCAGGCCGAGAAGGATGCGTGAGTAAGGCAGTAGGCGGTAGGGAATAAGGGGCCGTATCAATCGCGCGCCTTCGTGCTATTCATACTTCTTTCCCCTACTGCCTTATTCCCTACTGCCTATGCCCTTGAATCCCATCGACCTGCTCGACTATGCCGGCGTCGCCGTCTTCGCGGCCACCGGCGCGCTTGCCGCGTCGCGCAAAGAGCTCGACATCATCGGCTTCCTGTTCCTGGCAAGCGTCACCGGCATTGGCGGCGGGACGTTGCGCGACGTCATCCTCAACCTGCCGGTGTTCTGGGTCGCCAACAGCGATTATGTGCTGATCTGCGCCGTGGTGGCGGTGCTCGTTTTCTTCAGCGCCTATCGCGTCGAATCCCGCTACAAGCTCTTGCTCTGGCTCGATGCCATCGGACTGGCCGCCTTCGCGGTGATGGGAGCTGCAAAGGGCCTGTCGATCACCGGCTCGCCGGTCGTGTCCGTCATCACCGGGGTGCTCACCGCGACCTTTGGCGGCATATTGCGCGACCTGCTCGCCGGCGAGCCTTCCGTGTTGCTGAGGCCCGAGATCTATGTCACGGCGGCGCTTGCCGGGGCAGCGCTCTTCACGCTCTGCGACCTGGTCGGTATGCCGGCGCTGCCATCCAGCCTGCTCGGCTTCGCGGCCGCTTTCCTGGTGCGCGGCGGGGCACTCAAATTCGGCTGGTCGTTTCCTGCCTACAAGAGCCGGCCTGGCCGGCGGCCGGAAGATATTCCGTGAGAGCGAATGGGCGAATAGGAGCGAATAGGGAGTAGCGAATAGGCTGTTGTAACCAGCCTGCTATAGGTTACTTCATTCGCTATTCGCTATTCGCTATTCGCTATTCGCTATTCGCTATTCGCTATTCGCTAGACTCATGCCGCGAAGCGCTGGCCTTCACCGCCATAATAGTTGACGTAGCGGGCACCGATTTCCTTGACCGGCATGACGACGAAGACGTCGACGGTGGAGAATTCGTGGTCGATGACGCAGCCGTCGCCGATGCGGGCGCCGACGCGCAGATAGCCTTTGACCAGCGGCGGCATGGCAGCGATCGCGGCCTTGGCGTTGACCGCCTCGATCGGCATCAGGTCCATGGAGCAGTAACGGTTGGCCACCGCCCGCACATCCCAGGCCTGATCGGTGCGGCAATGATGGGCGAGATAGGTGAGCGCCTCGGCATGCGCCGCCGGCACGATGCCATGGAAGGAGGCACAGCCGGTCATCACGCCGATGCCGTAGTGGTTGATGTAGGCCCAGATGCCTTGCCAGAGCGCCTCGATGGTGCGCTTGGACCGATATTCCGGAAGCACGCAGGAACGGCCGAGCTCAAGGAAGCGCTGGCCCGGATGGCGCGCGACCAGCTTGGTCAGCTCGAACTCGCCCTCGGAGTAGAAGCCGCCTGCGGCCGTGGCGATCTCCTGCCGCAAAAGGCGGTAAGTGCCGACGATGCGGCGGTGCTCTGGGCCGGGAAGCGACGTGTCGAAAACCAGGAGATGGTCGCAAAGCGGGTCGAAACGATCGGCGTCGCGCCGGCTCTGGGCCTGGAACAGATCCTTCCTCGCGCCAAGCTCGTCATAGAATACCCGGTAGCGCACTTCCTGAGCGGCGGCGATCTCGGCCTCGTTGCGGGCGAGCCGCACTTCGAGGTTGCCGATACGGCCCAGCGGAGCGCCTCTTGCGACGGCATCGGCGGTACGCGCGCCGAGCAGGGCGCTGGCGTTCGGCCGAGTATCGCATTCAGGCATGACTGTATGCACGAGTGATTCTCCTTCGAGCCATCCCTCTTGGCACGGGGATACGGTGTAGGTGCAACAGGATTGTGACAGTACCGTGATATGGCGGGGCCGGCAATACTTCGTCGGCTGGGCAATACCCTCAACCGGCTATCTTATGGATGTGAAAGCCAAGCAGTCCAAGGCGTTCGAGAAGCCTTAAAAAAAATCGTTACGCCGCAACCTGGCCCTCAACGGCCTGGACGAGCGCATCGGGGTCGAGAGGCTTGGTGACGAAGCCGCTGGCGCCATGGGCCAGCACGCTGTGGCGGGTCTTTTCCTGGCTGTCGGCGGAAAGAACCATGATCGGGATCGGCGGCACGGCCATTGCCTCCTCGTGGCGGCGGATGGCGGCGATCGCGTCCAGACCGTCCATCACCGGCATATGCAGGTCCATCAGAACCACGTCGAAGCGGTGCTTGAGACCGGCGTCGGTGACGGCTTCGACCGCGGCCTTGCCGTTGCCGACGATCTTGACGCGATGTCCGGCCTTGAGCAGCGTGGCGCGGGCGAGCATTGCGTTGATGTCATTGTCCTCGGCGATCAGTACGGACAGGCCCTGGTCACGACGGCGAACGGGTGTGGCGCCGTGCGGCTCCGGATGCGGCTCGGCGGGCGCGGGCACATGGCTGGTCAACAGCACGCGCAGCAGCGTTTCGCCGCGCACAGGCCGGGCGAGGAACGTCGCGTAGCCACTGGCGCGGAATTCGCCAAGCATGCCGCGATCGGTAGGCGCAATCAGGGTGATGGCTTCGCAATCGGCAAAACCGCTCTGGCGCAGGCGCTTGAGCAGGCGACCGTCGCCGTTTTCGAGCGCGGCGTCGACCAGAAGCACGTTGCAGCTTGCGGCGAATGAAGCGGCCTGTTCCGGCGTCGCGGCGATCTCGACGGCGCCGTCATGGGCGCGGATTGTTCGGGCGATGGCATCGGCCTCGACAGCGTTCTTCGATACGATGACCGCGCGCCGGTCCGAGAGGACGCTCTGGCGATATTGCGGCGGCTCGGTTGCCGCGGTCGCAGGAATGTCGAAGACGAATTCGGATCCTTCGCCGAGCCGGCTCGAAACCGAAATCGTGCCGCCCATGGCGATCGCCAGCCGCTTGGAGATGGCAAGGCCGAGACCCGCGCCGCCATGCGCTCGGGTCGAAGTGCCGTCGGATTGCTCGAACTCCTCGAAGATGCGCTCCATGTCCTCTTCGTGCAGCCCCGGGCCGGTGTCGACGATGGTGAAGCAGATGCGGTCCGTGCTCTCGGTGCGGGCGCGCGCCACGGTGAGCAGCACGCCGCCGGCATCGGTGAACTTGACGGCATTGCCGATGAGGTTGAGCAACACCTGGCGCACGCGGCCGGGATCGGCGGTGATCATCTGCGGCACATCGGGCTCGACGTGACAGCCGAGGCCGATGTTCTTGGAGAAGGCCTTCGCCGCCAGGAGCTCGATGATGTTGTCGGCGATCTCGCGCAGCGATGTCGGCTGCGGCTCGGGGTCGAAGCGGCCGGCCTCGATCTTGGAATAGTCGAGCAGGTCCTCGATCAGGGCAAGCAGCGCGCTGGCCGATGTCGAGACGGCGCCGACATAGGTGCGCTGCTCCGGCGAAAGGTCGGTATCGGCAAGCAGCTTCGCCATGCCCATGATGCCGTTCATCGGGGTGCGGATCTCGTGGCTGACGGTGGCGAGGAAGCGCGACTTGGCCTGGCTCGCATATTCGGCCCGCTCGCGGGCAGTGATCAGCGACGATTCAGCGCGTTTGCGGGCCGTGATGTCGCGGGCGATCGCCCGGTGCGAGACAGTGCCCGTATCCCTGTCGCGCACCGACAGCTCGATCCATGAGAACCAGCGCGGCCCGTTCGGCGTGCGGATGGCCACATCGGTGGAGCTCAGGCACTCGTGGTCCGAGAAGGCGGCGTCGGGCACGATGCCGACGTCGATGCCAAGCTCGGAAAGCGTCTTGCCGGCAAGATTGCGCTGGTCGACGTCGACTAGGGAGGCAAAGACCTTGTTGGCGTAGACGATGTGGCCGTCGCGGTCGCGATGGACGACGAGATCGCCAAGCGCGTCAATCAGGCCGCGAAAGCGCTCCTCGCTCTCCTGCATCTCCCACATGCGGTCGGCGAGCGTCTCGATCTCGGCGCGGCTGCGGGCGGCGGTCTCGTCGAGAAGCGCCGCGGTGCGGCGCTCGATCTTCCTGTTGCGCAGATGCATGGCGAGGCCGCCGAGACCCGTCATCAGGAGGCCAATAGTGATAAAGGTCGGCGCGCCGGTGAGATGCGCCAGCCCGGCCAGCACGCCGATGGCGACAATCGTCAGGAAGGGCAGGCCTTCGCTGGCCGGCGGCAGTTCGGGAGCCAGCGGCGGCGGCGCGGCAAGCACCCGCCGCGGCGGCGCCTCCGAGCCCGGCTCGTCACCGCTCGCGACCTTGCCATCCTGCTCGATGCCGGAGTCCGCGATCATGCGCAAAGCTTGCCAGACAGAAATTATGGAAGGCTGCGACGGATCGTTCGAATTTTAGCGATCGCGGTATTTTCGCCGTCTCCGGCTACATATCGACGACCACGCGGCCCCTGATTTTGCCGTCGACAATGTCACGCGCGGCGCCGATGACGCCGTCGAAGCCGATCGACCGCGACAGGGTCGACAGTTTCTTGAGGTCGAGATCGGTGGCGATGCGGCGCCACGCCTCGAGGCGAACCGGTTTCGGCGCCATGACGGAATCGATGCCGAGCAGCGAGACGCCGCGCAGGATGAAGGGAGCGACGCTGGTGGGCAGGTCCATGCCGCCGGCCAGGCCGCAAGCGGCGATCGCGCCGCCGTAGGACGTCATCGAAAGCACGTTGGCCAGCGTGTGGGTGCCGACCGAATCGATGCCACCCGCCCAGCGTTCCTTCGCGAGCGGCTTTGCCGGCTGGCTGAGTTCCTCCCGCGAGATCACCTCGGCCGCGCCGAGGTCGATCAGGTAGGGGCTTTCGGCATTGCGCCCGGTGGAAGCAATGACATGGTAACCGAGGGTGGAGAGGATCGAGATCGCGACCGAGCCGACGCCGCCGGCTGCCCCCGTCACCACCACCGGCCCGCGATCCGGCACGATGCCGTGCCGCTCCAGCGCCATGACGGCAAGCATCGCCGTATAGCCGGCCGTGCCGACGGCCATCGCATCATGCGGGCTCATGCCGTCCGGCAACGGCACCAGCCAGTCGCCCTTGACGCGGGCGCGCCCGGCATAGGCGCCGTAATGCGTCTCGCCGACGCCCCAGCCATTGAGGATCACCTTGTCACCCTTGCGCCAGTCGGCATGGGAAGAGGAAACAACGGTGCCGGCGAAATCGATGCCGGGCACCAGCGGCCAGCGGCGCACGACCGGCGCCTTGCCGGTGATGGCGAGACCATCCTTGTAGTTCACCGTGGTCGCCTCGATGGCGACGGTGACATCGCCTTCCATCAGGTCGGCTTCGGTGAGGTCGACGATTTCGACCGACTGCTTCTTCTCGGCATCGCGCGAAACGAGGATGGCTTTGAAGGTCTCGGACATTTTTGTCTCCTCGGTTAGGGCGTTTCTTTTGCGGACGGAAAACCGCGGCATGCTTTCCCGCAATCGCTCCAGTTTCCCTGGAATTGCTTCAGGGGCCGACTTTGAGGCGATGGCCGCGCGAGGTCAATTGGCTCAGTCCTGAGGCCTGGTTTCCCGCCGCCAGCCGATCAGCTCATCGAAGACAACCAGTGCCGCGCCCACGGAAATGAAGGCGTCGGCGAGGTTGAACACCGCGAAGGACCAGACCGGGGTATGGAACAGAACATAATCGATGACGTGGCCGAAAACGGCGCGGTCGACCAGGTTGCCGAGCGCGCCGCCCACGATCAGGGCAAAGCCGATGCGGGCAATGATGTGGCCGGCGGGCGTGCGCACGGCCAGATAGAGCACGAAGGCGACCACGAGCACCGCGATGATCACCAGCCCGGTGTCGCCGAAGGACGAAAACATCGAGAAGGCGATGCCGGTGTTGTAGGTGCGGAACAGCGCCAGGAAAGGCAGGAGATCGACCTTTTCCTGAAAGGCGAGGCCGTTCTCCACCATCTGCTTTATCCACTGGTCGAGCGCGATCGCCGCGACGACCAGCAGGGCATAAGGGGACCAGGATTTCACTTAGCAGTCCTCATCGCATGTCGGTGGCGGGGTCGAGCTTCAACGCGCCGCGACGGATCTCGAACAGCATCACGCCGGTAGCGACCGCCAGGTTGAGGGAATCGGCGCGACCGGCCTGCGGGATCCTGAGCAGCCGGTCGCAGCTTTCAGCGAGGCTGTCGGGCAGGCCCTGCTGCTCGTTGCCCATCAGGAGCAAGACAGGGCCCCTCGAGAAGTCGACCGAGCGGTAGTCGACCGCGCCCTTCAGATGCGTTCCGGCAACGAGGCCGGGAAAGTCGCGCCGCCAGGCAAGGAAGGCCTCCTCAGTCGCCTTGGCGACCGGCACGGCGAAAATCGAGCCCATGGTGGCGCGCACCGTTTCCAGCGAAAACGGATCGGTGGCATCGCCGACCAGGATGACGCCCTTGGCGCCGACGGCATCGACGGTGCGGATGACGGTGCCGAGATTGCCGGGGTCTCGCACGCGGTCGAGCGCGACCCAGACGTCGCCGTCCGTGGCGCGGATGTCCTTCAGCGGCAGCGTCCGCTGCGCGAAGACGCCGACGACCATTTGCGGGTTTTCGCGGCGGGTGATCGCGGCGAGCACCTTTTCCGAGACTTCGAGCACGGTGCCGCCGGCGGCGACCGTGCGTGCCGCGACTTTTTCGACCGCCGCGTTGCCGCGCCCGGCCTTGGCGAAGACCAGCGTCCTGATCGACCAGCCGAGGTCGAGCGCGTCGATGACCAGCTTCAGCCCCTCGGCCATGAAGGCATTCTGCTGGTCGCGGAACTTCTTCAGCGACAGCGCCTTGATGTCCTTGACCAGCGGATTGGCGAGGCTGGTGACTTCCTTGACCTGCCCGACAAAGCGGGCTCCGTCATGCGCGACCATTCAAGCCACCCAGCGCGAGAACAGCGAGGTCGAGAGCGCGCGGCCGGCGGACTTCTCTCGGATGATCAATTCGCCGGATTCGACCGTGCCGCCCATGCCGGCGAAAGTGTCGCGCATCAGGGCATGGATGGCGAAGAAGGAAGCCCGGATCGAATAGGCTGTGAGAACCACGGCCAGCGGCTTTGGCGTCAGGATCGAGCGGCAAAGGTCGGTGAGCCCCGGCAGGTCCTCGAACAATTGCCAGACTTCGCCCTTCGGGCCGCGGCCATAGGCGGGCGGGTCGAAGAGCACGATGTCGTAGCGGCTGCCGCGGCGCTCCTCGCGCTCGGCGAATTTCACCGCGTCCTCGACGATCCAGCGGATCGGCTTGTCGGCAAGGCCGGCCATCTCCTGATTCTCGCGCGCCCAGCCGATCGCCTTCTTCGAGGCATCGACATGGGTGACCTCGGCGCCGGCGCGTGCGGCCACCAGCGAGGCAAGCCCGGTATAGCCGAAGAGGTTCAGCACCTTGACCGGACGCCTTGTCGCGGCGATCAACCCGGCCATGTGGTCCCAGTGCGAGGCCTGCTCGGGAAAGACGCCGACATGGCGGAATGAGGTGAAGCGGCCGAGATAGTCGATGCCGTCATGCTTCATCGGCCAGGTCTCGCCGAGCGGTGTTTTTGGAAAACGCCAGCGGCCGATGCCTTCCTCGTCGGTGTCGCCGGTGAAGATTGCGTCGGCGCGCTCCCATTCCTTCGCGGGAAGCGCCCGCTGCCAGATCGCCTGGCCCTCGGGGCGCACAATGCGGTACGGCCCATACTGCTCCAGTTTTTCACCGGCGCCGCTGTCCAGCAGCGCGTAGTCTGCGTTGGGCGCGACTTCGAGGATCAGCGGCAGCCGCTCGGCGGGCAGCACACCGTCGCGGCGCGCAAGCACGCGCGGCGCCGGCTTTGCTTCCTGTCGATCCGCGGATTTCGTTTCGGTGCGTTCGCCGGTCCTCGACTGCGGCCGTGCGGGCGCGAACGTGTCGCGCTGGCGCGCCGGTTCCGATCGGGCCGGGCGTGGGCGGCTGTCGCGGCGTTTGTCGCGAAAGGATTTCAAGAACAAGCGTCTCCGACGGTTCGGCTCGCTTCTGCCACAGCTATGCCGGTGGGCGCAACAAACCATGCGCCCAAGCGAGGCTGAGCGCCGCGACCGTGGCGACAATCACCGACCAGAACAGCAGGAATCCGCGCATCTCCATTGGAAGGGAACGGCATGCGGGTGTTCCATATTGGCAAATAGCTTGCCGTGATGAGCGCCTCAGCCCTATCGTCCGTCGGAAAGCAAACCATGTCCCGCTCCGAACGCCTGCTCGACCTGATCCAGATCCTGCGCCGCCATCGCCGGCCGGTGAGCGGCCGCACGCTTGCCGGAGAGATGAGCGTGTCGATCCGCACGCTCTACCGTGACATCGCGACGCTGCAGGGACAAGGCGCGCCGATCGAGGGCGAGGCGGGATTGGGCTATGTGCTGAAGCCAGGCTTCATGCTGCCGCCGCTGATGTTCACCGACGAGGAGATCGAGGCGATCGTGCTCGGCTCGCGCTGGGTGGCAAAACAGCCGGACAAGCGGCTGGCCGCGGCCGCGACGGATGCGCTGTCCAAGATCGCGGCGGTGCTGCCGGACGATCTGCGCGAGGATCTCGACGCCACGACGCTGCTCGTCGGGCCAAGTTCAGCGAGCGTCGAGGCGATCGATCTCGGCGTGGTGCGGCAGGCGATCCGCGACGAGCGCAAGCTCGGTTTCCTCTACAGCGACGCCAGGGGCGCCGCGTCGGAGCGCATGGTCTGGCCGTTCGCGCTCGGCTTCTTCGACAAGGTGCGGGTGATGGTGGCGTGGTGCGAGACGCGCCAGGATTTCCGGCATTTCCGCGCCGATCGCATGTCTCACCTCTCCGCAACAGACATCCGCTACCCGCGCCGCCGCCAGGCGATGCTCAAGGAGTGGCGGGCGACGCTGGACAAACCGGGCCAGAAAGTTCCGAAAAACTCGGCTGGCTGATGCTGCTGCCAGAATCTGACAGTGGTATCGCGTACCGTCTCCAAGGTTGAAACACCTTGGAGATCAGACATGTCCACGCCCAATTTCGTCATCCTCTATGTCGACAGCCCCGAGCGGAGCGGTGCGTTTTACGCTTCGCTGCTCGGACGCGAGCCCGTCGAGGCCTCGCCGACCTTTGCCATGTTCGTGCTCGACAAAGGCTTCAAGCTCGGCCTCTGGTCGCGCCACACCGTGGAGCCGGCAGCAGCCGTGGCGGGCGGCGGCGGCGAGCTGGTGCTTGCGGTCGAGAATGCGGCTGCGGTCGACGCCACGCATTCCGACTGGGCCAAGCGCGGTCTGGAAATCCTGCAGGCGCCGACCGACATGGATTTCGGCCGCACCTTCGTCGCGCTCGACCCAGACAATCACCGTCTGCGCGTCTACTGGCCGAACGAGGGGGCACAGGCATGAGCGCCTATTGGATCGCCGTCGCATCGGCCGAGCATGTGCGGATCGGCCGCAAGGGCGGCTTCATGCAGGTCAATCATGGCAAGGCGGCGCCGCTTCGCCGCATCAAGCCGGGCGACGGCATCGTCTACTACTCGCCGAGCACCGTGCTCGGCGAGAAGGACGGGCTGCAGTCCTTCACCGCCCTCGGCACGGTTCGTGAGGGCGAGGTCTATCAGGGCATCATGGGCGGCGGCTTCACGCCGGCGCGGCGCGATGTCGATTGGTCGGACGCCAGCCAAGCGCCTATCAAGCCGCTGCTCGACCGGCTGGATTTCACCGCAGGCAAGCCGAGCTGGGGTTATCAGTTGCGGTTCGGCCTGTTCGAGGTGAGCGAACACGACTTTCGCCTGATCGGCGAGGCGATGGGCGCGAGACCCGCAATGCTGGCTATTTGAGCGCCTTGTAGACGGCGATCCCTGCAGCGAGGTCCTCGAGCGCGGCGCCCACCGACTTGAACAGCGTGATTTCGCCGTCGCCCTGCCGGCCCTGTTTCTCGCTGCGGGCAAGCTCATGCAGGTCGGCAACGATCGCCTGCGGCTTCAGCACGCCGGAGGCCAATGGCTGGACGATGTCGCCGGCCTCCTTGGTGGCGCCGGCGCGGGTGTCGACATAGACGCGGGCGCGCGAAATGGCGTCGTCGTCGCTTTCGCGCATCGTCGGCATGAAGCCGCCGACCAGGTCGACATGAGCGCCCGGCTTCAGCAGCGCGCCCTTGACCAGCGGCGTGGTCGAGATCGTCGCCGACGAGATGATGTCGGCCTCGCCAAGCTCGGCTTCGAGGTTTCCGGCGGCCTCGGCCGGAAAGCCTTCGGCGCGGAGCGCCGCCGCGACCTTCTCGGCGTTGGCCGGCGTGCGGTTCCAGATGCGGATCGATTTGATGGGTCTCACCGCCGAGTGCGCCTTGGCGAGGAAGGACGACAGCGCGCCGGCGCCGATCACCAGCAGCCGCGAGGCATCCTTGCGGGCAAGATAGGATGCGGCGAGCGCCGAGGCGCAGGCGGTGCGCCATTGCGTCAGCCGCTGGCCGTCGATCAGTGCTTGCGGTTCGCCGGTCACTCCGTCAAGCAGCAGATAGAGGCCCATCACCGCCGGCTTGCCGATGGCGTTGTTGTCCGGAGACACGGTGACGATCTTGACGCCGATATGGCCGTCAGCCGAGGTGCCGGCGGCGTTGAAGTCGGTCCAGGCCGGCATCAGCAGCAGCGTCGAGGCGGCGCCATCCGGCCGCTCGATCGCGTGGTGATGGCGAACCGGCTGCACGGCGCCGTCGCGGAAGGCCGTGCGCAGCGTCTCTACCAGCCCGGGAAAGGTGAGTGCGTGATCGACCTCGGTGGCCGAGATGGTCAGCATAAAAAGCTCCGTGAAAGCGAGTTGCTGCTCAGTTTGTCGGCTTGGGCAGCGCCGGTCCTTTCGGCGCCACGGGCGCACGGCTCACCGCCTGGCGCAGGTTCTCGGCCTCCAGGCCGCGCTGGCGCGCGAGCTTGCGGTAGCGGCCCTGCTTCACCCAGGTCGCCATGCTGCCGACGACCATGCCGATGGCTAAGGCCAGGAACAGGAAGATGAAGAGCGGCAGGTTCAGCGTCAGCACCGGATTGCCGGGATGGAACGGATCAAGCGTGAAGGCGACCGGTCCGCGGTTGGCGACCGCAAGCGCGATCAGGATGATGGCCAGCGGCACGAAGACCACGACGAGCATGAAGCGATTGAACATCAGATCTCCATAGAGAGGCATCTTAAAGCGCGCATGTCTTTGTCCCGAAACCGGTCTCCACTTTCGGGAGACATGCTTGAGGCGCCGGAACGTCGCTGCTATCCGGCGCGGCGCCTATTTGCCGCCGTTCAGCCTCTCGCGCAACTCCTTGCCGGTCTTGAAGAACGGCACCCACTTCTCCTCGACCTCGACGGACTCGCCGGTGCGCGGGTTGCGGCCGGTGCGGGCGGGGCGGTTCTTCACCGAAAAGGCGCCGAAGCCGCGCAGCTCGACCCTGTTGCCTTCGGCAAGCGCGTCGGTGATCTCGTCAAAGATCGCGCCGACGATGTTTTCGACGTCGCGCAGGAAAAGATGAGGGTTGCGCGCGGCAATGATTTGCACAAGTTCGGATTTGATCATGAGAGTTCCCCGTAAGCCACTGCGGTCAAATTATCAGGATGATTTTATTGCTTTTTTGGTTCTTCCCAACAGCTTGTCAAGGGTGCCAGACCGAAACGAGACCGTCAAGGAACAAGCGGTCCGCGCCGAGCTCGTGAATGACGTCGCCGCCGGCTTCCGGCAGGCCCAGCGCGTTGGCGACGGCTTTGGTCATGCTCCTCGAAAACAGGTAGCTGCGGCCCTCTGTGCTCTTCCATTCGACGATCTTGAGCTTGCTGTCGACGCCCTTGGTCGCCAGCCAGTCGATCGCCTCGGTTTCGCCGCCGACCGCGTCGACCAAGTGGTTGCCGAGCGCCTGGCGGCCGGTGAAGATCGATCCGTCGGCCAGCGCCAGCGCTTGCTCGTGGCTGATCTTGCGCCGCTCGGCGACAATGCCGACGAACCAGTCATAGCTGTCGAGGATCAGCTTGCGCACCATGGCGCGCTCGTCGTCATTGGTCGGCTTGAAGGGCGATGGCGCAGCCTTCAGCGGCGAGGATTTCACTTCCTCGAGCTTGATGCCGAGCTTGTCCATCAGGCTGCTCACGTCGGGATACTGGATCAGCACGCCGATCGAGCCGACGATCGAGGTCTTGCGGGCGACGATGTGGTCGGCTGCGCTTGCGATCATGTAGCCGGCGGACGCCGCCAGCGTGCCGACCTCGGCCACCACCGGCTTGTCGCCGGCAAGTTTGCGTACTTCCTCATAGATCGACTCGCCGCCGACCGTGGTGCCTCCGGGCGAATCGATCGACAGGATGACGCCCTTCACTGTCGCCGACTTGCGGATCGTCTCCAGCCGTTTGATCAGCTCCTCGTCCTCGGTGATGGTGCCTTCGATCTTGACCTTGGCAATGTGGTCGACCGACTGGCCGGTGAAATCGTCACTGTAGATCCATGCCGAAAAGGCAATCAGCGCCGCCGCCAGAACCACAAACGCGGCGACGCGCCAGAACGTCACTTTGCGGCGCAAGCGGCGGCGGTCGATCAGGTCGTCGGCTCTCATTGCCATTGTCAGCCTCACAATCGGTGGGAGAGGACGCTTTTAAAGCAAGCATCCGCGCGGGGCTACCGTTTCCTGACAGTTGCGATCCCGGCGATGGGCGTTGACGGCGACCTCACGAAAAATTAACGCAGCCGGCCCCTATCTGCTATGAAGGGCTGGCAGTTCAGCCGAATTCGTCTTAGTCCTGCGGTAGTAGCCGTCACATTTTTGCAGTTTTCCTCCGCTTGTGCTTGCTTGCGGGGGCCGGCATACCACCTATAGGCGGTGTTTGGCGGGCAAGGGCTCATTAGAAAACAGTCATGTTGGCGCGATCTGACGAAACGAGCGATGCCGAAATGGTGTCGGCTGCCGCTGGCGAAAGCGGCACGCGCGGCGACGCGTTCGACCGTGCGCAGCGGCATTCGCGCCGCGTGCGCGTGCTGAAGTTCGCCGTGCCGCTGCTGGCGGCGGCTATTGCAGTCGCCTTTCCGGTCTATTCCTATCTCGCCGCGCCGGTTTCGGTCTCGGTGCAGGCTGATGGAGCCGCCTTTTCGGACGGCAAGCTGGTGATGGCCAATCCCAAGCTCAACGGCTTCACCAAGCAGAAACTGCCTTATTCGCTGACGGCGACCAGGGCGACGCAGGACGTCGGCAAGCAGGACATCATCGACCTCGAAGGCATCAACGCCAAATTGCCCGTCGCCAGCGACAATGTGGTGGCGGTCGATGCCGCGCGTGGCATCTACGATCGCGGCGCCAACACGATGGACCTGACCAGCGATGTCTCGGTGACCACCACCGACGGCATGGTGGCCAAGTTCAAATCGGTCTTCCTAGACATGGGCAAAGGCTCTATGAAGACGAGCAATCCGGTCGATGTCAGCCGCGGCGGGTCGCGCATCACCGCCGACTCGATGTCGGTGGAAGAGAACGGCAAGGTGGTGGTTTTCGAGAGCCGAGTGCGCGTCAACATCGATCCGGCCGCTCTGAAGGCGGCGGGGGTCAAGAGTGGAGAAGAGAATGCGTCGCAGTAAATCCGCGTGGCTTCTGGGCGCAGCCTCTGCACTGCTGTTGCTGGGAACGGCGAGTTCGTTTGCGCAATCAAGCGCGAGCAGCCAGATTCCCGGACTGAAGTTGTCGGGCGATCAGCCGATCCAGATCGAAAGCGACAAGCTCGAGGTCCGGCAGGCCGATAGCGTGGCGGTGTTCAACGGCAACGTGACTGTTAATCAAGGGCCGACGCTGCTCAAGGCCGGCAAGATGACGGTCTACTACGTCAAGGATGCCAATGCCCCCAAGGGCGCGGCGGCGGGCGCGTCGGCGATGACGGGTGCGGCCAACATCGACCATCTGGTGGTCGAGAACAGAGTCTACATCAAGTCGAACGACCAGATCGCCACCGGCGACAAGGGCACCTTCGACATGAAGACGCAGGTGCTGGTGCTTCAGGGCAAGGAAGTGGTGCTGTCGCAGGGCGATAACGTGCTCAAGGGCTGCAAGCTCACCGTGCAGATGAAAAGCGGCCTCGGCAATGTCGAAGGTTGTCCTCGCGTCATCATGTCGTTCAAGCCCCAGAAGCAGGGAGCGCAGCAGCAGGGAGCGCAGCAGGACTAATGACCGGCGTATCCTCGCTGCTTGCCCGTCTTCCGGGACGGGCGGCCGCAAAGCCGGCTGCGCCGGCAACGGTCGGCGCCGACAAGGCAAAGTTCAAGGGCACCCTGATCGCCAAGGGCCTGACCAAGAGCTACAAGGGCCGCAAGGTGGTGAGCGGCGTGACGCTTGGCGTGCGCGCCGGCGAGGCCGTCGGCCTGCTCGGCCCCAACGGCGCCGGCAAGACCACCTGCTTCTACATGGTCACCGGTCTCGTGCCGGTCGACGAAGGCACGATCGAGATCGACGGCTTCGACGTCACCTCGATGCCGATGTACCGCCGCGCCCGCCTCGGCATCGGTTATCTGCCGCAGGAAGCGTCGATCTTTAGGGGCCTTAACGTCGAGCAGAACATCCGCGCCGTTCTGGAGGTGGTGGAAAAGAGCCGCAAGGAACGCGAGCGCACGCTCGACGAGCTGCTCGAGGAATTCCACATCAGTCATCTGCGCAAGGCGCCGTCGATGTCGCTGTCTGGTGGTGAACGGCGGCGTCTCGAGATCGCGCGGGCGCTGGCGACGCGGCCGGCCTACATGCTGCTGGACGAGCCCTTCGCCGGTATCGATCCGATCGCGGTCGCCGACATCCAGCAGCTCGTTCGCCATCTCACCGCGCGCGGCATCGGCGTGCTGATCACCGATCACAATGTGCGCGAGACGCTCGGGCTGATCGACCGCGCCTATATCATCCATGCCGGCCAGGTGCTAACGCATGGCAGGGCAGATGAAATCGTCGCCAACGCCGATGTGCGGCGTCTCTATCTCGGCGAGGGTTTTACGCTCTAAGTACGAAAATCTCCCGTTCGGCGGGATTTTCGTCCGTTTTTCGAGATTCTTGACGGTTCCGGCACCGGATAACGCTCCGGTAAGCCGTTCTTGCTAGCGTTTTCCTTGACAAGCAAAAGCCGGGCCAGTTTCTATGCCCGACCGAAAAACCTTTAGTTCGATGCGTAGACGAGGCGTTTGAATCCCACCATGGCGCTGGCGGCCAAACTGCAGCTCAGACAGTCCCAGTCGCTGGTGATGACGCCCCAGCTGATGCAGTCGATCCGGCTGCTGCAGCTCACCCATGTCGAGCTCGAACGCTTCATCGACGAGGAGATCGAGCGCAATCCATTGCTGGAGCGGGCCGAGCCGCAGGATGAAACGGGCGGCGACCTGCCGCAGAAGAGCGAGACCGCTCCGGAACCCGCTGCCGGGGACGACTGGTTCGAAGGCGAGACGGAATGGAGCGCCGAGGCGATCTCGGAAAAGCTCGACTCTTCGCTGGAGAACCTGTTTCCCGACGATCCCGGCACGAGCGAGAGGCTGGGGCCGGACCTGACGGCGCAATGGAAGTCGGCGTCCGGAGGCAGTGCTGCCGGCGCGTCGGAAGGCTTCGATGTCGGCGAGATGGCCGCGACGATGGTGACGCTGCGCGAACATGTCGGCGAGCAGATCGCGATGGCCTTCCCCAATCCTGCCGAACGCCTGATCGCCGGGGAGCTTGCCGACAACCTCGACGAGGCCGGCTATCTGCGTGCCGACCTGCAAGAAATTGCCGCGCGGCTGGGCGCGGACAATGCGGTCGTGGCGCATGTGCTGGAGGTCTGCCAGACCTTTGAACCGGCCGGCCTGTTTGCCCGCGATCTCGCCGAGTGCCTGTCGCTGCAGCTTGCCATACGCGACCGGCTCGATCCGGCGATGAAGGCGCTGGTCGCCAATCTCGAGCTGCTCGCGCGACGGGATTTCCAGACGCTGAAGCGCATCTGCGGCGTCGACGAGGAGGATCTTCTCGACATGCTGGCCGAGATCCGGGCGCTCGATCCGCGGCCCGGCACGGCGTTTTCGGGCGGGGCGAGCGACGCCATCGTCGCCGATGTCGAGGTGCGGGCGGCCGCCGACGGGAGCTGGGCCGTGGAGCTCAATCCCGATACGCTGCCTCGCGTTCTGGTCGACAATGTCTATTTTGCCCGTGTCTCCAGCCATGCCAAGGACCAGGCGGAGAAGGACTTTTTGGCCGAATGCCTGCAGAACGCCAACTGGCTGACGCGCAGCCTCGACCAGCGGGCGAAGACCATTCTCAAGGTGGCCTCTGAAATCGTGCGCCAACAGGACGCGTTCCTTGTCCATGGCGTGCGGCATCTCAAGCCGCTCAACCTGCGCACCGTGGCCGACGCGATCGGCATGCATGAATCGACGGTCAGCCGCGTCACCGCCAACAAATACATGCTGACGCCGCGCGGCGTGTTCGAACTGCGCTATTTCTTCACTGCTTCGATCGCCTCCGCGGAAGGCGGCGAAGCGCATTCCTCGGAAGCCGTGCGCGACCGCATCAAGCAGCTTATCGACGAGGAGAAGCCCGCCGACGTGCTTTCCGACGACGCCATCGTCGACATGCTGAGGGAAAACGGCGTCGACATCGCCCGCCGCACCGTCGCCAAGTACCGGGAAGGCATGAACATCCCTTCCTCGGTGCAGCGCCGCCGGGAAAAGCGGGCGCTGGCCAACGCCGGGCGCTAGGGGCAGTTGACACTCAGCCGGCCTGACCTAATTGGTGCTGAGCCTGGGGAACGGGCGGATTTGCACAGTTTTCATGCTTCATTGACAAGCTGCAATGAAGTGTCTAGAAGCCCGCCCGCATGAGCCGGGCCGTGATGCCCGCTCGCGAATGGGTCCGTCAAAGCGAAGGCCTCGGACGGCCAGAAGGCGACTTGTGATCAACCGGAAAGTTCGGGTCTAAAATCGGCGCGCGTGCCGCCGCAAAGCTTGTGCGCGCGCACCACGGGTATAAACTCGGGACAGTTTGAAGCCTGAGCAAGGAAGGTCAGTTTTCAGATGAATCTGCGCATTTCGGGAAAACACATGGACATCGGCGATGCGTTCCGCACGCGCATCAACGATCGTGTCAACGAGGCGATCGAGAAGTATTTCGATCGAGGTTTTTCAGGACATGTGACGGTCATCAAGGCGGGGTCGCGCTTCTCGGCCGATTGTATGATCCGTCTCGATTCCGGTGCCTCGCTGCAGGCGACCGGCGACGCCCAGGATCCCACGCTTGCCTTCGAGGCAGCCGCCGATCGCCTCGAAACGCGGCTCAGGCGCTACAAGCGCCGGCTGAAGTCGCATAGTTCCAGCAATGGCAATGGCGAATCCACCGATATCGCCTATACCGTGATGGAGCCGCTCGCTGACGATGACGAGGAAATCCCGGAAGACTTCGCTCCGGCCATCGTCGCCGAATCGACCGTGGCTCTCCGCACCATGTCGGTGGCATCGGCCGTCATCGAGCTCGATACCAAGGACAGCCCGGTTTTCGTTTTCCGCAACGCCGGAAACGACCATGTCAATATCGTCTACCGCCGGCCGGATGGAAACATCGGCTGGATCGATCCGTCGACGGCCAAAGTCGCGCAGGGATAAGAAAGCCGGCCGCGCAAGGGGGACGACTGGCGCGGCAGGCGAGCAAGGGATTTTTCAAGCATGGATCTCAGCGATCTCATCAGCGTCTCGGCTATCATGCCGGCGTTGAAGGCGAATTCCAAAAAACAACTTCTGCAATTGCTGTCGGAGAGGGCGGCGGCGATTTCAGGGATTCCGGAGCGGGAGGTGTTCGACACGATCCTGCAGCGCGAGCGGCTGGGTTCAACCGGTGTCGGCAACGGCATTGCCATTCCGCATGGCAAGCTCGCAGGGGTCAAAAGGATCGCCGGCGTTTTCGCCCGACTGGAGACGCCGGTGGATTTCGAGGCACTCGACGATCAGCCGGTCGATCTTGTGTTTCTGCTGCTTGCGCCCGAAGGCGCCGGCGCCGACCATCTCAAGGCGCTGTCGCGCATCGCGCGCGTCCTGCGCGACGCCGATACGGTGGCCAAGATCAGGGGGACGCGCGACGCGGTGGCAATCCACGCGCTTCTGTCGGATACGCAGGCCTCGCACGCGGCCTGAAGCTTTTCGGGGCCTAGCTTTTTGGGGTAAGTCTTCCAAGGGCCGCCGGGAGCGGCCCCTTCCAATTCCGGCAAAGACCAGGTCAGTGAATGGCGACCGTGGTCAGATCGTTCTCCAGCGCACCCGCCAGCGCCCGGTCACGGGCATCGGAAAGCAGGATCGGCTGGCCGTTGGCGGCAAACAGCGCCCACAATTCCAGGCCGGGCGCGATTTCGTCGAGGCCGGGGAAGCGGCCGCGCAGATCGTCGCTCGATACTTTCCTCAGGTAAGCGACCGAACCTTCGCCCAAATGGGCGAATTCGCCGCTGGTCATGGTCAGAGTTTCATCAGTTCTGGTCATTTCAAGCCTCCTTGCCGCGAGAACGCCAGTCAGGCCGTTCCCGCATAGAGCCATCGGCGAAGATCAGTCTTTCACCGATATGTTTATTTTCCGTACCAGCCGTTCGGCCTCGGGCCGGTCGAGGTCGACCGACAGGAGACCGTTCTTCAGCTCCGCGCCGACCACCCGCATGCCGTCGGCCAGCACGAAGCAGCGCTGGAACTGGCGCGCGGCGATGCCGCGGTGGAGGAATTCGCGCTCGGTGTCGTCGGTCTGGCGGCCGCGCACGATCAGCTGGTTTTCCTCCGTGGTGACATCGAGGTCGCCTTCGGCGAAGCCCGCCACGGCGAGCGTGATGCGCAGCCTTTCGGCCTTGCCGTCCGCGGCGCCCAGGCGCTCGATGTTGTACGGGGGATAGCTGTCGCCCGACTTCGCCAGACGCTCGAGCGTCTTTTCCATGGCGTCGAAGCCCAGAAGAAGCGGGCTGGAGAAGGGCGTCATTCGACTCATTGTTACACTGTCCTCTCAAGAGCGACACAAACTGGAAAAACCCAGATGGCATTTTTCCCGGTGGTCTTGATATGGTCCGCCGCGCGAACAAGTTCAAGCCATCAAAACCCCGCCCAAAAAGACTCCCCAAAAGGAATTGAAATGCCCCAGTCACGAAAGATCATCATCGACACGGATCCCGGCCAGGATGATGCCGTCGCCATATTGCTGGCGCTCGGCAGCTCCGAGCTGGACGTCGTCGGCATCACCGCCGTTGCCGGCAACGTGCCGCTGAAACTCACCGAGAAGAATGCCCGCAAGATCTGCGAGCTCGCCGGCCGGCCCGACGTCAAGGTCTATGCCGGCGCCATCCGCCCGCTGGCGCGCGAGCTCGTCACCGCCGAGGAAGTGCATGGCAAGACCGGCCTCAACGGGCCGCAATTGCCGGAACCGACGATGCCGCTGCAGGAAAAGCATGCGGTCGATTTCATCGTCGAGACGCTGATGCGCGAGGAAAGCGGCACGATCACGCTCTGCCCGCTCGGGCCGCTCACCAACATCGCGCTGGCGCTGATCCGCGAGCCGCGCATCGCGCCGCGCATCAAGGAGATCGTGCTGATGGGCGGCGGTTTCTTCGAGGGCGGCAACGTCACGCCCGCCGCCGAATTCAACATCTATGTCGACCCGCAGGCGGCCGACGTGGTGTTCAAGTCGGGCATTCCGATCGTGATGATGCCGCTCGACGTCACCCACAAGGCGCTGACCACGGCCAAGCGCACGCAGGCCTTCCGGCAGCTCGGAACCAAGGTCGGCACCGCGACCGCCGAGATGCTGGAATTCTTCGAACGCTTCGACGAGGAGAAATACGGCACCGACGGGGGGCCGCTGCACGACCCGTGCGTGATCGCCTATCTCATCAAGCCTGAGCTGTTCAAAGGCCGCCGCTGCAACGTCAGCGTCGAAACGACCTCCGAGCTCACCATGGGCATGACGGTGATCGACTGGTGGGGCGTCAGCAAGCGGGAGAAGAACGCCATGGTGATGCGCGACATCGACCATGACGCCTTCTTCGCGCTGCTGGTGGAGAGGTTGGAGCGGCTGTAGGAGCGCCTCTTCCTTCTCCCCTCGTGGGGGAAGGTGGATCGGCGCGAAGCGCCGAGACGGATGGGGGGTGTTCCAGCTTGGCGATGTGCTTGAAATTGCCGCCGTCTCATTTCTTCCAACACCCCTCATCCGGCCGCTTCGCGGCCACCTTCCCCCACAAGGGGGGAAGGTGAGGAGGTGCTTACTTCGCCTTCGAGAACGCCAGCCAAAGCCCGCCGCCGACCAGGAAGCTGCCGCTGATCCTGGACATCAGCTTGACGCGGCTGGCGGACAGCAGTCGTCCGGCGCGGCCGGCGGCAAGCGCGTAGGTCGAATCCGATATCGCTGCGAAGACCATGGCGGTGAGGCCCATGACCACGATCTGCAGCGTGTAATTGCCTTGCGGCGCGATGAATTGCGGGAAGAAGGCGCCGAAGAAGACAAGCGTCTTCGGATTGGAGATCGCCACCAGGAAACCCTGCAGGAAGAAGCCTCCGCGCGGCTTTCTGGCCGAGCCGTCCGGGTTCAGCGTGCCCTTGGCGCGAAACATCTGCAGGCCCATCCAGATCAGGTAGGCGGCGCCGATCAGCCGCACCCATTCGAACCAGTGGCCCATGCCGGCGATCAGCGTGTTGAGGCCGATGCCGACAATAGCGATCATGATGGCAAGGCCGGCTTGCGTGCCGGCGACATTGGCAAGCCCGGCGCGCGAGCCGTGGCGCATGCTGTTGGCGATGATCAGCGTGACGGTCGGGCCAGGCACCAGGACGATGACGATGCAGGCGACGACATAGGTGGCGTAGAGTTCCAGCGACATGATCTTCCCTTGAACAGGACGGCGCCAATACGGCGGAGCGCGATCAATGCACGGAGTTGGCGCCGGTGCAAGCGAGGCTAGACAGGGTGACCTATCAGGCAGCCCCCACCGGCCAGGGCAGCGTCGCCTCATAGGCGGCGCCGGCCTGGAGCACGGCGAGGTCGCCGCGCGGCCGGCCGATCAATTGCATGCCCATCGGCCGGCCCTTGCCGTCGAAGCCGACGGGCACGTTGAGCGCCGGGCAACCGCCCAGGGTGGCGAAAGCGGAGACCTGCATCCAGCGATGATAACTGTCCATGGTCCGCCCCGCGACCTCGCGCGGCCAGTGGGTGGCGACGTCGAAGGGGAAGACCTGCGCGGTCGGCAGGACGATGAGGTCGAAGCGTTCGAACAGCGACAGCAGCGTCCGGTGCCATGAGGAGCGCCGGACCGTGGCGGCATGGATCTGCGGCGCGGTGAGGCGGATCGCCTGTTCGACTTCCCAAATCGCTTCCGGTTTCAGAAGCCTGCGTTTCGCCGGATCGTCATAGTGCGCCTTCAGCCCGCAACCACTGCTTGCCTGGCGCAGCGTCACGAAGGCCTGCCACAGCGCCTCGAAGTCGAGATCCGGCACCAGCGCCTCGATATGGAAGGATACCTTGGCAAAGCGGGCGAGCGCGGCTTCGCAGAGATCGAGGATGCCAGGCTCCATCGGCAGATGGCCGCCGAGATCGCCGAGCCAGGCGATGCGGCCGCCGGTGGCTTTCGTACGCAGGCCTTCCAGGAACGATCCCTGCTTGTCGTGCGACAATGGCGCCCGCGGATGGTAGCCGGCCTGCTCGTCGAGCAGCAGCGCGATGTCGCGCACGTTCCGGCCCATCGGCCCTTCGACGCCCATTTGGGCATGGAAGACATCGATGTCGGGACCGGCGGGCACGAGGCCCTGCGAGGGGCGGAAGCCATAGACGTTGTTGTAGGCCGCCGGATTGCGCAGCGAGCCGCCGAAGTCGCTGCCGTCGGCCACCGGCACCATGTCGAGCGCCAGCGCTACCGCCGCGCCGCCGCTCGATCCGCCGGCGGTGAGCGCCTGATCGAAGGCGTTGAGCGTCGGTCCGAAGACCGGATTGTAGGTGTTGGAGCCCAGCCCGAATTCGGGAACGTTGGTCTTGCCGATGATGATGGCGCCGGCTTTGCGGACGCGTTCGACGAAGAAGTCATCCTCTTGCGGGATGAAATCGGCGAAGATCGGCGAGCCGAAAGTGGTCCTCAGGCCCTTGGTCAAAGCCAGGTCCTTGATGGCGATCGGCAGGCCGAACAGCGATCCGGCCGCGCCGCCCTGCGCCAGATGGGCATCGGCCCTGTCGGCCTCGGCGAGGATGTCGGCGCGCTCGCGGAGCGACACGATGGCGTTGACCTGCGGGTTCACGGCCTCGATGCGATCGAGAAAGGCGCCGACGACTTCGCGCACCGAAAAGCGCCGCTGCCGGATAGCTTGGGCAAGATCGATCGCAGACAGGCGGCAGATGTCGCCGGCCGGCGGCACGGCATGTTTCGTAGAGGGGCGCATCGCTGTCACCGCGCGGCCAACGCGGCGTCGACATCCTTCGCCAGCGGGATCGCCGGCTGCGCGCCGGGCTTCAGGCAGGCCAGCGAGCCGGCCGCCGCGGCGCGCGTGAGCGCCCGTTCGAGCGAGAGGCCGGACGACAGGCCGGCGCCGAAATAGCCGCAAAAGGTGTCGCCGGCGCCGACCGTGTCGACTGGGGTGATCTTCAGCGCCGGAACGGTCAGAAAGCCGTCCGGTGTCGCCGCCAGCACGCCGTCACCGCCGAGCGTGACGACGATCGTTCTGCCGGTCTTTTGGGCATAGTCGCGCATCCGCGCCTGCCGGTCGCGCCCGGAGAGCGCCAATGCCTCGCCATAGAGGTCGAATTCGGTCTCGTTGGCGACCGCGTAGTCGGCCTTGCCGAGGAAACGGGAGGCCTCGGCTCGGAAAGGCGCCGTGTTGAGCACGCTGACGGCGCCCGCCGAGCGCGCCGCGTCGAGTGCTGCTTCCACCGTCTGCAACGGGATCTCGTGCTGCAGCAGCACGACGTCGCCCTTTTTCAAGAAGGCCTTGGCGACGTCCGCTGGCAGCACCGCGTCATTGGCGCCCGGCACCACGGCGATCACGTTCTCGCCGTCGGCGCCGACCAGGATCAGCGCCGTGCCGGTCGAGGCGAAGCTCTCGCCGACGCCGGAGAGATCGACATTGCCGGCTTTCAGCAAGGCCAGCGCTTCGGCGGCAAAGCTATCCTTGCCGACGGCGCCCACCATGCGCACCTGCGCGCCGGCGCGAGCGGCCGCCAGCGCCTGGTTGGCGCCCTTGCCGCCGGGGGCGGTGGCGAAGCCGGAGCCGCGCACCGTTTCGCCAGGTTCCGGCAAGCGGTCGACATTGGCGATCAGGTCGAGGTTGATCGAACCGACTATGATGATCAAGAAACGCCTCCTGCCGCAGCGGTGCGGTGTTCGAACGAAGGCCGAGCCGCTCCAAGTCTTTGCTTTTACACAATTGATTGCGTTGGAGGCTAGCTGCAAAGATCGCCGGTTGCCAGATCATGCCGGTTGTGCGCGCGGTTGGCCCACAGCATCATTCGCAACGCACCGTCACCATGCCCTGGTAGTTGCCGGCCGGGAAGATGCCGGACGATTTCGTGGCGGTGAGGTCGACCTGGATGGTGTGGGTGCCATTGATGACGCGCTGCGGCGAACTGCCTGGGATGTCCACGCCTGAGCCATCAAGGCGGAAGACGGTGTCAAAAGTGACGTTGGTATCGCCGCCGCTTGGCGCGGAGGTGAAGGCGATCGGCGCTGGCGCGGAGACGGAATAACAGTCGAGCAGGTTTAGGATCGAGCACAGCGTCGAACTCGCGGTGATGGTGGCGCCGGCGCTCGACCCGCCTGCCTGCTTGGAGCCGAAGATGTTGATGGCCGGGTTCGATTTCATCGTTCCCGAGGCGCCGATCATGATGGTGCAGGTGCCGATGATCGCCGCCTGAGCCGGGAGGCAGAAGCCTGCAAGCGCAGCCATCGCCGCGATCAGCGCGCGGCTATTTCTTCTTCTTTTTCTTGGCATTGCCGGTTGTGCCTCTGATGCTCCAGCCTTCGTTAGCCCATCCAGTCGATGCGGCAGCGGAGGCGGTCGCGGGAGCGGGAGCAGCCACGCTCCCCGTCTGGCCGTCGGCACCTACGCCCATCTTGAGAAGCTTCAATTCAAGCTGCAGGCGCTCGACCTCGAGCTCGTAAAGGCGGCTGCAATCGACGCGCTTCGGCGTCCGTCCGATCGGGACCACCACGCGGCCGTAAGTGGCGATGTCGCTGTTCGACTGGCTGTTGCTGTTGCCCCGGATGACGCCGACGTCCAGATAGGCGCCACTGCCGGAGACGGCGGAGCGGCAGGTCGTGCCGTCGCTGGCATGGACCTCGTCCTGGCCCTGGGGCAGGCTTACACCGGGCAAGGTGAACCCCGTCTGGTTCTGGTTCAGGTTCAGGATATCCTCGGCAAACCCCTCGCTCACGACCGCCAAGGCGGGCAGCAGGGAGAGGGTCAGGACCTGCGATGTCCGAAGAACTTTCCGCATATCTGCGCCCTTATCTGCGTCTGCTCGCTTGGAAAGGGGATACTCTCGGTACAGATACGCACTTTACGCTCGTTCGCGCCGTCGAAGGGCACGACCACCAGAACCGGACGCGATGCCTGGCCGGCCAGAAGGAAGGCGCTGGGGGTGATCTTGGCATCGACCGGCTGGAAATCCTGGTCATAGACATGGACCTCGACACGAATGCGCTGGTCGTACGGATTGCCGGGGAAGACGCGCACCGCAAAGGCATCCGTGAAGGATCTCACCTCGCCCCGCATCGGCGTCATCGACTGGCTCGTCGCCGCAATGGGGGACAGCACGACGGCCATTGCCGCCAGTATTCCAATCGTTCTCAAAGACCGCTCCTTTCGCGAGAGGGCTATTCGCAGCGCAGTGTAACCGTCGCCTGGTAATTGCCGGCGGAGAAGCGGTTCGAGCCGCTCTTGGTGCCGGCAAGGTTGACGGCGACCGTCGACGTGCCGGGCGCCGTCAGCGCGGTCGCGGTGCCGGTTTCCGAAATCGTCTGCGCGCCGGTGGTGGCGAAGGTTGGAGTCCAGGTGGTAGCGGTAACGTCGCTGGCCGGCACTGTGGTGGACGTGACCGGGTCGACGCTGAGCGTGACGCCGCCCGTGGTATCGACCTGGGCGCTGCCGGCCGAACCGCCGGCATTGTGGGAGCTCAGCGACTGAAGATCGCTGCTGACGGTCATTGTGCCGTTGGAGTTGATCGTGATCGTGCAGGTGGCGGTGATGGTGCCGTTGAACAGCACATTTCCGGTGGCGGCCGATGCTGTCTGGCCGGCACAAGCAGCCAGCAGGCTTGAGGCCATCGCGGCGCGAAGGAATTTCATCGAGACCCCTCTTTCAAGCCGAATGGTCGGCTCAACGTAGAGGCATCATCTCTTTATCGTGGTTAATTTAGGGTTAAGTGAAGCAACGTTGCCAAGCAACTTACAATACAGACGGCAAAACAAGAGGTTGTCGCCGGTTGTATTGCGCGGATATTCGGTTTATTTTGGACAATTATACTTACTTATATTTTAATCCACGGTTTTCGCAACGGCGTGCGGAAAAATCGAGGTTTCAGGACGCCACCTGACCCGCTTCCCAGCCGAGGATGGCGCGCTTGCGCGTCAGGCCCCAGTGGTAGCCGGTGAGAGCGCCGGACTTGCCCAGCGCGCGATGGCAAGGAACCACGAAGGACATCGGGTTGGCGCCGACCGCCGCGCCGACTGCCCGGCTCGCGCTCGGCGCACCGATGCTTGCCGCGATCGAGGAATAGGTGCAGGCCTTGCCCATCGGGATGCGCAGCAGCGCTTCCCAGACGCGCAACTGGAAATCGGTGCCGATCATGACCACGCGCAGCGGCTGGTCGGCCCGCCAGAGCGTCGGATCGAAGACGCGTGCGGCATAGGGCTGGGTGGCCGACATGTCCTCGACGTAAGTCGCGTTCGGCCAGCGGCCGGACATGTCAGCGAAGGCGGCCCGCTCGCCGCCGGCATCACAGAAGGCGAGGCCGGCCAGTCCGCGGTCGGTGACCATGATGAGCGCGATGCCGAAAGGCGAGATATGGTAGCCGTAGCGGATGGTGAGGCCGGCGCCGCGCGTCTTATAATCGCCGGGCGACATCGCCTCGTGGGTGACGAAGAGATCGTGCAGCCGGCCGGGACCCGACATGCCGAGCTCGAACGAGGTTTCCAGCAGCGGCATGCCCGAATCGAGCAGCCTGCGCGCATGATCGAGCGTCACTGCCTGCAGGAAGGCCTTGGGCGACAGACCCGCCCAGCGCGTGAACAGTTTCTGCAAGCCCGTCGGCGTCTCGCCGACCGCCTCGGCCAGAACCTCCAGCGAGGGCTGATCGCGGTAGTCGAGGCTGATCTTCTCGATGGCGCGGCGCACGATTTCGTAGTCGCTGCCCTCGGGGGTGATGTCGTTCTGCAGGATCGCTGACGGCTTCATCCGGGCATTCATGGTCATCTGAGCGTTCATGGCAATATCTCCCATGGCAATATCTTCTTGACCGCGAATATCGTTCTTCGCACGCTTTGCGACCACCCGAAACTTGCCTTCCCGCCGCCCATACCCAGATAGAGTCGGCTTCGAGGGAGAATGATCGTGACCGACGAAAAGGTGGTCTGACCGGGGCGAGGAAGGCCCTCAGCGCGCCTTGGCGGTCGCCAGAGCGCGCGAAAAGGCCGTCGCAAAACTTTCGCGGGAGTCGGGATCGAGGAAAGACCCGATCGAAACGCTCTCACCTTGCGCCTCGACGGCCATCCTGGTGATGCCGATCTCGGCATGGCGGGCGATCGAAAACCGCGTCCAGAACGGGTTGAAGCGATGGTCCTCGAAGCGGCCCGACGGCGCTGTCTTGCGGATGTCGAGGCTGGTGCGCGAGACGGATATTTCCTCGCGGGCGCGCGCGGCGCGATAGTTGACGCTGAAGGCGATGTAGACGGCGATCACGTCGAGCCCGAAGAAGCCGAAAACCGGCCATGCGCCATGCGCCAGGAAGATCGCGCCGGTAACCGCCCAGCCGAACAGCAGCGCGCCCATCAATATCAGAAAGCCGGTGCGGCCGAGGGAACGATGCGGCGTCAGCAGGGCCTGGAAAAATGGTTCATCGGCTTCGAACGAGGCGTTTGTGTCGCTCATGAGGTAATATTATAGGAAGGGAATGGCGCCTCCCAAGTCCAAAAATTCCTTACCCGTCAAAAAGCCATCAGCCTCCGCCCCAGGCGGTGGCACGAAAGCAAAGGCGCCGTCCCGAAAGGGCGGATCGCGCCCGCTCTACACGCCCGCCGAGGTGCATGAGATCTTCCGGCGCTTTTGCGTGCAGCGGCCGGAGCCGAAAGGCGAGCTCGACTATATCAACGCCTTCACGCTGCTGATCGCGGTGGTGCTGTCGGCGCAGGCGACCGACGCCGGCGTCAACAAGGCGACGAAGCCGCTGTTTTCGATGGCCGACACGCCGCAAAAGATGCTGGCGCTCGGCGAGGCCAGGGTCGGCGACTACATCCGCACCATCGGTCTGTGGCGCAACAAGGCCAAGAACGTGATCGCGCTTTCGAAGGCGCTGATCGACGATTATGCCGGCAAGGTGCCGGAGGATCGCGACGAACTGGTCAAGCTGCCTGGCGTCGGGCGCAAAACCGCCAATGTCGTGCTCAATGTCGCTTTCGGCCAGCACACGATGGCGGTCGATACGCACATCTTCCGCATCGGCAACCGGATCGGGCTGGCGCCCGGCAAGACGCCGGAACAGGTCGAGCAGGGGCTCTTGAAGGTCATCCCGACCGCATATATGCGCCATGCCCATCACTGGCTGATCCTGCACGGCCGCTATGTCTGCAAGGCGCGCAAGCCCGACTGCCCGGCCTGCGTGATCGCCGACATCTGCAAATCCAAGGAGAAGACCACCGACGTGCCCGCGCCGCTGGTGCCGATCGCCCCGCTCAACGAGGCGCTTGCGCAGGTTTAGTAGCCGTAGCCGCGCGCCATCGCCGCGGCAAAGACCGGGATGAGCAGGAAGATGAAGCCCTCGGCTCGGACGTAGTTCTTCGCCGAGGCAAGTTCGGCCGCCGGCACCGAGAAGGATGGATCGCCGCTCGCCTGCCTGTTCCAGGAGATGAAGCGCATGGTCGGGATGACCGACAGCAGGCCGACAATGATGAAGGCCACCATCTTCGCCCAGAACACCCAGTTGTAGACGTAGAATTCCCAGCCCTTCAGCCCGAAGAACACCCGGCAGACGCCGACGATGACGATCAGCGCGGCGATGATGCCGTAGTGGCGGTCGATGCCGACAAGGCGCTTGAGCGTCACCGCCGGCAAATCGCCGCGCACCAGCACGAACTCGGCGCCGATGATGCCGGCCAGCGAGAAAACCAGAAGGTGATGGGCGATCGCCAGCAGAAGGTCGGTGGTGTCCATGGTTCTTCCTCGATCGAAGAGCGCGAATGTTGAATCGGTTTTCAATGGTTGCAGAGTAGCATCGCGAGGCAAAAATCCCATATGCGCAAGCTAACCATAAGCGTCGTTGACGCCACCTGCCGACAGTTTATTGCTTGGAACCATGAGCCGATTGAAGCGTGCCCTCAATTCGATGCCTGAAGACGTTCGAGCCGTACTTGCGGAGCGGGGACTGACTGCCGCCTATGACGCACGGCCGGACTATCAGCGGAACGACTATCTCGGCTGGATCGCCCGCGCCAAACGCCCGGAAACGAGGCAGAAGCGGCTCGACCAGATGCTCGACGAACTGGCGCTCGGCGGTGTCTATATGAACATGGCCTGGCGCGGCTGAAGCCGGCCCTCCAGTGTTTTGCCTGCCTGTCACCTTGCTTGCCTCTGGAAGATGGCTCCGGTCATCCTGGCCCTTGTTCGAACGCCATGGTTTGCTAAGCGCTGCCGCTTCAACAGAGGTGAATGCCATGAGCATTGCAAAGGAAGCCGGCGTGCCGGTCCTGGAGACGGCGCGGACCGTGCTGCGGCCGCATCGGCTCGATGATTTCGAGACCTATGTCGCCATGTGGGCGGACCCCGGGGTCACCCGTTTCATCGGCGGCAAGCCGCGCACCCGCGAGGAAAGCTGGTTGCGTTTCCTGCGTCATGCCGGGCTGTGGTCGCTGCTTGGCTATGGTTTCTGGGCGATCGAGGACAAGGCGACGGGCCGGTTCATCGGCGAGGCCGGGTTCCATGACCTGAAGCGCGAGATCGAGCCGTCGATCGAAGGCGTGCCGGAAGCCGGCTGGGCGCTGGCTTCGCTAGCGCATGGCCAGGGACTTGCGAGCGAGGTCGTCGGGCGCATCGTCGCTTGGGGGGACGCGGTGTTCGGGCGGGCAAGGACCGTCTGCATCATCGATCCTGACAATGGTGCCTCGCTCAAGGTGGCTGAAAGGAACGGCTATCGCGAAATCCTGCGCACCACCTATCACGACAAGCCGACGATCCTGCTGGAGCGGCAGGCTGGAGGCAGTCCCGGTTGATCAGCGTTTGGCTTTGAACTTGTTCAGCGCCACCGCTGCACGAACCAGAGCCTTGAACGCTTCGTCGTTAATCTCCTCGCCCTCGCGAAAATCGATGGCGCGCCTCGTGTTGCCTTCGAGGCTGGAGTTGAAGAGGCAGGAGGGATCCGGCAGTGCCGCGCCCTTGGCGAAGGTCAGCTTGACGACAGCCTTGTAGGTCTCGCCGGTGCAGATCATTCCGGCGTCCTCCCAGACCGGCACGCCTCGCCACTTCCATTCCTCGGCGACGTCCGGATCGGCCTGCTTGATCAACGCACGCAGCCGGCCGAGCATCTCACCCCGCCAACCGCCCAATTCCTCGATACGTCCATCGATCAGCTTGGAAGGAGATTTGCTTTCCTGCACGCCGCTTTTGTCCATATGAGTTCTCCTCCGATGCTGGATAGATGGATCGCCATGGCGCCTCTTCAGGCGAACCGTGCTCGATCGATAATGCTCTTACATTCGTTCGCCGAGCAATTGGCTTGCCTGTTTCACCCAGGAGACGAATTGCGCTTCATCGAGCTGGTCGTCCTCATGGATGTGGAAATAGCGCGTGTCCTTGCTCTTGGATTCGCCGGGCGGCACGGGCTCGAGCGACATGCCGCGAAGGAAGGCCACCTTGATGTATTTGGTGAAACAGTGGATGCCGAGAAACCAGCCTTCGCCTTCCGTCCCGTAAAACGGCGAGTTCCATTTTATGGCCTTCTGCACGTCGGGAACGGCCTGCATGATGAGTTGGTCGAGCCAGCGCCCGACCTCGCTCTTCCAGCCCGGCATCGCCGCGATATAAGCCTGCACGGGAGCGTCGCCATAGCCCTTGGCGATCTGCGGGTTGCCGCCTGAAAGCAGGACCGGCTTCGCGCCCGAGGGCTTGGCGGCAAGCTTCGGCGATTTCGCCTTCGTCATCAGGCCGATCCGATGCGCTCGCGCACCGGCTCGCCGCGCCATCTGACGGCATAGGGCAGCACGAACATGTAAAGGCCGCTGAACAGCAGCAGGAAGAGCGGCAGCAGTGGTGAGTAGACCACCCAGGCGGGGGGCTCGCCCAATGCCATGGCGACAAAGTTGGCGATGACGGTCGCGGTGAAGATGATCGACAGCCAGCGATGAATTTGGCGAATCCACTTGCTCCAGTCCAATGTTGCCTCCTGGAAATGAATCTGAACGGATTGGGCTACTCACCAGCGCGCCAACTGGGTGATCTGGATGAGATTGCCGCAGGTGTCGTTGACCTGCGCGATCGTCGAACCGGTCACCTCGGTCGGCGCCATGGCGAAGCTGCCGCCATTTGCCGTGATGCGCTCGTGGTCGCCCTTGATGTCGTCGGTGAACAGCATGAGCGCCGGCTGGCCCTGCTTGAAGATGGCCTGCTGGTAGGTCCTGGCCGCCGGATTGTCATTCAATGCGAGCTGCAGCTCGGTGCCGTCCGGGTCGTCAGGCGAGGCGACGGTCAGCCAGCGGAACGGCCCATTGGTGAAATCGGCTTTCTTGTTGAAGCCCAGCACGTCGGTATAGAAGCCGAGAGCCTTCTCCTGGTCGTCGACATAGACGCTGGTCAGCTTGATCTTCATTGCGTTTCTCCATTGCTTTCGCTCGCGGTTTGCCACCCGCCAAACGATGCCTGCTTTTTTAAGCGCTTCGGCGGGGATTTCAGTCTTCGATCCGCGCCAGGACCTCTTCCAGGGCCGTGAGGAACCTCGGCCAGCCAACAGTGGCACCCCGGAAATACGGCTCCTGATCCGTCCGGAAGCCCGCCTGTTCCATGCGCAGACGAGTGCCTGAGCCTGTCGGAGTGAGCGTCCAGGTGACGATGCTCTCCAGATCCTTGGTGTCCCATGTGTAGGACAGCGTCTTGTTGGGCTCGACGGTCTGGACCTGGCACTCGACGCCTCCCCAGTCCGCGCTCAGACTGAAACGGTGGTCCACGACCGGCTTGAAGTCGTTCTTCATCAGCCATTCTTCGATGAGATGCGGTTGGGTGAGCGCGCGCCAGATCTTTTCCGGCGGATAGGGAATCTCGCGCTCGACGACGACGGAGCGCGTTCCGGCCGGCACATCGTTCATTGGTCCATCCTTTTCAGCAGATTCTCGAGTTCATCGAACCGGCTCTCCCAAAACCCCGCCATCTCGCGCGTCCAGTCCATCAGCGGCGCCAGCGCGCCAAGCTGCGCGCTATAGTGAGTCTGGCGGCCCTCGTGGCGGTCGCGCACCAGCCCGGCTTCCTTGAGCACGCCGAGATGCTTCGACACCGCCGGCTGCGAAACCCCGGCCTGCGCCGTAAGCGCGCCGACCGTCTGTTCGCCTTGGCGGCACAGACGTTCAAAAATGGCGCGTCTTGTCGGATCGGCAAGCGTCCGGAAGAGCACATCATGCGCGTTCGACATTTAGATCAATAACCCAATGGCTATTGATCTATCTATAACCATTGAGCTATATGTGAGTCAAGCCAGAAACTGAACATCCGGCTGTGAGCCGGTGCGCTCAAGCTAGCTTGTGACGTCCGCCCTGACGCTTGCCTCGTCCAGCATGGACGCGTCCTCGCCGAAGGCGCGCGTGGCACGGGCGGCCGCTTCGAGCAGCGGGCGTTTCATGCGCTTGAGGAAGGCGGCGTCGACGCGGGTGCTCGGGCCGGCCAGCGTCAATGCGCCGACCAATGTCCGCCCCGGCCCGAACACGGGCGCGGATATGCCTGCGGTCTGCGGGTCGCGATCGCCAATCGAAATGCAGCTATAGGTTCTGCGGATCGTCTCGTAGGGCTCGCCCTGCTGACCGGAAAAGGCGGCGAGCACGCGGCCGCCGGAGCCCACCAGCAAAGGCAGCACATCGCCTTCCCGGATCGTGTAGCGGATCGGGTGCTTGGACTCGACCCGGTAGAGACATGTGCGCACGTCGCCCGAGCGGACGTAGAAGGCGACGCTCTCCCAGCTCAGCTCGGAGAGATCGCGCATGATCGGCAGCAGGATATCCATCGCTACGACCGAGCGCTGGTAGAGAGCGCCAAGCCTGAAGGTGGCCGGTCCGATGCGGTAGCGCCCGTCTTCCAGGCGCTCCAGCAATTGTCCGCGCATCAGCGAATTGGCCAGCCTCAGAATAGTGCTCTTGTAGAGGCCGGTGCGGGCAGCGATTTCGGCGAGCCCGAGCGACCGGTCGGCAATGGTGAATGCGTCGAGGATGGCGATTGCGCGGTCGAGCGCGGCAACGCCGTCGGCCGGAGCCTGGCTTGGAGGTGTGTCTGTCATTTCGGTGACGATTTCATCGTGGTCGCCCATCCGGGAATGACCCGGACACGCGGATTTAGTCCAGTCCGATGCGTTCTGTCCAGCAGAATGGCATTCCCGTTGACAGAACGCGGTAACAAATGCTTGAACTCGAATGCGGGTCTTAATTCGGGCCACGTCTTGGCAGGCACCGGAGGAGGTGTCGTGATTTGGAGGAATCCCATGCTAAACAGACGCAGATTCTTGACGAGCACCGCCGCCGGCTTCGCGGCTTTGCATTTCGCACCCGCCTTTGCGCAGGACGCCCCGCAGATCCAGATCTTCGTGCCGGCGGCGCCCGGCGGCGGCTGGGACCAGACCGCGCGCACGATCGATCAGGTGCTGCGCTCCGAGAAATTGATCTCGGGCTCGCAGATCACCAATGTCGGCGGCGCCGGCGGCACGGTCGGCCTGCCTCAGTTCGTCAACCAGTGGAAGGGCAAGGGCAATTCGCTGATGGTCGCCGGCATGGTCATGGTCGGCGCCATCATCGCCAACAAGTCGGCCAATAACCTGACTGAAGTGACGCCGATCGCGCGCCTCACCGGCGAGTTCGAGGCGCTGGTGGTGCCGGCTGCCTCGCCGTTCAAGACGGCCGCCGATTTCGTCGCCGCCCTCAAGGAGGATCCCACGAAGGTTCCGGTCGCCGGCGGTTCGGCCGGCGGCTCCGACCACATCCTGTTCGGCCTGATCGCCAAGACGGCCGGCGTGCCTGCCGCCAACCTGTCCTACGTGCCGTTCGCCGGCGGCGGCGAGGCGCTGTCGGCGCTGCTCGGCAACCAGGTCGCGGCCGGCATTTCCGGCTATGGCGAGTTCTCCGAACAGATCAAGGCAGGCGCGCTCAGGCTGCTGGCGATCTCGTCCGACAAACGCCAGGAAGGCATCGACGCGCCGACGCTGAAGGAAGCCGGCATCGATGTCGAATTGTTCAACTGGCGCGGCGTCTTCGCCCCGCCCGGCGTTTCCGATGAGGACAAGGCGGCGATGATCAAGCTGGTCGAAACCATGGCCAAGAGCGACGCCTGGGCAACCGAGTGCAAGAACCGCAACTGGACGTCGATCCTGCTGACCGGCGACGACTACGCCAAGTTCGTCGCCGACGACACCGCCCGCATCGGCGCGATCCTCAAGGATCTCGGCCTCGCCTGAGCTCCGGGCCGCCCAGTGTTCCGAAGGGGCTTGGCTCCCCTTCGGAACAGCATGGACAGGTGATCGAGCAGGATTGAAACTGCGGCGATGCCGGCGGTTGAATGCCGGCCATCCGGGGAGGAGATCATGAGCACCAGCGACCAGCAGGCGTCACCGCCGCGCCTTGCCGTACCCGAATTGTTGATCGGCATCGGGCTTCTGGCCTGCGCCGGCGCCGTTGCCTGGCAGACCCTGGCGATCCCGGTGTCTCCGCTCTATTCCAAGGTCGGCCCGACCGTCTTTCCCTATATCACCATGGCCGGGATGATCCTGCTTTCCCTGCTGCTCATCCTTGCCGCCCTGCGGGGCGGCTGGCAGCCGGAGGAGGAGAAGGAGACGCCGACCGACTGGACGTCGATGGGTTTCGTGGTCGCGGGTCTGGTCGCCAATCTGCTTCTGATCCAGCCGCTCGGTTTCACCGCCGCCTCGGTGATCATGTTCGTGCTGGTCTGCTTCGGCTTCGGCAGCCGGCACCCGCTGCGCGACGCGCTGGTTGGCCTGGTGCTGGCGCTGGCGGCCTATTTCGGCTTTGCCAGGGCGCTTGGCGTCAACATCGGCGCCGGGCTGATCGAGGACCAGCTCAATGTGCTGATCAACGGCGTCTTCGGCATCGGGAAGGGCTGAGACGATGGACACGCTCGGTTATCTCGCGCACGGATTTGCGGTCGCCTTCACGCCGACCAATCTGTTGTGGTGCCTGGTCGGCACGACGCTCGGAACGGCGATCGGCGTGCTGCCCGGTCTCGGGCCGGCGCTGACCATCGCGCTGCTTTTGCCGATCACCTACCAGGTGGCGCCGGAAGCCTCCTTCATCCTGTTCGCCGGCATCTACTACGGCGCCATGTATGGCGGCTCGACGACCTCGATCCTGCTCAACACGCCAGGCGAAAGCGCCACCATCGTCACCGCGCTGGAAGGCAACCGGATGGCGCGCTCGGGGCGTGGCGGCGCTGCGCTCGCGACCTCGGCGATCGGCTCGTTCGTCGCCGGCACGCTCGGCACGCTGGGCGTCGCCTTCCTGGCGCCGATCGTGGTCAAGTTCGCGCTGGCCTTCGGGCCGGCCGAGTATTTTTCGCTGATGGTGCTCGCCTTCATCACCGTTTCGGCGGTGCTCGGCTCATCCTCGGTACGGGGCCTGACCAGCCTGTTCGTCGGCTTCGTCATCGGCATGATCGGCGTCGACCTGCAGACCGGGCAACCCCGCTTCACCTTCGGCATGGGCGAACTGCTCGACGGCGTCGACGTCATCATCGTCGCGGTCGGCCTCTTCGCGGTCGGCGAGACGCTCTACATGGCTTCGCGCCGCTATGCCGGCAAGGATGAGATCGTGCCGCTGAAGGGCTCGCTCTACATGACGGCCGCCGAATGGGCGCGCTCGTGGAAGCCGTGGCTGCGCGGCGCCGCGATCGGCTTTCCGATCGGCGCCATGCCGGCCGGCGGCGCCGAAATCCCGACCTTCCTTTCCTATGCCATCGAGAAGAAGCTGTCGAAGCACAGGGAGGAGTTCGGTACCGTCGGCGCCATCGAGGGCGTCGCCGGGCCGGAGGCCGCCAACAACGCGTCCGCAGCCGGCGTGCTGGTGCCGATGCTTACGCTCGGCCTGCCGACCTCGGCGACCGCCGCGATCATGCTGTCGGCCTTCCAGAGCTACGGCATCAATCCCGGGCCTCTGCTGTTGACGACGCAGGCCAACCTCGTCTGGGGCCTGATCGCCAGCCTGTTCATCGCCAACGTCATCCTGGTCATCCTCAACCTGCCGCTGATCGGCCTCTGGGTGCGTCTGTTGAAAATCCCGGCGCCGCAGCTCTATGCCGGCATCCTGGTGTTCGCCACCGTCGGCACCTACGGCATCTCGCAGTCGCCGACCGACCTCGTCATCCTCTATCTTCTGGGGGCCGCCGGCTTCCTGATGCGCCGCTTCGACTTCCCGACAGCGCCCGTCATCATCGGCATGATCCTCGGGCCGCTCGCCGAGACGCAGTTCCGCCGGGCGATGACGATCGCCAATGGCGACTGGACGGTGTTCTACAGGCATCCGCTCTCGCTGACGCTTCTCACGCTGGCTTTCATCGGCCTTGTCGGCCCGCATATCTGGGCTTGGATCGAACACCGGCGGACGCGCGGGCCGGAGCATGTGCCGGGCGATGCCTGATCGATTTGGAGCATCATGACAGACCTGCTTTCCGGCATCCGCGTTCTCGATCTCACCAACGTGCTGGCGGGCCCCTACTGCGCCTACCAGCTTGCGCTGCTCGGCGCCGACGTCATCAAGGTGGAGGCGCCGCCGGGCGGCGATCTCGCGCGTCAGCTCGGCGCCTCGCCGGAACTCAACAGGGCCGGGATGGGCGCGTCGTTCCTGGCGCAGAACGCCGGCAAACGATCGGTCGTGCTCGACCTGAAGAAGCCTGAAGACCGCGAGCGCTTCCTCGATCTGGTCGCCACGTCGGACGCGCTGGTCGAGAATTTCCGGCCAGGCGTGATGGATCGGCTGGGCCTCGGGCATGAGAGGCTGAAGGAAGTCCGGCCGAGCCTTGTCTATTGCGCAATATCCGGTTTCGGCCAGACCGGACCGATGCGCGGGAACCCGGCCTACGACCAGATCATCCAGGGGCTTTCGGGGATCATGAGCATAACCGGCACGCCGGAGACAGCGCCGCTGCGCGTCGGCTATCCCGTCGCCGATACGCTGGGCGGATTGGTCGGGGCCTTCGCGATCGCCGCGGCGCTTGTCAGGCAGAAGACGAGCGGCGAGGGCGCTTTCCTCGACGTCTCGATGCTCGAATGCACGCTGTCGGCGCTGGGCTGGCCAGTGTCGAACTATCTGACGGCGAGCGTCGAGCCCCAGCCTATGGGCAATGAGAACATGACGGCGGCCCCGTCCGGCACGTTCCGCACCGGCGACGGCCTGCTCAACATCGCCGCCAACAAGCAGGAGCAGTTCGTCACCCTTTGCGGGCTGATTGGCCGCCCTGAACTGACGTCGGATCCGCGCTTCGCTGAACGCGAGACGCGCAAGGAGAACCGGGCCGCGTTGAAGACGCTGATCGAGGAAGCGCTTGCCGCCGCCCCGGCCGCGGCCTGGGAAGAAAAGCTCAACCGGGCCGGCGTGCCGGCGGGACGTGTGCTGACGATTCCGCAAGTGCTGGAGGAACGCCAGGTGACGGAGCGCGGCATGGCGACCCGCTTCCGGCATGTGCCTGGCATGGAAAAGCCGCTGACGGTGGTGCGCGGCGGCTTCATGGTCGACGGCGCGGCGCCCGCGCCGGCCGGGCCGCCGCCGCGACTCGGCGAACATATGGATGAAGTGTTCGCGGCGTTGCCGGAACGCGACAAGACGAGAGCCCGGACATGAGCGCGGAGAAGAAGACTGGCCGCGAGCGCGGCGAGGAATGGTGGCAGACCGGTATCATCGAGATGTATCCCGGTGTGATCCGGCTGCGCGGCTATGAAATCCAGGACCTGATCGGGCGCATCAGCTTTCCGGCAATGATCTGGCTGATGCTGCGCGGCGACCTGCCGAGCGAGGAGCAAGCGGCGCTGCTCGGCATCGCGTTGGGAGCCGCCGTCGACCATGGTCCGCAGGCGCCGTCGATCGCGATCGCCCGCATGGCGGCCACCTGCGGCGTCGGCATCAACAATGCCATGGCCTCGGCCATCAATGTGCTTGGCGACGTGCATGGCGGGGCCGGCGAGCAGGCGCTGTCCTTCTACGGCGATATCGCAGAGGCGCTGGACCGGGGGCTGACGCTCGGCGGAGCCGTATCGGAGCGGCTCGACCGCTTCTTTGCCGAGGAAAAAGACTATGTGCCGGGTCTCGGCCATCGCTTCCATCCGATCGATCCGCGGGCTCCGCGCCTCATCGAATTGACGCGTGACTTCGCCGCGCGCGGCGTCGTCAGCGGCCGCTTTGCCGACATTGCCGAAGCCATCGAGGCGGAAATGGCAAAGCGCAAGGGCAAGACGATCCCGCTCAACATCGACGGCGCCACCGCCGTCATCTATGGCGAGCTTGGCTTTCCGCCGGCGCTGACGCGCGGCCTGTTCGTCCTGTCGCGCTCTGTCGGCATCCTGGCGCATGCCTGGGAGCAGTCGCAGGAGAGCGACCGCAACAAGGGGCCGCTGCCCCGCGAATGGCTGTGGGCCTATACCGGCACGCCGGCACGCCCCTTTCCCGGCGACTCCGAGTAGAAGACCGTCTCAGGCCGGCTCGGCCGCAGGGACCGTCAAATCCCTCAGAAGGGTCGAAAGCTCCGGCTCATCGATGAGCAGGGCCGCGTCGGCCACCGGCAGCCAGGCGCGTTGCCGGTTCGCGGCCTCCCGCCAGTCGGCCATCTCCTCGGTGACTTCGAGCAGGTAGACGACCACGTCGACACGGACGAAGCGGCTGGCCATGCGTTTCCAATAAGAATAGGTGCCGGCGGGCTGCTTCAGCACCTTGCCGAGCACGCCTGCCTCCTCCTGGGCCTCGATCGCGGCCGCCTTGCGCCCGCTCTTGCCCTTCATCGGCCAGCCCTTAGGCACGATGAAGCGCCTGGTCGTGCGTGAGGTGACCAACAATATTTCGAGATTGCCGCCCTCGCTCAAACGAAAGGGGATGGCCGCCACCTGGCGGATCCGCTCTCCTTTCTTTGCCCTGCGCACTGCTTTCTTCTTGGCTGTTGCCATCCCAAAATCCGATGAGAGCAGCATCCGCGCCGCGCGCTGTCCGCACACGGCAAATCCCGCCCCTGCAAACCCTAGAGCAGTTCATCGTTTCACGGAAACGCTGAACTGCTCTAACTATTTGTTTTTACGCAATTCCGGACGGAAAACCGTTATACACTTTTCCTGGAATTGCTCTAGAACCGTCCCCTTGCGATCCCTGCTTTCGCCAGCAAGTAAGTCGGCTAAATAAACCGAAAAAGGCTAAATGTCAGCGGCAAACCCGCGAAATCGTGGTGCCGATCACCTGCGACTGGCAATTCTGCTTGACGATCGGCACTTCAGGGCGAGGCTTCGGCACGATCTGCCGGTCCTGCTCGCGATAAAGCTGCTGCTGTTGCTGGAACTGCTGCCGCTGCAACTGGTTGCGGAGCGTCTGCAGTTCGTTCTGCTGGATCAGGCCATTGCGGTTCGTCGGGATGACGACCTGGGCCGAGGCATCTAAAGCTGCGCCCAAAAGGGCGACGGTCGCCAGAGACAGCGAGGTCAAGACCACCAAAAAGCGAGGATGCGACATCGCTTCCTTCCCGCATGAAAAACTGAACCTGGCCGTAATATAGGGTGCTTGTCTGGATGTACCATGGTTCAGTCGACTTCGCGCAAACGATAGCCGACGCCGGTCTCGGTGATGATGTAGCGCGGCTGGTCCGGCGTCTTCTCGATCTTCTGCCTCAATTGGCGGACGTAGACCCTGAGATATTGCACGTCGGTCGAATCGTTCCAGAGCTGCTTCATCAGGAACTGGTGGGTGAGCACCTTGCCGGCATACTGCACGAGGATGCGCAGGATGTCGTATTCCTTGGGTGACAGCTTCACCTCCTTGCCCTCGACCTTGACGATGCGCTTCACCAGGTCGACGGAGAGATCACCGGTCTGGAAGACCGGCTTCTCGCCCTGCTGCTGGAATTTGTGGCGCAGCGCCACGCGGATGCGGGCAACGAGCTCGTTCATGCCGAAGGGTTTTGTCACGTAGTCGTCGGCGCCGAGCTCGAGCGCCGAGACGATGCCGGTCTCGTCGGTGCGGCTTGACAGGATGACGACCGGAATGTCGAGCCCGTCGTTGCGCCATTTGCCGAGCAGCTCGAGGCCGGTCATGCCGGGCAGGCCGAGGTCGAGCAGGATCAAGTCGGGCCGCTCCGTCTGCACCAGCTCGATCGCGGTTTTAGCGTTCGGCGCCTCGGAGACCGCATAGCCCTGGCTGCCGAGGCCGACGCGCAGAAGCTTGCGGATCGGCGGCTCGTCGTCGACGACCAGAATGGAGACGGTCTGATTTGTCATGCCGCATCGTCCGTAAGGGGTGTGCCCAGCGCAGGCAACTCAGCAGGCACCGGCATGCGGATGGTGAAGATCGCGCCCGGCCGGTCAGTGCGGTTCGCCGCCGAAATCATGCCGCCCATGGCCTCGATGAAGCCGCGGCTGATCGACAGGCCAAGCCCCGTTCCGGCACGGACCTGGTCGCGCTTGCGCACGCGATAGAAGGTATCGAAGATCCGTTCGACGTCGTCGGGCGGGATGCCCGGCCCCTCATCCATGACCTGCAGGATGACGGACCCATTGTCGACCCAGCCTTGCAGGCGGATGATCGAGCCGGGCGGCGCGTATTTCGCGGCATTGTCGAGAAGGTTGAACAGCGCTTGCTCGAACAGCACGGGATCGAGCCGCAGCATCGGCAAATCCGGCGGAATATCGGTCTCGATCCTGTGCTCGCCGGTGATCTTGCTGGCACGATTGAGCGCCGATCCGACGATGTCGCCGACGTAGTGGAACGCATAGTTCGGCTCCATCGCGCCGGATTCGATCTTGGTCATGTCGAGCAGGTTGGCGATGAAGCGGTTCAGCCGTTCCGATTCATTCAGCACCGTCGCCAGGAGATCCGCCCGGTCCTTCTCCGGCAGTGCCGGCGCGAACTCCCGCAAGGTGCCTGCCGCGCCCATGATGGCGGCAAGCGGCGTCTTCAGGTCATGGGAGATGGAGGTGAGCAGCGCCGAGCGCAGCCGGTCCGCCTCGGCAGCGAGCTTGGCGCGGTCGACATCGGCGACGAGTTGGATGCGCTCGATGGCGACCGCCGCCTGGTCGGCAAGCGCGTCGAGGAGACGTTGCTGCTCAGGCGTGAGCAGCGGGCCTTGCTTGTCGTTGTCGAGCCCGACGACACCGACCGCCGTGCGGCCCGTCCGCAAGGGCAGGTAGAGGCGCTTCGCGCCGGGCAGCGTGTCGGCGCCGCGCCCGGCCGGGCGGTCGTGCTCCCAGGCCCAGCGGGCCGCCGCGATGTCGGCCTCGGCCAGCGTGTCGTCCGGCGGGTAGCCGGCCTTGACGGTGATCGTGCCGTTTTCCGGCAGAAGCAGCACCACGCGCACCTTCAGCATCGAGGCGATCTGGAAGGCTGTGGCCCAGAGAACATCGTCGAGCGTGCCGGCGCCGGCAAGCTTCTTCGAGAAGGAATAGATGTCCTCGGTTGCCCGTGCGCGCGCACGGGCGGCGGCCGCCTGGCGCTGCACACGCGCCGTCAGATTGCTGGCGATGACGGCGACGACGAGGAAGGCGGCAAAGGCGACGATGCTCTCCGGGTCCCTGATCGTCAGCGTGTAGCGCGGCTCGAGGAAGAAAAAGTTGAAAGCAAGGGCACTCAGAAAACAGGCGTAAAGCGCCGGCCAGAGCCCGAACGTCACCGCCGATGTCAGCACGGCCAGGAGCAGGACGCTTGCCAGATTGCGAACGTCGAAGAACTGGTCGAGAACGCTGCTGGCAGCCAGCGCGCCCGCGACAAAGACGGTGGTGACAAGGTAGGGCCAGACCTGGAACGGTCTCTGTTCCGCAGCGGCCTTGACCCTCGTCGAGGCGGCATCGGTGTCGCGCTCGGTCCGCGAAATGACATGGACGCTGATGTCGCCGGCATTGCGGATCAGGTCATAGGTGAGCGAGCCCTCGATCAGTTCCCGCCAGCGCGAACGGGTCGGCCTGCCGATGACGATATGGGTGAAGTTGTTTGCCGTCGCGTGGCGCACGATGTCCTGGGCGACGTTCTGGCCCGGAATCGTGCTCACCTCGGCGCCAAGCTGCTCGGCAAGGCGCAGGTTCGCCGCCAGCCGATCCTTGTCCTCCTCGGACATGCCGGCCAGGCGAGGCGTGTCGACATGCAGCGCCGTCCAGGGGGCGCGGAGCCGATCGGCAAGCCGGCGCGCGTAACGGATGCGGGCGGCTCCGCCGGGACGCTGATCGACGCAGACGAGGACTCGCTCGCCGGCAGCCCACGGCCCCGGAATGGCATGGGACTGCATATGGCTGAGCAATTGCTCGTCGACGCGCTGGGCGGTGCGCCTCAGCGCCAGCTCCCGGAGCGCGGTCAGGTTGCCCGGCGAAAAATAGTTCTCGATCGCGCGCTGGGCGGTTTGAGGGAAATAAACCTTGCCTTCATGCAGCCGCTTGATCAGATCGTTGGGCGTGAGGTCGATGACCTCGATGTCGTCGGCCTTGTCGATGATGGAATCCGGAACGGTCTCGCGCACCCGGACGCGGGTGATCTGCGCGACGACATCGTTCAGGCTTTCGACATGCTGGATGTTGAGCGTGGTGTAGACGTCGATGCCTTGCGCCAGGATTTCCTGCACATCGAGATAGCGCTTGGGATGGCGGCTGCCGGGCGCGTTGGTGTGCGCAAGCTCGTCGACAAGGACCAGCTGCGGGCGCCTTTTCAGGATGGCGTCGATATCCATCTCGTCGAGGGTGCGGCCCCGGTACTCGACCTCACGACGTGGGATCACCTCGTAGCCGTCGAGCAGCGCCTGTGTTTCCTTGCGGCCGTGCGTTTCGACGACGCCGATCACGACGTCGATGCCGTCGGCGAGACGGGCGCGGCCCGCCATCAGCATCTCATAGGTCTTGCCGACCCCTGGTGCCGCGCCGAGGAATAGGCGCAGACGGCCGCGGCCTTCCCGCTCGGCATGCTCCAGCAGCGCGTCGGGGGATGGTCTGTTCTCGAGGTTGGTCCTGTCGTCCGGCATCAGGTCCAATCATGAATTGCGCCGGGGATGGTGTCGATCCCCGGCGCGGTGCTGATTACTTCAGGGCGTCCAGCGCCAGGTTGAGGGCGAGCACATTGACCACCGGCTCACCCATGAAACCAAGCTCGCGGTCCTCGACATGGCTGTCAACCAGCGCCTTCACCTTGGCTTCATCGATGCCGCGCGCCTTGGCAACCCGCGGAACCTGGAAATAGGCAGCCTCGGGGCTGATGTCGGGGTCGAGGCCGCTGCCGGACGTCGTGGCGAGGTCCATCGGCACCGGCGCGTTCGGGTTCTCGGCCTTCAGCTTCTCGGCGTCGCCCTTGATGCGCTCGATCAGCTTTGCATTGGTCGGTCCGAGATTCGAGCCGCTGGAGGCGGCCGCGTTGTAGCCGTCGCCGGCGGCCGACGGCCTGCCATGGAAGTAACGATCGCTGGCGAAGGCCTGGCCGATCAGTTCAGAGCCAATGACCTTGCCATCTTTTTCGATGAGGCTGCCATTGGCCTGTTTGGGAAACAGCGCCTGGGCAATGCCAGTCATGCCGATCGGGTAGATGAGGCCGGTGAGAACCGTGAAGAAGACGATCATGACAAAAGCGGGTCTGAGTTGCTTGAGCATCGGAATGATCCTTATGCGAGGCCAAGGGCTGTGACGATCAGGTCGATCGCCTTGATGCCGACGAACGGCACGACGATGCCGCCGAGGCCGTAGACGAGCAGGTTGCGGGTGAGCAGCGCGCCGGCGCCGATGGCGCGGTATTTCACGCCCTTCAGCGACAACGGGATCAGCGCGATGATGATCAGCGCGTTGAAGATGATGGCCGACAGGATGGCGCTCTGCGGCGTTGCCAGATGCATGACGTTGAGCGCCTGCAGCGGGCCGGCGGACTGACCGGGCGCCACATAGAAGACCGCGAACATCGCCGGGATGATGGCGAAATACTTGGCCACGTCGTTGGCGATCGAGAACGTCGTCAGCGAGCCGCGCGTCATCAGCAGCGCCTTGCCGATCTCGACGATCTCGATCAGCTTCGTGGGATCGCTGTCGAGGTCGACCATGTTGCCGGCCTCGCGCGCGGCCACCGTGCCGGTGTTCATGGCGACGCCGACATCGGCCTGCGCGAGCGCCGGCGCGTCGTTGGTGCCGTCGCCGCACATGGCGACCAGCTTGCCCTTGGCCTGCTCCTCGCGGATCAGCGACAGCTTGTTCTCGGGAGTCGCCTGGGCAAGGAAGTCGTCGACGCCGGCTTCGGCGGCAATCGCTGCCGCGGTCAGCGGGTTGTCGCCGGTGATCATCACCGTGCGGATGCCCATCTTGCGGAGCTCCGCGAAACGCTCGCGGATGCCGCCCTTGACGATGTCCTTGAGATGGACGATGCCGAGCAGGCGTCCGTCGCGCTCGACCGCAAGCGGCGTGCCGCCGGCCTTTCCGATCTCGTCGGCGATGGCCTGCAGATCGCGGATCGTGTCGCTTGTCGGACGCGCGCCATGAGACGTGGCCGCCGCTTGGCTGACATGAGCCAGCACCGCATCGACCGCGCCCTTGCGCACCGACGAGCCGTCGAGGTCGACGCCGCTCATGCGGGTCTGCGCGGTGAAGGGCACGAAGGTCGCGTGCAATGTGGCCATGTCGCGGGCGCGGATGCCGTATTTTTCCTTGGCGAGCACGACGATCGAGCGGCCTTCCGGCGTCTCATCCGCCAGCGAGGCAAGCTGCGCCGCATCGGCCAGCTCCTGTTCGGTGACGCCCTTGACCGGACGGAACTCGGTCGCCTGACGGTTGCCGAGCGTGATGGTGCCGGTCTTGTCCAGGAGCAGCGTGTCGACGTCGCCGGCGGCCTCGACGGCGCGGCCGGACATGGCGAGCACGTTGAAACGTACCAGGCGGTCCATGCCGGCGATGCCGATGGCCGAGAGCAGCGCGCCGATCGTGGTCGGGATCAGCGTCACGAACAAGGCGACGAGGATCGTGACCGGAATGTAGCCGCCCGAATAGGAGGCGAAGCTCGGGATGGTCGCGGTGGCCAGCACGAAGATCAGCGTCATGCCGACGAGAAGGATGTTCAGCGCGATCTCGTTCGGCGTCTTCTGGCGCTCGGCACCCTCGACCAGCGAGATCATGCGGTCGAGGAAGGTGTGGCCGGAGGCGGCGCTGATGCGCACGCGGATCCAGTCGGACAGCACTTGCGTGCCGCCGGTGACAGCCGAGCGGTCGCCGCCGGATTCGCGGATGACGGGCGCGGATTCACCGGTGATAGCGGCTTCGTTGACCGAGGCCACGCCTTCGATCACCTCACCGTCCGAGGGGATGATGTCGCCGGCTTCGACCAGCACGACATCGCCCACCTTCAGGCTGGTGCCGGGCACGAGCTTGAACTTCGAACGATCCTCGCCGTTGATGAGCAGCTTGGCCTGGGTGTCGGTGCGCGCCTTGCGCAGCGAGTCGGCCTGCGCCTTGCCGCGGCCTTCGGCTACGGCTTCGGCGAAATTGGCAAACAGCACGGTGAACCACAGCCAGATGATGATCTGCAGGGTGAAACCGAGATTGCCGCCGCCGGCGATCAGATCACGGACGAAAAGCACGGTGGTAAGCAGCGACACGACCGCGACGACGAACATCACCGGGTTTTTGATCAGCGTGCGCGGATCGAGCTTGCGGAAGGCGCCGCCGATGGCGGGCACCAGGATGCGGGCATCCAGAATGCTCGCGGATTTGGACTGGCTCATTTCGAGGCTCCAGTATCTGTGATGTTGGACGGCGCCGGGCGCTCGGTCTTCGGGAATAGGTGCGGAAGACCGGTCGCCAGCAGCCACAGCACGAACAGCACCGCTGCCATGCCGAGGAATGTGGAGAGCGTCGGGAAAGGACGAGGCTGCTCGTCCCTTCCGTCGCCGGGCATTCCGTCACCGGGTTGGTGACGGTCGTCCCGGCGTATGTGGATGAACCCGGGCATGGTCATCTCAGAAAGTCTGTCCATGGATCATCGCCAGGTGCTCGACGATCGGACCGACGGCGAGCGACGGGAAGAAGGTGAGGCCACCGACGATGATGATGACGCCGACCAGCAGGCCGACGAACAGCGTGCCGTCCGTCGGGAACGTGCCGGCCGAAGCGGGCACGGTCTTCTTCGCTGCCAGCGAGCCGGCAATGGCGAGAGCCGGGATGATGACCAGGAAGCGGCCCATCAGCATGCCGATGGCACCCGTAAGGTTGAACCAGGGGGTGTTCCCGGTGAGCCCACCGAAGGCCGAGCCGTTGTTGGCGGCCGACGAGGTGTAGGCATAGAGCACCTCGGAGAAGCCGTGCGGGCCGCCATTGGCCATCGAGGCCACGGCGCTCGGCAGGACCACCGCGATGGCGGTGAAGATCAGCATCGCCAGCGGCAGGCACAGGATGGCAAGCATCGCCATCTTGACCTCCTTGGCCTCGATCTTCTTGCCGAGATACTCCGGCGTGCGGCCGACCATCAAGCCGGCGACGAAGACGGCGATGACGACGAACATCAGGATGCCGTAGAAGCCGGCGCCGACACCGCCGACGATGACTTCGCCGAGCTGCATGTTGATGATCGGGATCATGCCGCCAAGCGCGGTGAAGCTATCATGCATGGCGTTGACCGCACCGCAGGAGGCGGAGGTGGTAATAACCGCGAACAGCGCCGAGAGCGCGATGCCGAAGCGCGTCTCCTTGCCTTCCATGTTGCCGCCGTCGATGCCGAGCGCATGGACCAGCGGGTTGCCGGCGGCCTCGGCCCAGTAGCAGACGATGACGCCGGCGATGAACAGCACGCCCATCGAGGCAAGGATCGCCCAGCCCTGGCGCTCACTGCCGACCATGCGGCCGAAGACGTTGGTGAGACCCGCGCCCAGCGCGAAGATCGTCAGCATCTGGATGAGGTTGGAGATCGCATCCGGATTCTCGAAAGGATGCGCGGCATTGGCATTGAAGAAGCCGCCGCCATTGGTGCCCAGCATCTTGATGGCGATCTGCGAGGCGACCGGGCCGAGCGCGATCGTCTGCTTGGCGCCTTCCAGCGTGGCGGCGTCGACGTAGGGCCCGAACGTCTGCGGGATGCCCAGCCAGACATAGACGAGCGTCAGCACGATGCAGGCCGGCAGGAGCACGTAAAGCGTGCAGCGGGTCAGATCGACCCAGAAATTGCCGATCGACTTGCCGGAAGCGCGCGCAAAGCCGCGGATCAAGGCAACCGCGATGGCGATACCGGTGGCGGCCGAAACGAAGTTCTGGACGGTGAGGCCGGCCATTTGCACGAGATAGGACATCGTGCTCTCGCCGCCGTAATTCTGCCAGTTGGTGTTTGTGGTGAAGCTGGCGGCGGTGTTGAAGGCAAGGCCAGGCTCAACCGCGGTCATGCCTGCGGGATTGTAGGGCAGGGCGCCCTGCAGCCGCTGCAGGGCGTAAAGAACGAGGAAGCCGGCGAGATTGAAGAGCAGCATGCCCGTCGTGTAAACGGCCCAGTGCTGTTCTTCCCTGTCGCTCGTTCCGGCGAGGCGATAAAGGCCACGCTCGATCGGGACGAGCACCGGCGAAAGCAAGGTCCGATCGCCGTTGAAGACCCGGAACATGTAGCCGCCGAGTGGCTTCACGAGCAAAAGCAGGATCCCACAGTAGAGAAGGATCTGTATCCATCCGTATATTGTCATGACGTGGCTTCCCGTGGGTCCGTGCGATCAAAAGCGCTCAGGGCGGATAAGCGCATAGGTGAGATAGGCGAGCAGGAACAAAGTCACCGCGCCGCCGAGGATGAAATCGAAGAGCATGGTTTTATCCTTCCGCTCAGATTCTGTCGCAGGCTTTGACGTAGGCTAAGGACAGGGCGAAGAATAAAATCCCGATCCCGAGAACAATGAGGTCCATTTCAGGCGTTCCTTGCTTTCGCTCGTGCTTTCCCGCCTGCAGTGGGCGGGCTCAAAACTGCATACGAACGCGCGTCACCTTGATAGTGACGGCGGTCGAAACTTTTGTCGGAGCGAAATATGGACCCGATCGCCATAAAGGTTCGAGACGAGGCGGGAGGGAAAGATATAGGAATTTTATAAAGGTTTGGCCTGGTGCCTTCCGCCAGCTCTTGCCGCGTTATCGCCTGGCGCCTTCAACCTGACAGAAGCAACGCTGGCGCCAGTCGCCACGCATAAAAGCGCATATATAAACTGCCCCGGAATCCCCTCTCGAATTCATATGCGAGGGACGCCAGATTCAGATCGGCTGTCGCGGAGATGACCGGCGTTCCCGCGAGCACTATTCGAGCTTCGAGATGACCTTCGTATCTCTCAGAATCGCGCCGAGGCTCGGCCGAAATATCCCGACCGAATACTTTGTCCTTGCCAATCTCAAGAACAAAGGAAAGGTCATTGGCCGGCTCGCCGATCATCCGATCTCCGAAATCGTGGTCGACGACCGCGGCCTCCGCTATCGCTATGTCGGAGTGGCGACACGCGGTGCCGGTGGACGATACGACGTCGAGTCGCTGCGGCCCGGCGAGTGGATCGTGCAGCCGGGCCTGGTCTACGCTCTCGAAACGAAGGGCCGATGATTTGAGCAGCACCAGCCAGGTCCAAAAATCCGGAATCAGCGGCTACCCCCATCCGACGCAGGGGTCGAGCGCCGATTTCGCACGGTTTGTCAAAATCTTGCGCCTGCGTACGAATGGGGCTTTGCTACATGTTCGTCAGGCGGTGAGCGCTGCAGGAGCTGAACCAATGACCGACGTAAGATCGACGCTGCGACAGGACCTCGATGCCGAGCCTGTTTCGAACTTGTCATCCTTGGACCTTCCGGTTGCCCTGCGCTAGCTCATCTCGGTTGCCATGACCGCCGTCGCGACGGCCTTGGCTGTCGGGATCGACAGCAGGGTGACTATCCCCAATGTCTCCATGGTGTTCGTGGTGCCGGTCGTCATGGCGGCCATCGGCTTAGGATTGGGTCCTTCTCTGTGTTCGGCGGTACTTGGCGCGCTCGCCTACAATTTCTTCCTCACGGAACCCCGCTACACGCTGATCGTCGACGACCCGGCAAACGTCTGGGCTATCGGACTGCTTTTTGTGGTCGGGCTCATCGTGAGCGGCGTTGCCTTCACTTCTCATCGCAGGGCGGCCGAAGCGGCCCTGCTGAGGAGACAGGTGGCGCTGCTGCAGGACTACGGCAGGGAAGTCGCGGCTCCCGACAACATCAAGGCGATCGTGTTGACCACGTCTCGGGCTCTTGCCGCGTTGTTCGGCGTTCCGGTTGCCGTCATTCTCGTCTCGGATGGTAAGGTGGTTTCCGTCGAGAGGGTTGGAGGAGCAGGACCGCAGGAAGCCGAAATCGAGGCTGCACTGTCGTCGTTGGCAACGGGATCTTTCGTGCGTGCCGGCGTTTATCCGGCTGTGGCCTCGCGCTTCGATTTTTGGCCTGTCGCGACAACAGGCCAGGCGCCTTCTGCCGCGATTGGGCTGTTGTTCGATCCCGAAGAACGACCCTTGGCTCCTTCCACACCAATCGAGATCGTGGCGCGGCTTTTGTCCCTGGCGCTTGATCGTCAACATCTGCTGGTTGGCCACAGCGCTTGATCGTAGACTTGGCGGCGATCCGCGCACCCTGCCGTAATCTCGGCCGTTATGCCACGTTAATGCGTCAGGCCGTACCGGAGGAAGGACAAAATGCTCGACATCGCACCATCGCAGCAGGCGGCCACGTGGCTCGGCTCCTTCGGCCGGGCGCTCGAGGCCGGCGACATCGAGGCGGCGACCAACCTTTTCGTGGACGATGGCTACTGGCGCGATCTGCTGACCTTCACATGGAACATCAAGACCATGGAGGGCCAGGCGGCGATCCGCGAGATGCTGAAGGCGACGCTGTCATCGGCGAAACCGTCTCTCTGGCGCCTGTCGGGCGAGGCGAGCTCGGACGAAGGCACGATCGAGGCCTGGTTCACATTCGAGACGGTTGTGGCGCGGGGCGAGGGCATCCTGCGGCTCAAGGACGGCCGCTGCCGGACGCTGTTCACGGCGATGAGCGAGCTCAAGGGGTTCGAGGAGCAGAAAGGTCCGGCCCGGCCGCTCGGCATCCGCCACAAGGCCGATCCCAGGCGTGAGACCTGGGCGGAGAAAAGAGCGCGTGAGGCGCGCGACCTCGGCGTGCACGAGCAGCCCTATTGTCTGGTGATCGGCGGCGGCCAGGGCGGCATCATGCTCGGCGCCCGGCTGCGGCAGCTCGGCGTTCCCACGCTGATCATCGAGAAGAACGCGCGCGCCGGCGATTCCTGGCGCAACCGCTATCGCTCGCTCGTGCTGCATGATCCGGTCTGGTACGACCATCTGCCTTACATTCCGTTCCCGGAGAACTGGCCGGTCTTCACGCCCAAAGACAAGATGGGTGACTGGCTGGAAATGTATGCTCGCGTCATGGAGCTGAACTACTGGGTCGCCACCAAATGCATCAGCGCCGCTTATGACGAGGCGGAAAGGGTCTGGACGGTGGTGGTCGACCGTGTCGGCCAGCGCATCACGCTGAAGCCGAAGCACATCGTCTTCGCCACCGGCGCCTATGGGCCGCCGCGGCAGATCGAACTGCCGGACGCCGGCAGCTTCAAGGGCGAGCTCCTGCATTCCAGCCAATATTCAACCGGCGAGAAGTTCCGCGGCAAACGCGTCGCGGTCATCGGCGCGGCAAGTTCGGGCCACGACGTCAGCGTCGATCTCTGGGAGGCCGGCGCCAAGGTCACCATGGTCCAGCGCTCGCCGACGACGGTGGTGAAGTCCGACACACTGATGGAGGTCGGCTTCGAAATCTTTTCGGAGAAAGCGCTGGCGCGCGGCATCACCACCGACAAGGCGGACATGATCGTCGCCTCGACGCCGTTCGCGCTGGTACCGAAAGGCCAGCGGGCGCTCTACGACGTAATCCGCGAGCGCGACGCGGATTTCTACAAGCGCCTCAGCGACAGCGGCTTCGCCATCGACTTCGGCGACGACGAGACGGGGCTTTTGATGAAGGCCTACCGCACCGGATCGGGTTTCTACATTGACGTCGGCGCCTGCGAGTTGATCCTGAACGGCGAGATCGCGGTGAAGAGCGGCGTCGGCATCAAGTCGCTGACGCCGAACGGCATCCTGTTCGAGGACGGCAGCGAGCTTGCGGTCGATGCGATCGTCTGCTGCACCGGCTACCAGTCGATGAACGAGACGGTTGCGGGGATCGTCTCGCGCGAGGTCGCCGACAAGGTCGGGCCATGCTGGGGTCTCGGCTCCGGCGTCAAGGGCGATCCCGGCCCGTGGCAGGGCGAATTGCGCAACATGTGGAAGCCGACGGCGCAGGAAGCACTGTGGTTCCATGGCGGCAATCTCGCGCTGTCGCGCTTCTACTCGAAATTCGTAGCGCTGCAGCTCAAGGCGCGCATGGAGGGGATCGCCACGCCGGTTTACGGCGAGCCGAGCAATTCGCGACGGTGACGTCGCGATCTCCCCCCTTGAGGGGGAGATGCCCGGCAGGGCAGAGGGGGGCGTCTCACGTAGAGCGCCGACATCGTCTGTCGCGAGTAAGGCGTTGGCGCTTCACGCGCGGCGACCCCCTCTGTCGCCTTCGGCGACATCTCCCCCTCGAGGGGGAGATTACCCGCGCCCGAAATGCCTCGTCACCACATCCACATGCGTATGATGCGCATGCGCCTCGAAGCGCTCGGTCTCATCGTGATCGGCGGCATCGTTCGGCCACCATTTGCCGCCGATGGTGATGCCGTTGGAGGCCAACCGTTGGTCCGCGACCAATGACGCGCCAACCGCGTCGACGAAGGTGAAGCGACCGGGCTTTAGCCTCAGCACCGCGACATCGCCGACGCCGCCAACTTTGAGGCTGCCGAGCTCCGGCCGCGCAATCGCCTCGGCCGGACGCGCAGTCGCCGCACGCAGCACCTCGACCAGCGGCATGCCGAGCGCCATGAGCTTCGACATGCAGACAAGAATGTCGAAGGCGGGGCCATCGACGCAGTAGAGGTGCACGTCGCTCGAGATGACGTCCGGCGCCAGGCCTTCGGCGAGCATTGCCTTGGCGACTTCGAAGTCGAAGGAGCCCATGCCGTGGCCAATGTCGAAGATGACGCCGCGCTCGCGCGCCAAGCGCATGTCCGGCCGCACCGCGCCGGAAGCGAAGACCGGCGCGTTGGGAAACGGGCGGAAGCAGTGGGTGAGGATGTCGCCGCGGCGCAGCCTGGGCAGCACTTCCGAGCGGCCGGGCGGCGGCTCGTCGATATGCGCCATCAGCGGCAGGCCGACCTTGTCGGCGGCTTCGAGCGCGAGGTCGACCGGTGCGATGCCGCTGGTGCCGCTGGCGTGGCGGCCCGAGCGGACCTTGACGCCGACGACGACGTCGGCGTGCTCGCGCACCGCCGCCACGGTCTCGCGTGGCTCGCAGAGCCTGAGGTCGCTGCATTCGCCAACGGACACGGTCTTGGCGAAGCCGAATATGCCGGCGAAGGAGATGTTGACATAAGCCAGGATGCGGACCTTCGAGCGCTCGATGACATGGCGGCGAAAGCCCAGGAAATTCCCGGCGCCGGCACTGCCGGCGTCGATGAAGGTGGTGGTGCCGCTCTTGGCGGCGAGCCGGTCGGCGTCGACGCCGAGCGAAGTTCCGCCCCAATAGACATGGCTGTGCAGGTCGACGAGGCCGGGGGTGACGATGCAGTCCCTCGCGTCGACGACCTCACGGGCGATCTCGGCATCGATGGCGGCGTCGATCGCGGCGACGCGGCCTTCGGCGATGGCAACGTCGCGCGGCGCATCGAGGTTAGACGCCGGGTCGATCACTCGGCCGCCCTTGATCAGCAGATCGAACTGCATCGACGCCTCCCTATTGTCTATTCGCGATCAGACCGGCCTATAGGCGACCGCTTCGATCTCGATCTTGATGTCGATCATCAGGCGGGATTCGACGGTGGTGCGTGCCGGCGGGTCCTTCGGGAAATGTTTTGCGTAGACGGTGTTGAAGGTGCCGAAGTCACGAGCATCTTCGAGCCAGACGGTGGTCTTCACCACATCGTCCATGGTGCAGCCGGCAAGCGCCAGCGCCGACTTGACGTTCTGCAGCACCTGCTCGGCGTGCTCCGCGATCCCGCCCTTGACCACCAGCCCGTCGCTGCCCACCGGTACCTGGCCGGAGATATAGACGAAATCGCCGGCCCGCACGGCGGGCGAGAGCGGGACATGCGATTTTCCAAAGCATTGTTTGGGCAAATGAGCCTCCAGTTGTCGACTGGGCGGGACCGTTCCTATAGCCGTCTACGCCTGTCGCCGTGATCCTCCTAGAGCCATTGTTGGAAAGCAACATTTTTTCGAAATCCATGTTGCTTTATTACAAAAGCCTGAGCATCTTGCGCCACGAAGCCGGATCTGAAACCGGTAGGGCCGACGGCACGCACGAAAGAGGGAAGAGCCAGAATGACCTTCGACAAGAATCCGTTTCCGGAAGGCGATGCCGATCGTCACGCGCTGTGGGAAATGCTGGTGCGGCGCGACATCGATGCTTTCCTCGGCCAGGATTGGTCGATGGTCGAGGACGACTTCATCGCCGAAAGCTTCTTCGGCATGCATGCGCATTTCCTTGGCAATGCCGATGCCTGGCGCCTGCAATTCCCGAGGCTGGACGTATATCGCGACGAATGGCTACGGCAGGCCAAGGAAACCGCGGCGACGAAATTCGCCGAGCCGCTGCGCGAGGCGCTGTTCCGTGTCACCAACATGCGCGACATCGACGTCGACGGCGACCGCGCGGTGCTGCACAAGAAATTCGATGGTTCCGTGGCCAAGGCGGACGGTGGCGCCGACAGGCTCAAATGGCAGACGCTCTACTTCTGCCGCAAGGTCGGCGGCCGCTGGAAGATCGCTGGCTTCGTCGGCTATATGCCGCATCCGCTGGGAAGCTAGACTGGGACCCCAGCAGGCAATCGCCTCCGGAGGGCATCCTAAGCCAGGCGCGGCAACCGTTCGTCCGACGAGCGGTGGTCGAACACGACCCCCATGGTCTTACCAACCGCGGCCATGACGATCAATTCGACCAGATGGTCGTCGCTGTCCTCGCAGGCAGGATCACCTTGGCGGATGACGTCGAGCATCGCCCGGGTCGAGATGGTGTCGCCGGCGCGAAATTTCGAAAGAGCGGACAAAACAAGATCTTGCACCGTCGGTTCCATGACGGGCACCTCCGCAGCGACGTTCATTGGCCTCCTCCTGCCATGAACCCTCCCTGAAAGGATGATACGCCAATGGTTGGATTGCGCCAGCGAAATGGTGGTCCGACCAGAGCGATTGGCGACAAGCTACCGCCATTGTTTCCTTAAGGCGCGTCGCGCTGAAATGGATTCAGGCGACGCGCTTTAAGTCTTTGTATTTACGCATGTCGTTTTCCCAAAGCCGGTGCGCACTTTTCGGGCGACATGCCTTAGGTGTGGAACACCGGGCCGGCGGTCACGCCGCGCGCTCGACGCATCGCGCTCGGGTTGCTAAGCCCCTCCCGCGCAGGGAGACCAGTCGAGTCGAGATTATGACGGTTGCGATCGAGATGGGGCAGACGACGGCGGGCGCGCCGGCGGCCCTCGACCTTGAGGAATTGCTGGCGACCCGCCTGCTGGTGCAGGGCAATTCGGGCTCGGGCAAGTCGCATCTTCTGCGCCGGCTGCTGGAGCAGAGCGCGCCCTGGGTGCAGCAGACCATCATTGACCCGGAAGGCGACTTCGTGTCGCTCGGCGAACGCTACGGCCATCTGGTGATCGATGCGGAGGACCATACCGAGCGCGGCCTACAAGCGGCCGGCGAGCGGGCGCGCATCCACCGCGTCTCGACGGTGCTCAACCTCGAAGGGCTCGATGCCGAGAACCAGATGCGGCGCGCCGCCGCCTTCCTCGGCGGCATGTTCGAAGTCGCGCGCGACCACTGGTATCCGATGCTGGTCGTGGTGGACGAGGCGCAGCTCTTCGCGCCGGCCGCCGCCGGCGAGGTTTCCGACGAGGCGCGCAAGCTTTCGCTTGGCGCCATGACCAATTTGATGTGCCGCGGCCGCAAGCGCGGACTTGCCGGCATCATCGCCACGCAACGGCTGGCGAAGCTCGCCAAAAACGTCGCCGCCGAGGCCTCCAACTTCCTGATGGGCCGGACTTTCCTGGACATCGACATGGCGCGCGCCGCCGACCTGCTCGGCATGGAGCGGCGGCAGGCGGAGGCGTTCCGCGACCTGGAACGCGGGCATTTCATGGCGCTGGGTCCCGCTCTTTCGCGCCGTCCGCTGAGCGTACGCATCGGATCGACCGAAACGAGCCCACGCAACGGCACGCCGCGGCTGATGCCGCTGCCGGAGGCGACGCTGGAGGATGCTCGCTCGATCATCCTGGCCGCGCCGGCGCCAGAAACTGTCCGGCCGCAGCGCCGGCCTTCGCCCGACCTGCTCGATCAATTGATGGCGGCGAAGGCGGCACCGTTGGATATCCGGCCCGAGCCGGCCGAGCCGCAGCCCAGCGCCGAGGACCTCGCCGAGCGGCGCGAGCGGATGGACCGCATCCTGCGTGCCATCCTGGCCGAACCCGATGCGGGGTTCCGCGTGATCGGCGTGCTCTACCAGGAGTTCGTCGTCCGCTGCCGGATCGAGGGGCTCGCCTCGGTCGTGCCCGACCTTTCGGAATTCCGCCGCATGCTGACGCGCGCCCGCGCCGGCGTCGGCTCAGACATGGCCGAGGACGATGCGTGGCGGGACGTTTCGGTGCGCGCTTCGCTTCTGCCCGAGGACATGCAGGGCGTGTTCATGATGATCGCGAGGGCGGCAAAGGAAGGCTGGCCCTGCCCGAGCGACGCTGCGATCGCCCGCGCCTATGGCTCGCATTCGCTGCGCCGCGCGCGCAGGCTGCTCGACTATATCGAGGAGCAAGGCCTCATCGTCTGCCAGGTCGACGGTGCGGGCCGTCGCACGGTGACGCTGGTCGAGCTCGCCTGGGCAACAGCGCCGGGCGATCCGAATGCTGGCGAGCACGACAGTTCAGCCGCGTGACGAGCCGAGGTTGAACCGATCTGAGCTTCGATAGACCGGTGGCTCGGCATGGCATTCATGCCTGCAACTCGATGATGCGGGCGTCGCGAAGCGGCGTGCGATGGGTGGAGACGACGACGATCCGGTCATCGAGGTGGGCGAGCAGCCGCTCAAGAATGCGCTGGCCCTGCTCGTCGTCGAGATGCTCCGTCGGCTCGTCGAGCAGAACGAGCGGCCGCGACGACAGCCAGGCGCGCGCGAGATTGATGCGCTGCACCTCGCCCAGCGAGAACCTGTCCTGCCTGATCCAGGCGTCAAGCCCGCCGGCCTCGCGGACGCGGCCGTCCATCTCGACGGCTTCGAGCGCGCGCCAGAGCGCGGCGTCCGGGACGCCGGCGGCAGAGAGGTTGGCGCGGACGGTGTCTTCCAGGATGACCGCGTCGTGCAGGACGAGTGCCGCCAGCGCCCGCCGCTCGCTTGCGGACAGGATGCGGTCGTCCGCGGCAAAACCATCCTCGCCGATCCAGCCTGCTATCTGCTTGAGCAGGCTGGTCTTGCCCGAACCGCTTGCCCCGGCGAGCATCGTCGGCCGACCCCTTTCGAAGAGCAGAGCGACCAGCGTTCCGATCGCCCGTCCGTCGGGCGCGCGGCGCTGCAGCCCGCCGTGGAGCAGCAGGCGCGGCTCGATCGACTGCAGCGTGGACACACGCCTGCCATCCGAAGCGTCTCTCGTCCACTGATCGATCTCGGCCCGTGCCGCGTTGCGGCGCAGCACGGCCACGAGCATGCGCGATGCGCCATTCACGGCTTCGCCCAGTGCCAGCCAGGAGAAGGCAAGCAGCATGGGCAATAGAAGCTCAGGGCCTTGCCGCCCTGGATGCCAGGCCGCAGCCATGACGCTGATGCCTGCGACCGGGCCGAAGGCCGCGCCGATCATATCCAGCCGGGCCTGAAGCCGACGGAGCGCAAGCAATTCGCCGTCGGCGCTGGAGAGCGCGGCGAGCGCGGCAACGCACTCACGGTTCCACGCGCACTCAGCCTTGAGCGGAACGGCTGACGCCATGGCTGCTCCAAGCCGGCTTGCGCCCCCGCGGCGCAGCGACCTGGCGCGGTCCCATGCCATGGCGCCAGCCTTGGCCACCCGATTCCCCACGAACAGGATGGCGAGCAGCACGAGGACGATCGGCAAAAGAGACAGCGGCGCGAGCACCGCCGACCCGGCAATCAGGGCGGCGAGGCCGCATGCGAGCGTCAGCGCCGGCAGTCCGGCGCGCAGCCGGGCGTAGTCGAGGTCCTCGACGTCGTCGAGATAGTCGGCAAGACGGGCGTCATCGCCGAGCTGCCATCCTGCCCGGCGCACGGCGGGCGCCGCCGCCATCGCGGCGAAGAGCTCGACGCGATGCGCAACCTGGTCCGCGAGCGCCGCCCGGTGACCCGTCAGGCGCTCACCGTAGCGGGCCGCCGTGCGGCCGATAGCGAACAGCCTGATGAAGGCCGCCGGCATGTGAAAGTTGAAGGTCAAGGCCGCTGCCGAGAGGCCGGCGATCGCCACCGAGCCCAGCAGCCATGCGGAAACGCCGCCGAGCAGTATGGCGCAGAAAAGCGCCGCGAACGCGAAGCCGGTCGCCAGTCGCCACGACGTTCGGCTCGAGGATTGGGAGGACTGGAATGAGATGTTCATGCCGCCACCTCGACGGCGTCGCCTTGGGTGAGATCGACCGTAATATCCGCGGCCGCGGCCAAATCGCGGTCATGGGTGGCCAAGACGACCAGTCGCGACCGTGAAATCGCAAGCAGCGTTCTGCGCACGGCTTCGGCTGTCTCACGGTCGAGCTTCGCCGTCGGCTCGTCGGCCAGCACGGCGCGTCCGGCGAGTGTTGCGCGGGCGACTGCGATGCGAAGCCGCTGGCCTCCCGAAAGGTTGGCCCCGCCCTTGTCGAGCCTGGCATCGAGGCCGCCCGGCAAGAGCGCGTCGTCGAGCAGCCCGATCGCTCGGGCGGAGTCTTCCAGCCGGTCCCGGGTCACGGCGACGGCATTCCAGGCGATGGCCTCACCGAGGGTCCCCTCGGGCACGTAGCTGTCGGTCGAAACCCAGGCGATCCCTGTGCCGGCGAGCGGTTGAGCGCCCTGCATTCCGCCGTGTTCCAGGCCGGCGAGACGGCGCAGCAATGTCGACTTGCCCGATCCGCTTGGGCCGACAATGGCGACAAGGCCTTTTGCAGGCAGCGTCAGGCGCAGGCGCTCGAGCGACGGCAAGGTCTTCGCCGCAACCGGTTCGGCGCCGAGCAGGCGATCGAGCGCCGCGGCCGCCGCCAGCCCTTCCGCCTTGGCGTGGTACTGTTCGGAAAAGCGCCTGAACGGCGCGAAAAATTCCGGCGCGATCATCAGGATGAACAGGCTTTGCCAGAGCTCGAGATTGGAAAAGCCCGGGATTGTCGCGAGCTTCAGATGTCCGAGACCGAGGAAGACGGCCAGGATGGCGATCGACAGCGAGGCGAAGAAATCGATGATGCCGGCATTCACGAAGGCGATGCGCAGCAGGCCGATCGTCTTGCCGGCATAGGTATCGAGACGCCGGGCAAGCTTCGCCGCTTCCCCTGCCGTTGCGTGGTTCGCCAGGGTCGTGGGCAACGTGCGGATACGGTCAGCGAACTGGTCGGCCAGCCGTCCAAACGCGCGTTCCTGCGCGTCGGCGCGCCGGCGCATGGCCTTGCCCACCAGCGCGAAGAACAGGATCATGACCGGCGTCAGGCCGGCGATCAGCAGCGCCGCCTGCCAGGAGACGAAGCCCAGCGCTCCCGCCGCCAGCAGCGGGCCTGCCGCCATCATAGCCGTGGCGGCACGGTGGCCCACGACCAGTGCCGCCACCTGCTCCGGATGACGCTGCATGGAGACGATGACGCTGCCGACCGGGAGCGATTGCAGAAGCCTCGCCGGCATTTCGTTCAGCCGGTCGCCCGCCGACCCGCGCAGGCCGGTCGACACAGTGTTTTCCGCGGAAGCCTGCACTCTATCGGCGGCAAGGCCGGCGAGGCAGGAGGCCGCCAAAAGAACAATCGTCGCTGCAGTGAGCCCCGGATCGACGGCACCGCCCATCACGAGCCGTCCCGCGAGCATCGCCGCCGTCGCGGCGAAGCCGAGCCGCAGCGCGGTGCGCGCAATCTGCCAGATGAGCAGGCCGCGCAATCCGGATTTTGCCAGCCGCTCAGCGGCGGTCAGAGCCTGAAAGGCGAGCGATGCGGCGGGATCGGGACGTTGGGGCGGGGCAGACAGCTTTTTCATGCCGCATTTGTTGGCACGCGCAGCGGCAGAACGGGTTGATCCACGTCAACTCACGACGACCGTCACGGCGTTATGAAACATATCTCAAAGGATACCTACCATGCCCGACGTTCTGCTCGTTGACTTGTCCCGGCCGCGATTCGCGCTGTGGAGCAAGCCGCGCACCGTTCGCGAAGAGCTCGCTGAAGGCACCGTTGCCTTGCCCACCCCGTGAGCCCGGCCTTGGCGGAGGAGCCATCATGACGGGTGCAAACCACGAGCCGTTCAGCAGCCCGGCGGACATGAAGCGGGCGCATTTGCATCTGCTGGCGCTCTGCCACATGCTTGAAGGCATCGCCGACGATCTGCCGTCGCGCGTCGACCGACTCCAGTGCCTCGCCGTGGCGGCCGACCTCTTGCCGCTTCTGCGCCAGTGCCACCGCTTCGAGGAGGAGGTCGTCTTCCCCGCTTTCGCGCGGCGGACAGGCGGGGACGAGATCGTGGCGAGGCTCAAGCTCGAGCATCTGGAGGACGAGAGCGCGGCGACGGACCTCAGCGAGGCGTTGCTTGCCTACGGCCATGGCCGGCCCATCGAGAACCCCGAAGCCTTCGGCTACATGCTACGCGCGTTTTTCGAATCGACGCGCCGCCACATCGCCTTCGAGCGCGACCATGTGCTGCCCGCGGTCGTTGAGGCCTGCAAAGGCAATTCAAAGGAAGGTGCGTGACGCGGCTTGCCGTACTGAGCCGCGGGGGGATCAGTCTCCGGCCCGTGCGGCCAGTCGCCCGATGTCGTCGACGATCACGTGACGGTTGTTCTCGATCCGGATCACGCTTTCGCCCCGCAGGCGCGTGATCTGCCGACTTACCGTCTCAATGGTAAGGCCGAGAAAATCCGCGATCTCGGCGCGCGATAGCGGCAGTTCGAAAGCGGCGCGCCGGCGCTCCGGTCCGGCTCCGGGATCGATGTTGCGCGCGATCATCAAAAGGAAGCTCGCGATCTTCTCGGCTGCGGTCTTGCGGCCGAGCGCCACCATCCAGTCGCGTGCCTGGTCGAGCTCGCGCAGCTTCTGCTCGAGCAGGCGATGCTCGAGATCCGGCTGCTCCTTCATCAATCGCTCCAGCGCCTGGCGCGGGAACGAGCACAGCTCGACCTCGGTCGCGGCCTCGGCGGTCAGCGAGCTCTCGGCCTGGAACGGCCTGCCGAGGAAATCCGGGGCGAACTGCAGGCCGACGATCTGCTGGCGGCCGTCGGAAAGCGTCTTGGTAAGCTTTACGACGCCCGAGAGCACGTTGGAGAAGCGCTCGACGCTCCTGGAATCGCTCACCAGTTCCTTGCCGGCGTCGGCCTTGTGCCGCATCGTCGATTTGGAAAGGGCCAGGAGCTGGTCGGGGCCGAGCGCGCCGCAAATGCCGCGATGCCGCGCTTCGCATGAAGCGCAGAGAACCGGAATGCCCGTCGTGTGAATGTCTTCGCGCACGATGGAACACCTATAGTGTTCCCGTCGTGCGCCAGCAATGCACGCCAGGGCGCAATAGCGTCGCAGCCCGCGCGCTTGCCCCGACGAAGCTTGCGTTTCCTACCGATCCTCGATGATCCTCAGATAAGCCGCGGTCACGAACAGCACGATGAAGCCGAAGAGGATGCGGCGGCCGCCTTCGGGCATGTGCAGGATGGTGAGCAGCGTCGTCAGCACGGTCAGGATCAGCGCGCCGACTATGGTGCCGGTATAGCCGCCGCGGCCGCCGAAGATCGAGGTGCCGCCAATGACGGCGGCGGCCACCGAAGGCAGCACCAGCGGCTCGGCGAGCGACAGCGAAGGCGCCTTGATCAGACCGATATAGAGCAGGCCAGTGATGCCGGCGAGCAGGCTGGAGATGACGTAGAGCGCCGTGATCACCTGCCAGTAGCGGACGCCGGAGAGGCGCGCCGCGCGCTCATTGTCGCCGACGGCGTAGAGCAGGCGGCCGAAGCCGGTGCGGTTGAGCGTGAAGACGATCAGCACCGCCACCGGCACGAACAGGAAAAGCGCGTTGGGGAAGCCATAGGTGAGGCCGGTGCCCAGCCAGTTGAGGAAATCCGGGATCCTGGCGCCGGAGGCGATGACGGTGCGCTGGTAGACCTGCAGGAAGCCGGTGCCGATCAGGCTGGTGCCCAGCGTCATGATCAGCGGATGGACGCGAAAGACGCCGACGCCGATGCCGTTGACAAGGCCGATCAGCACCGCCGGCAACATGGCGAGGATGAAGGCCACCGTCGGGTCCTGATTGACGATCTGGGTCGCCATGATGAAGGCGCTCATCGTCGCCACCGTACCGACGGAAAGGTCGATGCCGCTGGTGAGCATGGTCATGGTCTGGCAGCCGGCGAGGATCGCCAGCGGGATGGCGAATTTCGCGGTGTTGGCGATCCAGCGCTCGTTGACGATGCCGGGGCGAAGGACCTGCAGGATCAACACCAGGATGACGAGCAGGATGATCAGCGGTATGAGCGGCCGGTCCGCCATGAAGCGTTTGAGGCGGCGGCCGAACGAGGCCGGCTGGGGCATCGTCGCGGTGCTTGTCATGGCGTTGCTCCCGCCGGGCGGCCCCGGATGGTGATGAAGGCGCCGAACATCACCACGGCGACCATGATCGCACCCTCGATGATGGCGGTGACATTGGGATCGATGGCCAGCAGCGTGAGGTCGGTACGCACCAGCCTGAGCACGAAGACGGCAATGATCGGCCCGAGCAGCCCGCCCTTGCCGCCGCCGAGCGCGACGCCGCCCAGCACCACCGCCGCGACGCTGGCGAGCAGATAGGGACCGGGGATCGGCGCGCCGATGCCGGTGCTGATGGTGAGCGAGAGCCCGCCGAGCGCCGCGAACAGGCCGGAGAGCGCGTAGGCGACGATCCTGGTGCGCGCCACCGGCACGCCGCTGCGGAAGGCGGCGAGCTCATCGCTGCCGATGGCGTAGATGGAAAGCCCGAGGCGCGAGCGCCTGAGCGGAATCCAGACAATGCCTAGGCAGACGGCAAGCAGCACCAACGCCTTCGGAACCCAGGCCTGGGCCCAATCCGGCAGGCCGGGTATCGGCATGGTGCCGACAATGCTTGCCTTCAGCCATTCGGCGGCGGCGCCGCCGGGCGCCTCGAGCACCAGAAGCGCCGCGCCCTGCAGCACGAACAAAGTGGCCAAGGTGACGACGATATCCGGAACGCGGGTGACGACGATGAGCAACCCGTTCAGCGCCCCGAGCGCCAACCCCATGGCAAGCACGAAAGGCACCACGAAGTACGCATATTCCTCGCTGGCGCCGTTCATCATAGAGGCGGCGGTGACGCTGGTCAGCGCCATCATGGCGGCAACCGAGAGGTCGATGCCACCGGCAATGACGACGACGGTCTGGGCGGCGACGGCGAAGGCATAAGGCAAAACTGCCCGCGCGAGCGAGCCGAAGTCGCCGCTGCCATAACCCGGCTGGATTAGTTTCGTGACGACGAACAGGAAGAAGAGCAAAGCGAGCAGGCCGGCGACCCAGCCCTGGCGGCGCAGGAAGCGCATCATGGCGCGGCCTCCGCATCGGAGGCAGGCCTGACATCGGCGAGGAAGCCGACATCCTCCCTAGCGCCGCGCGGCAGGCCGTAGGCGGCCCGCATCAACGCCGGCTCGTCGGCCAGCTCGACCGGGAGCGTGTCGACGACACGGCCGCCGAAGATGACGATGACGCGGTCGCAGACACGCTGCACCTCCTCCAGCTCGGATGTGTAGAACAGAACCGACTTGCCGAGGCCTGCGAGCTCGCGCAGCAATTTGTAGATCTCCTGCTTGGTGCCGACATCGATGCCGCGCGTCGGGTCGAAGCAGAGGATGGTGCGGGCGTCGGCCGCGATCCAGCGGGCGATGGTCACCTTCTGCTGGTTGCCGCCGGAAAGGCGCTGCACCTCGCTTTGCGCGCGAGTGTCGATCTGCAGCCGGGCGATGGCGCTGGAGACGACCATGTGCTCTCTGCGCACCCGGATCGGCCCCCATTTGCGGAGCGCTGCGCTGAAAGGAAGCGCGATGTTCTCGCGTACAGAGCGCTGCATGGCGAGCGCTTCGGTACGGTCGCCGGGCACATAGGCGATGCCGGCCTGGATGGCATCGCTCGGATGCGAGAATTGTACCGGCGAGCCGTCGACGGCGATCGTGCCGCCGCCCGGCCGGATGGAGCCGGCAAGCGCGGCGAAGAGCTCGTCCTGGCCCTGGCCCTCGAGCGCGACGACGCCGGCCACCTCGCCATTGGCGAGATCGAAGGACACGTCGTTGAGCTTGGTGCCGAGCTGCAGGTTGCGTACGACAAGCCGAGGGCGGCTGTCTTGCGCGGCGGCAGCCTGGCTTGCCACACGCGCGGCGGCGACGCTGACCTTCTCGATGCGGGCGCCGAGCATCATCTCGACGATCTTTTCCTCGACGCCCGGCTCGATGTCGACGACGCCGACGGTGGCGCCGTCGCGCAGCACCGTGGCGCGGTCGCAGAGCGCGGAGATTTCGACGAAACGGTGCGAGATGAAGATGACCGAGCGGCCGCTGTCGCCCTGGCGGCGCACGACTTCCAGCACCTTTTCGGCGAGGTTGGCGGGCAGCGCCGCGGTCATCTCGTCAAGCAGCAGCACGTCGGGTTCGACGGCGAGCGCGCATGCAAGGTCCAGCACGCGCAGCACGGCGAGTGGAATGTCACGCGCGGTCTCGCGTATATCGAGATTGGGGATGCCGAGCTCGCGCACCCACGCGCGGAACGGCTCGACAGGCGTGCCGGTCAGCCGCAAATTGGAAAGGACATCGAGATCGGGGATCAGCGCCGGCTCCTGGTAGACCGGCAACAGACCGGCGCGGCGCGCGGCGGCCGGAGAGCGGACATCGCGGGCCTCGCCACGGATCAGGACGCGGCCGGCGTCCGCCTGGATGGCGCCGGTCAGGATCTTCACCAGTGTCGACTTGCCGGCGCCATTGGCGCCCATCAGCGCATGGACCTCGCCCGGCAGCACCGAAAGCGAGGCGTTGCGCAGCGCGGCGACAGCGCCGTAGTTCTTCGCCACGCCGGAGGCGTCGAGGAGAGGGTTGGTGGTCAAAGCGTTCTCGATCCAACGGCTCAAATTATGGGGCCTAATTCAAATGGCAAGGACGCCAGACCTTGGTCCGACGTCCTCGCCTTCCGTTCAGATCGGGCGATTATTCGCCCGGGCCCTTGCAGGCGACGATCTGGTCCTTGGTGTAGCTGGTCCAGTCCGGGATCGAGATGGAGACCGGCCATTCGGGGCTGAGCGACGGATCGGCGGCCGATTTCAGCTTGGCCTTGCCCTCATCGGTGGCGTTTTCCCAAAGCTGCGGCTCGACCAGAACCGTCTGCTGCGCCGGCTTCTTGCCGTCGAGGATCTGCAGCGCCAGCGTGACGCCGGCGCCGCCGATCGAGCCGGGGTTGGTGACGGCGGCGCCGACAAGATCCTTGACCGTGTTCAGCTGGCCGACAAAGCCGGCGTTGTCGGCGCCGACAACCGGCACCATCGGCGCCTGCTGCTCGACCAGCGCGTCGACGATGACGTTGTCGATGCCGGAGGTCCAGATGCCGTTGATCGGCGCCCCCGTGGCGAGGAAGGACAGGATCTGCTGTTTGCCCTGGTCCTGCTGCCAGCCGGTGAAGACCTCCTGCGCGACCTTCACGTCGGGGAATTCGGCGAGAGCCTTCTTGAAGCCCTTGTCGCGATCGCTGTCGGCCGAGGCGCCGGCGGCGCCGCGCATATAAAGCACATCGCCCTTGCCGCCCATCTGCTGGAACAGCCACTTGGCGCCGAGATAGGCGTACTGCTCCTGGTTGTTGGAGATGATGTAGGCAGACGGCTCGGTTACCGCCTGGTCGACGGCGACGACGACGATGCCGGCCTTGGTCGCTTCTTCGAGGCCGGCCTTGATGCCGGCCGGATCGGCCGGATTGACGACGATGGCGTTGACCTTGGCGCTGATCAGGTTGCGGATGTCCTCGAGCTGGCCGGCGGCGTCGGTGTTGCGGTGGGCGATGTTGAGCTTCGCCACCTCGCCGGAAGCGAGCGCCTGCGCCTTCATCGCGCAGATCATCTCCTCGCGCCAGCCATTGCCCTGCACGGTGTTGGAAATGCCAATCGTGTATTTGCCTTCGGCGGACGAGACGCCCACCGAGGCAAGCAAGGCGGCACCTGCCAGCAGCGGGGCCATGGTCAGGTATTTCTTCATTTCAGTACTCCTCCACATTGATTTCAGTTCCAGGCTCTGCTGCGACCGGAGCCAAGTTTTTCGTCATTTGACGAAGGGGCGCAGCACGTCGCGGGCCAGCAGCAAACCGCGCTTCACCTTTTCGTCGCTCCCCTCGAACCGGCGGTCCTCATGCTCGATGATGACCGGCCCGTCATATCCGGCCCGGTAGAGGCCCGAAAAGATGGTGCTCCAGTTGATGTCGCCCAGCCCCGGCATGCGCGGCACCTGCCAGCCTATGCCGGCGGAAAGAATTCCGCGCTCGTACAAACCATCATGATCAATCATCAGGTCCTTGGCATGCACATGCAGCATGTGTGGGCCGAACTCGCGGATGAAGCGCTGCTTGTCGATCATCTGCCAGACGAGATGCGAGGGATCGAAATTCATGCCAACGTCGCCGCCCCAGGCCTCCAGGATGCGGCGCCAGACGTATGGCGAGTAGGCGATGTTGTGCCCGCCCGGCCATTCGTCATAGCTGAAGATCATCGGGCAGTTCTCGAAGGCGAGCTTGACGCCATGCTCGCGCGCATGGGCGATGATCGAGGGCCAGACCTTTTGAGCGTCTTCCCAGTTGGCGTCGATCGTCTTCGAGGCATCGCCACCGCAGAAGGTGTTGACCAGCGAAACACCCATGCGGCTCGCCAGCACGATCACCTTCCTCAGGTGATCGATCACCGCCTCGCGATGCGCCTGATCCGGATGCAGGGGATTGGGATAGAAGCCGAGGCCGGAGATGGTCAGGCCCTTGCCGGCAAGCGAGGCTGCGATGTCCTTGGCTTCCGAGGCCGAGATGCCGGCGGCGTCGATATGGCTGGTGCCGGCATAGCGTCGGCTGGCACCCGAAGTCTTCGGCCAGCAGGCGATCTCCAGCGCTTCGAAGCCGACCGAGCGCGCCCAGTCGGCGACCTCGCTAAGCGCAGTATCGGGAAATGGTGCCGTGAGCAGTCCAAGCTTCATGATGCCTCCCTCTTCGTACTATGCAGATCGCGCTGGTCGCTTCAACCGCGCATCTATTAGGTCAGCGCGGACATGTCTGACAAAGGTCATCGGATCGTCTGAGAGCAGTCCATCGAGGCCGGCGACGACATTTGCGCGGAACATGTCGCTGGCGGCGAGCGAACGATCGAAGATGGCGTCGATCGCAAGGATTGCATTGGCCAATTCCTTGCTGTCGGCGCCCACGCGGTCGGCAATCTCCGCGATCTTTTCGGCAAAGGGATCGGACACCTGCCAGGCCTGGCCGAAGCGTGCCGATGCCTTGATCAGATAGGCCATCCAGCCGGCGACCGGGACCGACAGCAGCGTGATGCTGTCGCCTTTCGCCAGGCGGTCGCGGATCGGGCTGAGCAGGCGCTGCACGATCTTCTGCGAGCCGTCGGTGGCGATCTGGTGGTTGCGGTGGCGGATCGCCGTGTTGGTGAGGCGAGCCAGGCTCTGCTCGACATAGGCGGCCGGCGAGATGCCGGGCACCGGCATCAGCGTCGGCAGCGTCTCTTCCATCAGCATGCGGCGAACGAAGGCTGCCAGCAGCGGGTCGGCCATGGCGTCCGATGTATGTTCGAAGCCGCCTAGAACGCCGAGATAGGCGAGCGTGGTCTGGGCACCGTTCAGCACCCGCATCTTGAGGTGCTCGAACGGCGTGACGTCGTTTACGAAGGTCGCTCCGACGAGGTCCCAGCGCGGCACGCGGCCGGCGAAACGGTCCTCGATCACCCATTGGCGGAACCGTTCGCCGACAACCACGGCGCTGTCGCGATAGCCGAAGCGGTCTTCGACGGTGTCGATATCGGCCTCTGTCGTTGCCGGCGCGATGCGATCGACCATGGCCGAGGGGAATGCGACATTGGCGGCGATCCAATCCGCCAGCCCATTGCCGCGCTGCTCGGCGAACGCCCGCACGACATTGCCGAGGATGATGCCATTGGTCGGGATGTTGTCGCAGGACAGCAGCGTCACCGGCCGGCCATGCGAGCCCATGCGCAGCTCCAGCGCCCTCGCCAGGATGCCGGGCACGCTGCGCGGCGCTTGCGGGTTGGCGAGGTCGTGCACGATGTCGGGATGGTCGAGGTCGAGCGTGCCGTTCGACGGAACGTGGCAATAGCCTTTCTCGGTCACTGTCATTGTGACCATCTCGATGTCGGGCGAGGCCAGCACCTCGAGCGCCGGCGCGGCACTGTCCTGGCTGTCGACGACGCGGACGATGCTGCCGATGACGCGCGCTTCGACCTCGTCATTCTGGCGGATCAGCCGCGTGTAGAGGCCGTGCTGCCGGCCGAGCGTTTCGGCAAGACGGGGTGGGCGGATGTTGATGCCGACCAGCCCCCAGCGGTCGAAATGGCTTGCAAGGAGATCGTCGGTATATTCGGCTTGATGGCAGCGATGGAAGGCGCCGACACCGATATGCGCGATACCCGGTCTCAGTGCTGCGCGATCGTAAGCCGGCTTGCGGACCTCGGACGGCAAGCAACTGAGCAGGGCAGGGCCGAGGCTTTCGGCACTCACCGGTTCGCTCCGATCACCCATTGCTCCTGGTCGATCAGCGCGCCGGTCATCGGTCCGGCCGCGTCGGAGAGCAGGAAGACGGCGAGGTTCGCGATGTCGTTCACCGAGAACAGCCGGCCGAAGGGCTGGGCCGCATTGGCCGCATCGAGCCAGCCCGGCCCTTGGCCAAGCGTTTCGGCCTGCATGACGCGTTCCGCCGGCGTGTCGGTCCAGCCGACATTGATGCCGTTGACGCGGATGCGGTCGAAGCGGTGGGCATTGGCGGCATTCTTGGTCAGCGTCGCCAACGCGCCTTTGGTGGCGGAATAGACGGCAAGCTCGGGCGAGCCGCAATGCGCGTTGATCGACAGGATGTTGACGATGGCGCCGCCCCCACCGCGCTTCCTCATGTCGGCGATCGCCGCCTGCATCAGGAAGAAGGGCGCGCGCGCATTGACGGCGAACAGCGATGCCCAGTCTTCGAGGCTGGCATCGACGAAGGAGGCGCGGTCGGTAAGGCCGGCGGCATTCACGAGTGCGTCGATGCGGCCGAAGCGCTCGATGCAGGCCCGGGCGAGCATTGCCGGAGCCTCGGGATCGCCGAGGTCGGCCGCGGCAAAGGCGGTCGGGGTGCCCATGGCGGAAAGTTCCGCGGCGACAGCGTCGCCGCGTTTGCGGTCGCGGCCGGTGATCACAAGGCCTTCGGCGCCAGAGCGCGCAGCGGTCTCGGCGATCGCGCGGCCAATGCCCTGCGTCGCGCCGGTGACCAGCACCACCTTGTTGTCGAGCCGAACCTCCATTCCTCCTCCTGGAATAAAGTTTCTATTTTTTCAAATATGGAACAATAATTCCCGATAGTCAACCCGGTCAGCCTGTCCGGCGCGCGACAACGCCGTGGGCCAAAGCCATGCCGACGGCGAGTGATGCGGCCAGCGAGCGGAAACCGGCGAAATCCGACTCCACAACTTCCAGCCATGTGTCCGAGAGCTTCACCAGCGGCGAAAAGGTGCTGTCGGTGATGGTGACGATGCGCGCCTTGCGCTCATGCGCGACGGCGACGAGGTCTGGCGTGATCGAATTGTAGGGGCTGAAGGAGACCGCCAGCACCGCGTCGCGCGGCGTTATGCAGCCGACCTGGTCGATTGCGGTCGAGCCGGCATTGTCGACCAGCACGTTGCGCACCCCCTGCTGCGACAGCGTCAGCGACAGATAGGTGGTGACGGGAAAGGCCCGCTTGCTGCCGATGACATAGATCAGTTCGGCGCTGGCCAGCAGTTCGACCATCTTCTCGAAACTGTCGATGTCGAAGCCGTTGCCGATGCGGCTGAGCGAGGCTTGCGAGGCGCCGACCATGCCGTTGAGGAAATGCAGGTTGGCGTTGGGTTCGGCCGCGGGCTCGTGGCTGCGCCCCTCCGGCCATGAGCCTTTCATGTGGTCCTTGAACAGGCCCTGGAAATCGGAAAATCCGGCATAGCCGAAGATCTGCGCGAAGCGCACCAGCGTTGAGGGCTGCACGCCGGCCTGGTCGGCCACCTGCGCAATGGTGCCGAGCGCCACGTCGCTCGGATGCTGCCACAGGAAGATGGCGACCTGGCGCAGCCGCTTCGGGAAATGCACGGTGCCGGAAGAGAGCACGGCGCGCAGTTCCTCATAGGTTTGTGGTTTCGTGTAGCCAAGTGCTGCCAGCGAACGGCTTTGTTTGCGGGGAGCACTCTCGCCGGCGGCCCGGCTGGGTGAGGTTCGCGCGCCGCTCATGGGATGGGCCGGGTTTGAGCTGTCGCGTATGAGGGGACCCCAACCTTTGGTGGAGACCACCAATTGTCAAAGTCGGCACCGCCCCTCATCCGCCTGCCGGCACCTTCTCCCCGTTTAGTGACGGGGAGAAGGAGGCTGGCTGCAGCCTCGGCGCCTTTCCTGCAACGCTGGCGACTAGCGAAACCGGCGATGGGAGCACCCCTCTCCCCGTCCCTATACGGGGAGAGGATGCCGGCAGGCAGGTGAGGGGCAGCACCAACGTCCGGAAAAAAGGGCGAACTCAAAACCTGAAGCGATTGTCGTGTTTCCATAACCTTGATGAGCCAACCGACAGCCATGCGGCGTTTCATTGCCTGAACCCTCCTCTACGGTTTTCGCGCAAGGCTAGTGCGGCACGATCGTTTTACAAAACAAAATTTGGAAAAGCCGTTCGAAATTGGCGAGGAGCCCCCTATAGTCCTGCGCTGTCAACGACAGCCATCCGGGAGGAATCGAACCATGGTCTATGCAACTGCTGACGGAATCTCGCGCCAACGCCTGGCGGTCGGCATGGTCGGCGGTGGCCGCAACGCCTTCATCGGCGCGGTGCACCGCCTCGCCATGCGGCTCGACGACCAGATCGCCCTCGTGGCGGGTGCGCTTTCCTCGGATCCGGAGAACGCGGCGGCCTCGGCCGCCGAGATCGATATAACGCCGGAGCGCAGCTATGCCGACTATCATGCCATGGCGAAAGCCGAAGCGGCGCGGCCGGATGGCATCGAGGCGGTGGTCGTCGTCACGCCCAACCATCTGCACGCGCCGATCGCCACCGCCTTCCTCGAGGCCGGCATCGACGTCATCTGCGATAAGCCGCTGTCGATCACGCTAGCCGAGGCCGAAGCCCTGGTGGCGCTGACAAAAGCGAGGAAGCGCCGCTTCGTCGTGACCCTCAACAACACCGGCTACGCCATGGTGCGGCAGGCGCGCGAGATGGTGGCGGCGGGCGCGCTCGGCCGCATCGTCTCCGTGCATGGCGCCTATATCCAGGACTGGCTGACGCAGCCGATCGACGCGCAAGGGCAGAAGCAGGCCGAATGGCGCACCGACCCGGCGCGCGCCGGACAGTCGGCGGTGCTCGCCGACATCGGCGTGCACGCCTTCAACCTGGCAAGCTTCATTTCGGGCTTCGAGGCGGAGGCGGTCTCGGCGGATCTCTTCACCGCCGTGCCCGGACGGCGGCTCGACGACAATGCGCATGTCCTGGTGCGCTGGACGGGCGGGGCGCGCGGCACGATCCTCGCCAGCCAGACCTCGCCCGGCCACTACAACGATCTCTCGGTGCGCATCTATGGCGAAAAGGCCGGGCTCGAATGGTCGGGCACGCGGCCGGAGGAGCTGCGCTTCTCGCCCTATGGCGAGGAGACCCGCACGCTGGTGCGCGGCGGCCATAGCTCGACCACGGAAGCGCGGCGCGTCTCGCGCATGCCGGCCGCGCATCCGGAAGGCTATATCGAGGCCTTCGCCAATTTCTACCGCGACGCCGCCGACATCATCCGCGCGCATCGCGCGGGCGGCACAATCGATGCCGCCCGCGTCGCGCAGGTGCCGGACGTGGTCGACGGCGCGCGCGGCGTGAAGTTCGTAGCAGCCGCGGTGGAGTCGAATGCGGCAGGCGGAGCGTGGACGGCTGCTCGGTTCGAGTAAGCCCGGCCGGATCCTGCAGATCGGTCAATCCGTGTCGCGATGTGTCGCAGGCTAATCCGCCGACGACCGGCTCTCGTCGCCCATCAACGGAGAAAGCCCGTCGAGCACAAGGCTCCGGAACATGGCGTCGACCTGGGACGGCGATAGTTTCGGCTTCCGCTCGAACCACCAGTTCAGAGCGGTCAAGAAGGCGCTGACGATGAATTGCACGACGAAGTCGCGCGGAATGGTGTCGTCATGGAGAGAGGAAGACAGATCCTGCCGCACCATTTCCGACAGGATCAGGCGGATTTCGTTCTCAGTCACGGCGCCGCCGCGCCCGCCAATCATCGTCCGATAGTGGTCGGCATACCGGGCGGCATGCTCGAACATGGCCGTGCTGAAGCCGAGCGGGTCGTCGTGTGAGGCTTTGGCTCCTGCGCGCGCCGTCGATTGCGCCTCCTTGAGCTCCTCCCGAAGCATCTGGAAGCCGCTGCGCAGGAGATCCTCCTTGCCGGTATAGTGCGCGTAGAATGTCGAGCGGCCGACATCGGCTTCATCGATGATGTCCTGCACCGAGAGAGCCTCGTAGCCCTTTCGCAGCATGAGCGTCAGCAGCGCCTGGTGAAGGGCTTTGCGCGTGCGGGCCGCTCGCCGATCAATCTCGCGCGACATGAATCTCCTTCGCCGGTCCACGGAGCGTCTTCCCTGGCCCGCCTTTTTCAGGACGGCAGGCGCGGATTGTCCGTTAACGAACGTTCCGCCTGCATCGTCCGTCGAAAATCCCGGACAGGGTGTCCATTATCATACGGACTGTTTCGAAGTTCCGCCAGCCGTCAGCCGCTGTGCCGGCGTTCGCGGGTTTCTCGAACTGCCTGTTGAAGGAAGGACGTGATGAACATGCACCATATGCGACGCGAAAAGCATGCCGCTGGAGCCGTAATCGGCCCGGACGCCAACAAGGGCATCGGCTTTCCGCGCCTCTATGACCTGCTGGTCCTTGTCCTGACCCGCGGGCGCGACCGGGCCTATCGCGAGGCTCTGCTCGATCTGGCCGGTCTGGCGCCAGGCTTCCAACTGCTGGACGTCGGATGCGGCACGGGCACGCAGGCGATTTCGGCATGGCGCCGCGTGCAGCCCGGCGGATCGGTGGTTGGCGTCGACGTCTCCGAAAAGATGCTTGCCGCGGCTCGCCGAAAGGCCAGCCGGGCAGGCCTCGACATCGCGTTTCACCATGCCGATGCGGCCGAATTGCCGTTTGAGGACGGACGCTTCGATGCGGTCACCTTCACGACGGTGCTGCATATGGTGCCGGAAGCAAGACGCAGCCTTTGCCTGCGCGAGGCGGCGCGCGTTCTGCCTCCGGGCGGACGGTTGTTGCTGATCGACTATGCAGGCCCCGTTAGTGAGCGCGGACACATGTCGGCAAAGCACGGCCTGCATGGCCAGTTCGACCTGCACCGTCTTCGCCAACCGCTGGCGGCAGTCGGATTCGAGCGCATCGAAGGCGGCCCGCTCAACTGGCTCGGCCTGCATTACCTGCGCGGCATCAGGGTATGAAGATTGCGGCCGGGCCGATGGCGGGCGTGAGTGCCCAAAGGCGGCACAGTAAGCGGTTTCTGTGATTGCGGAACCTACGATCGAGTCGACGAAGGAGCGCTGGGGGAAGACTGCTCGCGCCGATCGGCGCCGCCGAGCTTCGCCGAGTGCTTGGGTGGCACGTCGTTTTCATCCGGATTGGGGACAGGGGCCTCGTCCGGCAGTCGCTCCGGATCCGGCTCGCGCATCGGCTTCGGGTCGGGGAACGGCGGCGGCGTGGGCATCGGTGCAGGCGTCGGGTCGGGGTTGGGGAGAATGGCCATAAAGTGGTTCCCGCGTTGCGCTGGCGGCCGTCGGCGTGATGGGGTTTCCGGCAACCGGATATCCGCTCGACCAGAACATGATGGATTGATCGCCGCCTTCCCTGGCGCTCATCGAGCGTCCGAGGGACGGCTGACGCTGGCAGAACGGTCACGCCCGCGAATGGTTCCAATGCGAATCCGTCGCATTCCGGTGGTGCGGGACGCGAATGCCGATCAAATGATTCCCGTAACCCGTTTCGGCTCTTGCCGGCGCCATGCAGCGCCTTAGTTCCGTAGTAGGGCGGGTGATCATCTGCCGACATAGGAGGCGGCCTTGAAGCACCAAACCGTAGACCAACTCAATGCCGTTGCCGACGTTCATGCTGAAGCAGCGGTTCTCATCGCCAGTCGAGGCCAGCGCCTCGAACGCTGGGCGCAACTTCTAGAGCAAGACCCCGGCCGGCGTCTCATGGCGCTTGCGGGTACCGAATACGCCACTCCAGAAGTGCGCGAAAGAATGCGTGCGGCCGGATCGCCGATCACTGTCGCTTTCGAAGACCCGATCTTTCGTGCTCAAGGTTTGCAGGACGACAGTTACGGCGAAGCGAAGCGCTTCTTCGAGCTCAGCGACTGGCAACTGCACGAGGTCGTCTGCCATTGCCATGTCGGCGCCAACCTGCCGGCACGCTGGGCGGCGTCCCGTGTCCGTGCGGCCATCTCGCCGGGCTCAGGCATTCTTGCCTGGCTGAGAGGCCTGTTCACGTACTGAGCAATGGCCGCGGTTCGCGGAACCGCGCGGAAGGCTCAATACCGGACCCGAAGCGGCGGGGGAGTTGCATGCTCTCCCGCCGCTTCCACTTTACACCATCAGTCAGCGATCGATCTCGCCGAACACGATGTCCAGCGAGCCGATGATGGCCGCGACATCGGCGATCATGTGCCCACGCGACAGATAGTCCATCGCCTGGAGGTGGGCGAAAGACGGCGCGCGTATCTTGCAGCGATACGGGACATTGCTGCCGTCCGAGACCAGATAGACGCCGAATTCCCCTTTCGGCGCTTCCACCGCGGCATAGACCTCGCCGGGCGGCACGCGATGCCCCTCGGTATAGAGCTTGAAATGGTGGATCGTCGCCTCCATCGAGCGCTTCATCGTGGCGCGCGGCGGCGGGGTGATCTTCTGGTTGGGCACCGCGACCGGCCCCTGCCCATCGGTCGAGCGCAGTTTTTCCAGGCACTGCCTCATGATCCGCACCGACTGCCGCATCTCCTCCATGCGCACGAGATAGCGGTCGTAGCAGTCGCCGTGCTTGCCGACCGGAATGTCGAATTCCATCTCGGGGTAGCACTCGTAGGGCTGCGCCTTGCGCAGATCCCAGGCAGCGCCCGAGCCGCGCACCATCGGGCCGGAGAAACCCCAGGCCCAGGCGTCGTCGAGAGAGATCGCGCCGATGTCGACGTTGCGCTGCTTGAAGATGCGATTGTCGGTGAGGAGTTCCTCGAGATTGTCGCAGACCTTCAGGAACGGATCGCAGAAATCCCAGATGTCGTCGAGCAATTGCCCCGGCAGGTCCTGGTGCACGCCGCCGACCCGAAAGTAATTGGCATGCATGCGAGCGCCGGACGCACGCTCATAGAACACCATCAGCTTCTCGCGCTCGGCGAAGCCCCAGAGCGGCGGCGTCAGGGCGCCGATATCCATGGCCTGCGTGGTGACGTTGAGCAGATGCGACAAGAGCCGGCCGATCTCGCAAAACAGGACGCGGATGAGCTGCCCGCGCCGGGGAACCGATATTTCGAGCAGCTTCTCGGCGGCGAGGCAGAAGGCATGCTCCTGGTTCATCGGCGCCACATAGTCGAGCCGGTCGAAGTACGGCAGGGCCTGCAGGTAGTTCTTGTATTCGATCAGCTTTTCCGTGCCGCGGTGCAGCAGGCCGATATGCGGATCGGCGCGGTCGACGATCTCCCCGTCCAGCTCCAGCACCAGCCTGAGCACGCCATGCGCCGACGGATGCTGCGGTCCGAAGTTGAGGGTGAAATTGCGGACGGCGGTTTCGGCCATGGCGGCCCCTCCGCGGAATCTGGTCTTGTTTGGCCGTGACGGTCGGGTCAGCCGCGTCTGACGACGCCGGTCACGTCGTGGTCTGGATGATCAGCGTCAGCGTGCCGTCGCCGTCGATGTTGGCCGCAACGACCTGCGAGGAATTCAGCCCGTTTGCATGCAGCACCGATACCGCCTCGGGCGAGGCATCGATCGATTTCTGCAGCTTGGCTAGGTCCTTGGCGGTCGTCCTGGTGACCACGGCTTCGGCCTGGGTCTTGATCTCCGCGGGCAGGTCCTCCATCGCCACCACCACAACATTGGTGACGCTCTGGCCGGAATTTCCCGGATCGGGTTGCACCTGGTCGGGCAGAGGTTGTTCGGCCGGCGGCAAAGCCTGGGGCGGTTGCGGATCGGCGCGTTGAGCCGAGACCGGCTGCGCCAAGGCAAAGGTCGAAAGAGCGAGCATCATCGTCAACGTCCGCATCGTCTTTCCTTCCATGTCTCGAAGTCTGACGACACAACCCCTCCGCCCGGCGATGGTTCCGGCCAAGAGAGCAAGTGACGATAACGTTGGCGGGAGACGGCTGGAGATCTCACACGGCCAGCACCGAAAGCGCGGCGGCCTGCAGGCGTGCGAACGCGGCAAAGCGCCTGTCGTGCCAGGCGGCGAGCGAGGGGTTGGGTGAATAGACCTCGCCCACCTCCGACATCGCCGCCATGGCGGCGGGGAGGTCGGGGTAGCGGCCGGCGGACACGGCGCCGAGCATCGCCGAGCCGAGCAGCACCGGCTCGGGGGACGTCGGCGCGTAGACCACCTTGCCGGTCGCGTCGGCGATGAGCTGCCGCACGAGCGGGCTTTGTCCCGCGCCGCCGCTGATGGCGATCGTATCGATCCTGATGCCGCAGGCACGCATGGCTTCGAGGATCTGGCGCGCGCCGTAGCCGAGGCCGCACAGGCCGGCGAGATAGAGCGCGACGAGGCTGTCGGCGCCGGTCGCCATGTCCAGCCCGGCAATGAGCCCGCGCGCTTCGGGATTGGCCAAAGGCGCGCGGTTGCCGAGAAATTCGGGAACGACGTGCAGGCCGTCGATAAGTCTATCGGCCCTGGTGGCGCCGCCGTGCCGTTCGGCTTCCTGCGCCAGCCATTGGCTGAGGCTCTGGCCGCTACGCGCCGCGATGCCGGCAAGCTCGACGGCGGCAGGGTGCATGCCGACCAGGCGATCGATGGCGGCGCCGGCGGCCGACTGACCGCCTTCGTTCAGCCACAGGCCTGGCACCATGGCGGAGAAATAGGGACCCCATACGCCCGGCACGAAGGCCGCCTGCTCCGTCGTCGTCATGGTGCAGGCCGAGGTGCCGAAGACATAGGCCATGCGCGTCGTCACATCGCCGGCGCCGCCGCGCGCGCCGACCGAGCCGATGCCGCCGGCATGGGCATCGATCATGCCGGCAGCGACCGGCGTTCCCGGCAGCAGGCCGAGCTCGGCCGCTGCCTCGTCCGTCAGGCCGTTGGAGAGCGCGCTCCCGGGCGCCACGATCTCGGTGCCGATCCGCGCGAATTTCTCGTCCGCAAGCGCGCCCAGCCCGACTTTGCGGAAATAGGCGTCGTCCCAGCGCGCCTCATGCGCGAGATAGGTCCATTTGCAGGTCACGGTGCAGGTCGAGCGCGCCAGGCTGCCGGTGGCCCGCCAGGTGAGGAAATCGGCAAGGTCCATGAACTGCCATGCCGCCGCAAAAGTCCGTGGCATGTTCTCGGCGAGCCACAGGAGTTTCGGCGTTTCCATCTCCGGCGAGATGGCGCCGCCGACATAGCGCAGCACATCCTCGCCGGTGTCGTTGATCCGGCGCGCCTGCTCGGTGGCGCGGTGATCCATCCAGACGATTATGTTGCGCTCCGGATCGCCCGACGGGCTGACCGCCAGCGGCGCGCCGCCCGGCCCCAGGACGACAAGCGAGCAGGTCGCATCGAAGCCGATGCCATGCACCGATTGCGCTGAAATGCCGGCGAGCGACACGGCCTCGCGGACAGTGGCCGCGACGGTGCGCCAAATGTCGTTGCTCGACTGCTCGACGATATGGCCCTCGGCATGCCAGATGGCGATGTCGGCCTTGGCGGATGCAAGCAGCGTGCCCTGTTCGTCGAAGACGCCAGCGCGCGCGCTTCCCGTTCCGATGTCGATGCCGATGAAATGGCTGCTCATGACTCAACTCCGCGGCTGTTTGCGCCGGTTTTCTTAAAGGTCATTGCTTTGCGGCAGGATGACAAGGTCGCGAATCGTGACGGTGCGCGGCCTGGTCAGCATGAACATGACGGCTTCCGCCACCTCGACCGGTTGCATCAGCCCGCCGGCGGCGAGCTCCTGCTCGAGCTTGTCCTTCGGCCAGTCCTTGATGAGCGCGGTGACCACCGGACCGGGCGCGACGGCGCCGACGCGCAAGCCGTATCTGGCGACCTGCCGCCGGACTGTGTGCACGAAGGCCTGCACGGCGTGCTTGGAAGCGGTGTAGATCGGCTCCCACACGACGGGCACCAGGCCGGCGATCGAGCTGGTCATGACGATGTCGCCCGTCTTGCGTTCGACCATATGCGGCAGCACGGCCCGTATGGAGCGGAAGGCGGCGTTGATGTTGAGGTTCAGCATGCGGTCCCAGGCATCGGGGTCGCCACTCACCACCTCGCCGCCGATATAGGCGCCGGCATTGGCGTGGAAGATATCGAGCCGGCCGGCACGGTCGAGGATCCCGGGCATCATGCGGGCTGCATCGGCGGTATCCGTCAGATCGACCCGCAACGGGATCGCCGCCGGGCCAAGTTCCTCGCAGACGGCGCGCAGCGCCTCTCCGTCGCGGTCGACCAGCACCACGCGCGCGCCTTCCGAGACCATCATGAGGGCGCATTCGAGTCCGATGCCGGAGGCGGCTCCGGTGACCGCGGCGACCTTGTCGATCAGTTTCTGAGCCATGGAGTCCTCATGTTCCGTCTTGCCGTTCCAGTCCGCACGCAGGCAACGCTTTGCCTCGCCGGGGTCGGCTTGCTCCCGGCTACCGTCTTCCGCTGTCTGTCGTGCCGGCTGGCTAGGCCGCTTTCGCCAGGTTGATGTTGTGCAGTGTCAGCCGCCGGAAATGCGAAGGCGTCATGCCTTTCTCGGCGAGGAACTGCCGGTTGAAGTTGGAAAGGGTGTTGTAGCCGACCTCGAAGCAGATATTGGTGATCGAGGCCTGCTCGTCGCTCATCAGCATCTGGCAGGCCAGATTGATGCGCAGCCGTTTCACATATTGCACCAGGGTCATGCCGGTGTGCTGGCGGAAGGAGCGTGAAAAGACGCTGGGCGACTGGCCGGCGATGGCGGCCAGGTCCGTCTCGCTGAAGGGCTGGGTCAGGTTCTCGCGCAGATAGGCGAGCGCCTTGTTGATGCCGGCCGACATATAGCCCGAGGGGTCGGGCAGGTAGCTTGCGCTGGCGAGCATCCGCGCGCCCTCCGCACGGCTGAGCAGGCCCATCATCATCATGAACAGCTCGATGCGGCGCACGCCTTGCGAATTCATGATCTCTTCCATCAGCGGGGCGAGCTGCCGGCTGGTCTGCCGGCTGAACAGCACGCCGCGGCGCGAGGCCTCCAGCACCGGCGTCAGGGCACCAAGCTCGGGGAAGGTGTTGATGGCGCTGTCGATGAAGCCCTCGTTGAACTGGATGATGCGGCAGCGCAGCGGCACCGTCGCGTCCTTCGGCACATCGCTCACCCAGTTGTGCGGCAGGTTGGGGCCGGTCAGCACCAGATTGCCCGGCTCGAACTCGCCGATGAAATCACCGACGAAGTAGCGGCCGCGTGTGGCGACGATGAGATGCAGCTCGTATTCCGGATGGAAATGCCAGCGCACGGTGCGGAACGGATAGCCGTGCGACCAGGCGGTGAACGACTCGCCAGGCCTGATCTGCACAACTTCGAGATCAGGTTTCATCGCTGTTCCTCCTCGAAGCCTTCAACGTCATCGCCCTCATCGATGCGTTATTTGTCATCGGCCTCATGCCAGCCAAACTACTGAGCCGACAAAACCGGCGCCACCATGTTCCCATCCGATCATTGGTACTTTTTTGACTATACTGAGCCTCCACGACTCCAACTCGAGCGTTCAGACAACGCCGCGCTCCTCGCTTCTGATGCGGAAGGCGTCGACGGCGATCGCGAGCAGGATCATCGCCCCGCCGATCATCTGGATGTAATAGGCCGAGACGTTGATGAGCTGCAGGCCGGTCTGGATGACGGTGATGAGCAGCGTGCCGCCGAGCATGCCGATGACGCGGCCGCGGCCGCCGAACAGCGAGACGCCGCCGATGACGGGTGCCGCCACGGCATAGAGCAGCGTGGTGCTGCCGACGGTGACGCTGACGCCGCCGAGATAGGAGGTGTAAAGGAAGCCGGCGAGTCCCGCGAGGAAGCCCGAGGCAGTGAAGGCGCCGAGCCTTGCGCGCTTGACGTTGATGCCGGCGGCATTGGCCGCCCGGCGATTGCCGCCGGTGGCATAGAGGTTCCGGCCCCAGGCCGAATAGGCAAGCACGACATGCGCCAGCAGATAGGCGACGAACAGCGCGATCGGCATCACCGGCCAGTTGCCGATGGTGGCGCTGCCTATGTAGCTGTAGCCCTCGTCGGTGACCACCATGGTGCGCGCCTGCGTGGCGCCGAGCACCGCGCCTTGCAGGAAAAGCCCCATCGCCAGCGTCGCGATCAGCGAGTTCATGCGCAGATAGGCGACGAAGTAGCCGTTGAGCAGGCCGACGAGGACACCGGCGGCGATGGTGATGAGCACGGCAAGCGTCCAGTGGACGCCGAACTGCTGCATGGCGTAGGCGCCGACCATGCTCGAGAAGACGAGATTGCCGACCACCGACAGATCGATCTCGCCGATCAGAAGCGTGAAGGAAACCGCAAGCACAAGGACGCCCAGCGTGGTCGCCTGCACCAGCACGTTCTGCAAATTGCCTTCCGAGAGGAAGAACGGATTGAGAAAGCCGGCGAGGATGCTGAACACGACGATCAGGATCCAGACCACATTGTCGAGAAGGAATTTCTTGCTGGCCATTTGCGAGCCTTACCTCAAAACTTTCATCGCGCCGTTCTCGCTTCGGCGATCGCGTCGATGGTTATCTCGGCGCCCTGCAGCGTGCGCGCGATACGACCCTTGGAGAAGATCACCACGCGGTCGACGAGGCGCTGCATCTCTTCCGGGTCCTGGGCGAGCAGCAGCACGCTGACGCCCTTCTTCGTCGCATCGTCGATCAGGCGATGGATCTGTTCCTTGGCGGCGACGTCGACACCGACGGTCGGCTCATCGAGCAGAAGCAGCCTTGGCTTGCGTTCCAGCAGCCGGCCGAGCAGTACCTTCTGCTGGTTGCCGCCGGACAGTTCGCCGATCTCCTGGCCGCCGCTGCCCATGACGATATCCATGGCGCCGCGCGCCTCGTGCATGCGGCGGTTCATGCCGGCGCCGCTGACCAGCCAGCCGAGCGACCGCGGCCAATTGCCGAGGTTGAGGTTCTCGGTTACCGACATCGAGCCGACCAGGCCTTCGCCGATGCGGTCATGGGTGAGATAGGCGACGCCCGAGTCGAGACTTTGCCTCGGCGAGCCGAGATGCATCTGGTATCCGTCGATGACAACGACGCCGGCTTCGATCGGCAGCAGGCCGCCAAGCGCCCGCATCAGTTCCTGCGGTCCTTCGCCAAGCAGGCCGACGAGGCCGACGATCTCGCCGCGTCCGATCGTCAGATCGACCCGCCCGCCGCCGGGAAAGGCAAGTCCGCTGAGCTCGATGGCGGCGGGATGATCCTCGCGGCTGCGGTGGAATTCGGCGACATCGGCGCCGGTGATGACACGCGCCATGGCATCGGCCGACAGCTCCTGCGCCTTGCCACTGGCGGTGACCTTGCCGTCGCGCAAAACCGTGTATTCGGAACAAAGCTGACGCACCTCGTCATTGTGGTGCGAGATGTAGATGAAGGACGTGCCTTTTTCGGTGAGGCTTTCGACCCATTCGAGAAGATGCAGCCGTTCCGCGGCGGCAAGGCCCGCCGTCGGCTCGTCAAGAATGATCAGCGAGGCGTCCGCCGCGACCGCTTTGATAATGGCGAGCCTACGCCTGTCGCTGGCGCCGAGGTCGCCGGCGCGTCGCCTTGGATCGACCGGCATGCCGTGGCTTTCGAGCTGGCGCGTCGCCAGGCGGTGGAGCGCAGGCCAGTTGGTCAGGCCGAAACGCTTCGGCAATTCAGGCAAAAGAAGGTTCTCGCCGATCGACAGGTCCTCGAAGATCTCCGAATGCTGCGACAGAAGATGGAGCCCGCGCTTCCTGCGCGCCGTCAGCGGCAGGGCCGATACGTCCTCGCCGTCCAACAGGATCGAACCGCCGTCATGGTGCAAGAGGCCGGCGATGATGTTGGACAGCGTCGACTTGCCGGCGCCGTTCTTGCCGAGCAGGCCGTGGATCGCGCCTTTCGAGACGGTCAGCGAGACGCCGTCCAACACCGCAAGCGGTCCAAAGCGCTTGAAGACATTGTCGACGGTCAGAACAACACCGGCGTTGTCCGGCGCAAGACTATCGGGCACGATCGTGCCTTCGGCGACATTCATCTGGATAACCGGTAATTCCGAAATGGAGTGAGAACGCGACGGCGCGTTCCCACCCGTCTCGTCGGCTGCGATCTCAGCCGGCGTTCTGCTGCATCTTCCACACCTGGGTCACGACATTGGCCCAGTGACGCGGATCGTCGGCGTTTTCCTTGGTGAGGAAGTAGGGCGGGATGGTGAGCAGCGGCCCGGACGGACTGTCGGCGATCGTGCCCTTCTCCCAGAAATACTTCTTGTTCTCGTAAGGTCCGGTCGGAACCGGCTTGCCCTTCAGCGTATATTCTTCCAGCAGATCGACGGCGATCTCGACATAGGCGATCGGGTCCTGCGCGATATCGGCGTCGATCTCGCCGGCCTTCACCCATTCCAGCGCGTTCGGCGAGGCGTCGATGCTGGTGAGGATGATGTGCTTCTCGTGCCCGACCGGGAACAGCCGCTGCTGCGTTTCGAGCGCCTTGCGCGCGTCAACGACGAAGATGTCGGTGGGCATGTGGATGGCGTCGAGGTCCGGCCGTTCGCGCAGCGTCGCCGAGACCACGGCAAGCGCCTGCTCATGCTGGTTGTTCTGCGGCCGCGAGATGATCTCAATGTTGGGGTACTTGCTCTTCAGCGTGTCCTCGAAACCATCCTTGCGGTCGCGCAGTGCGACCGCCGTCAGCGAGCCGTAGTTGTTGAGCACACTGCCCTTCGGCGAGCCGTGCTTCTTGGTGAGCAGCTCGGCGGTCTTCTCGGCCGCCATGACGCCCGACTGCTTGTTGTCGAAGGTGACGGAGGCGGCCACCTCGCCGCCGGTGAGCACGGTGTCGACCATGCCGAGCGGCACGCCGAGCGACTTCGCCTTCTTGCTCAGCGGGATGAGCAGTTCCGAGTCCAGCGCGTCGGAAATGAGGTAGCGCGGCTTCTGCAGGAGAAGGCTGTTCCAGTCGTTCACCTGCGCGTTGGCATCGCCATTGGCGTCCTTGCCGACGAACTCCAGGCCGAGGCCTTCGACCTTGCGCTTCAGCGCCTCCTGCAGCACGACGAAGAAGAAGAACCCGAGATAGCCGGTCTCCCATGCCACAATTTTGGAGGCTGCACCTTGCGCCGCGGCGCGCTCGCCACTCGCCAGCAACAGGCCGCCGGCGGTGGCTGCCGCGCCCTGCAAAAGCGTGCGGCGGTTCATCATAAAGCTCTTGGTTTCGGAACCCATGTCTCGCTCCCTAGAATGGTTGGAATCCGTTGCCGACGCGGCTTTTCCACGAAACCGCCCGACGGGGCACGCAGCCCTGGACATCTTCCGGACGTCTCCTCCCCCGGCGATCTGATGTCGATTTCAGGCTAGGCGCGCGCTGTCCGGCCAGCCACCACGTTCCGGAGCGGGTGTTAGTACTTTTTTGATTCCGCTCGGGAAAACCGATGTTGCGGCTGCGCCATCATTTCGGAAAGCGAAGGGCTGGACTGCCGGCGTGCGGTGCGGCGAGTCAAAAATGTATGTGTCGCGGAAAGCGCAACCGGTAGCCTGCGTCGCGCGCCGCGGCTATCTGTGTTCTCGCGGGCTACGCCGAAAATCGAAGGGATGGAGAAGATGGAACACTGGATCGGAACCTGGAGCGCCAGCCCGATGAATGTCTGGCCCGGAGACGCCGTGCTCTACGGCTTCCACCAGCAGACGGTGCGCCAGGTGTTGCGCGTCAGCAAGGGCGGCGAGAGGTTGCGATTGAGGCTTTCCAACGAATATGGCGCCTCTCCGATCCGGATCGGTGTCGCCACCGTGGCGCTTGCCGCGAAGGGTGGAGCGGTCGACGCCGCCAGCATCCGGCAGTTGACATTCGGCGGTGAGAGGCAGACCGATCTCGTGCCCGGCGCGCCACTGCTCAGCGATGTGGTCGAACTCGCGGTTCCCGATCTCGGGCAGATCGCGATCAGCCTCTATTTCCCCGACTTCGCGCCGATCGAGACCTACCACTACGAGGCGCAGCAGACCGCCTATGTCTCCGAGTTCGGCGATTTCGCCGAAGCGCCCGAACTGCCGGTGCAGCAGACCTCGACCAGCCGTTATTTCCTTAGCGCCGTCCTGGTCGAGAGCGGGCCGGGCGGCGGCTCGCTGGTTTGCCTCGGCGATTCCATCACCGACGGCTTCGGCTCGACCATCGACGGCGATGCGCGCTGGCCGGACCGGCTGGCGGAGCGGCTCGCGAAAAGCGGCCGGCTGTCGGGCATCGGCGTCCTCAACCAGGGGATCGGCGGCAACCGCGTGCTCGCCAGCCGCGCCCGCGGCGCCAACGCGCTCGCCCGCTTCGATCGCGACGTGCTCAGCTTCCCGAACGTCAAATGGATTTCGGTGCTGGAAGGCATCAACGACATCGGCTGGCCGGAAACCATGCTTGCCGGAAGCCAAGAGGCAGTCGCTGTCGAAAGCCTGATCGCGGCCTACCGGCAGATCATCGCCCGCGCCCGCCTCAACGGCATCAAGGTGCTGCTCGGCACGCTGCCGCCCTTCGGCGGCGCGTTCGAGGGCCTGCCGCTAAAGACCTTCTACTCGGCGTCCAAGGAGCGCGACCGCCAGGCGGTGAACGCCTGGATCAGGACATCAGGCGAAGCCGATGCCGTGGCCGATTTCGAGCGCGCGCTGGCCGATCCCGCCAATCCGTCCAGGCTGCTTCCCGCCTTCGACTGCGGCGACGGCCTGCATCCGTCCGACAACGGCTACGCCGAGATGGCCAAGGTGTTCGAGCAGGCTTTCGAGGGCCTGCTCGTTGCCCTGGAAGACAAGTCGGCTCCGAATTGATGGCGGAGGAAGCGCGGATGGTTCAGGTGGCTCCCCGCCACCATGCCGGCCGGTCAGGCAGCGTATCTCGCCATCACGGGCTGCCTCGACCACTGGGCGTACCAGGCGTCGAACAGCTTGAGTTGCGCCTCGGCATAGCCGCGCTGGCTGTCGCTCAGCGCGTCCGTCTCGTTGAAGTGCAGCCGGTATTCGGGGTTACCCTTGAGCACCATCATGTGCTTGAAATAGAGCACCAGGTCCGGACCCTCGTCGAAGGACGAGAGCACGCCAAGCGCGGCGTCCAGCTCCTGCGCCAGCCGGCGCGCTTCGGCGTCGCCCTTCGCCGCCGCCCGGCTGAGACCCACGAGATGCAGCACTTCCTTGGGCAGCACATTGCCGATGCCGGTGATGGCGCCTGAGGCGCCGCAATTGACGAAGCCGTGGAAGACGGCGGTGTCGACGCCGATCATCAGCGCAACCTCATCATCGCGGCTGGTGATGTTTTCCGCCGCGTAGCGCAAATCCGCCGGTCCGCCGAATTCCTTGAAGCCGACCAGGTTCGGGTGTTCGGCGCGCAGCGCGAAGAACAGATCGGCGCGCGTGGCAAAGCCGTAATAGGGGCTGTTGTAGATGACGGCCGGCAGATCTGGGGCTGCGGCGAGGATCGCCTTGAAGTGGTGGCGCTGCGCCGTCACCGATGGTCCGCGCGACAAGACGCGCGGGATCACCATCAGGCCGCGAGCGCCGACCTTCTGGGCATGGGCGGCGTGGGCTACGGCACTGGCGGTGTTGACCGCTCCGGTGCCGACGATCACCGGGACGCCGGCTTTCACCAGCCGCTCGACGCCTTCCATGCGCTGCTCGTCGCTCAGCAATGGCCAGTCGCCCATGGAGCCGCAATAGACGACCGCCGACATGCCGGCGGCGATCAACTCGCGTCCCTTGCGCACGAGCGGGTCGAAATCGGGAAGGCGATCGCTCGTGCAAGGCGTCATCAGCGCCGGCATGCAGCCGGAAAAGACAGTGGCATTCATTCGGATTCTCCTCGAGGCTGACACGCAGGTTGGTCAGTTTGTCCCGGAGCGGTACCGCTTGCCAAGCGGATAATCATGGTCGACCGGGAGAAACGACGCGTACGAAGCCAGCATTCGCGTCGTCGGCGGCGTCCTGCCGCGGGCGCGGCTCACGATATGGAAGACTGAAATCGCCGGCTGCAAAGCGATCGTTCCGCAGATCACCGGCCGCGCCTGGAGCACGGGCGAGCACAGCCGCGATCTCGATCCGACGGACCCTTGCCCGCAAAGCTATGTGCTGTCGGACATGTGGGGCATGTCGACCTCGATGAAGCTGCAGCGCGACCGGCGATGCCGGCGGACCGGCCAGACGTACCAACCGAGCGTGACGTCAGCGGCGGTTAGTCGTATAGGCGCCCGCGCAAAAAGTAGCTGTCGCGTGAATTTATTTCGACTGCCTGGTGGGCTGCCAAGGAGTTTCCACGCAATCTGAATTGAGGCGAGGGTGGTGCGCGGCGCTCCGCACCGTCGATCAGCCGGCCTTGCTCAGTTGCGGGGTTCGCCGCACCTTTTCGGCAAAGGCTTCCACCTCTCCTTCGCGAGGTGCTTCGCCCGTGTGCGTGAGCAGGTAAGCCGGCGTGAGCGACAGACGGTTGCTCACCGGCTCGACGATCTCGAGCGAGTAATAGCCGATCTGCGTGAAATACAGCACGCGCGCCCGTACGAACGCTTCCGTGGCTTCATAGCCGTGCCGTGAAAACATCGCGCGGATGGCATCGACACGCGCGTCGTCCTCCTCGTTCACGATCCGACGCACTTCGGCGGACTGGCGCGACCAAGCGCGCACGGCGAAATCCAGCCGCGGATTGAACAGCTTCTCATCCAGCCAGCACTCGAAGACGTTGAGCACGGCCTGCGTTATCGACGCGGCGGGCAGGCCGGCCTGCTCGACGATGAAACGGGTGTTGTTGTTGCGCCAATGGTCCAGAAGTTGATCCAGCAGGTCCTGGCGGCTCTTGAAATACCAGTAGAAGCTGGAGCGGGAGACGTTCAGTTTCTGCCCGAGCGCAAGCACGCGTACCGCCTCGACGCCCTCGCAGATCAGCGTCTCCAGCGCGAGCTTCATCCAGTCCTCGCGCGTCACCTTGGTGTTGCCGGTCAGACCGGACCGTCGCATGACTTCATCAGCACTGGAATCGGAAAGCATAACGGGCCAGACAAATTCAACCGCGGCTAGATAGACCTGAAACCGAACCGCTACAATGCTGGGGATTGTTCGAGCCATTCCCAAAGATAAGGCGCGAGGCCCCGGTCGACGTGGAGACGCGCCTGGTTGCGGTTGCCGAAGCGATAGAAGAGCACATTGACGCCGGCAAAAAGCACCGAAGCCGAGCGGCTTGTCTGGTCCGGATCGAGCGTCGTGCCCCTTGCGACCAGACCGGCCAGACCCGGTCCCTCGATTTCGAACACATGCAGCCCGGCATCCATGGCCGAGACCGCGAAACCGGTCTCATGCCAGCCGGCCGCGATGGGAAAAGGCCGTTCGCCAACGGCAAGAATGCGATCGCGCGCGATCCGCGCCATGTAGGTGTCGCCGCTTGCAACCGCGCCGGCCCCCGCGCCCTCGCCAGCAAGGCCGGAAACCTGCGACCAGGCCGTCAGGTCGCCGCTGACCAGGAGCTGGTTCAACCCGCCAAGCGTGCGCACGCGGACGCCGCCCTGGTACAGCACTGCTGTGGTCCAGTCGGGCACTGCCGGCCACTTTTCGGCTAGGTTACGCATGCAGGCGCCTCCCTTCCGGATCGAAGGCGCAGGGCGGGACGATGGTTGCCTGCCGCATAACGCCGAGATGTTGAACGTCGATCGTTTCCCCGTGCCGCGCGGCGCCTCGTTCGATGAGCGCCAGGGCGACCGGGCGCCCCAAGGTTGGACTTTGATAGCTGGAGGTGACGAAGCCGATGCTTCGGAGGCGGCCCTGACTTTTCTCGACGCCATGCGCGCCGGTCGCCAGCGGCGCCTCGCCTTCGCGGACCGCCAGGCCGACAAGCTGATTGCGATCGGTTCGGTTCGCCGCTTCGGTGAAAAGCGAGCGCCGGCCGACATACTCACCTGCACGTTTGGTCCGCGGCCCCGCGACACCCAGGTCGTGCGGCATGACGTTGCCGTCGGTGTCCTTGCCGATGACGATATACCCCTTCTCGGCGCGCAGGATCATCAGGGATTCCAGCCCGAGCAGAACGGCGTCGAACGCCCGACCCTCCCGCCGCATGCGCTCCCACAGCGCCTCGGCCCGATCCGCGCGGATGGAGATTTCGTAGCTCCTGTCCCCGGTGAAGGAGACCCGGGTTATACGCACCTCGTCGCCGGCAAAACGGCCGGCGCCGACGGCCATGTGCGGCAGGTTGGCATCGTCCGGCGCGGCACCCAGATCGAGCGCTTCCACCAGCCCGCGCGCGTTCGGCCCCGACACGGTCAAGGTGGCGTATTGGGCGGTGGCGTTGTGGATATAGACGGCATCGCGGCCGAAGCGGTCCTGCCGCCACTCTTCCAGCCGGGCATGGACGGATGCGACATGCGACGACGAGCAGGAGACGATGAAGCGATGTTCGTCCAGGCGAACCAGCACGCCGTCGTCGAACACGACGCCATTTTCCGACAGCATGAAACCGTAGCGGCAATGGCCCGGCTTCAAGGTCGACATGGTGTTGTAATAGATGAAGTCGACGAATTCGGCCGCGCGCGGGCCGATCACCTCGATCTTGCCGAGCGTCGAGCCGTCGAAGAGCGCGACGGACTGCCGGGCGCGCCGCGCTTCCTCCTGGATTGAAGCCCTGGCTTCGCCGTTTCCGTAATAGGCCGGCCTCAACCAGCCGCCATATTCCTGGAACACTCCTCTTGCCGCGCGATGGTTTGCTTCCAGCGGCAGACGGCGGACCGGGGCGTGCATGCTTCCCCGTCGCGCGCCCGCCAGGCTGGCGAACGGGACAGGCGTGAATGGCGGCCGGTAGGTCGTGGTGCCGACCTCCGCGATGGCGCGGCCGGTGACATCGGCAAGCAGCGCCAGGCCGTTCAGGTTCGACGTCTTTCCCTGGTCCGTCGCCATGCCGAGCGTCGTGTAGCGTTTCAGGTGCTCGACGGAGACGAAGTTCTCCCGCGCCGCGAGCTCGACGTCCTTGGCGGTGACGTCGCTCTGATAGTCTATCCAGACGCGGCCTTTGGCCTTGGGCTTCGGCCATAGGTTGACAACGCCCAGTGTTGCCTCCGCGCCCGTGCTGCGGGGCACGGGCGACGACGAGGAGCCGAATGGACCGAGGGCCGCCGCGCCGCTGGCCAAGGTCTCGGAAAGCGGGACCGTGCCCGCCATGGCGCCGGCCACGCCGATCCGGTCGATAGACTCTCCCGGAATGAAAGCCGCCAGTTGATCGCTCCAGGCGAGTTTGCCCTTTGCCTGCGAAAACAGGTGCACGGTGGGTGTCCAGCCGCCCGAGACGAGCACGCAATCGGCTGCAAGGGCCGTTCCATCGTCAAGCAGGACACCCTGGACGGCATTGCGCCCACACGCCGTCGCCACCATACGCCCTGCCAGGACGCGAACACCGGTCCCCGCTTGCGCGCCGCCGTCACGCCGGCAATCGACCACGGTCACCGAGGCGCCGGCCGCGGCGAGCGCCGAAGCCGGCTCGTAGGCGCTGTCGTTGTTGGTCGCGACGACCACCTGTCGGCCCACGAGCACGCCATGCCGGCGCAGGTAGCTGAGCGCCGCATCAGCGGAGAGGATTCCAGGAAGATCGTTGTTGGCGAACGGAACGGGCCGTTCGATCGCGCCCGTCGCCAGCACGATGCAGCGCGGCCGCACCCGCCACAACGTATCGGGCCGGCCGTCGCTGTGCCGCTGGTTGAGCGCGACCAGATTATGATCGTAAAGGCCGAAGGCGGTCGTTTCCATCAGCACGAGCTGGCCGCCGCTCTTCAACTTGGCCACGACTGCCTCGGCCCATTCCGCACCCTCTACACCGTCGACCTCGCCCGCGCGGTGGCGCAGCGATCCGCCGGGGTGCGTCCGGTCGTCGACCAGGACGACCGAGTGTCCGGCCGCCGCCGCGCCGGCCGCCGCGGCGAGGCCCGCCGGTCCGGCGCCGACCGCCAGGACGTCGCAATGGTGGTTGACCTGGTCGGCGACCGGACGCGGCCTCCAGTCAGGGTCGACGATGCCAAGTCCGGCCATGGCGCGGATGCGCGGCTCGAACAGGTGCCAGTCCGGCCACATGAAGGTCTTGTAGTAGAAGGCGGCAGGCAGGAAGCGGGCAAAGCGGTCGAGCACCGCGTTGCGGTCGGCCAGCGCCGTCGGCGAAGCGTTGACGCTCTTGACTATGATGCCGTCGCTCGCCGGCGCGGTCGTTGCCCGCGCATTCGGCGCGCGACCGTCGGCGCCTTCGATATCGACCAGCGCGTTGGGCTCCTCCACGCCGGAGCCCCAGATGCCGCGCGGCCGGTGATATTTGAAGCTGCGGCCGACAATGGCCTGGCCGCTCGCGAGCAACGCAGAGGCGATCGTATCGCCTGCGAAGCCCTCGATGCGTTTGCCGTCGAAGGTGAAGGTCAGCGGGCGGGCGCGATCGATGTCGATGCCGCCATTGGCGAGACGGGACGCGCTCATGCGCCGTGCTCCGTTTCGCCAAGCATGGAAGAACCCGACACCTTGTGATCGACGCTGTCGCGGCTCATCGCGAAGAACTCGCCGCAGGTCAGGTGCATCCAGATCTCGCGGGTCGGACCCTTCGGATTGTCGCGCATGTGAAGATAGCCGGCCCAGCGCTCGGCCGTCACGTCGGTGCCGTCGGGCCTCAAATTGCCGGCCTCGCCGCCGAAGTGAAATTCGCTTTCTTCGCGCGGCCCGCAAAACGGACAGGGAAAGAGCTGCATCTTCTTCCAAACCTTCAATGGGCAATGCCGGAGCCGGCCGCCTCGTCGATCAGCCGGCCGCGGGCGAAGCGGTCGAGATCGAAAGGCCGGCTGATGTCGTGGTGCGTGCCGGTGGCAAGCAGATGGGCAAGCAGCGTGCCGCCGGCGGGGATAGCCTTGAAGCCGCCCGTGCCCCAGCCGCAATTGAGGAAGAGGCCGGGCAGCGGCGATTCGCCGATGATGGGCGAGGAATCCGGGACGACATCGACGATGCCCGCCCATTGCCGCATCATCTTCAACTGGCCGAAGATCGGATACATGTCGAGCATGCCGGCGATCACGCCCTCCAGCACCGGCAGATTGCCGCGCTGGCCATAGGACGGGATGCGGTCGAGCGCGCCGCCGATCACCAATTCGCCCTTATCCGACTGGCTGACGTACACACCCGTGTCCGGCGAGATCACCACCGTATCGAGGATCGGCTTGACCGGCTCGGACACACAGGCTTGCAGCGCGTAGGAGTTGATTGGCAGCCGAAATCCCGCCTTCGCCGCCAGCACCGACGAATGGCCGGCCACTGCCATTCCCGTGCGCTCGGCCCGGATTGCGCCGCGCGACGTGACGACGCCGCGGCAGCGTCCGTTTTCGATGATGAAGTCGGAAATCTCGCAATTCTGGATGATGTCGATGCCGAGACGGCTGGCCGCGCGCGCATAGCCCCAGGCCACGGCGTCGTGACGGGCGGTGCCGCCGCTCGGTTGCCAGGTGCCGCCATAGACCGGATAGCGGGCATCCGGGTCGAAATTGTAGATCGGCACGACACGACGCACGTCCTCGACGGAGAACAATTCGCAGTCGATGCCGTTGACCTGGATGGCGTTGACGGAGCGCGCGGCGGTTTCCATTGCCGCTTCGCTGTGCGCGAGCGTGAGGATGCCGCGCGCGGAAAACATCACATTGTAGTTCAGGTCCTTCGAAAGGGTTTTGTAGAGGCTGTGGGCCAGTCCGTAGATCGCCGCGCTTTCGGGATAGAAGTAGTTGGAGCGCACCACAGTGGTGTTGCGGCCGGTATTGCCGCCGCCGATCCAGCCCTTCTCGAGCAAGGCCACGTTGGTGACGCCGTGGTTCTTGGCGAGATAATACGCCGTGGCGAGGCCGTGGCCGCCGCCGCCGATGATGATGGCGTGATAGCGCGGCTTCGGCTCGGGCGAGCGCCAGGCCTTTTCCCAGCCGGTCTGGCCGGTGACGCCTTCCTTGAAGAGCGAAAGCGCTGAATAGTGTCTTGTCATGCGCTCAAGCCCGCATCGTCGTATGACGGAGATTGCGTCGGCGCGAAGGGGATCGAAACGCTGCGTTGGTGGTCGGGCGCCAAACTGGCGCAATCAATTTGCCCCCGCTTTCGAAGGTCCATGATCCATCCCGTTTCGCTGCGGATTGACGAAGGCCGTCGACCATCGCGGAGCCCGAACTTAGCTCGAATGGACACCTGTGTCTATTAGATGCGAAGACAATCTACCGTTTTCCGGCAGTTTCAGCGTCGGGGTCGTCCATCAGCGCTTTTGCGGTGCGAGGATGCGCGTCACACGCTCGGCGATCGCCAGGCTGGAGGTCAGCCCGGGGCTTTCGATGCCGAACAGATTGACAAGGCCCGCGACGCCGTGGGTCGCGGCACCCTGGATGACGAAATCGCTGTTGGCTTCATCCGGGCCGGAGAGTTTCGGCCGAATGCCGCTGTATGCCGGCTGCAGGGCGCCGTCGGCCAGCTCCGGCCAGTATTTGCGGATCGCGGTGTAAAAGCGCTCGCCGCGCGCCGGATCGACGCGGTAATCGAGCGCTTCGGTCCATTCGACGTCAGGTCCGAATCGAGCTGTTCCGCCAAGGTCGAGCGTCAGATGGACGCCGAGCCCACCGCGTTCAGGCACTGGATAGACGAGCCGCGAAAAGGGCGCCCGGCACGCCACCGAGAAGTAGTTGCCCTTGGCGTAGCGGAGCGTCGGCAGGAGCCGTCGGTCGAATCCTTCGAGCGAGCCAGCCAGCGCGACCGCTCCGAGGCCGGCTGCGTTGACGAAACGGGATGTGGCGATCTCGAAACCTTCACCGGTCGCCGTGTCGGTTGTCTGGAGAACGATTTGGCCGGCCTCGATACGGCCCGAAACGATGCGCGTGTTGAGCGACAGCATCGCGCCGCTTTCCTCGGCGTCGCCGAGTAACGTCAGCATCAAGGCGTGGCTGTCGACGATGCCGGTTGAAGGCGAGAGCAGCGCCTTCGTGCAATGCAGTGCCGATTCCAGCGCTTGCGCCTCGGCAGAGGAGAGAAAACGCAGGTCGCCGACACCGCAAGCGATGGCATTGGCGCGGATGGCGGCAAGCACCGGCTCCTGCGCTGCGCCGGTGGCGACGATCAGCTTGCCGCAGCGCCGGTGCGGGATCGAGCGCTCTGCCGCATAGCGATAGATCATATCGCGTCCAGCAACGCAGAGCCGGGCCTTCAGCGAGCCTTCAGGGTAGTAGATGCCGGCATGGATGACTTCCGAATTGCGTGAGCTTGTCTCGGTGCCGATAGCGTCCGTCGCTTCGAGGATCAGCGTGTCGAGACCTTGAGCGGCCATGCCGCGCGCGATTGCAAGACCGATCACGCCGGCGCCGGCAATTATGCAGTCGACCTGTTCCATGCCCAGTCCATTCAGTTACGCCAGCGGCGCGTCACAGTTTCTTCAAGGATCATATCGCCTGTGTCTATCAGTGTCGGCGTTTATGTGCCGCGCCGCGATATCGGATCGGTTCCGGTCGGGGTTCGGATCGCATGGCGCTGTCGATCGTGACACGGCGGCTCTTGCGGACGGGTTGCGCGATGATGCATCAAACAGCCGAACGCGAGGACGGAACCAGAGACTTCTCGACAAGCGAGACGGTCCTATCTTCGCTTGCACACCCGCAGACAGGAGCCGTCATGGACGCCAGACCGAATTCCCCTGAAGCCCGCGACATCCGCTACCACGTGCATGCCTACACCAACGCCCGCAAGCACCAGGAAACGGGTCCGCTGGTCATCGAAAAGGGCGACGGCATCTATGTCGAGGACATCGCCGGCAACCGCTACATCGAGGCGATGGCGGGCTTGTGGAGCGTCGCGGTCGGCTTTTCGGAAAAGCGGCTGGTCGAGGCGGCCACAAGACAGATGTCCAAGCTGCCTTTCTACCATGACTTCGGCTCGAAGGCGCATTCGCCGCTGATCGACCTTGCCGAGAAGCTGGTGAAGATGGCGCCGGTGCCGATGAGCAAGGCCTATTTCACCAATTCCGGTTCCGAGGCCAACGACACGGCGATCAAGATGATCTGGTACCGGTCGAACGCGCTTGGCCAGCCGGCGCGCAAGAAGATCATCAGCCGCAAGCGCGGCTATCACGGCGTCACCATCGCTTCCGCCAGCCTGACCGGCCTGCCGAACAATCATCTCTCCTTCGACCTGCCGATCGCCAATATCCTGCACACCTCGACGCCGCACCACTGGCGCGACGCCGAGCCGGGCGAAAGCGAGGAGCAGTTCTCCAGCCGTCTGGCCGACGATCTCGAGACGCTGATCCTTGCCGAGGGGCCGGAGACGATCGCCGCCTTCATCGGCGAGCCGATCATGGGTGCCGGCGGCGTCATTGTTCCTCCAGCCGGCTATTGGGAAAAGGTCCAGGCGGTGCTGTCGAAATATGGCATCCTTTTGGTGGCGGACGAGGTGATCTGCGGCTTCGGCCGCACCGGCGAGATGTTCGGCTCGCAGACCTTCGGCATCAAGCCCGACATCATGGTGCTGTCGAAGCAGATCTCGTCCTCCTACCTGCCGATCTCGGCGCTGCTCATCAACGACAAGGTGTTCGAGCCGATCGCCGATGAGAGCAACCGCATCGGCACTTTCGGCCATGGCTTTACCGGCGGTGGCCATCCGGTGGCTGCTGCCGTCGCGCTGGAAAACATCAAGCTGATCGAGGAGCGCGACCTCGTCGGCAATGCGCGCAAGGTCGGCGCGCACCTGCAGGCACGGCTGCGCAAGCTGGATTCCCATCCGCTGGTGGGCGAGGTGCGCGGCGTCGGCCTCATCGCCGCCGTCGAGCTGGTCGCCGACAAGGCCAGCAAGGCGCCGTGGGGCAAGCCGGCCGCGCTCGGCGCGCTGGTCAACGGCTTGCTGCAGCAGAATGGCGTCATCTCGCGCAACATGGGCGATGCGATTGCCTTCTGCCCGCCGCTGATCATCACCGAGGCTGAGGTCGACGCCCTGGTTGACGCGTTCGAACGGTCGCTCGACGCCGCGCTGCCGCAGGTCCGGCCGCAGGGCTGAACAGGCCCCATCTCACCTTCCAGCGCCTTGATGAGTGGCAGCTCATCCTCGCCCGATTGGATCAGCAAAGCGCTTGCCTATTTGCCGGGGGGATATTTCGTCGTCGGCTCCTCCGGCATCGAATATGCGCTGCTTGGCGAATGGGAGCAGAGCGCGGCTTCGGGTGAGGGCTCCCGCTTCACGCCGCCGGGTGCGGCGGACCGCATCGCGGTGGTGTCGGGCAGTTGTTCGCCAACGACGGAACGGCAGATCCGGCATGCGATGAGCGACGGCTTCGACGGGATCGAGGTCGACCCGATCGAGCTGGTCTCGGAGCACTCCGACACGGCGATCGCCCGCGCGGCGGCGTCCGGCCGCGCCAGCCTGGAAGCCGGGCGCAGTGTGATCCTCTATACGGCGCTTGGCCCGACCGCCGATCGCGGCGCCGAGATCGACCGGCAGGAGGGCGCCCGGCACAAGCTTGGTCGCGGGCTCGGCGATTGCTTGGCGCATTGACGGTGGAGCAGAAATTGAAGCGTGTGATCATCGCCGGCGGCGATACGTCAAGCCATGCGCTCGGCGAGATGGGCGTCGACGCGCTGACGGTCAGGATGCCGCTGCCCGCGTCGCCGGGCTCGCCGCTCTGCGTCGCCCATTCCAGCGTCGCGGCAGTCGACGGGCTGGAAGTCGCGCTGAAGGGCGGGCAGGTCGGGGCCGACCGCTATTCCTCAGCCATCGGGGACGGCCTCGGCGGTTGACAGCGCCGTGCCGCACCACCGTTCCGAAATTCCGCACAATGCACCGTGCCGCGCCTCGCGACCTTCCGGCTGTAAAACAGAACGTTCCAAGCGGCCGGGAAACGCTTTAGTCTCGCCGCCGACAATAGTGCAGGGGAGAAGCGCATGAGCCTGAGCCAGAAGCTGATCAACGATGGCAACGCGGCGGTCGACGAAATGCTGATCGGCATCATGGCCGCGCATCCTGAGCATCTTTGGCGCCCGGACAACGCGCCGCGTGCGGTCGTCGCCAAACACGGTCCGCGGACAGGCAAGGTAGCGCTGATCATCGGCGGCGGCTCGGGCCACGAGCCGACCTTCCTGGGTTATGTCGGCAAGGGGCTGGCGGATGCCGCCGCGATCGGCAACGTCTTCGCTTCGCCCCCTCCGCAGCCGGCGGTCGACGCGGCGATGGCCGCGAGCGGCGGGGCCGGCGTCCTGTTCATGTATGGCAACTATGCCGGCGACGTGATGAATTTCGACATGGCCGCCGAGCTTCTGGAGATGGAAGGCATCGAGGCACGCACGGTGCTGACCACCGACGACATCGCATCAGCGCCACGCGACCAACGGCAAAAGCGCCGCGGCGTTGCCGGCAACGTGTTCATCTTCAAGGCCGCGGGCGCGGCCGCCGACATGATGATGCCGCTCGACGAGGTGGAGCGGATCGCCCGTCACGCCAACGACCGCACCTTCACGATGGGCGTGGCGCTCTCGTCCTGCTCCCTGCCGCAGACGCGGCGGCCGAGCTTCGATCTGCCCGCCGGCGAGATGGAGATCGGCATGGGCATCCATGGCGAGCCCGGCGTGCGGCGCGGGCCGTTGCGGCCGGCCAACGATGTCGCCGACGAGATCATGGACGCGATCCTGGCGGAAATGAAGGCGCCGGCCGGCGATCGTGTCGCGGTGCTGGTCAATTCGCTCGGCGCGACGCCGCTGATGGAACTCTACATTTTGAACGCCCGGATCGCGGAACGCCTGAAGGCTGTCGGGCTGGTCGTCCACAAAACGCTGGTCGGCCCCTACTGCACGTCGCTCGACATGGCCGGCGCCTCGATCACCATCATGCATCTCGATGACGAACTGCAGCGCATGATCGACCATCCCTGCGACTGCGCCATGTTCCGGAGCTGAGCGAGATGGAGTTTACGACCAGGGATCTGAAGGCCCTTTTCGACGCCTTCTCCGCACGGATGGCGAGCGAGCGCGACAGGCTCTGCGCGCTCGACGGGGTAATAGGGGACGCCGATCACGGCATTGCCATGGAACAAGGCATGAAGGCCGCGGCCGATGCAGCCCAGGCTGCCGAGGGCACGCTGCAGGATGTGTTCAATGCCGCCGCCAAGGGCTTTCTGAACGCAGTCGGCGCCTCCTCCGGACCACTCTATGCGACCGCCCTTCTGCGCGCCGGCAAGGCCGCGGGTCCGCGCGGGTCGATGCCGAGCGGCGAGCTGCGGACCGTCATTGTGGCGATGCGCGACGGCATCGTCCAGCGCGGCAAGGCGGAACCCGGCCAGAAGACGATGCTCGATACCTGGGCTCCGGCCGCGGACGCGGCAGTCAATGGCCAGAGCGCCGATGCCATAGCCGCCGCCGCCCGCCAGGGCGCGGAAGCGACACGCGATATGATCGCAACGGTCGGCCGCGCCGCGCGGCTCGGCGAGCGCTCGCTGGGCCATCCGGACCCCGGCTCGGTTTCGGCCGCGATGCTGGTCGAAGAAATCTGCAACGCGATGAAGACCGCCTAAGCGCGTCTGCCGGCGAGACGGCTCAAGCGGCAATCCTGCCCCCCGGGAGCCATCAACTCCGCAGCGCCACATAGATCGCCGGAATGACGAGCACCGTCAGCAGCGTCGAGGAGGCAAGCCCGAACAGCAGCGAGATGGCGAGACCCTGGAAGATCGGGTCCGTCAGGATCACCGCCGCGCCGATCATCGCGGCCAGCGCGGTGAGCAGGATGGGCTTGAAGCGGATCGCGCCGGCCTCGAGCAGGATGTCGACCAATGGCCGGTCGGTGCCGCGGGAGTGGCGGATGAAATCGACCAGCAGGATCGAGTTGCGCACGATGATGCCGGCCAGCGCGATGAAGCCGATCATCGAGGTGGCCGTGAAGGGCGCGGCGAAAGCCCAGTGGCCGAGCATGATGCCGATCAGCGTCAGCGGGATCGGGGTGAGGATCACCAGCGGCAGCCGGAAGGAGCCGAACTGCGCGACGACCAGGATATAGATGCCGAGGATCGCCACCATGAAGGCGGCGCCCATGTCGCGGAAGGTCACCCAGGTCACCTCCCATTCGCCGTCCCACAGAAGCGTCGGCTTCGATTCGTCGTCCGGCTGGCCATGCAGCGCGATCGCCGGCTTCGGCAGCGCCCCCCAGTCCGCCCGAGCGATCGCGTCGTCGACGGCGAGCATGCCGTAGACAGGCGCCTCGAAGGCGCCGGCCAACTCGCCCATCACCATTTCGGCGGGGCGGCCGTTGTGGCGGAAGATCGGGTACGAGGCGGGCTCGCTCGCAAGGCGCACCACGTCGCCGAGCTCGACCACGTCGCGAGCGCCTGGCAAGGCATTGGCCGGCACCGGCGTCGCCAGCGCGCGCTGGTCGACGACGCCGCCGCCCTTCGACAAGGCGATGCGGATCGGGATCGGATAACGGCCGCCGCCGCGGTGCGAATAGCCGACAGTGGTGCCGCCGAAGAGATAGCTCAGCGTGTCGTAAACGTCCGACTGCTCGACCTTGTAATATTCGAGATTGTCCTGGTCGATCGCCAGCCGCTGCCGTCCGGGTTGGTTGTGGAAGCTGTCGTCGACGTCGACGATGAACGGGACGCTCGAGAAGGTCTCGCGCACCTTGGCCGCGACGGCGCGGCGGGTTTCGGCGTCCGGCCCGTAGATTTCGGCCAGCAGCGTGCCCAGCACTGGTGGTCCGGGCGGCGGTTCGACCACCTTGATGACGGTGCCAGCCGGCATGGCGATGCCTTTCAGGCGCTCGCGTATGTCGAGCGCGATGGCGTGGCTGGCGCGGCCGCGCTCGCCCTTCGGCGCCAGGTTCACCGCCACATCGCCCTGCTCGGGGCTGGAGCGCAGATAATAATGGCGCACCAGTCCATTGAAGTTGAAGGGCGCGGCGGAGCCGGCATAGGTCTGGAAGGAGACGACCTCCGGCACGCCGGCCAGGCGGTCGACCGCTGCTTGCAGCAGCCGGTTCGTGTCCTCGACGGAGGAGCCCTTGGGCAGGTCAGCGACCACCTGCAGTTCGGTCTTGTTGTCGAACGGAAGCAGCTTCACCGTCACATGCCTGGTGTAGATCAGCGCCATGGACGACAGCGTCGCGACGCCGACGACGAGCAGGAACATCCAGGCACGCAGGCGCGACTTCAGGATCGGCCGGGCGGCCGCGACATAGGCGCGGCTGAGCGCTCCTATATGTCCGTCGTGATGGCCGGTCCATCCATCCGCCGCCTCTTGCCTGCGGCCAAGCTTCATCATCAGCCAGGGTGTCAGCATCACAGCGACGAAGAAGGAGAACAGCATCGCGGCCGAGGCGTTGGCCGGAATCGGGCTCATATACGGTCCCATCATGCCCGACACGAAAAGCATCGGCAGCAGCGCCGCGACGACGGTCAGCGTGGCGACGATGGTCGGATTGCCGACCTCGGCCACGGCGTCGACGGCGGCGGCGCTCCGCGAGCGCCCGTCGTTCATGGCCCAGTGACGGGCAATGTTCTCGATGACGACGATGGCGTCGTCGACAAGGATGCCGATGGAGAAGATCAGCGCGAACAGGCTGACGCGGTTCAACGTGTAACCCATGATGCGGGAGGCAAAGAGCGTGAGCAGGATCGTCGTCGGGATAACGACCGCCACCACCAGCGCCTCGCGCCAGCCGATGGCGACGGCGACCAGCACGACGATCGAGATCGTCGCCAGGCCAAGATGGAAGAGAAGCTCGTTCGCCTTCTCGTTGGCGGTCTCGCCATAGTCGCGGGTGACGGTCATCCCGACGTCCTTGGGGAATATCTGTCCGCGCGTCTGCTCCAGCCGCTTGCCGACGGCATCGGCAATGAGGACGGCGTTGGTGCCGGGCCGCTTGGCGACGGCGAGCGAGACGGCGGGAGCGCGCTGCAGCCCGTCGGCGGTCTTGGTGACGCTCATGACACGATTTTCCGCCGGCGCCGTCGCCAGCACGATGCTGGCCACGTCGCGCACATAGACCGGCCGGCCATCGCGGGCGGTGAGCAACAGGTTGCCTATGTCGGAGAACCCCTGCAACGTCTGACCGGCGACCAGCACCTGCTGCTTGCCCTGCTCGCGCACCGTGCCGAGCTGAAAGGAGCGGTTGGCGCCTGCGATCTTCGCCGTCAGTTGCTGCAGCGTGATCCCATAGAGCGAGAGTTTCTCCGGATCGGGCTCGACCTGGATTTCCTCCGGCTGCTCGCCGACGATGTAGGTCAGGCCGATGTCGGGGAGCTTGGCGACCTCGACCTGAAGCTCGCGCGCCAACCGGGTCAGGTCGGCCGAGGAATAGCGGCCGGCGGCCTCCGGCGTCGGCGTCAGCGTCACCACCACGATGGCGACGTCGTCGATGCCGCGCCCGACGATCAGCGGCTCGGGAATGCCGACCGGAATCCGGTCGAGGTTGGCGCGCACCTTGTCGTGCACGCGCAGCACCGCCGAGTCCGAACTGGTGCCCACCTTGAAGCGGGCCGTGACCAGCGCGCCGTCATCCGAGGTCTGCGAATAGACGTGTTCGACGCCGTCGATGCTCTTGATGATCGTCTCCAGCGGCTCGGTGACCAGCTTGACCGCATCCTCGGCCCTGAGCCCGTCAGCCCTGACGTGGATATCGACCATCGGCACGGAGATCTGCGGCTCCTCCTCGCGCGGCAGCGTCACCAGCGCCACCAGGCCGAGGGCAAGCGCGGCCAGCAGGAAGAGCGGCGTCAGCGGCGAGCCGATGAAGGAGCGGGTGAGCCCGCCGGCAATGCCGAGCTTCATGGCACGATGACCTGGTCGCCTTCGGCGAGGCCGGTCAGCACCTCGATGCGCTGCTCGCCGGCATCCTCGAACCGCTCGCCGAGCACCACCGCCACGTCGAGCGGCCCGTTTGCCGTTTCGACCCTGACATAGTCGACGCCATGGATCGTGCGCACCGCCTGGGGCGGAACGCCGAGCATGGCGCGACTGCCGACCGGGATCGACACCAGCGTGCGCTCGTTGACGAAATAGGTGCCGATATCAGCCACCTCGACATCGGCGATCACCCGCCCGCTTTCGATTTCGGGATAGACTTTGGCGATGCGCCCCTCGCGGGCCTTGACGAAGCCGGCGTTCGATCCGGTGCCGCGCTCGCCGATGTCGACCGTGGCGCCTTCCGCGATCTCGACGGCGTGGCGCTCCGGCAGCGACAGACGCAGATAGTACTGGCCTGACGCGATGCGGGCGATCGGTTCGCCGGCCATGGCCACCGAGCCGGTCGTGACCGGAACGGTGAGCACCCGTCCGTTGGCGGGCGCGAGCGTCTGTCCCTCCCTGGTGCTCTGCTCGATGACCGCTTTGTCGGCGACGGCCGCCGCGAGCTGGTTTGTGGTGACGTCGAGCTGCAGCCGCGCGGCGTCGACCCGGCTCTGCGCCGCCGCGCCCTTGGCCAGCAGGTCCTGGGCGCGCTGCATGTCGGTGCGGGCGTTGTCGAGCTGCGAGTTGAGCGCGGCGATCTTGGCGTCGGCTGCGCGAAGCTGGAGCGCGAGCTTGTCGTCGGCCACGGTTGCGATCAGGTCGCCCTGGCGCACCTCCTGGCCTTCCGAGACGCGGACCTCGCTGATGGTGCCGGAAATGCGAGCGCGCGCCGGCACCACGGTGCGGCTTTCGACCTGCCCGTAGACGGCTTTCATTTCGGTGACGGTCGTGGCCTTCACCGTGAATTCCGCGGCTTTCGTATTCGATACCGCAAGGCACGCGGTGCCGATCAGAAGAATGTTGGCGACGGCCGATCTCATGGTTCGCATTGCGCTTGTTCCGGTCGGTTGAAATGGTCCAGGAGGCGCATGATGCGCCTCCTGGTTCGTGGCGGCGGTTCCTGAAAGGCGGGCTGCTACTTGAACGCGACGCCCGACTTGCAGCCGAGCTTCTTGAACACGATCGCCGCCGGGCAGAAGCCGGTGACGGAGGCCTGGATCATGTTGAGGCCGGCGAAGGCGGTCAGCAGGAACCAGTAGGGCGAATGGTAGATGCCGAGCGCCAGCGAGATCAGCACAACGAACCCGGCGAACATCAGCACGGCTTTGTCGATGGTCATTTCATGTCTCCTTGGATGTGAGCCTGCCTATTCGGCCGGCTCGGTATGGATCGCCTTGAGCTTCTTGATGCCGAGCATGTCGAGCGCCAGCCCTTCGTAGAAGGTCTCGCTCTTCCCCTGCCGGACCTTGTGCAGGAAATATTTCTCGAACCCGACCTTGGCCGCGTGGACCCATTTGCCCTGCGAGGACCAGTTGACGTTGCGCGGCGGGATCTGCGGCTGCGCCACGAAGGCGATGCCTTCGTCGCCGAAGTCGGCGAGGCAGACCGCGTTCCACGTGGCGACGGCCCTGGGCTGCCCGCCACGCAGCAGCGCGCCGATGTTTTCGGCGGTGGCCGTGACCATGGATTCGATCATGAAGCCGGTCTTGGGAACGCCGACCGGAAGCGGCGTCTTGCCGACAGGCGGGATGGCGACGCAGACGCCGATCGCGAAGACGTTCGGGTGCGCCTGGTTGCGCTGATATCTGTCGATGGTGACGAAGCCGCGCGGATTGACCAGGCCTTCGACCCCCGTCAGTGCGGAAACCCCGCGGAACGCCGGCAGCATCATCGAGAAGGCGAAAGGCAGATCGTGCCTGGCCTTGACCGTGCCGTCGTCATTGACCTCTTCGACATGCATCGTGCCGGCCTCGACCGAGGCTACCTTGGCGTTGGTGATCCACTTGATGTGGCGCTCGCGCATGGCGCTTTCGAGCAGCCCCTTGGTGTCGCCGACGCCGTCGAGGCCGAGATGTCCGATATAGGGCTCGGGCGTCACGAACGTCATCGGCACCTGGTCGCGCACCCTGGCCTTGCGCAGCGCGGTATCGAGGATGAAGGCGAACTCGTAGGCCGGCCCGTAGCAGGAGGCGCCCTGGACGGCGCCGATGATCACAGGCCCTGGCTTGCGGACCAACTCGTCGAACTTGTCCTTCGTCGCGACGGCGTGGTCGATGTGGCAGATCGACTGGGTGTGGCCCGACGGCCCGAGGCCGGGCACTTCGTCGAAGGCGAGGTCCGGGCCGGTGGCGATGATGAGATAGTCGTAGTCGAGGAAGGAACCGTCATTGAGCTCGACGCGGTTCTCCTTCGGATGCACCTTCTTCGCGCCTTCCGGGCGCAGCGCTATGCCACGCCGTTTGAAGGTATCCGCCAGGTCGACGGTGATGTCATCGCGCTGCCGCCAGCCGACGGCCACCCAAGGGTTGGAAGGCACAAAGGAATAGGATGTGCCGAGATTGACGACGGTCAAACTGTCCTCACGGCGCAGCTTGTCGCGCATTTCATAGGCCATAATGGTGCCGCCGAGGCCGGCGCCGAGAACGACGATGTGAGACATGATGGGTTTCCTCCCCGTGGAGTTCATCCTCGCGCCATTGTGTGGGCAAGCCACACGGGCGCATTGACCAGGCTCAATTTCCCAATGGGCGGGCTCGAATGTATGGTGAGGCCGAAATGAGCTCGATCCACAGGTTGCATGTAACATTCAAAAATCATAAATTCAAGAACATGAATGTAAGAGAAATGATCCCCGCCTCGGGAGAGGCGGCTGAACTGCTCAAGAGCCTGTCCCATCCGCAGCGGCTGCTCGTGCTTTGCGCCCTGGGAGGCGAGGAGCGCTCGGTGGCGGAGTTGCGCGACCTGCTTGACATCGACCAGGTGCCGATGTCGCAGCAGCTCATGCGGTTGAGGGCGGACGGGCTGGTCGAGGCGCGCCGGGAGGGCACGACGGTCTACTATCGGATTACGCGGCCGGAGGTGCTCACCGTGATCGAGGCATTACATTCCGCCTTCTGCCCGAGTTAACGCTGCTCGCTGCGCGTCGTGAACGGATCATGCCTCTGTCCCTTTGATCAAAGTCAAGGCGAGGCGACCGGATCTGGAATCTTCTGCCTCGCGACAGCAATGAATTCATCGGACAGCGCCCTAAATCCCAGCTGATCCGTTTGCGGAGAAACACAATGATCCTGAACAATGCCACCCTTGTCGCGGTCACGGATGGCGAGAGGCTGCGGCTGTTCCACACCAAAGGCCACGAACCTCATCTCGATTGGGTCGAAATCGAGGATCCCGTTCTCGAGGTGGCTGACACCGGATCCGGCGGCAGGCATCGCAGTTCCACCGCCAATCCGGATGAGTCACGGCTGCGAGAAGATAATTTCGCCGGATCCGTTGCAAACTATCTCAACCATCAGGCGCTCGAGGAATCGTATGAGCATATCCTGGTGATCGCCGATCCCCGGACGCTCGGCGAAATGCGAAAACATTATCGGCCTTCACTGAATGCGAAACTCGCGGGCGAGATCGGCAAAGACTTCGTCAAACATTCGCTCGAGTCGATCAAGGACGCCGTTTTGACGGTCTGACCGACGAACTGCTTTGATCGGTGCCCCTTTGCCTTGTGGAGCGGGGCACCGAATGCGGCCACGTTGGACCCGCCTGCATGGGGCAGAATCTACAAAAGAGAAAAATGCGAGCCGAGGAACACGAGAAACTGGCCGGTAATCAGGGGAACCTTCAAGATCGGGCCACCTTCGTGGCTGTCTTGGATCGGCAGTCCGCGCACACACGGATGCGTCTTCAGCACGTCCCTCCAGATCGTTGGAAAGTCCGCCCCCTTGTTTCTTTGGGCATTGCAAACATCGACAAGCTTCGCAGCAGCGCTTCTCATTAAGTGGGGTACCCGAATGCCAAATGGCAAACCATAGTGACTGATTGGGCAGGTCGGGTTTGATCTCGGTCAATCCCGCCAGAAGAAAACGTCGATTCGATCATGCCCAAGCGCCGGTATGGTAAGTCACGCCTCTTGGCGAGCCCCCACCTTTCAACATTCTGGCGGCGCTTCACCGGCCCAGCGACCAGGTGAACAGCTTGCGCGAGATTTCTGGCGCAGCATCAGCTCGACATCAGCCGATTGAGCCAGACCTCGTCGAGCAACGAGCGGGTAACCCCACCGAACACCCATTCCCGCAACCGGCTGTGTCCGTAGGCGCCCGAGACGACCAGTTCGGCACGGACCGAGGCGAGGAAATCGACAAGGCGGTTGCCTTCATCGTCGGACTTCAGGATTTCGGTACGCGCCTTGATGCCGTGGCCGTCGAGGAAACGCGCAACGTCCTTGACGCCGTCCCTGATCCAATCATCCGGATTGCGATCGACCGCGGCGATCGTGACTTCACTGGCCATGGCCATCAGCGGCACAGCGTCCGCCACGGCACGCCTCGCTTCACGCGTGTCCTTCCAAGCCACCACGACCCTGCCTGTCGGCAGACTCGCCGAGCCATTTGCCACGACCAGCACGGGTCTGCCGGCGCGCAACACCAAACTGCCCGGATCGGCTGCGCGATAGGAATCGCCCGTGGACGCGCCCTGGGCGGCACCGGTAACGATGAGGTCGGCGAGACGAGAACTCCTCGCCATGGCGGCATCCGGACTTTCGACCGCGCCGCGCCAGTCCGTCTCGACTGCCCCGGCGACGAGATTCTCGAACTTGCCGCGCAGGTCCTTCAGCCGCTGCCGGATTTCATCCCGCGATTGCTCCCAGAGCTCGGCCGCAATTGCCGCTCCCTCCGGCGCCATCGTCACCGGCAACGGAGCATCGGCGGCGCAGAATCCGATCAGGCGGGCGTCGAAACGCCTGGCAAGGTCGATACCGACCAGAGCGAGCGGTTCGATCGGACCGTCGATGCCAAGGTTCAGGAGAATGGATTTGTAGCTCATCGATATGGCTTTCGGTTCGAGTGTTTCGATGTCCGAAGCTAATTTGCCGAGACGAACTCGCCTTGATGCCGATCAAAGTGATGCCGTATGGCCTTCAGGGCATGCGGGACTCGAAATGGATCACTTCCCCATCCACGATGAAGCCGCCGTTCCCGATGTGATGGATTGTCTTCGGCTTCGGCTGTGCCGGATCGATCCAGGCTTTGAGGACTTCCAGGACGAACAGATTGTATCTGTTGACCAGTCTCGTATCGACGACGCGGCACTCGAGGTTGGCGAAGCACTCGGCGATCAGGGGCGCCGACACCCGCTCGGCGCGCAGCGGCGTCAGCCAGGTGGTCGCGAACTTGTCGGTATCCCGACCGGAGCAGTTGCCGACCTTGACGACCTTCTCCGCCAGCTCGACGGCGGGGACCGCAATCACGCATTCCTTTGTTTTCCGCAACGTGAAGAACGAGAGGTCGCCGCTGGACACGATGCAGGCAATCCTCGGCGGCGCGACCTCAACCATCATGTGCCATGACATGGTCATGACGTTGGCGCGGCCTCCGCTGGATCTGGTCGACAGCAGGACGACTGGGCCAGGTTCAATCAGCCGATACACATCGGCAAGCGGCAGTTCCTTCATCTCCGTCACCTCGCTAGGCATCCGCGACACACCGTTCGGATCGACTTGTTGCCCCCAATGCCGCCGCACGCCTTGATCACGGTCAAAGCCGAGATGCGAGGTCGTTGGGACGGTGCCCGAGGGCATGCAACTTAATCCGGTTGATCTCGATCAATGTCAGCTTCAACGGATGCTGCGATGTTTGATCGGAACCAACAGGCGCTGATGCCATGTCTGCTGAAGACATTCTCCTTTTGGGTGCCGTGCTCTGCCTCGCCTTTGTCGCCGGGGCCGCGATCTATATCGAGCTGCCTCCGTCCAGGAGAGGCAGACACCCGCCGGCAAGCTACGGCTTCGGACGCCACTCTCGGCATCGCCAGCCGAAAACAAGACATTGAAGCCAAGAGCGAAAGGAAGACATCATGATCTGGAATGCAGACGAATTTGCTGCGTCGGAACTGCCCCCTTTTGCCAGTGCCGGGCAGAAATTCATGCGAGCGGTTGTCGCTCTGCAGGCCCATTCGCTGCGCGCGACGCTGCGCTGCCAGATCGAAGGGGCATCCTTCCTCAAGCGGCGGTTCGAGGATGATCTGAAGCTCCTCGAAAAACTGACGGGCGGCGATGAATTCGTCGATGCCTTCGACGTGTTCGCGAACTTTGTCCAGAACGCCACCTCCGACTATGCCGGCGAGGTCGGCAAGTTCGCGTCCATCGGCGCCAAGCTGGCTTCCGAAGCCGCCGGGCGGGTTCGGAAAGAGGCGGAAACGACGATCGACGACATGGCTGCCGCAACTCTCGCGACCTGAAATGTTGCGATCAAGGAAGAAGGGGCGGAAACCTGCTGATCGGTCCTCCGTCCCGAGCGTTTACGACGAGGCGGGGAACGGGGGCGCGCGACGAAAGTCGGGGCATGGCGCGGTGACTGCGACCGGCGCCTCGGTGCTGCCGCTGCCGGACGATGAAGCCGGGGGCATCTTTCGCGACGTCGATCGGTTCTTGCATGCCTTGCTGGCGGCCTTCACTGGAGGCATTTCGCCGATCAGCCTCGTGCAAGCCTGGCAGGACTGGCTGCTGCACCTGTCCTCGTCACCGGGCAAGCAGTGGGAGGTCCGTGCCAAAGCGATCGAAAAGGTTGCGAGGCTGAGTGATTTTGTCTTTCGCTGCGGGCTTGGAATGGGCGCGGCGGCGCCAACGATCGTGCCCTTGCCGCAAGATAGAAGGTTCCAGCACCAGGCGTGGCAGGTTTTCCCCTTCAACGCCATGCAGCAAGCCTTCCTGCTCTCCCAGCAATGGTGGCACAATGCGACCATCGGGTTTCCGGGAGTCACCAGGAGGCACGAGCGCCTCGTCGAGTTCTACAGCCGGCAAATCCTGGACACCGTTTCGCCTTCGAATTTCCCTTCGCTGAACCCGGAGGTCATCGACAAGACCTTTAAGGAAAACGGCGCCAATTTCATAAGCGGGGCCAACAACTTCGTCGAGGACCTGCTTCGGCTGATCGACGGCAAACCCCCGGCCGGCGCGGAACGGTTTCGGCCAGGCATCGAGGTCGCCATCACGCCGGGCGAGGTGATCTTCCGAAACGAGCTGATCGAGTTGATCCGCTATGCCCCAATGACGGGCACGGTGAAGGAGGAGCCGATCCTCATAGCCCCCGCCTGGATCATGAAATACTACATTCTCGATCTTTCGCCGCGGAACTCGCTGGTCCGCTACCTTGTGCAGAGCGGCTATACGGTTTTCTGCATCTCCTGGCGCAATCCGAGTAGCGATCAGAGTGGACTGTCCCTGGACGACTACCGCCGCCTCGGCGTGATGGCGGCCTTGGATGAGGTCGGGAAGGCGACTGGGAGCAGCCGGATCCACGGGGTGGGCTACTGCCTTGGCGGGACACTGCTGTCGATTGCCGCGTCGGCAATGGCCCGCGACGGCGATCACCGATTTGCCAGCCTGTCGCTTTTCGCTGCGCAGGTCGATTTCGAAGAACCAGGCGAACTCGGCCTTTTCATGGACGAGAGCCAGATCACCCTGATCGAGGACATGATGTGGGTCGAGGGCACCCTCGATCAGCGCCGCATGGCTGGAGCTTTCCAAATGCTTCGCTCGCAGGACCTGATCTGGTCACGCATCGTGCGCGAATACCTGCTCGGCCAGCGCGCTCCGATGACCGACCTCATGGCCTGGAACGCCGACTCCACCCGGATGCCGTTCCGTATGCAGTCGCAATATTTGCGGCAGCTTTATCTGGACAACGATCTTGTCGAAGGGCGCTTTCGTGTCGGGGGCAGGCCCATCCATCTGGAAGACATTCGATCGCCGGTGTTCGCGGTCGGCACCGAGACGGATCACGTTGCGCCGTGGCGCTCGGTTTTCAAGCTGACTTACCTGCTCGACACCGACATCGACTTCGTCCTGACAAGCGGCGGACACAATGCGGGCATCGTTTCCGAGCCCGGTCACCCGGGCCGTTCCTACCGGCGACTCAGCTGCCGCCACGCGGATATCCGTCCGGACGCGGATAAATGGGCGAACAGCGCGACTGTGACATATGGCTCCTGGTGGCCAGCCTGGGTGGAATGGCTGGCGCGGCACTCCGGTCGTGAGGTCACAGCCGACCGGTCCGGCGCCGCGGGCGACTTGAAGGCGATTTGCGCGGCGCCCGGTGCGTATGTCCTTGAACGATAGTGCGTTTCGGCAGTTTGAGCCAGGTCAAGGTTCAGCGTCCGTTCGCGGCGTAATCTTCACACATGAAACGTCGAACAGCGCTCCAGATCCTGCCGTTTGCAGTCGCCTTCGCATTGCCTGCCTGGGCGGGCGACAGTTCGCAGATCGCCTATGGCAAGAGGCTGGTCGAAGCAAACTGCGCGCGTTGCCATGCGGTTGGTGCGGCCGGCGCAAGCACCCACCCTGATGCTCCGCCGTTTCGTTCATTGCATCGCCGCTATCCGATCGAAGACTTGCAGGAAGCCCTCGCCGAGGGAATCTCCACCGGCCACCCGGACATGCCCGAGTTCGTGGCAGCTCCCGACCAGATCGAGGCCATCATCGCCTACATCGGGAGCCTCGATCGATGATGATGGCCATCCAGACCTGCATTTCATAGAGGGAGCGCTGAAGACGAAGAGGAGATGTCGGATGAAACGCGGAATTGGAAGTGAGGACGCCGAGACGCCTGAACTGGCAATTGCCGTCCGGAAAATCTGCTTCATAGTCGCCAAGGCACATGAATTCGACGTCAAGGTTGCCGTTACCGAACCTGACGCGGGGTCCAATCCCACGGACGACAATGAGATTGCAGTGCTTCAGGACCATGATGACGATCCTGTGCGTGAGGAGCTTGGTTCGCTGATCTCGGAGCTCTCTATCGACGAGCAGATCGACCTCGTGGCGTTGATGTGGCTCGGCCGGGATGACGGTGAGGCGGCCGATTGGGAGGAGGTCCGCCAGCAGGCCGCCTACGCTCACAACAAACACACAGCCGGCTATCTCTGCGGCAACCCGCTTCTCGGCGATCACCTCGAGGCGGGTCTTGACGCTCTCGGCCTGTCTTGCCCCGAGTGAACCGAAGTTGATGCGCATCAAGGCACGAAACTCTCGATCGTGCTGATTTGCCGGCCTTATGAGGCCGGAGCGCCTATCGATTTTCGGACGCGTGGATGCAGTGAGCGGAGCGCAGCGCATCCGATGGCTTGATCGCATGCACTTTGGACGCCGCACGCGACAACGAGGACAACAGCCGAGCGTCCCGAGGTGAACCGATATCGGCGTCGCCAGTAGGCGTAACATTGAGGGAGACAAGCAAATGCAGTTGTTGGCGTCCCTGTTCTTGCCGACTTATCCGGACCCGCCGGGGCCGAAGGTTGCGTCGAACGCGGTGGCGGTGGCCAAGCAGATCGCCGCCACGCTGGATGCAGCGGTCATCAACGTCGATATCCCGGACGTTTCGAACGCGCTGTCCAGCTTCCTGCTCGACCTTCCGGCCAAGATCCGGGAGGTGGAGGCGGCCAGTCGCAACAGCGGCAAGGCTTTGCTGGAGACAGTCGCGGCTGAGGCCGCGCGATGCAACGTGACCTTGACCAGACAGGAGCTGAAAGCCCAGCCAGCCCTGATCGGAGAGGCTGCCGCGCGGGAAGGGCGCTATTTCGATCTCTGCCTGGTGGGATGGACCGCGAACAATGAAACTGCCCGAATGACTGTCGAGGAGGTCGTGTTCAGCTCCGGTCGCCCGACCTTAATTCTTCCGGACGGGAGGGATGTCGGCGCTCTTGACCATGTGGTGATCGCCTGGGACGGCAGTCGCGTGGCTGCAAGGGCGGTGGCCGATGCCAGGCCGTTCCTGGAGCGGGCATCGGCAATATCGATCCTTACCGTGACAGATGAGAAGGTGCTGCCAGGCAAGGATATTGCTGAACGTCTTGCGCATGGATTTGCGGCGCGCGGGCTGCGGGCGAAGGCAGGGTCAATTCAAATCGGCAATAATGAAATTGGCATCGCTCTTCAGGAGCATGCCCTCAAGATCGGCGGCAACCTGCTGGTCATGGGTGGCTGGGGCCACTCTCGCCTCAGGGACGTTGTGCTCGGCGGGGCAACGGAAGGCATTCTGTCGGATCTGCGCTTGCCGGTCTTGATGTCGCATTGATTTAGGCGGAGCCCACCCTCGAACATTTGGACCTGAGCGAATGCCGAGGGCAGCAGCCAAGCATCAAGCGAACGAAATAGAACCGGGTGCCGCGACGTCTTGCGGCCTGAGCGAGTCCGAAGCACGAGCCAGGCTACTGGCCGAGGGGCCGAACGAGCTACCCAGATCCGGACGCCGTACACCGTTGCGGATCGCCCTCGAGGTCATGCGCGAGCCGATGCTTGCGCTCCTGCTGGGTGGTGGCGCGGTCTATCTCCTGCTTGGCGATCTGCGGGAGGCATTGATCCTGCTGTGTTTCGCCACTTTGTCGGTTGCAATAACCATCATCCAGGAAGCGCGCACGGAGCGCGTCCTGGAAGCCCTTCGCGATCTCACAAGCCCTCGTGCCCTGGTCGTGCGCGATGGCGAACGCCGGCGCGTTGCCGGTCGTGAGGTGGCGCGCGGCGACATCGTCATGCTTGCCGAGGGAGACCGTATTCCCGCCGATCTGCTGCTGATCCAAAGCCGTGATCTCCAAGTCGACGAATCCTTGCTCACCGGCGAATCCGTTCCGGTGAGAAAGGTAGCCGCCGTCCCGTTGGATCGTACGGTCAAACACCGGCCGGGCGGCGATAACATCCCTGCCGTATTTTCCGGATCGCTTGTCGTTCGCGGCTCGGGCCTCGGTGAAGCGGTGGCGACCGGAGCACGAACGGAAATCGGGGCGATCGGGCAGGCGCTGAGCAGCTTGGAGAGCGAAGCGCCTCGTCTGCAAATGCAGACAAGGCATCTTGTAAGACTGTTCGCCTTGGCCGGCGCTACCGTCAGCGCGCTGGCGGTGCTGCTATATGGCTGGCTGCGAGGCGGATGGCTTGACGGGATATTGGCGGGTATTGCTTTGGGCATGTCGATGCTGCCGGAAGAGTTTCCGATGGTGTTGACGATTTTCATGGCCATGGGCGCCTGGCGCATATCCCAGGTGCGCGTGCTGACCCGCCGAGCCGCGGCAATTGAAACGCTTGGATCCGCGACTGTGCTCTGCACCGACAAGACCGGAACGCTGACCAGGAACCAGATGGCCATTGCGGAGTTGAGGACGCCGGGCGGAGGCATCTTCCCGCTTCTGAAGACCTCAGATGTCGTTCCCGAGGCATTCCGCGATCTGGTCGAACTTGGAGTGCTTGCGAGTGCCGAGGTTCCTTTCGATCCTATGGAAAAGGCGTTTTTCGAGCTCTCGGCCGAAAGACTGCCGAGGCGTTCGGATGCAGGAGACCGGCAGCTGGTTCGCTCCTACGGACTTCGGCCAGAGCTGCTGGCAATGTCGAACGTCTGGCGGACGAACGCAGGCGATCCGGACTGCCTTGTCGCCGCCAAAGGCTCGCCGGAAGCGATCCTAAAGCTTTGTCGCTTGGGCACAGAACGGGCCGCATCGATCCGGAAAGACGCCGATGCCATGGCGGTCGAGGGGCTAAGGGTCCTTGGGGTGGCACGCGCGCGACATGCCGAGAGCGGATTGGCCGACGAGCAAACCGGCTTTGCTTTCGAATTCATGGGCCTGGTCGGTCTGGCTGATCCGATACGGCCGGGGGTTCGGGATGCCGTGGCCTCTTGCCGGTCGGCGGGTATCCGTGTGGTCATGATCACCGGGGACTACCCTGCCACCGCAAAGGCCATAGCGCACGAGGCCGGACTGAATGTCGCGGATGTCGTCACGGGAGAAGAGCTGAGGGTGCTGAGCGCCGCAGACCTTCGCAGGGCGGTGAAGACGACGACCGTGTTCGCGCGCATCATGCCCGACCAGAAACTGGCCATCGTGAATGCCCTGAAAGCGAACGGCGAAGTTGTCGCCATGACCGGGGACGGGGTCAACGATGCTCCCTCGCTGAAGACTGCGGATATCGGCATCGCCATGGGCGGACGCGGCACGGACGTCGCGCGTGAAGCCTCCTCCATCGTCCTTCTGGACGACGACTTCGGTTCGATCGTCAAGACAATCCGGCTTGGACGGCGCATCTACGACAATTTGCGAAAGGCGATGAGCTTCATCTTCGCCGTGCACGTGCCGATCGCAGGGTTGGCTCTGATGCCCTTGGTGTTCGGCCTGCCCATTCTTTTCGGTCCAATTCACATCGCTTTTCTGGAGATGGTGATAGACCCGGTCTGCTCGCTCGTCTTTGAATCGGAGACCGAGGAAGAGGACATAATGGAACGGCCGGCTCGGGATTCGGAAGAAGCGCTATTTACGCGCCCGTTGATGGCATGGAGCCTGGTCCAGGGCGTGCTGGCATGGGCAGTCGTCGCCGCTATCTTCCTGCTTGGCCTTCACTCGGGAATTCCGGAAAGTGAGGTCCGCGCCCTGACTTTCTTTGCCCTGGTGGTGAGCATAGTCGGCCTGGTTCTGGTCAATCGTGCGTTCAGCGCCTCGCTGATTTCAGCGCTGTCAAGACCCAATCGCGTCCTCGGCGCCGTCATCGCCGTCGACTCGATGGTGCTCGGACTGGTGCTCCTGTGGCCGCCCGCGAACGTCATCTTCCAATTTGGACCGCCGGGGCTGAGCGATCTGGCCGCGGTGCTGGCGACGGCAATCGGGTTGGTCGCCTTGCTCGAGTTCCTCAAATATCGCTGGGCGGGGCGGCTGAGCGTTTGATGGGGCAATGCGCGCCGAAAGGCGCGCAACTTGTCCAACCATCGCCAAGCTGGAACAGCGCTCGCGAACTTGCATTTGAGCCTTACTTCCGCCGACACGGAAGAATTTGTGTAGGGCGCGCCTGGGCGGTCGCCGGATTTGTCGCTGCCTACATCGACATTTCCGGTTCAAGCGGCCGCTCCTTTGTCGGCTCCGGAATCTCGGTCATGGTCGCTTCCGTCAGGAGCAGGACGCTGGCGACGGAGACGGCATTCTCAAGAGCGATACGCACGACCTTGGTCGGGTCGATGATACCGGCCTCGACAAGGTCGACATATTCCTTGCGGCCGGCGTCGAAGCCGAAATTTCCCGTGCCCTCGATCATCCTGGCGACGACCACGCCGCCGTCGACAGCCGAATTCTCGGCGATCTGGCGCACAGGCACTTCGAGAGCGCGCTTGAGGATCTGGACGCCGGTGCGTTCGTCGCCTTCGCAACGCGCTTCCTCCTCCGTGACCGTACCGATGCAGCGCAACAGGGCCAGTCCGCCGCCAGGCACTATGCCCTCCGCGACAGCGGCCTTGGTGGCGCTGATGGCGTCGTCGAGCGCCTCCTTCTTGGATTTCATCTCGGCCTCGGTCGGCGCGCCGACCTTGATGACGGCCACGCCGCCGGCGAGCTTGGCCAGCCGCTCCTGAAGCTTCTCCCGGTCGTAGTCGCTGGTCGTATCGCTGACCTCACGCCGGATCTGCTCGACGCGTGCCTTGATGGTCTTCTGCTCGCCGCCACCGCCGATGATGGTGGTGTTGTCTTTGTCGACGACCACGCGCTTCGCGCGTCCCAATTGCGCCATCGTCACATTTTCGAGCTTGAGGCCGATATCCTCTGAAATGACCTGCCCGCCCGTCAGGATGGCGATGTCCTGCAGCATGGCCTTGCGACGGTCGCCGAAGCCCGGCGCCTTCACGGCGCAGTTCTTGAACGTGCCGCGGATCTGATTGACGATCAGCGTAGCCAGTGCCTCGCCCTCGACATCCTCCGCGATCACAAGCAGTGGCGATCCTGATTTCGCCACGGCCTCGAGCAGCTTGATCAGGTCGTTGAGCGAAGAGATCTTCTTCTCGACGATGAGCACGAGCGCGTCTTCCAGCACCGCCTCCATCTTCTCGGTGTCGGTCACGAAGTAGGGGGACAGGAAGCCGCGGTCGAACTGCATGCCTTCGACCACATCGAGGACCGTTTCGGTGGTCTTCGATTCCTCGACCGTGATGACGCCTTCGCCACCGACCTTCTCCATGGCCTCGCCGACCAGTTCGCCGATCAGCGGATCGTTGTGGGCGGAGATCGTCGCCACCTGTTCCTTCTCGCGCCGGGTCGAGACCGGCCGCGATATCTGTTTGAGCGTTTCGATGACGCGCTTCGTCGCACGATCGAGACCGCGCTTGATGTCGATAGCGCTCGCGCCCGCGACGACATTGCGCACGCCGTCGGCGAATATCGCATGGGCGAGGATGGTCGAGGTGCTCGTTCCGTCACCGACCATGTCGCCCGTCTTTTCGGCCGCCTGTCTCAACATCCGCGCGCCGAGATTTTCTTCCGGGTCCTTCAGGTCGAATTCCTTGGCGATCGTGACCCCGTCGTTGCAGACGATAGGCGCGCCCCATTTCTTCTCGATCAGAACCGACTTCGAGCGCGGACCGAGCGTCACACGCACGGCGTCGGCTAGCTGGGTGGCGCCGCGGAGGATCTTTTCGCGCGCCGCCGAACGGAACAGTACCTGTTTGTGGGCCATGATCGTCTCCGAAACTAGCTGATCGTTCACCTAGCCGCGTTGTCATCGATCGGCCTTGATGTGCATCAATTCCGGTTCCGCCGACATGTTCGCCGTTTTGACCGGAATCAATGATGGTTAAGTCTTCCGCTGCTCTGCTGCCATCTGCTCACATCGGGAGATGGCCATGCAGAGGAACGAGACGCCGCATTACGATGCCAGCGTGAACACGACTGGCTGCTGTCCCAAATTCAATCCAGGCGGCTGGGACGATCAGGAGCTGCACTTCCGCGACAAACCATTCGTGAGAGCGACGACCCGCAGCGTCATGCATGTCCCCGTGAACATGGGCAGCGTTTTCGCCAGAGTTAACCAGCACATCGACGATGCCGGTGCTTCGGCCGATGGCCAGTTCATCGTTCTCAGCCGCGATCTCTCCCCCTGGACCAGCGAACATCTTTTCTCAGTCTCGAAAGCCGTTCCCGAGGAAGAAATGACCACGCTGAGCGGCGACTTTCTGACAAAGGTGTTCGAAGGCCCATATAGCCAGGCAAGCCAGTGGCACGAGGAGATGCGGCAGATCGCGCGCGATCGAAAATCGGAGCCGGGCGACGTCTATTTCTTCTATACGACGTGCCCGAAATGCGCCAAGGCCTATGGAAAGAACTATATCGTTGGCGTTGCGGCCATAGCTTAGCGCCCGCAGGTCAACGCGTTGCGGTCACTCAAGGGATTGAGATATCCACTTGCTTTCAGGTGATGCGGGTCGATCTTCGCTCGTCCCTTGGAGGAGCTTTCGCAATGAGTCGAATTGGCGGTTTCCTGCTGGTCATGCTCATCGCCATGGCGACCACGACCGGTATGGCTTTCTTGCTTTACAGGAACGAGCTTGGTCGTTTACGCGACGCCGTCAGCCAAGGCAGTCTGGTCGCCAACCTCAACATCGGGCCGATCGAATACGCCGACAGCGGCGCGGGCATTCCGCTGCTGTCGATCCACGGCGCCGGCGGCGGCTTTGACCAAGGCCTCGCCCTTGCTGCCGATCTAGCGGGTGGGGGCTTTCGGGTCATCGCGCCGTCGCGCTTCGGCTATCTGCGCACGCCCGTTCCGCGGGACCCCTCTCCAGCCGCGCAGGGCGATGCGCACGCGGCGTTGCTCTCCAGACTGAACGTCCCCAAAGCGGTTGTTGTCGGCGTTTCGGCCGGCGCCCGTTCAGCGGTCGAGCTGACACTCCGGCACCCTGACAAGGTCGCCGCTCTCATTCTGATCGTCCCAGCCCTTTATTCGCCCACCAGTCCGGTCTCGATCGACGTGGGCCGCGGCAACAAGTTCGCGTTCTGGGCTGTCAATGCTGGCGGCGATTTCGCCTGGTGGGCCGCCGAGACTATCGCGCCGTCGATACTCATTCGGTTTCTCGGCGTTCGACCGGCGCTGGTAACGGCTGCGCCCCAGGCCGAGAGGGACCGCGTCATGAGCTTCGTCAGAAGCGTCGAACCGCTGTCGCTGCGTTTTTCCGGAATCAATATCGACAGCGCCCCCGAGCTGCATGAACTGCCGTTGGAAGAAATCACTGCACCGACAATGATCATCTCCGCGCGCGACGACCTGTTCAACACGCTGCCGGCAGCCGAATTCGCGGCGGGTAAGATCCCCGGTGCAAAGCTGGTCGTCTACGACACCGGTGGACATCTTTTGGTTGGACACGCGCAGCAGGTTCGCAAAGCAGTCCGCGTGTTCTTGGAGGGAGCGGGCGTGATTCCGTGATCCGATAGCCCGGACAGCGACACGGTTGCTCAGTATCGGCGTCAGGAGATCCCATGGGCTGGATGACGGCCGGCGCTTTTGCAGAATGAGGTCGTCTCAACTCCTTCTGAAAGCGACCCATGCATATGACTGCACGACCCGCACAACCGACCGCCATCCGCACTGATCTTGGCGCAATTTTCGTTTCACTGGAACTCAGTCGATCGAGCTGGCTTATGACGTCATTGTCGCCGGGGAACGGCGAGAAGATGTCGAAGCATTCCGTACCGGCTTGAGACCTGGTCGGCCTGTTGACGCTGTTCGGGAAGATGCGAGAGAGATGCGAAGCAAAAACCGGGTGCGATTATCCGATCGTCTCCATTCAGGAGGCAGGCCTCGACGGCTTTTGGATTCACCGGGTGCTTGAGAAGGAAGGCATCGAAAGTCATGTCG